>CANJCB010000011.1 GCA_947473305.1 Rhodospirillales bacterium
GGGACCTCGCCCATCATGGCGACATGTCCATGCTGATCGTCACCCACGAGATCAGCTTCGCCGAGGATATCGCCGACCGGGTCCTGATGTTCGACCAGGGCAAGATCGTCGAGCAAGGCCCGCCCAAGGAAGTCCTGAAAGACCCGCAGAACCCCCGGACCCGGCAGTTCCTCCGCGCCATCCTGGAGCGATAGCAGGTAACTTAAACTCCTTGTCTTATCGTCATGGCCGGACTTGACCCGTCTCTCGCGGAAGCAAAGCTTCCGCTGCCGACAGGTGAAGCTTCGCTTTACCGATAGGCCATCTTTTTCGGTGCTCTGCGGAGAAAGATCCCCCGATCAAGTCTGGGGATGACGAATTTTGATGATGGGTGAGAACGCATCCGAAATGCGCGCCATAGACCTGCGCGCATTGTAAACAATTCTGGCCGCGCTATAGTGCGGCGGCTCAATAAACGAGGGAACGGAAATGTCTGAAGAAACGTCGCTTTACGAGGTCGATGACAAGGTCAGCATCATCACGATGAACAGGCCGGATAAGCTCAATTCCTTGAACGCGGCGCTCAAGGCGTCCCTGACCGAGAATTTCGCGCGCGCCGAGGAGGATCCCAATACCTCCGTCGTGCTGCTGCGTGGCGCGGGCCGCAGCTTCTGCGCCGGCTATGACCTGAGCGGCGATCCCGACGCGGCCGAGCGCAAGGGCGACGCCATCAAGACCCATGCGCATCTGAGCAAGAGCATCAAGTTCGCGATCAGCCCCTGGTACTTGAAGAAGCCCGTGATCGCTGCCGTGAAGGGCCATGCGCTAGGCTTCGGCTGCCAGCTCGCCATGTTCTGCGATCTCACCATCGCCTCCGACAACGCCAAGTTCGGCGAGCCCGAGTCGCGTTTCGGCGGCACCGGCCCCGGCTTTGTCATGCGCTGGATGATCGGCTTCAAGAAGGCCCGCGAACTCACCTATTTCGGCGATACCATCGATGCCGAGGAAGCCCTGCGGCTGGGCATGATCAACAAGATCGTGCCGACCGAAGGCTTCGAGGAAGCGGCGCTCAAATACGCCAAGCGCCTGACGCTCATCGCGCCGGAAGCCCTCGTGATGACCAAGCTCGCAATCAATCGGGGCGCCGACGCCGCTGGCTTCATGAACGCGATGCTGGGCGCGGTCGATGTGGTGGCACCGCTCTATGCCGCCACGACCGAGGTCGGCACCAAGTTCAAGGAGATTTCCCAGACGCAGGGTGTCGCCGCCGCCGTGAAGTGGCGCCGCGCCCAATTCGACTAAGGTCCGTCCGACCTGTTCCGCCCTTGACCGGCCCCGAGCGGATCCCCGTTCGGGGCCGCTTTCTTGTCCGGAAATGTTACTATATAACATCGCGCTTTCGGGCGCGTGCGGCGCCTTCTGCCGGACGGAACCATGCGGGCGCGCCTTTCACTCATTGCCGGACTTCTGCTGAGCCTCGCGGCGCCGGCGCTGGCGGAGCCACTGCGGATCGTCGCCGCCGAGAACGTCTACGGCGATATCGCGACCCAGATCGGCGGCCCCGACGTAAGCGTGGTCAGCATCCTCGCCAGCCCGGACCAGGATCCTCATCTTTTCGAGGCCAATGCGTCGGCCGCGCGTCATGTCTCGGCGGCGCGCATCGTGATCCTCAACGGGGCGGGCTATGATCCTTGGATGGCGCGGCTGCTGGACGCCGCCCCCACTCCCCATCGGACGGTGATCGAGATCGCCGCCGTCCTCCATCGCAAGACCGGGGACAACCCGCACTTCTGGTACGACCCCGCCGCCATGCCCGCCCTGGCAAAGGCGCTCGCCGCCGCCCTCGCGGCACAGGACCCCGCCCAGGAGGCCGGTTATCGAAGGCGGCTGGCGGGTTTCGAGGCGTCGTTCGGCAAGCTTGCCGACAAAATCGCCGCCTTGAAGAAAACCTATGCGGGGACCTCTGTCACGGCGACCGAGCCGATCTTCGGCTACATGGCCGAGGCCCTGGGTCTCAAGATGCGCAACGAGCGCTTCCAGCTCGCGGTCATGAACGGAACCGAGCCCCGCGCCTCGGATGTCGCGGCTTTTCAGAGAGATCTGAAGGCCCGCGCCGTCAAGGTCCTTATCCACAATAACCAGACGAGCCAGGGGCTGACCGACCGAATGGAGGCGCTCGCTCGGGAGGCTGGTGTACCCGTTGTCGGCGTGGGGGAAATGGCGCCCCAGGACCAGCGCTATCAGGATTGGATGCTGTCGCAGCTCCAATCGCTCGAAACGGCCCTGGCCGCGCCATGAAGGCCTCCCCATGAACGCCATCGAGCTTCAGGGCGTAACGCTCCGCCAGGGTGGAAGAACCGTTCTCTCCCGGGTCGGCGCCACGATCGAAGCGGGTGAATTCATCGGCGTCTTCGGCCCCAATGGCGCTGGCAAGACGACCTTGCTGCGGGCGATCCTGGGGCTTCTGCGACCAACGGCGGGCACGATCCAGGTCTTCGGCGAAGCGCCGCGAAACGGCGCCCGGATCGGCTATCTCCCGCAAAAGCGGTCCGCCGCGTCGAACCTCGGGCTCAACGGGCGGGATTTCGTCGCCAGCGCCTATGAGGGCACGCGCTGGGGCCTGCCGATCCTGGGGGCTGAAGGGCGACGCGAAATCGACTGGGCACTGGAAACGGTGGAGGCGCGGGAACTTGCCCGCCGCCCGCTTTCCGACATGTCCGGCGGCGAGCGGCAGAGGCTCCTCCTGGCCCAGGCGCTGCTGGGCAAGCCCAAGCTCCTGCTGCTCGACGAGCCGCTCATCAGCCTCGACCCGCGTTACCAGCGAAACGTCGTCGATCTCGTGCGGCGGGTGCAGCGCCAGCTGGGCATCGCGGTGCTTTTCACCGCCCATGAGTTGAACCCCCTCCTCCCCGCCATGGATCGCGTGCTTTATCTGGGCAGCGGTCGCGCCGCTCTGGGATCGGTCGAGGAGGTCGTCACCGGAGAGGTCCTGTCGCAACTCTATGGCGCGCCGATCGAGGTCCTTCGGATCGGCGGCCGGATCCTGGTCGTCTCCGCCCACGGCGAGATCGAAGCGGATGCCCATCGCCACGACGGGCATGACCACAACCACGACGATCACAACCACGACCATGCTTGATTACGATTTCATGCGCCTCGCCTTCGGGGCGGGGTTCGCGGTGGCCCTGGTCGCGGGCGCGGTGGGCTATTTCCTGGTGCTGCGGAACCTCGCCTTCGCGGGCCACGCCTTGTCCCATGTCGGTTTCGCAGGCGCGACCGGCGCGCTGCTGGTCGGCATCCCGCCCTTCTGGGGACTCTTGGGCTTCACCCTGGCGGCGAGCGGCGCCATGGGTCTGCTGGGCGAAAAACTCAGGGGACGGGATGTGGCGGTCGGCGTGATCCTGACGCTGTCGCTCGGACTCGGCGTCTTGTTTCTCAACCTCTATACGAGTTCCGCCTCCCAGGCGACGGCGCTTCTCTTCGGCAACGTCTTCGGGGTAAGCCGGACGGATCTCGCGGCGCTGGCGGCGCTTGGGATTGCAAGCCTGCTGGCCCTGGCGGCGATCTCGCGCCCCCTCATCTTTGCGACCCTGGAACCGGAGCTTGCGGAAGCCAAGGGCCTGTCGCTGCGCCTCGTCTCGGTGCTGTTCCTGCTGATCGTCGGGATAGCCGTCGCGGAGGCCGTGCAGGTGGTCGGCATCCTGCTCGTCTTCGCCCTGATGATCGGCCCGGCCGCCGCCGCCCTGCAGCTCACGTCGAGCCTGAAACGCGGCGTGCTCCTGTCGGTGCTGCTGGCGGTGGGCGCGACCTGGAGCGGGATCGCGCTCGCCTATGTCACCGACTGGCCGCCGAGCTTCTGGATCGCCACGCTCGGCTCCGCCCTTTATCTCGCCGCGCTTGCCTGGCGACGGATGAAAAGCGGAGCCCAGCGCTAGGCGTCAGCTCTTGCCCAGGGTCAGCGCGTTGGTCAGATCGCCCAGCGGCTTCTGCCCATTGGCCTTGAGCGCCGCATCCCGCACGGTGATCCCCGGCAGAGCCGGCAGATCGAAGCGCTTGGTGATGAAGCGCAGGATCGAGGTCGTGTCGTATTGCGTGTGATCGACGAAGCCGCGCTTGGCGAAGGGCGAAACGATGAGCGCCGGCACGCGCGAGCCGGGACCCCAGCGATCGGCCTTGGGCGGGGCCGCGTGATCCCAGAAGCCGCCGTTCTCGTCATAGGTCACGACAACCAGCATATGCGCCCATTGCGGGCTCTTCTGGAGATGCGCGATGACATCGGCGATATGCTGGTCGCCGCTGAGAACCGCGGCATAGCCCGCATGCTCGTTGAGGTTCCCCTGGGGCTTGTAGAAGGTGACTGCGGGCAGCGATCCCGCATCGATCGCCTTGATGAATTCAACGCCGTCCATCCCGCCGTCCTTCAGATGCTCCGCCCGCGCAGGCTTGCCCGGCGCGTAATTGGCGAAATAGTTGAAGGGCTGGTGGTGGAACTGGAAGTTCGGGACCGGCGAGGCGTTCTTGCCGTCGAGCACCGCCTGCCACGCGCCGCTGTACCAGGCCCAGTTGACGCCCTTGGCGCTGAGAAGATCGCCGATGGTCTGGTCGGTCTGGGGCGGCAGGGTCGTCGCGATCTTGGGATCCGCGAGCGCCGTATCCCCCCCCTCGGGCGGCTTGTTGGCGCTCGGCTGATAGGGCGGCTGCATCGTATTGACGGCATAGAAGTCGGGCGTCAGCGTGCCTTCCCGCGCGAACTTAGGTGCGCCGTCGAGGGCCGATCTCGGTGAATTGGCGGCCATCACCAGAGCCTTGCCGTCCGGCGTGACTTCAGCGATCTGGCCCTTGGCCGGGCTCTGGTCCGCATTGGGATATTTCGGCGTGCAGGCGCAGGCCAGCCAGATGTGATTGAGGAAGGATCCTCCGAAGGCCGCCATGTAGAAATTATCCGCCAGCACATATTTCTGCCCGATCTTCCAGAGCGGCAGGTTCCTGGCGTTCGTATTGTAGTGGCCCATGACGAGCCCGCCGGAATTGGCATAGGCCGCGAACATGTCGTTCTTGCCGCCGTTGATCTGCATCTGGTTCTGGTAGAAGAGATGCCACAAATCCCGGGTCGCCAGATCGAGCGGCGTGTTGAAGCCCTTCTTGTCGTCGATGGCGAAGGGCTTGTTGGCGAGATGCTGGGTCTGCGCCTCGGTGACTTCGGGCTTGACGCCCTTGGCGGTGAGGCTTTCCCAGATCGGCGGCAATTCCTTGAGCGGCTTTCCGTCCCGGTCGCGCTGGAGGTATTTCCCGCGAGTGACCCCCTGGATCCCATTGGCTCCCGGGAAACTCCCATAGAGATTGTCGAAGCTGCGGTTCTCGGCATAGATCACCACGACCGTCTGGATCTGTTCGAGCCCCGGTCGCTTCTTCGCGGGCGCGTCGGCGGCCCCAGCGGGCGCCGTGAGGATGGTTCCGGCCACGAGCATCGCAGCGAATTTAAAGATTCTTGTCATAGCGGCTCCTGAGACCGATGGGGGCAGGTGCGGGACACTACACGCCGAGTTATGACACTATTGTGTAGGACATCCGGGGATCCGTCATGCAGGTTTCGCGCTGGCGGGTCCGAACGGGCTGCGCCATGCTTGGGCGATGATCCGGAAGCTTCTTCTTCTGCTTTCCTGCGCGCTTCTGCTGGCGACCGGCGATGCCCGGGCGGAAGTCATGTCGCGGGCGCAAGTCAATCGCCAGGTGAGCATCCTGCGGGACCTGGGCCGGCAGCTTTTTTCCGATCCGACGCTTTCCGCCTCCGGGAAACTCTCCTGCGCGTCGTGCCATGATCCGGCCCGCGCCTTCGGTCCGCCCAACTCGCTTTCGGTCCAACTGGGAGGCGCCGACCTTAACCAGCCGGGCGTGCGCGCCGCGCCGTCGCTGCGCTATATCCAGGTCACGCCCCAGTTCCGCGAGCATTATTACGATTCCGACGACGAAGCCGACGGCAGCGTCGACAACGGCCCGACCGGCGGCCTCACCTGGGACGGGCGGATGGACCGTGGAAGGATCCAGGCCCGGCTGCCCCTCCTCGCCGATAACGAGATGGCCAATCCCGATGCCGCTTCCGTGGTGCGGGCGGTCAAGCGATCCCCCTCCCTGCCGCTTCTCAAGAAAGCTATGGGGAACCGCTCGCTGAACGATACGGACAAGGTCTTCGACATCATCCTCCAGGCTCTGGAGGCCTATGAACAGACACCCGCCGAGTTCTTTCCCTATTCGAGCAAATACGACGCTTTTCTCGCCGGCAACGCGACGCTCTCCGCGGAAGAGGCCCGGGGCCTCGCCCTCTTCGACGAACCCGCCAAGGGGAACTGCGCCCATTGCCATCTGAGCGCGCGGAGCCCCGACGGCACGCCGCCGCAATTCACCGATTATGGTTTTGCGGCGCTGGCCGTCCCTCGCAACCCGGCGATCCCAGCCAACGCCGATCCCGCCTACCACGACCTTGGCCTCTGCGGCCCCTATCGCAGCGACATGAAGGATCACCCCGAATACTGCGGGATGTTCAAGGCCCCGACCCTGCGGAATGTCGCGCTGCGGGGATCCTTCTTCCACAACGGGGTCTTCCATACCCTGCGCGAGGCGGTCGCTTTCTATGCGGATCGCGACACCAATCCGGGGCGCTGGTATCCGAAGGCGCCCGACGGTTCGATCCGCCGATACGACGACCTGCCGGAGACCTATCGGGAGAACATCAACCTGGAGCCGCCCTTCGATCGGAAGCCCGGCGACCCGCCCGCATTGACCGAAGGCGAAGTCGATGACATCGTTGCTTTTCTTCAGGCTTTGACGGACGGATATAGGCCGTAAGTTCCTTCCGTTAACCTAGAAATTCCCGTTAATCTCTCTATTTCAGGTAGAGTTTCTAGGAGAAAGCCGTGGCGGAACGCTGCGATGTCCTGATCGTCGGTGGCGCCCTCTGGGGATGCGCGACCGCCTATCATCTCCTGAGCCGCGATCCCGGCGTGCGCGTCACCATCGTGGAGCGAGACGCGACCTTCGAACATGCGGCTTCGGCGCTTTCGACGGCCGGGGTGCGCATCCTCTTCTCCCAGGAGGAGAGCATCCGCATGTCGCAATACGGCCATGAGTTCTACGGCAACTTCGCCGAACTCATGGGCCTCGAAGAAAACCCCCTTCCCCTCGCCTTCCACCGGAATGGCTATCTCTTCACGGCCGGCTCGGCGGAGCAGAGCGCCGACATGGAAGAGAATTTCCGCATTCAATCCTCGCTCGGTTGCGACGTGCGATTGCTGGACAGCGCGGCGGTCAAGCGGCAATGGCCATCGATGGTCGCCGACGACATCGCCTGCGCCGCCTGGTCGCCGGGCGACGGCTGGATCGATCCCTGGGGAGCCCTCACCGGACTTTTCCGCAAGGTGAAGGCGCTGGGCGCCACCTACCGCCAGGCGGAAGTGACCGGCATCGAGCGGGACGGGAACAAAATTTCCGCCGTTCGGCTTGCCGACGGCGGACGCATCGAGGCCGATATCTTCCTGAACGCAGCCGGGGCCTGGGGTCCGGTGCTCTGCGAGATGGTCGGAATGAAGGTCCCGGTCGCTCCCCTTCCCCGTCAGCAATTCTACTTCGAGACGGATGTGACGCTCGAACCTTTCCCGCTGGTCCGCGACCATTTCGGGGCGGGGTTTCGGCCGGAGGGAAAGGGCTATCTCGCCGGTATCGGAGATCCGGAACGGATCGGCCAGTTTTCCTGGGATGTGCATCACGAGTGGTTCGAGGAGCGGCTCTGGCCGGGCATCGCCAGCCGGGTTCCCGCCTTCGAGCGGTTGAAGGTCAAAAGCTCCTGGGCCTGTCACTATTCGCAGAACACCTTCGACGGAAACATGATCCTCGGCCCCTGGATCGGCGGGGCCGAGAACTTCTTGGTGGCGATCGGCGATTCGGGCCATGGCCTCCAGCATGCTCCAGCCGGAGGGCGAGCCCTGGCGGAACTGATCCTCAAGGGACGCTACGAGACCCTAGACCTGACCCGTCTTTCCTACCGGCGCATCATCGATAACGTCCCCTATCCAGAGCGCGGGATGCGGCTTTAGGTTCGGGCGGCAGTTCCACGACCCGCTTCGTCATCGCTCATCCCGTCAAAGGGAAGCGCTGCAGGATGCGAAAATCCGCGCCGGGCGACGGTTCGTGGAAGAGCGTGACGCCGTCGATCGGGAGCGGATCGCGGCAATAAGGCTCGGCCAGCGGGACCAGGGCGGAGAGCGCCCGGTCGCGAATCCCCTCCTCCAGCGAATCCGTCAGCGTCATGTGGAAACGGAAAGTGTCGAAGACATATGGATAGCCCCAGCGCGTCAGATGCTCCTCCTGCCGGGGGGTGAGCGTCGCGCGCTTGCGCTTGGCGGTCTCGGCCTCCGAGGGCGGTGCCCGAAAGGCGTCAAACCGCTCGACGCAGGCATCGGCCAAGGCGTGAAGCTCCGATTCATGCGCCGAGGGGACCAAGGCGATGAAACACCCGACCGCCTTCACCCGCAGGGGTGCGATCCGGAACGCCGGTCGTCCGGCGGCGAAGGCGGACACCGCCTCGACCAGTTCCGATAGCGTCCGTCCCGGCGCCAGCGCGAAGGGAGGCTTCAGCGTGGCGTGAAAGCCGTAGCGGCGTGGAGATCCGGTGATCCCCTGAATTTCCTCGACCGTGAAACCCTGGATCCCAGGTGGCTCCAGGGAGGCGCCTGTCCAGGCGCTGCGCCCGAGCCAGGCGCTGCCGAAGCGGTCGAGAGGGGTGCCCTCCGCCGGGGCAAAATAGAGGCCGAAACGTTCCATCATGCGTCCAAGGTGCCGTTCGCCGAGGGATTGCGCAAGCGCCCGCGAGGGAGCGCAACATGATCGTCATGAAAGGGTAATCCCGGAGTCACGCCAGGGGTTTAGTGAGGGTCCAGTCCCCACTCGCAGAAAGCCCCAGCGCGATGCCGCCAGCGATCCAAATCGCCCATCTCGACAAGACTTTCGCACCTCAGCGCGGCAAGCAGCCCCGCAAAGCCCTCAACGATCTGTCCCTCAATGTCGCTCCCGGCGAGATGGTGGCGCTCATCGGGCCTTCAGGGTCCGGGAAGTCGACCTTGCTGCGCCATGTCTCCGGCCTCGTGACCGGCGACCGCTGCCAACGCGCCTGGGTTTCGGTCGGCGGCCAACCGATCCAACAGGGCGGCCGCCTCGTCAGGGGCGTGCGCGAGAGGCGCAGCCGTATCGGTTTCGTCTTCCAGCAATTCAATCTGGTCGGTCGCCTCTCCGTATTGGGCAATGTGCTCGCCGGAAGATTGGGGCAGGCCTCGACCTGGCGCGGGCTTCTCTCGCTTTGGACCGATCAGGAGAAGCGCGCCGCCATGGTGGCGCTCGCCCGGGTCGGGATTTCCGAGATCGCGGGACAGCGCGCTTCGACCCTTTCCGGCGGCCAGCAGCAGCGGGCGGCCATCGCCCGGACCCTGGTCCAGGGCGCACAGGTCATTCTCGCCGATGAGCCGATCGCCTCCCTCGATCCCGAATCCGCGCGCCGCGTCATGGAGATCCTGGCCCAGATCAACCGCGAGGACGGGGTCACGGTTCTTGTGACGCTCCATCAGGTCGATTACGCGACGCGCTATTGCCGGCGGGTCGTGGCGCTGCGCGAAGGCGCCATCGTCTTCGACGGCACGCCCGAGGAACTGACGCCCGCCCTGCTGCGGGACATCTATGGCGCGGAACTCGATTTCGCGCTGCCGACCAGCACCCCGGTCCGCGAGGCGCCGCCCCGCGCCGCCGAACGGTCGCGGCAACCCGCCGAAGCCTTCCGGCTCGGCACCGTCAACGTCTGACTTTCAAAACCCACCCAGAGGGGAATTACGATGTTCCAGAAAGCATTGCTGGCCGGCGGCCTCGTCGCGCTGAGCGTGACGGTCGCTAACGCGGCCGACGCCCCGAAGGAATTGACCTTCGGCGTGATCTCGACGGAAAGCTCCCAGGCGCTCCGCACCAAGTGGGAGCCTTTCATCGAAGACCTGCAGAAATCGATCGGCATGCCGATCAAGGCCGCTTATGCCACCGACTATGCCGGCATCATCGAAGGCATGCGCTTCGGCAAGGTCCAACTCGCTTGGTACGGCAACAAGTCGGCCATGGAAGCCGTTGACCGCGCCGATGGCCAGGTCTTCGTCCAGAGCACTTCCGCGGACGGCACGGCGGGCTATTACTCGGTGATCCTGGTCCATCGCGACAGCGAGATCAAAACGCTCGAGGACCTGCTGAAGAACGGCAAGAGCTACACCTTCGGCAATGGCGATCCGAATTCGACTTCGGGCTTCCTGGTTCCGAGCTATTACGTCTTCGCCAAGAACAACGTCGATCCCAAGACCGCCTTCAAGCGGATGGTGACGGCCAATCACGAAACCAACATCCTGGCGGTCGCCAACAAGCAGCTCGACGCCGCCACGAACAACACGGAGCAGCTCTCCTTCACCGAGAAGAACGCCCCGGAGAAATTCAAGGAAGTCCGGATCCTCTGGAAATCGCCGATCATCCCGAACGATCCGATCGTCTGGCGCAAGGACCTGCCGGATGACGTGAAGGCGAAGCTCAAGATCTTCTTCGCGAATTACGGGGTCAAGGGCACGCCCGAGGAAGTGCATCATGCGAAGGAAGTCCTTAACGGCATGCGCTGGGGTCCTTTCAAGGAATCCTCCGACCGCCAGCTGATTCCGATCCGTCAGCTCGAACTCTTCCGCGACCGGACCAAGGTTGCCAACGACGAGAGCCTGGCGGCCGACGCGAAGAAGGCGAAACTCGCGGAGTTCGACGCGAAGCTCGCCGAACTCGACAAGCAGGCTCAGGGTTCGTGACCAAGGAACAGCCCTCCCCGGCTCACCGGGGAGGGTTTTTCCATCTTGCCGGATAGATCCATGACCGCCGCCCAAGCAAGCCTGGAGCCGCCGCGCCGGGATCTCAGGACCTCCGTGGTGAAGCTCCTGAGTTGGGCCGCCATCTTCGGCGTGCTGGCCTGGGCCTGGGAAGGTGCCGAGATGCGCCCGCTCGAATTCCTGCGCGGCAGCGGCAATATGCTCACCTTTGCCAAGGACTTCTTCCCGCCCGATTTTCACGACTGGAGGCTCTATCTCCAGGAAATGGTGATTACCGTGCAGATCGCCATCTGGGGCACCGCCCTCGCGGTGGTCCTGGCGATCCCGCTCGGGATCCTTTCCTCGTCCAACGTCGTGCCCTGGTGGGTCTATCAGCCGGTGCGCCGGGTCATGGACGCCTTACGCTCGATCAACGAGATGGTCTGGGCGCTGCTCTTCGTGACGACGGTGGGCCTTGGCCCCTTCACGGGCGTGCTCGCCCTCTTCGTCCATACGACCGGCATCCTGGCGAAGCTCTTCTCCGAAGCCATCGAGGCCTGCGATCCCGGACCCGTGGAGGGCATCCGCTCCACCGGGGCCAGCGCCCTGGGCGAGATCGTCTACGGCATCCTGCCCCAGGTGCTGCCGCTCTGGATTTCCTTCGCGCTCTACCGCTTCGAATCGAATATCCGCGCCGCGACTGTGGTCGGGATCGTCGGAGCCGGCGGGATCGGCGTCGTGCTCTGGGAAGTGATCCGGTCCTTCCACTACGCCCAGACGACGGCGGCGATGATCTTCATCATCCTGACCGTGACTGCCTTCGACGTGGCCTCGGCCCAGCTCCGCAAGGCCTTTATCTGACAGCCGCGATCGTCGCCGCCGAGGTCATGAGCTTGGTCAGCACGGATTTCCTGTGCTGCTCGATCGCCCGCTTGGCGGCGGTTTCGTCGCGGGCCACCAGGGCGGCAATAATCGCTTCGTGCTCGGCCTTGGAATGATCGTTCAGGGTTTCGCGGAAATTGGCGATCAGTCGCGCCCGGCGGATATGACGGTTCAGGCTGGTCGCGAGATCCGTGAGCGTCCGGCTGTGAGCCGCCTCGATCAGGGCTGCGTGCACCTGGTCGTTGAGGTCGAAATAGCGGGTCGCCTGCCGCCGCTTATGCGCATCCGCCATGCGCTTGTGAAGTTTCACGAGTGCCGCGATCTCCGCATCGCTCGCACGGACGCAGGCCAGGCCCGCGGCCATCGCTTCGAGCGTCCCCAGCACGCGAAGCTTGTCCTCGGTATCCTCGATAGTGGGTTCGGTAATCACCGCGCCGCGATTGGGCAGCAGGATGAGCAACCCCTCGGCCTCGACGGTTTTCAGCGCTTCCCGCAGCGGCGTCCGGGACACGCCATAACGTTCGGTCAGAAGCTGTTCCGTCACCCGCTCGCCGGGCGCCCATTCGCCGGCGACGATTTCCTGCCGAAGACGGGCCACCACCTGCAAGGGCAAGGGATGGCGGACGATACGGCTTGGGACCTCCGCTGCGCCCCCGTCCACCACCTTCAATGACACAGCCCTGACGCTGCCCGCAGCCCTGCCCATCGTCCAAATTCCCCCGGTTCGGTAGATTACATACAATCTACCGTAGCTTTTTCCTTACGACCAGCCCCTTTGACACTGGGAAGTGACATTTCACGCGATTGACATGGGGCCGTCCATCCCTAGACTCCGTCTAAATTCAGTTCCTGGAGATTAAAGATGGCACTCCCTCCTTCACGGCGGTTGGATTTCGCGGAAGTTCCGGTGATCGACCTCGGCCCCTTGCTGAAAGACGGGCCGGTAAAAGCCAAGTCGACGGTCGACGCGATCGCCAAGGCGTGTACCGAAGTCGGCTTCATGCAGGTGGTGAATCATGGCGTTTCCGATGCCGCCATCGAGCGGGTCATCGCTGAATCCGCACCCTTCTTCGCCCTGCCGCTGGAAGAGCGGAACGAGATCGCGATCTCGAACTCGCCGCAGTTCCGAGGCTATCTCCCGCTCAAGTACAAGGGCGAGCAGACCTCGGGCGAGATCCACCAGGAAGCCTTCATCATGTTCCATGACAAGCCCGAAAGCGCTTGCCCCATGGACGGACCGAACCTGTGGCCTTCGAGCCGGCCCGGCTTCCGCAAGGCCTTCGAGGATTATTTCCCCCTGACCGAGAAGCTCGGCATGTCGATGCTGCCCGCTTTCGCGCTGGCCATGGGCAAGGCCCCGGACTTCTTCACCGAGATGTTCCGCGACCCGATGATGATGCTGAAGGTCAATCACTACCCGCCCCAGGCCGTGGTCGAGCACGACAAGGAGATCGGGGTCACCGCCCATTCCGATTCAGGGGCCTTCACGATTCTCTGGCAGGACGATGTGGGCGGGCTCGAGATCATGAACAAGAGCGGCGAATGGGTCGGCGTCCCCCCGATCAAGGGCGCCTATGTGATCAATCTCGGCAATATGATGCAGATCTGGTCGAATGGCCGCTTCTCGTCGACGCCGCATCGGGTGATCAACCGCTCCGGCCTCGACCGCTATTCGGTCCCGACCTTCGTGAACCCGAACTACTACACGATGATCGAGCCGCTGGTCGGCACCCCCGCCCCGGATTTCGTGCCCTATATGAGCGGCGACGAGCAGTTCGACCTTTATTGGCGGATCTATCCGCAGAAGACGAAGCGGGTCCGGGAACCGGCGACGGTTTAAGCCTCCCGCCCCTTCTCGCTAGAGCCCTCTCCGTCCCTTGGGGGAGAGGGTTGGGTGAGGTGGCCCTGCCACCGGCGAGATGCTCCGGCGCCTCAGCGCCCTCGCCCCACCTCATCCTAAATCCTTCTCCCCCCAGGGGGCTGAGAAGGACTTTGCACCGGGGCCGGCCGCCCTCACCTCTTCCACATAGCGGCGGAAATGGGCGAAGGGCGGGGTCTTCAGATCGGGGACCTTCGCCTGGTCGTCCCAGCGGCGAAGCTTCGCCGCGTCCTCGGCATAGGGTTTGGCGATAAACGCCTCGGCTTCCGCCTCTGAGAAGGGGCCGCCCTGCAGTTCCAGGCTCCGCACCGAAACCGGAGACAGAAGCCCGAAATAATCCCTGTCGGTGGCGCAGAGATAGCGCTTGGCGTCCACATGAAGCCAGATCGGGTAGGCGACATCCGGCCCCAGAACATCCATGAGCTGCTTGCCCCCGATCACCTCATGCTTGCTGTCGATGCCGCGCAGCGCCGGGGCGAGGCCCTCCTTATGCAAAAGGTGCCCGATGTCATGGAGCAGGCAGGCTGCGATGAGCGCCGGGCTCGATCCCGCCTGTTCGGCGAGATAGGCCGTCTGGATCGCATGTTCGCGATGGGAGATGCGCTCCCCGCCATATTGAACCTCGGCCTTGCGCTCGACCAGATCGAGCAGCGTATCGATATCCACAGCCATGGAACCCTCCCCTTCAGATGACCCGGACGGCGTCCCGCCAGACCTGGCGGACCAGCGGCAGCCCATCGATCTTCCGCACCTGGGCAAGGTCGGCGCGCTGACCCACGGCGATCTCGCCGCGATCCGTGATCCCCACCGCGCGGGCTGGCGTCTTGCTCGCCATGGCGATGCCCTCGGAGAGGGTGAAGCCCGCCCCCGACTCCCCGAGCAGGAAAGCCGCGTGGACGAGACTGACCGGCATATAATCCGACGAGATGATATCTAGCATCCGGCGATCCGCGAGATCCCGGCTCGAAAGGTTCCCGGAATGGGACTTGCCCCGCACCACGTTGGGCGCGCCCATCAAGACCTGGAGCCCGGCACTGTGAGACGCTTCGGCCGCTTCGAAGGTGGTCGGGAATTCGGCGATCGCCATGCCCTCGGAAATCGCCTCGTTCACATGATCCAGGGTGGCGTCGTCGTGGCTTGCGAGGGTCAGCCCGCGATCCTTCGCCATCGCCACGATGGCCTTCCGATTGCGGCCGGCATACTGCTCGTGGGCGGCCTGCTGCTTGACCGCGAATTTGCTGAACTCGTCGTCCGACCAAGCGTATTTCTTCTGGTAGTAATAGCGGTAGGATTCCAGCGTCGTGAACTGCCGCTGACCCGGCGTGTGATCCATCAGCGACGCCATGTCGAGCAGCGAATTGTCGAGGAAAGTCTCGAAGAGCTCGGCGCAATTTTCATAGCTGACTTCGCAGCGCAGATGGAGCCGATGGCAGATGCGGAGGGTGTCCTGCTTCTGGGCCGCTTCAATGGTGCCGACCATCTCTCGGAGGAGTTCGAGCCGATCCCCGCCCGCCGCCGTCTGCCCCACCGTCACCGCGTCATAAACCGTGGTGATGCCCGCTGCCGCGACCTGGGCGTCATGGGCGACTACCGCCGCCAGGCCCGGCCAGCGCACGCCGGGACGCGGCACGAAATGCTTTTCGAGATTGTCGGTATGGAGTTCGACGAGACCGGGGATCAGGTAATCCCCGTCGAGATCGACGGCGTCCGAAGCCCGGCTCGCGCCCTCGGCGATCTCGACGATCACCCCGTCCTTGATGCGGAGCGTGCCCTCGATCACCGCATCGGCGGTGACGATGCGGGCGTTGGTGATGATGGTTTCCTGTCTCATGCGGTCTCCGCTGTCTGCATCGGATAGAGCCGGGTCGCCAGCGCCTCGCGCACCTCCCGGTCGTGGAATATGCCGAGGATCGCGGCGCCGCGTTTGCGCGCCTCCTCGATGAGGCCTTGGACCGCGCTGCGGTTCGTCGCGTCGAGCGAAGCCGTGGGCTCGTCAAGCAATAATACCGGATAGGGCGCCGCAAAGCCTCGCGCGATATTGACCCGCTGCTGCTCGCCACCGGAGAAGGTCGCGGGCGCGAGCTTCCAGAGCCGCTCCGGGATGTTCAGCCGCTGGAGCAGATCCGCCGCCCGCTGCCGCGCGGTCTCGATATCGGTGCCGAGCGCGCGCAGCGGTTCCGCCACTACATCCAACGCCGACACACGAGGCACGGCACGAAGGAATTGGCTCACATAGCCGAGTGTCTTGCGCCGGACCTCCAGCACCAGCCGGGGCGGCGCACCGACCATATCCACGATCTGCGCGTCATGGCGGATCAGAACGTGGCCCGCCTGCGGCATGTAATTGGCGTAGATTGCTCGCATCAAGGTCGATTTTCCAACGCCGGAAGGTCCGTCGAGGGCGACGCATTCGCCGGCCTCGATAGCGAAATTCACGTTGTTCAAAACCTCGAAACGGGTGCCGCCCTGGTTATGAAGCGTGAAGCCTTTTTCGAGATCGATGATGCGCAGAAGCTCGGTCATGTCAGGCCTGCAGGATCGCCGAAGCGAGAAGCTGGGTATAGGGATGCTGCGGATCGTCCAGCACCTGATCGGTGAGGCCGCTCTCCACCACCTCGCCGCCGCGCATGACCATGAGCCGATGCGCCAGGAGCCGCGCCACGCCCAGGTCGTGGGTGACGATCACCGCCGCCAGGCCGAGGTCGCGCACCAGCCCGCGCAAGAGATCCAGCAACCGCGCCTGGACCGACACGTCGAGCCCGCCGGTCGGCTCGTCCATGAAGACAAGGCGCGGATTGCTGACGAGATTGCGCGCGATCTGGAGCCGCTGCTGCATGCCGCCGGAGAAATCCCGGGGCAGGTCGTCGATGCGCTGGGTCTCGATCTCTACCTTGTCGAGCCAATCCGTGGCCGCCGCGCGGATCGCGCCGTAGTGCCGTGCACCGACGGCCATGAGCCGCTCGCCCACATTGGCCCCGGCGCTGACCGAAAGCCGCAGTCCGTCACGCGGATTCTGATGGACGAAGCCCCAGTCGGTGCGGGTGAGCAACCGACGTCGGGGCTCCGACAGCGCAAAGATGTCGGCCATCTCGCCATCCCGCATCCGGTAGTGGATGGTGCCCGATGTAGGTTCCAGTCGCGCGGCGAGGCAATTCAAGAGCGTCGTTTTGCCCGAGCCCGATTCCCCCACGACGCCCAGCACTTCGCCGGGCCAAAGCTGGAAGGAAACGTCCTCACAGCCGACCCTTCCGCCATAGAGCTTGGTCAGCCCCTGGACATCGAGGAGCGGCGCTTCCTCGGCAATCGGAGAGACGTCGGCGAGATCAAGCCGGCTCATCGCCGCTCTCCTTCCGCCGCTCGCCGCAATAATCGGTATCGGAGCAGACGAACATGCGCCCGCCCTTGTCGTCGGTGATCACCTCGTCGAGGAAGCTTTCCGTGGAGCCGCAGATCGCGCAGGCCTCGTCCCAGCTCTCGATGGTGAAGGGATGGTCCTCGAAATCGAGGCTCTTCACCGAGGTATAGGGCGGCACCGCATAGATCCGCTTCTCACGTCCCGCGCCGAAGAGCTGCAAGGCCGGGCACATGTCCAGCTTCGGATTGTCGAACTTCGGGATCGGCGAGGGCCGCATCAGGTAGCGGCCATCGACCATCACGGGATAATCGTAAGCCGTCGTGACCCGCCCATAGCGCGCGATGTCCTCATAGAGCTTCACATGCATCGGCCCGTATTCGGAGAGCGCGTGCATCTTTCGGGTCTCGGCCTCCCGGGGCTCCAGCCAACGCAGAGGCTCCGGCACCGGGACCTGATAAACGATAATCTGGTCGTCGCGCAGCTTGGTTTCCGGCACCCGGTGGCGGGTCTGGACGATGGTCGCCTCGATGGTGCGCTCGGTGGTGGCGACGCCGGTGGTGCGGCCGAAGAATTTGCGGATCGAGACGGCGTTGGTCGTGTCGTCCGCCCCCTGATCGATCACCTTCAACACATCCGCTTGGCCGATGATGCTGGCGGTCACCTGGATGCCGCCCGTACCCCAGCCATAGGGCAGCGGCATCTCGCGGCTGGCGAAGGGAACCTGATAGCCCGGCACCGCCACCGCCTTCAGGATGGCGCGGCGGATCATCCGCTTCGTCTGCTCGTCGAGATAGGCGAAGTTGTAGCCGGTGGTCGTGGCGGCGGTCGCGCTGGTCCCGTCCATCATTCCGCAGCCTCCCCCCGCATCCGGCGGACAAGATTCAGCTCCGCCTGGAAGTCCACGTAATGCGGCAGCTTCAGATGCTGGACGAAGCCTGAGGCTTCGACGCTGTCCGAATGATAGAGCACGAATTCCTGGTCCTGGGCGGGAGCGGAAACGGTTTCATCCAATTCCTCGGCCCGGAGCGCCCGGTCCACCAGCGCCATGGCCATGGCCTTGCGCTCGCTCTCGCCGAAGGCAAGACCGTAACCCCGGGTGAATTGTGGGGGCACGGTCGCCGAGCCTTTGAATTGGTTCACCATCTCGCATTCGGTGACGGTCATCTCGCCGATCACCACGGGAAAACCGAGTTCCTCCGGCACAATCTCGACCTCGACATCGCAGAGCCGGATTTCGCCCGCGAAAGGATGGTTGCGGCCATAGCCGCGCTGGGTCGAATAACCCATGGCCAGCAGAAAGCCCTCGTCGCCCCGCGCGAGATTTTGCAGTCGCACCGAACGCGAGGCCGGAAACCTCAGCGGTTCCCGCGTGACATCGCCGTCGGGCTCGTCGCCCTGGGGGATGGCTTCGATCAACCCTTCCTGGTTCAAAACATCGGCAACCCTGGGCGTCGGATCGAGGCTTACCGTCGCCTCGTCCGGCGGGTGAACTTGGGCTCGGCCCTCCGCCGCAAGCGTGAAATCCAGGAGCCGGTGGGTGTAGTCGAAAGTCGGACCCAGGACCTGCCCACCCGGCACATCCTTGAAGGTCGCGGAGATGCGCCGCCGCACCGTGCCCCCGCCCGTCTCGATCGGCTTGGTGACAGCCAATCTCGGCAAGGTCGCGCGATAGGCCCGCAGCAGGAAGATCGCCTCTACCAGATCGCCGCGCGCCTGCTTGATCGCCAGGGCCGCCAGTTCCCGGTCATAGACCGAGCCTTCCGTCATCACCCGGTCCACGGACAAGGCCAATTGCTCGGAGATCTGGTCGAGCGAGATTTCCGGCACCTTGGGATCGCCCCGCCGCGCCCGGTCGAGCATTCCATGGGCCGCATCGATAGCCCGTTCCCCGCCTTTGACCGCGACATACATGGCTCAGGCCTCCTTGATCCGGGTCGAGCGGGGCAGCGCCGCCAACTCGTCGCCGCAGGCAAAAACGATATCGACTCCGCGCGGAAACATCGCCTGGAGTTCCACGCGCTGCTGCCAAAAGCCGGCGGGCAGCCCCTCTATGGATAGGCTCGCGGTCTCCTGGATGCCGGGACCGGACAATGTGACCGCCCCTCCGGTCCGCAGACTCTCCACGCAGATAATCAGCGTCGTCGTTCGATCCGGGAACTCGTCGGTGCCGAGGTCAAAGCCGTCGAGCGCCGGCACGTCGCCGCCGGCAATCGCGAAACTCGCTTTGCGAGGTTCCGCCACAACCGGGCAACCGCAATGGAACCGAAGATAGCCCGCGGCGCCGCTCATCGAAGGCGAAAGCCAAAGCGGGGTATCGAGATCAAGAAGCGCCAGGGCGAAGGCCGTCGCCGCCCTGCCGAGCGAGCCGGGAGCCGCGATCCCCGGCGACACCGGCACCCGCTCGATCCGTCCCGGCCGCGCGAAGGCCGCGAGCGCCGCGCGGAAGCTTGCTTGAGAGTCATGGACCGGATCGGCGAAACCGGGAGCCAGACTCTCCGTGGCGAAGATCTGCGCCATGCTTATTCCCCCCGCACCAGGGTGAAAAATTCGACACGGGTCTTCGCCGTATCGGTCGCCTGCCGCTTTTTCGCGCCGGCCTGGGCCTCGGCGAGCGGTGCCACCACGCCCTTCTTCACCAGAGCGTGCCAGCGCCCATCCTGCAGCATGGCATCGAAAGCCGCCGCCAGTTCCGCATGGCGCTGGTTGCGTCCCGCAGCATGGGCGAAACCGGCAATCGCTTCGCCCGCCTCGCCCGTCATCTGAACGGCGGCGCGGGTCATGGTCATCTCGCCCATGTTGAAGGCCTGGCCCGTGCCGCCGATCCGGCCGCGCACCATGGCGAGCCCGGTCTCGGGCTTGCGCAGGAAGCGATAGGCCGGAGGCTCGGGGATCGCCGACCACAGGGCTTCCAACTCGTCGCCCCGGGCCTTGGCCAGCACCGCCATCCAGGCTTGTCGATCTTTCGTCTCGATTTCTGGCATGGACAAATTCATAATTTGTCTAGACATCCGTATCTTAGTCGGCACATGATACCTCTCCGACGCGCGAAGTAAAGCGGCGAACGGCTAAAGTTTTGTGACGGTGGGAGGGTCATGGAAGAGATCGAGCGGGGCAGCGGCGTGTCGCTCTGGCGTCAGATCGAGCAGACCCTGCTGCAGGAGATATCGGCGGGCGTGCTGCATCCCGGCGACAAGCTGCCGACCGAACAGGAGCTTTCGGCGCGCTTCGACGTCAATCGCCACACGGTGCGCCGCGCGGTGGCGGCGCTTGTCCAGCGCGGCATCGTTAGCGTGACCCAAGGCCGGGGCAGCTTCGTTCAGGAAGAGGTGATCGACTATCCGATCGGCAAGCGGACCCGCTTCAGCGAGAACCTGAAGCGTCAGAACCGCTCGCCCGGCGGTCGGCTCGTGCGCTCCGAGCAGCGACCGGCGAACGGGATCGTCTCGAAAGGACTGGAAATCCCCCCTGGGACGCCGGTCCTGATGATCGAACTGGTGGGCGAGGCCGACAGTGTGCCGATCAGCACAAGCCTGCACTTCTTCCCCTGGGACCGTTTCGCCGGCATGGCCGAGGGCTACGCGGAAACCCATTCGATCACTCAGGCGCTGGCCCGCTGCGGTGTCGCGGACTATACCCGCAAGCAGACGAACATCACCGCCCGCCTGCCTTCGGCGGAAGAAGCAAGGCTCTTGCGCCAAATGCCCGGGAGGCCGATCCTCCATGTGGAGAGCGTCAACCTTGACGAGACGGGAACCCCGATCCAATTCAGTATCGTGAGCTTCGCCGGCGACCGCGTCCAAATGGTGGTGGAAAACTAGGCGCGGGGGCATAGCCATTGGAACAAGAACAAGCCTTATCCGTTGGCAGTACCCAGGCCGGCGGATCGAAAGGAGAAAGCATGCGCGCGGAGAGCGCGAGTGGAGAGGCCCCACAGAGGAGCCCCGGCGAATGGAACGAGACCGGCGATTGGGCCGATCTCGCGCGTCGCTATGGCGAAATCCGGCGGGCCATGGAAGAGCTGGCGGCCCCGCTCTCCGGCGAGGACCAGACGGTCCAATCCATGCCGGACGCGAGCCCGACGAAGTGGCATCGCGCGCATACGACCTGGTTCTTCGAGACCTTCCTGCTGGTCCCGCATCTCGACGGCTACAAGCCTTTCGACGAAGCCTTCGGCTATCTCTTCAATTCCTATTACGAGGCCGTGGGTCCGCGACATCCCCGCCCCGCCAGAGGGATGCTCACCCGCCCGGCCATTTCGGAGATCGCCCAATACCGCGCCCATGTCGATGCGGCCATGGCCGGGCTTCTTGCCTGGACTCCGGCCAGCCTGCGCGATTTGGCCGACCTGCGCGATTTGATCGAACTCGGTCTTCATCACGAACAGCAGCATCAGGAACTGCTGCTCACCGATATCAAGCATCTCCTTTCCCTGAACCCGACCCGGCCGGTTTATCGTCCCGCCGATGCCCCTTCCCCTGCCAGCCTCACCCCGCCCCGCTGGATCGACATGGCGGGTGGGGTCTATCGGGTCGGCCATAACGGCGAGGGTTTTGCCTTCGACAACGAAGGCCCCGCCCACGACGTGCTGCTCCGCGATTACCGCATCGCGGACCGGCCGGTCAGTGTCGGCGACTATCTCGACTTCATCGCGGACGGCGGCTATCGGAGGCCCGAGTTCTGGCTGTCCGACGGCTGGGCCACCGTGCAGTCCCAGGGCTGGGAAGCGCCCTTCTACTGGCACCGGGAAGAGGACGGCTGGTCCGCCTTCACGCTCCATGGCCAGCGCCCGCTGCGGCTCGACGAGCCCGCCTGCCACATCAGCTATTACGAGGCGGCGGCCTATGCGGCCTGGGCCGGCAAGCGGCTGCCGACGGAGTTCGAATGGGAAGCGGCCGCGCGGCTTCACCCGCCGAGCCCCCGGCGATATCCCGCCCTTTCCCATCCGCTCCCCTTATCTCCCGGTTTTTCCCAGGATGTGTGGGAATGGACCGGCAGCGGCTATTTCCCCTATCCGCGCTATAAGCCGGCGCCGGGCGCGGTCGGCGAGTACAATGGGAAGTTCATGGTCAACCTGATGGTGCTGCGCGGGCGGTCCTGCGCGACCCCGCCCGGCCACGAGCGCCTTAGCTATCGTAATTTCTTCCTGCCCGCCTCGCGCTGGCAATTCACCGGATTTCGCCTCGCGGAGGACCTATGAACGCGGTTGGACGGCTGCACCATCTCGAAGACTTGGAACCCTCGACCGAGGAATTCCGCCAGAGCGTCGTCGCCGGGCTGTCGACCCGGCAGAAGACCCTGCCCTGCAAATTCTTTTACGACGTCGAAGGCTCGCGTCTCTTCGACCAGATCTGCGACCTGCCGGAATATTATCCGACCCGCACGGAATGCGGGATCCTAGAGGACAAGGCGGGCGAGATCGCCGCCGCCCTCGGCCCCCAGGCGAGGATCGTCGAACTGGGTTCGGGCGCCGGGATCAAGATCCGCCTGCTTCTGGCGGCGCTCGACCGACCCGCGGCCTATGTGCCCGTCGATATCTCGCGCGAGCATATGGTCGCCGCCGCGACCGATCTCTCGCGGACTTTCCCCGATCTGCGGATCACGCCGGTTTGCGCCGACTATACGAAGCCCTTCGCCCTGCCCGCCGTTCCCGGCATCACGCCCCGCGTCACATCGGGCTTCTTTCCCGGCTCGACCATCGGCAATCTGACGCCGACCGAGGCGGTGTCCTTTCTGGGACGGATGCGCCGGCTTCTCGGCCCCGACAGCGCCATGGTCATCGGCGTCGATATGCCGAAGGAACGTTCCGTCCTGGAGGCCGCCTATGACGACGCCGCGGGCGTGACCGCCGCCTTCAACCTCAACCTCCTGCACCGGATCAACCGGGAACTCGGGGCCGACTTCGAGATCGCGGGCTTCGCGCATCGTGCCTATTGGAACGAGGAACAGAGCCGCATCGAGATGCATCTCGTCAGCCTCGCGCGGCAGACCGTCCGGGTCGGCGACCGGCAATTCGCCTTCGATGCAGACGAGACGATCCACACCGAGAATTCCTACAAATACTCGATCGAGGATTTCCGCGCTCTTGCAGTAAGGGCAGGCTATCGGCCCGACGAGGTCTGGACCGACCGGCAGGCGCTTTTCAGCGTCCATCTTCTGCGCGCGACGGAACCCGCCTAGGGACCGTCTTCGGGGGCCTTTATCCTCGCGAAAGGCGGCTGTTCTCGACCATGAGGATCTGCTGCCTCTCGTCTGACGAGAGGATGCTCTTATAAATCCAGTTCTGGTTCGCCTTCGCGTTCGGCACGTGAACGGCGGCCGCTTGGCCGTAGAACCCATAGGCCTGTACCGGGTCGCGTCCCATGCCGATCCCCTGGAGCGCGCACCAGGCCAGGAGTTCAAGCGCCCGTCCGTCGCTGGACCGCGCCAGGGATTGGAGCATGCCCAAATCCCCCTCGGCGAGCTTCTGCGCCTGGATGCGGACGGCGATCTCTTCCTTGATATCCTTGGGCTTCGTATCGAGAGGGGGATGGACAACCACTGCGCGCGAGCCCGCCTTGCGGACGATCTGCATGGCCGATTCCGCCGGAACAGCCATCACGACAGGCGCCGGCGCGGGCGCCGAGGCTTTAGGGGCGGGCCGCGGGGGTTCGACCGGCTCCCGGGTTGCGTCGAAGCAGACCGCGCCGGGGCGCGTCAGGCATTGGAACCGCCCCTCGAGATTATAGAACTGGGCGCTTGCGGGCCTCGCCGAGACCAGAAGGGTCGCGACGCCTATCGCGGGAAAGAGATATGCCGAGCCGAACCGCATGGGACCTCCGGGGACGCAAAGGATGCCGTCCCTGGAGAGGAGCAATCTCCATGCCGCGTTTAAGCGCGGAAATCAGCCCGAGAACCCGGCTCGACCGGGCAGGAATTGCTGGAAGAGGAGCAAGCCCGGCAAATCGTGCCGGGCCGCCCTTATCGCACGATGCGCCAGGAGCCGTCCGGCTGCAGGCAAGCCGTGCCATAGACCTGCTGGGGCCGTCCCTCGATCATGGTGGTCGACTGATATTCCCGGCATTGGCCCGGTGCGGGCGCATAGGCCGGCGCCGGAGCATAGACCGGAGCGGGCGGCACATAGACCGCAGGCGGCGGCGCGTAATAAGCCGGAGGTGGTGCATAATAGACCGGCGGCGGGGGATAATAGGCCGGCGCCAGGGGAATGCCGATGCCGAATGAAAAGAAGGCCCGGGCGGAGGCTTCCTGGGGCGCGAGGCCGATGCACAACAGCGCCGCCAACGCCCCCAGGGCGAGGATTCTCGACGAACGTCCAACGGCACGCATGAACTCCTCCACAACGATATATGTCCTCAAAGAGAACTCCCGGTACTATTTTAGGTTCAACACGCCCTTTTTCATCCCCTCTGCGGGACGGGAGCACCTTGATCGGAAACCTGCGAATGGGATCTCTTGAGTTTCTGCGAGGCCGTATCGGGCCGCTCGTCCCGGCCCTGGCGCTCCTGTGCCTTCTTGCAGGCTGCGGTTCCCTCATCGGCGGCGGTGCGGAGCGGGATCTTCCGGTCGACAGTCCCAATGGGGAGCCGCTCTCCGGCGGGCCGCTCGGCAAAGTCTCCTGCGATCTTGCCTTGTCCGGCTGGTTCGACAGGGTCGACACCAATCGCGACGGGGCGATAGACGGTTCGGAATTCGATGCCGACGCCATGCGCCAATTCGCGGCCATGGATAGCGACAAGGACGGCTATCTGACGCCGCCCGAACTTTCCATCTATCGCGCGCCCTACCGGCCCGAACCTCGAACCCGCCAGCGCCGCGACCGGAACGAGAGACGGTCGTTCTGGGATTGGAGCAAGGATGACGACGAACTCGGGGACCTTCCCCGCAACAACCTGCCGGATCCGGTCATGGCCGCGGACACGAACCTCGATCAGCGGGTAAGCCTCGCCGAGTTCCGCGCCTATGCCCGGCGGAAATTCGCGATGCTGGATATCGACCGCGACGGGAAGCTTTCCCGCGACGAGGTCCGACGGCTCTGCAAGGGCCGATAGCGCGGTGACAGCCTCCTTGCGCTATAGTGTTTCGGATCAGGCGGCTATCGGGTGCGTTCAGCGATGATCGGACGGGTTTTCAATCGGATGTTTGGCATTTCCGACAGATCCCGAAGGACGGTCGCGGCCTTTATCGGCACCGGCTGCGTACTTCTCATGATCACGGGACTCGCCGCCTCGCTGACTTGGGACGCGCGCCAGGACGCCTGGAAACACGCCATCCAATCGGCGACCAACCTGGTTTCGGCCCTCGAACACGATATCGAACGCAATATCGAGATCTACGACCTGTCGATCCAAGCCGTGATGGAAGGCATGCAGCTGCCGGAAATCTGGAGCATGAGCGCCGAAGTCCGGGGCCTCATCCTGTTCGACCGCGCCGCCAGCGCGAAAGACCTGGGCTCGATCCTGGTGCTCGACGAATTGGGCCATGTGATCATCGATTCGCGCTCGCCCATCCCCCGGACCGGCAATTTCGCGAGCCGGGATTACTTCACCTTTCATCGCACCCACCCCGACCAGGGTCTCGTCATCAGTCCGCCGGCTTTCAGCGAGATCGATGGCGACTGGACCATCGTGCTGAGCCGCCGCCTGGACAACCGCGACGGCAGTTTCGCCGGGGTGGTGGCCGGCAGCATGCGCCTCAGCTATTTCCGCCATCTCTTCGAGGAAATCGATCTCGGCGAGAACGGATCGGCAGGCCTCATCTCGACCGATGGGAAGCTCATCGTCCGGCAACCGTTCCGCGACGCCGACATCGGTGCGGATCTCAGCCGAAGCACGCTCTTTCGCCATTTTCCCGCACGCCCCTCGGGCTCCTATGAGGAAGTGTCGAGCTTCGAGCATGTGCCCCGGCTCTACGTCTATGCGCGGATCGGCGATTTTCCCCTCATCGTCAGCGTCAACCAGGCGAAGGCCACGATCCTTGCCGAGTGGTACCGCAAGGCGCTCGGCATCGGCGCGACGCTCCTCGGGCTCATGGTCATCGCCACCCTGCTTGCCTGGGGGTTGGCGCGCGAATTACGCCGGCGCGGCATCGCCGAGCGGGCCGCCTTGGAAAGCGAGAGAAAATACCGCCTGATCGCGGAAAACTCCTCTGACATGATCGTGCGCTCAAGCCACGACCACCGGCGGCGGCTCTTCGTGTCGCCCGCCAGCCGGAGCCTCCTCGGCTACGAGCCGGACGAATTGATGGAAGCCTCGGTCGACGCGATCCATCCCGACGATGTCGAGGCGCGCGACAACGCGGTTCGGGCGCTCGACAATAGCGCCCATGCCTTGGTGACTCACCGCATCCAACGCCGCGACGGCCAATTCGTCTGGGCCGAGGTCAACATGACCCGCACCACCAATCCCGACACCGGCGAAGCGGAGATCATCAGCATCGTCCGCGATGCTACCGAGCGCGTGCGCTACGAGGAAGCGATGCGCTCGGCGAAGGAGCAGGCCGAGGCCGCGAGCCGGGCGAAATCGGACTTCCTGGCGATGATGAGCCACGAGATCCGGACACCGATGAACGGCATCCTGGGCATGAACCGGCTGCTCCTCGACATGACCCTCGACGCCGAGCAGCGCTATTACGCGCAGGCCGTGCGCTCTTCCGCCGAAGGTCTCCTGGGCATCATCGACGACGTGCTCGAAATCTCGCGGCTCGAGGCCGGCCGGCTCGACATCGAATCGCTCGATTTCGATATCGTCGAGACGATCGATGCCGTGCTGGCGCTCATGGGCACCCGGGCGCGGGAGAAAAACCTCACGCTCAAGGCATTTATCCCCCCCGATTTCCCCCGCGCCGTCAGAGGCGACCCGACCCGGATCCGGCAGGTTCTCTTCAACCTGGTCGGCAATGCGATCAAATTCACCGATACGGGCTCCGTAACCGTCACGGCGCAACTTTGCGGAGAGCGGGAGGGGAAGTTCGCGCTCCGCATCACCGTCACCGATACCGGGATCGGGATCGACGAGGAGGCCCGCACCCGTCTGTTCCAGAAATTCTCCCAAGCGGATACATCGATCAGCCGCCGCTTCGGGGGGACGGGCCTTGGCCTCGCGATCTCCAAGGAGTTGGTCGAGCTCATGGGCGGCGGCATCGGCTTCGAGAACACCATCGGCGGCGGAAGCATATTCTGGTTCACGCTCGACCTGGAGCCCGCCCAGGGAAAGATCGAACGCACGCCGGGAGCGGCGGCGCTGCCGATCTCCGTGTCCCGCCATGGCCGCGGCGCGGGCATCGGCATCCTGCTGGTCGAGGACAATGCGATCAACCGCGAGATCGCGGTGCGCGTGCTCGCCAAGGACGGCTATCGGGTGGAAGTGGCGGACAACGGAAAACAGGCTGTGGAAACGGTCCGCCAAGCGGATTTCGATCTCGTCCTGATGGACCTTCAAATGCCGGTCATGGACGGCGCCGAGGCAACCAAGCGGATCAGGCAATTGGGCGGCTCCAACGGCCATATGCCGATCATCGCCATGACCGCCCATGCGATGGAAGGCGTGCGCGAGGCCTGCATCGCCTCGGGCATGTCCGACTATCTGCTCAAGCCCTTCGACCCTGAAGATCTTCTCGCCATGGTCGAGCGCTGGACCACCGCTTCGGAGCGCGCCATCGGGGTGATCCAGCCCGAAAAGCATGACGACGAAAATCCGGCCGTCTTCGACGAACGCCGCCTCGTGACCCTCTCCGGCATCATGCCGAGGACCGGTTTCCAGGAACTCGTGGCCCGTTATCTCAAAGCCGCCGACGAGCGTCTCAAGGCCATCGAGCAACTCTTGCGGGAGGACAAGCTCGATTCCGCCGCCAGGGAGGCCCACAACATGATCAGCGTGTCCGGTAACTTCGGGGCGCTCGAACTCGAAGCCCTCGCCCGCGATCTGGAAGCGGCCTGCGAAGCCGGCGACCTGCAGGCGGCCCATTCGGTCCTGGAACGCTGCCGTCCCGCCGCGGCCAATGCCTGGACCGCGATCAGAGGCCGTTTCCTGCTTGCGTCGTGAGGCGTCCGGGAACGGAGCCGCCATGCGAAATTGACGTTTCTCGGACAGGGGGCGAACCTCTTATCTCATCGCAAAAGAAATTCCATGACGCCTGTCAGGAAGCCTAGATGACCACCGAAGTGACCGCGCCTACCGCAGCCAAGCCCAGTTTTGCGCTCGCCGGAACGAATACGACGGTCCTCTCGATCCTGATCACGATCACCGTGGGCCATCTCCTGGTCGATACGATGAATTCCATCGTGCCGGCGATCTATCCGATGCTGAAGACCAGTTTCGCGTTGAGTTTTTCGGAGATCGGGATCATCGCGCTGGTTTACCAGACGTCGTCTTCCCTGCTCCAGCCTGTCGTCGGCTTCTTCACCGACCGACGGCCGCAACCCTATTCACTGGGCCTGGGAATGGGGTTTTCGCTGATGGGGGTGATCTGCCTCGCCCTGACGCCGCAATTTGCCTATCTGCTGCTCGCGGTCACTTTCGTCGGCGTAGGATCCGCGGTCTTCCATCCGGAATCCTCGCGCGTCGCGCGGATGGCCTCGGGCGGTCGCCACGGCTTTGCGCAGTCGCTCTTCCAGGTCGGGGGCAATTTCGGCGGGGCCATGGGACCCTTGCTGGCGGCGCTCGTCATCATTCCGCACGGCCAGCACAGCCTTGTCTGGTTCGCGATGATCCCTTTGGCGGCGATGCTGCTGCTCGCCTATGTGGGGCGCTGGTACAAGGCGCATCGGGCCGCAACCCCGCGCACGGCGTCATCGGCGAAGCGGACGCTGCATCCCGCGCTTTCGACCCGGGCGGTGGTCTTCTATATCGCGATCCTGCTGACCCTGATCTTCTCGAAGTATTTCTACATGTCGAGCATGACCACCTACTTCACCTTCTATCTGATGGAGAAGTTCGGGGTCTCGGTTCAGGCGGCGCAGATCTACCTCTTCGTCTTCCTTTTCGCCTCAGCGTCGGGAACCTTCATCGGCGGCCCGGTGGGCGACCGCTTTGGCCGGAAATATGTGATCTGGGGGTCGATCCTGGGGGTACTGCCCTTCACGATCGCCCTGCCCTATGCGAACCTTTTCTGGACGACGATCCTGATCGTGTTCATCGGCCTGATCCTGTCCTCGGCGCTTTCGGCGATCATCGTCTTCGCCCAGGAACTGGTGCCGGGCAATATCGGCATGGTGGCCGGTCTGTTCTTCGGATTCGCTTTCGGGATGGCCGGGATCGGCGCGGCGATCATGGGCAAGCTCGCCGACCTCACGAGCATCGAATATGTCTATCACATCTACTCGTTCCTGCCGGCGATCGGGCTGTTGGCCGTCTTCCTGCCGGACCTCAAAAAAGCAAAGGCTGGAAGCTGACGCCGCCGGCCTTTACCTGAAAGTGCGGGCCGGAGGCTGACGCCTCCGGCCACCGGACTGGGCTAGTTTCCCCCTGACCCCATCCGGTCAACAGCGGTCGGACCCTCGCATTCGAAACTCTGAGGCGGCACCTTGCGGTGAGCTTGTCCGGATGATGGTGCGGATCGCGGCGATGACCCTCGGCAGCCCCCCGGCATGCCTTGAACCATTCCCCTCGCCGTCCCCCGATCCCGCATCCATCGGTACCGGAACTCTGCCTGTGCAAGCCACGCTTCACATCGCGTCTCGCAGGGGGAAGTAAACCCTCCCAACCTGAAGCCAATATTAACTCAAGGGTGACAAATAGTTTCGGGCGAGAATTCCGCTTAAGACGGTTTTTCGTCTTTTTTGGGCGGCTCGCCGTCGCCCGACCGCAACTTCTGCTGATCCGGCAGATCGCCGGCATGCCAGCCGCCGCCCAGGGCCTCGATGAGCGCCACGCTCGCGGTAAGACGGTTCTGCGCGATGGACAAGGCGCCCTGCCGGTTCTGCAGCGCCGCCGTCTGGGCGGTCAAGACGCTGCTATAGGCGACGACGCCCGCCTGATACTGGTTCAGCACCAGTTGCTCCGCCTCGTCGGAAGCGCGCACCGCCCGCGCCTGCACCTCGGCCTGCTGGGCGAGGATGCGGAGCGCCGCCAATTGATCCTCCACCTGCTGGAAGGCGGTCAGCACGGTCTGGCGGTAGGTCGCGACAGTCTCGTCGTAATTCGCCCTGGCGGCATCGGTCTGGGCCGACCGGAGCCCGCCGTCGAAAACCGTATAGGCGAGCTGCGGCCCGATCGACCAGGCCGCGTTGGACGCCCGGATTAACGTATCGAGCGCGGTGCTGACAAAGCCATAGGAGGCCGAAAGCGTCAGGCTCGGATAATAGGCGGCCTTGGCGACGCCGATCTGGGCATTGGCGGCCGCCATGCGGCGCTCGGCCAGGGCGATATCCGGCCGCCGCTCCAGGAGTTCCGAAGGCACGCCCGGCGGCTCGACGACCACATCATAGGTGAAGGGCGCCAGCGCGATCGAGAGATCCGCCGGGGGCTTTCCCGTCAGCACGGCGATGGCGTGCTCGAACTGCGCCCGCTGGATCCCGACGGCGACGGCCTGGGCACGGGTCGATTCGAGCTGGGCCTGCGCCTGGACTACATCGGCGCGCGCCGAGGTGCCCACGTTGTAACGGTTCTGGGTGATCTGAAGGGACCGGGCGAAGGCCTGGACGGTGGCATCCAGGATCCGCTTCTGCTCGTCGGCGGCGCGGAGCTGGAAGTAGTTCGTGGCGAGCAGCGACTGGGCCGACAGCTTCGCATTGGCGAGATCGGCGGCGCTGGCCTGGGCATTGGCGGCATTGCCCTCGACCGTCCGGCTGATCCGGCCCCAGAGGTCGATTTCCCAGCTCAAGGAACCGGCGAGATTATATTCCGTTGTGCTGCCGCCCCGCGACGTCGAGGTGCTCGACCGGGTGCTGCCCCCGCCCCTGCCGGAGCCCGATTGCTGGATCGAGCCATTCGTCCCGATGATCGGGAAATAGCTCGCCCGCGATTCGCGGATGACCGCGAGGGAACTGCGATAGGCCGCCTCCAGGGATTTCAAATTCTGGTTCGAGACTTCGACCTGCGCCTCAAGTTCGTCGAGGACCGGATCCCGATAGAGCGACCACCAGGGCCCCTTGTCGTCGGTCTCTTTCGGCTCGCCGATTTTCCAGCCCTCGGTCTCCTTGAAATGATCGGAGACGATGGCCGGCTGGCGCTGGTAGTCCGGCCCGACGGTGCAGGCGCCGAGCGAGGTCAAGGCGACGCTCGCCAGAAGGGAATAACGCGTAAGCTTCACTCGGCGGCTCCCAGGCCCTCGACGGGACGCGCTTCGCCGCGCCGGACGCGCCGGCTCCAGTGGCTCAAGCGGTCGAGGTAAAGATAGATGATCGGTGTCGTATAAAGCGTCAGAAGCTGGCTCAGGATGAGGCCGCCGATGATCGAGACGCCCAGCGGCCGGCGCAGCTCGCCCCCGTCGCCCATGCCCAAGGCCAGGGGCAAGGCGCCCAGAAGCGCCGCCATGGTGGTCATCATGATCGGCCGGAAACGCAGCACGCAGGCATGAAAGATCGCCTCGCGCGGCGGCAGGTTCTGCGTGCGCTCGGCGACCAGCGCATAGTCGATCATCATGATCGCGTTCTTCTTCACGATGCCGATCAGCAGGAAGACCCCGATCAGCGCGATGATGCTGAACTCCATGTCGCAGATCATCAGCGCCAGCACCGCCCCCACCCCGGCCGATGGCAGGGTGGAGAGAATGGTCAGGGGATGGATATAGCTCTCGTAGAGCACGCCCAGCACCACGTAGATTGCCGCCAATGCCGCCAGGATCAGATAAGGCTGACTGGCGAGCGATTGCTCGAAGCCCCGCGCCGTGCCCTGGAAACCGCCATGGACCGTGGCGGGCACGCCGATCTTGTTCATGGTCTCGCCGATGACCCGCTGGGCATCGCTCAAGGCGACACCCTCCGCCAGGTTGAAGGAGATCGTGCTGGCCACGAAAAGGCCCTGGTGATTGACCGAGAGCGGCGTATTGCCCGGCCCGAATTCGGTGAAGGCTGAGAGCGGCACCATGGTTTCGACCTTGGTGCTGACGGAGGCGCCGGAGGAACTGCCGCCCTTGCCCACGGCGGTGATCGCATTGGTGCGCTGGTTGCGCACAGCATCCTGCGCGGTGCTTCCCGCGTTGGAGGTCGTCGTCTGCGGCGCGCTTTTGGCCGAGGTCGTCGGCGCGACCAGCGCATTGGTCGCGCTCGTGCCGCCGACCGTGCCGGCCGACGTGCTGACATAGATATCCTTCAGCATCTCCGGGCTCTGGCGGAAGCGCGGGGCCACCTCCATCACCACGTGATACTGGTTCAGCGCGTTGTAGATCGTCGAGACCTGGCGCTGACCGAAGGCGTCATAGAGGGTGTTGTCGATCTGGCTCGTGGTGATGCCAAGGCGCCTGGCCATATCCCGGTCGATGACGATATCGGTCTCGAGCCCCTTCTGCTGCTGGTCGGAATTGACGTCGGCCAATTCGGGAACGTTCTTCAGCGCTTCCGCGATCTTGGGCGCCCATTCGTAGAGGTCGGCGAGATTGTCGCTCTGCAGCGTGTATTGGTATTGGGCATTACCGCCCCGTCCGCCCATGCGGAAGTCCTGGACCGACTGCAGGAAGAGCGCGGCGCCCGGCACCTGCGCCAGTTCTCCGCGCAACCGGGCGATCACTTGGTCCGCCGAGACGTCGCGCTCGGCAAGCGGCTTTAGGGCGACGAAGATGAAGCCCGAATTGGTCTGCCCGCCTCCGGTGAAGCCGACGACGCTTTCGACCGCCGGGTCCTTCTGCACGATCGAGACGAATTGGGTCAGCTTCTGCCGCATCGCCTGGAAGGAGATGCTCTGGTCGGCCTGGATGCCGCCGTTGAGGCGGCCAGTGTCCTGTTGCGGGACGAAGCCTTTGGGGATCTCCGTATAGAGGTAGACGTTGAGGCCGAGCGCGCTGACCAGGATCAGCATCATGATCCCGCTATGGGCGAGCGCCCAGGCGAGCGACCTTTCGTAGCCTCGCAGCAACGCGTTGAACCACCTCTCGCTCGCATTGTATAGCCAGCCATGGGCCGTCCGCTGACGGCGGAGGATGAAGGCGCACATCATCGGCGTGGTGGTCAGCGACACCGCGAGCGAGACCAGCACCGCCACGGAAAGCGTCACCGCGAATTCCCGGAAGATGCGGCCGATGATCCCGCCCATCAGCAGGAGCGGGATGAAAACCGCGATCAGCGACAGGCTCATGGAGAGGACGGTGAAACCCGTCTCCTTGGCGCCCATGATCGCCGCCTTCACGCGCGGAACACCCGCTTCGAGGTGGCGGGTTATGTTCTCCAGCACGACGATGGCGTCATCGACAACGAAGCCGGTGGCGACGGTCAGAGCCATGAGCGACAGGTTGTCGAGGCTATAGCCCAGGAGATACATGACCCCGAGCGTGCCCAGGAGCGACACCGGCACCGCCACGGTGGGGATGGCAGCGGCCCTCGCATCGCGCAGGAACCAGAAGACCACGGCGATCACGAGCCCGATGGAGATGAGCAGCGTCCGCTCGATGTCGTGCAGCGACGCGCGGATGGTGGAGGAACGGTCGGAGGCCAACAGGATGTTCACATCCGCCGGCATCGAGGCCTGAAGCTGCGGCAGGAGCAGCTTCACCCGATCGATGGTGTCGATGATATTGGCGCCGGGCTGGCGGAAAAGCTGCACCAGCACCGCAGGATCGCCATTGGCCATTCCGGCATTGCGCACGTTCTCGACGGAATCGAGGATTTCCGCCACATCCTTCAATCGCACAGGCGCGCCGTTGCGATAGGCGATCACGAGGTTGCTGTATTCGTCGGCCTTGCGCGCCTGATCGTTGCTCTCGATCTGGTAGCGCCGGTCGCCGACGTCGATGGAGCCCTTGGGACTATGGGCATTGGCCGAGGCCAGTGCCGCCCGCACGTCTTCCAAACCGATCCCGTATTTGAAGAGTGTCTGGGGATTGAGCTCGACGCGGACGGCAGGCAGCGAGCTACCGCCGAGGCTCACCTGGCCGATGCCCTCGATCTGGGAAAAGCGTTGCTCCAGCACGGTGGTCGCCGCGTCGTAGAGCTGTCCCTGGGTCAGGGTCTTGGAGGTCAGGGCCAGGATCAGGATCGGCGCGTCGGCCGGATTGACCTTGCGATAGGTGGGATTGCTGCGGAGGCTGGCCGGGAGGTCCGCCCGCGCCGCGTTGATCGCCGCCTGCACGTCCCGCGCAGCCCCGTCGATGTCCCGATTTAGGCCGAATTGGAGCGTGACGCGGGTCGAACCGACCGAACTCTGGGATGTGATCTCGGTGACATCCGCAATCTGCCCCAGATGCCGCTCCAGCGGGGTCGCCACGGTGCTTGCCATGACCTCGGGGCTGGCGCCGGCCATCGAGGCCTGGACGGAGATCGTCGGAAAATCGACCTGGGGCAGCGGCGAGACCGGCAATTGAAAGAAGGCGACCGCCCCCGCCAGAGCCACCCCGAAGGTCAGCAGCGTCGTCGCCACGGGGCGGCGGATAAAGGCCTCGGAGAGGTTCATTCGGCGACGCCCGGCTCTTCCTCGTCGGCCGGGAAATAACGCCGGACCCGCGCCGCAAGACTGTCAAAGGCGAGATAAATGACCGGCGTCGTATAGAGCGTCAGAAGCTGGCTCACGATGAGGCCGCCGACGATGGTGATGCCGAGGGGATGGCGCAGCTCCGACCCCACGCCGGTGCCGAGCATCAGGGGCAAGGCTCCCAGAAGCGCCGCCATGGTGGTCATCAGGATGGGGCGCAACCGCAGGAGACAGGCCTGGTGGATCGCCTCGCGCGGCGGCTTGCCTTGCTCGCGCTCGGCTTCCAGGGCGAAGTCGATCATCATGATCGCGTTCTTCTTCACGATACCGATGAGCAGCACGATGCCGATGATGGCGATGATGCTGAGATCGTCGCCCGCGAGCATCAGCGCCAGGAGCGCGCCGACGCCTGCCGAGGGCAGGGTCGAGAGAATGGTGATCGGATGGATGAAGCTCTCATAGAGCACGCCCAGCACGATATAGACCGTGATGATCGCGGCGATGATGAGCAGCAGCGTGTTCTGCAGCGAAGCCTCGAAGGCGAGAGCCGCGCCCTGGAAGCTCGTGAAGATGCTTTGCGGCATGCCGAGCTCGATTTCCGCCTGGCGGATCGCCTTCACGGCCGCGCCCAGGGAAGCGCCCGGCGCGAGATTGAAAGAGATTGTCGTCGCCGGGAACTGCCCCAGATGCGTCACCAGCAGCGGCGAGGTTTCCTCGATCACGCGGGCCAGCGCCGAGAGCGGCACCTGCCCGCCCGCCGCGACCGAGGACGGCAGATAGATCGAGTTCAGGGATTCCAATGAATTGTGGAAGACCGGATCGGCCTCCAGGATCACCCGGTACTGGTTGGCCTGGGTGAAGATCGTCGAGACGATGCGCTGCCCGAAGGCGTCATAAAGCGCGTTGTCGATGGTCGCGGGCGTGATGCCGAAGCGCGCCGCGGTGTCGCGGTCCACCATCACGTAGGCGGACAGCCCCTTCTCCTGGAGGTCGCTGGCCACGTCCTGAATATCGGGAATATGCGACAGCTTCTCCGCGAGCTTCGGCGCCCATTGGCTGAGTTCGTCAGGATCGGCGTCTTCCAGCACGAAGCGGTATTGGGTCCGGCTGACGGTCGCATCGACGCTCAGGTCCTGCACCGGCTGCATATGGAGGGCGATCCCCGAGACATTGGCCAGCCGGTGCTCCAGATCGTCGATCACATCGAGAACCGTGGCCTTGCGCTGGGCATGGGGCTTCAGGTTGATGAGGAAGCGTCCGCTGTTGAGCGTCAGGTTGGTCCCATCCACGCCGATGAAGGACGAGAGGCTCTCGACATTGGGATCCTTCAGGATCTCCGCCGCCAGCGCCTGCTGGCGCTCCGCCATGGCGGCGAAGGAGATCGACTGGGAGGCTTCGGAGACACCCTGGATGACGCCCGTATCCTGGGTCGGGAAGAAGCCCTTGGGGATCGCGATATAGAGATAGGCGGTCAGCCCCAGGGTCGCGACCGCCACGACCAGGGTCGCGAACTGCCGGTCGAGGACCCAGGTGAGCGTCCGGTCGTAGCCACCCACCAATCTGTCGAAAAGCTCCCTGTTCCTTCGTTCGAACCAAGATTCCTTGGCCTCATTGGGGCGCTTGAGCAGTTTTGCGCAAAGCATCGGCACCAGGGTAAGCGAGACGACGGCGGAGATGATGATCGTCACCGCCAGCGTCACCGCGAATTCGCGGAAAAGACGCCCCACCACGTCGCCCATGAACAAGAGTGGGATCAGCACCGCGATCAGCGACACCGTCAGCGATACGATCGTGAAGCCGATCTGCTTCGAGCCCTTGAGCGCGGCCTGGAGCGGCGAGTCTCCTTCCTCCAGATAGCGCGCCACGTTCTCGATCATGACGATGGCGTCGTCGACCACGAAGCCCGTGGCGATGGTCAAGGCCATGAGCGAAAGGTTGTTGAGGCTGAAGCCCAGGAGATACATGGCCGCGAAGGTGCCGACCAGGGACAGCGGCACGGACAGGCTCGGGATGATCGTCGCCCGGACGTTGCGCAGGAAAAGAAAGATCACCAGCACGACGAGGCCGACCGACAGCGCCAGTTCGAACTCCACGTCCCGGACCGAGGCGCGGATCGTCACGGTCCGGTCGGTCACCACCGTGACATTGATCGCCGCCGGCAGCGCCGCCTCCAACTGCGGCAGCAGGATCTTGATCCGGTCCACCACGTCGATGACATTGGCGCCCGGCTGCCGCTGCACGTTGAGGATCACCGCCGGCGTCTCGTTGACCCAGGCGGCGAGCCTGGTGTTCTCGGCCCCATCGATGACATTGGCCACATCGGTGAGCCGGACCGGCGCGCCGTTCTTATAGGCCAGGATGATCTTCTTATAGGCCTCGGCGCTCTGGAGCTGGTCGTTGGCATTGATCGTATAGGCCCGGCTTGGCCCGTCGAAATTGCCCTTCGGCGTATTCACGTTGGAGGTGGTGATCGTCGAGCGCAGGTCGTCGATATTGAGCCCATAGGCCGCCAGCGCCTTGGGATTGGCCTGGATGCGCACGGCGGGCCGCTGCCCCCCGCTGATGCTGACGAGCCCGACGCCCGCGATCTGGGAAATCTTCTGCGCGACGCGGGTATCCGCCAGGTCCTCGATCTGCGGCAGCGGCATGGTTTTCGAGGTGAGGGCCAGGGTCAGGATCGGCGCATCGGCCGGATTGACCTTGGCGTAGATCGGCGGCGCCGGGAGATCCGACGGCAGGAGGTTTCCGGAAGCGTTGATCGCCGCCTGGACCTCCTGCTCCGCGATGTCGAGGCTGAGGTTGAGGCCGAATTGCAGGGTGATGACCGAGGCCCCCGCCGAACTCGACGAGGTCATCTGTGTGAGGTTCGGCATCTGGCCGAACTGACGCTCCAGGGGGGCCGTGACCGAAAAGGTCATGACCTCGGGACTGGCGCCCGGATAGAAGGTCCGGACCTCGATCGTCGGATAATCGACCTCGGGAAGGGCCGCCAGAGGCAGGAAGCGGAAGGCGATCCCGCCGACCAGCAGCAGCGCCAACATCAGGAGCGTCGTCGCGACCGGGCGAAGGATGAAGGGACGCGAAGGGTTCATCGGCTAAGGCTCCCGACCCCGCCCGCCTTCACGGCGGGCGCGATCACGGGCTGTTCCCGCGACGCCGCTGTTGTCCCCTTTGCCCGCGCTGCGTGTCGTTCTGGTTCGCGGCCGGCTGGTTGCCGACCGCGGCCCCGGTGGCGTCGCGCTGGCTCACGGCGGCGCCGTCGCGCAGCTTGTCCGCGCCATCCACGACCACAGGGTCGCCCACATTGAGGCCCGAGATGATCTGGACCTTCTCGCCCTGGGTGACGCCGAGCTTCACCGGCTGGACATGGGCCGTGCCGTCTTCCTTTACCGCATAGACGAAGGTGCCGGGCGCGCCGCGCTGGATCGCGGGCGTCGGGATCACGCTGGCGTCCTTCACCGTATCGACCAGCAGCTGGATGTTCACGAATTGGTTGGGGAAAAGGACGCCGTCCTCATTGGGAAATTCGGCGCGCAGCTTCACCGTACCCGTCGTCTGGTCGATCTGGTTGTCGACGGTCACAAGCTTGCCGGTCGCGAGCTTGTTCAGCTGGGCCCTGTCGAAGGCCGTCACGGGAAGCGACGCGCCCGATGTGACCCGCCGCATGATCGCGGGGATATTGTCTTCCGGCACATTGAAGATGACGGTGATCGGCTGGACCGCCGTCAGGACCACGAGCCCTCCGGCGTCGCTCAACTGGACGTAGTTGCCCTGGTCGATCTGGCGCAGGCCGACGCGCCCGTCCATGGGCGCCACGACTTTCGTATAAGAGAGATTGAGCTTGGCGTTGTCGACCAGCCCCTGATCCGTCTGCACAGTCCCCTGATACTGCGCGACGAGGGCCGCCTGGGTGTCGAGCTGCTGCTTCGGAATGGAATCCTGCGCCGCCAGGGTCTTGTAGCGGGCCAGATCGAGTTCGGCGTTCTTCAGCAGCGATTGGTCGCGCTGGAGCGTTCCCTGGGCCTGGGCGAGCGCGAATTGATAGGGCCGGGGATCGATCTCGGCGAGAAGGTCGCCCTTCTTCACCAGCTGGCCTTCGCGGAAGGCAACGTTGACGAGTTGCCCGCCAACCTGGGACCGCACCGTCACGACCGCCGAAGGCGTCACAGTACCAAGCGCGTTGAGGGTAATGCCGACGTCGGCTTTCTCGACAATGGCGGTCACCACCGGCATCGGTCCGTTGACCTGGAAACGGCCCGTGCGCTGGGCCGGGGCGGGCCGCATCTCGACCCACCAGACCACCCCGCCGATCACGGCCAGGATGACCAAAACCCAGATCGCCTGCCGCCAGAGCGAGCGCCGCTTCACCACGGGCACCGGCGCTATGGCGGTATGGGGACTGGCCTGGTCATTGAGTTTGTAATCGTCCATCTGAGACCCTGGAGCTGCGGAAACCGTCCATCACCTGAGCGCGTCCCACAATCCCTCGAAGCTCGGGCAGGCGCCAAGATACGGCGATGACACGAAGCCCGCGAACCACAAAGTTCCGAAACCGCGTATCGTTCCCGCCTTTATAGGCATTCCAAGTCGCAACAATCCCCGAAATTTATCGAAATCCTTCAAACAAGCTCCTGGTTTAGGTAGGTTGGTGGGGCATAAATGCCATTCGCGCCGGCAAAATAGGGGAGAAGCGTCATGCCGATCAGACCGGGACCGATTTTCGGCGCTCTCGCCGTGGCTCTCCTCCTGGCGGCGAGCCCGCTTCGGGCGGCCACCTATTCCCCCGGGGCGACCGACAGCGAGATCAAGATCGGGCAGACCATGCCCTATAGCGGCCCGGCCTCGGCCTATGGCTCCATCGGCAAGGTGGAAGCCGCCTATTTCGAGATGCTGAACAAGGAGAAAGGCGGCATCAAGGGCCGCAAGATCACGCTCCTGAGCCTCGACGACGGCTACAGTCCCGCCAAGACGGTCGAACAGACCCGCCGCCTCGTCGAGCAGGACAAGGTGCTGATGCTGTTCCAGTCGCTCGGCACCGCGTCCAACGCGGCGATCCAGAAATACATGAACCAGCGGAAGATCCCGCAGCTCTTCGTCGCTTCGGGCGCCAGCCAGTGGGGCGATCCCAAGAATTTCCCCTGGAGCATGGGCTGGCAGCCCAACTACCAGACGGAAGGGAAGATCTACGCGAAATACATTCTCCAGACCCTGCCGAACGCCAAGGTCGGAATCCTCTACCAAAACGACGACTACGGAACCGACTACCTGAAGGGCTTCACCGAAGGCCTCGGCGACAAGGCCAAGACGATGATCGTGAAGCAGGTCAGCTACGAGCCCTCCGATCCCACCGTCGATTCCCAGATCGTGGACCTCAAGGGCAGCGGCGCGGATGTCTTCTTCAACGTGGCGATCCCGAAGTTCGCGGCCCAGGCGATCCGCAAGGCCTATGACATCGACTGGCGGCCGACCCAGTTCCTCAACACGATCTCGACCTCCGTCGGAGCCGTCATGCAGCCCGCCGGCGTCGAGAAGGGCAAGGGCATCATCTCGCTGCAATATTACAAGGACCCGAGCGACAAGCGCTGGCAGAACGACGCCGACTACAAGGAATGGCTCGCCTTCATGCAGAAGTACAATCCGGGCGCCAGCGTCAACGACAGCCTGAACGTCTATGGCTATATGGCGGCCAAAACCCTGGAGCAGGTGCTGATCCAATGCGGCGACGACCTCACCCGCGAGAACATCATGAAGCAGGCGGCCAACCTGAAGCATCTCAAGGTGCCGATGCTGCTGCCGGGGATCGAGGTCAACACCGCGCCGGACAATTTCTTCCCGCTGCAGCAGGGCCAGCTCATCAAGTTCAACGGCGCCGAATGGGATCCCTTCGGCCAGGTGATCGGCATCGACGGCAAATCCTGAGTCTGCCCAGATGAACCGTCGCTCCCTCCTTCTCGGACTTACCGCCACGCCGCTGATCGCGGCCTGCGCGGAAACCCGGCTGACCTTCGACAAGGTCGAGACGGCCCAACCCGTGCCGCCCGTGGGCAAGGCCCGGTTCTACTTCTACCGCGATGCGTCCCCCTATGAGGGAACCCAGGTGCGGGACATCTATCTCAACCGGCAGAAGATCGGCCTCTCCTGGCCCAATGGCGTGATCTACCGCGACGTGCCCGCCGGCCAATACGAGGTCAGCGTCTATACCCAGGAGCAATATCCCAACCAGTTCAAGACCGTGGTCGTCCGGCCCGGCGAGACCCACTACGTAAAGATCGACTCCATAAAGGGATGGGGGGAGGCGACAAGCTCCGATCCCATCTCGCGCGAGACCTGGGTCGTCACCCTGATCGACCCGGCGGTCGGCAGCCGCGCCATCCGGCCGCTGTGGTTCTATGGCGGCGGCAACTGGGCGCCCGCTCCGTGACCGAGGAGCCGACGGATCGCCTCCGCACCGCCCTGGCGCGGGCCGAGGATTGGGAAGCTTCCGCCCGGCGGGAACACGAAGAGACCCTCCGCCTCAAAGCCATATTGGCGGAGCGCGAGCAGCGGCTGGCGATCCTCGAAGGCACCAACGCCGATTTGCACCGCCAGCTTCTGGAGACCGTGCGCGCCGCCCACGCCCGCATCCGGCAAGTCGAGGCTTCCTACGCCGGCCAACCCAAGGCGGCCGAGGAGATCGATGCGACAGACCGCTTCCGTCACGCCAAACAGGCCTTCGCGCGCCTCTATCACCCGGATAATCAGACCGCGAGCGCAGCGGAACGGGCGCTGCGCACCGAAATCTTCAAGGAATTCTGGACCGAGCTGGAGCGGATCGAACGCTCCTAGCGCTTCACCGCCAATGAAATGCCATCGCCGATCGGCAGAAGGCTGAAGTCGATCCGCTGGTCGTCCCGCATCTTGCGATTGAGCGTACGCAGCGCCACCGTCGAAGCGCTCTGGTCCTTGGGATCGGCCACCGACCCTGACCAGAGCACGTTGTCGATCAGGATCAGCCCGCCCTTTCGCAACAGCTTCAGGCTGCGCTCGTAATAGGCGTCATAGCTGGTCTTGTCCGCATCGATGAAAGAGAAGTCGAAGCTCCCCTCGCCACCCCCGGCGAGCAGCTTGTCGAGGGTCTCCAGCGCCGGGCCGATACGCAAATCGATGCGATCCGCAATTCCCGCTTTCTCCCAATAGCGCCGGGCGACCGAAGTCACCTCCGCATCGATGTCGCAGCAGATGAGCCGGGCGTCGGCGGGCAGCGCCAGCATGACCGCCAGCGCGCTATAGCCGGTGAAGGTCCCGATCTCAAGGCAGCGGCGCGCTCCCATGAGCTTGGCCAGCAGACCCATAAACTGCGCCGCTTCCGGCGAGCTCAGCATCATCGCGCGCGGCATGGTCATGGTTTCTTCGCGAAGCTCCCGCATGACCTGCGGTTCGCGGCCCGTCTCGGCAAGCAGATAGTCGTAAAGCGCGTCGGTAACGGCAAGGGTGCGATTGGACATTGTTGGCGACCTCCTAAAGAGACTTTAGAAGACCGATGAAAGTCGCGTCAATCAGCGACCCGATCAGAAGTTCCAAAGACATTCCTAAATAAAATTTAATTCCATCCGGTCGTCAGCCCAAAATTGCCACCTTGTCGCTGTGTTGTCTTTATATAACTAACTACCCGTCGTAACATCCGGGTAATTATTATGCCGTATCGCTTCGCCTTGCTTGCAGCAACCGCATTGGTTGCCGTCTCGACTCTCGCACAAGCTCAAAACACCCCTCCTACTTCCAGCCAGTCCACGTCGACCACTATAGTCTACGACAACAATCCCAACTGGGGTCTTTCAAGCGCCGGGCTTACCCCGGGTCCCTACCTGAAGGGGACGCTCGGAGGGTCCTTCGCCGATAGCTCGCGCTTCGGCAATTCCATGGTCTATGGCGCAGGTATCGGTTACCGCTTCTCGCCCTGGTTCCGAACCGATCTGACCGTCGATTTCCGCCCCGACTTCAAGGATTCCAACAGCGGCGGGGCGTCTTTCCGGAACTGGGCGACCATGCTCAACGGCTATATCGATTTCAACGTGCCGCCGATGCGGCCCTCCATTCCCTATATCGGCATGGGCGTCGGCATGGCCCAGAACAAGGTGAACGGCTCGGTGGTCAACGTTGGCGGTACGAGCACGGCCAATCTGACCGGGAGCAGCAAGAACCAGTTCGCCTGGCAGGCCATGGCGGGCGCTTCCTATTACTTCACCCCGACGACGGCCCTCGACGTTGGCTACCGCTATTTCTACGGCGGCAGCGCGGAAAGCGGCAGCGGATCGGGATTTCCTACCAGAAGCGGGGATTTCGACAGTCATGAGATCCTGGCCTCGGTGCGCTGGGGCTTCTAGCCCACCGATGACATAGGTGCCGGGAGGAACTCTGATCCGCACTACCGGTTTCGGATCAGAGTTCAACTCTCATGGAGGCCTTGATATGACGACCCGTATAGCCACCGTTGCTTCCGCCCTGGTTCTGATCGCCGGGACGGCTTTCGCCCAGTCGAGCACGACCAGCCCGCCCTCCAACGCGCCGACGACGACCGCGCCGGCCGCGCCGATGGCGACGCCCGGCGTCGCGCCCGCCGGCCCCGCCGCGACGGTCCCCGCTCCCCGCGCCGCGGAAAATCCCCTGATGAAGGAAGACGTCTCCAAGCTCAACGGCGCCAACGTCTATGGCTCCGATGACAAGAAGCTGGGCGACGTGACGACGGAGCTCATGAACCCCACCAGCAAGACGATCGACCGGCTGGTCGTCAACGTCGGCGGCGTCATGGGTGTCGGCGGCCATCACGTGGCGCTGCCCATCGGGGATTTCAAATGGGACGCCCAACGGGGCGGTTTCCGGATTTCCAAGACCGCGGACGAGCTGAAGTCGATGACGCAATGGAAGGAAGCTTCCGCCTCTCGTTAACTTCACGCTCATCCAGCAGAGAGAGCCCCGCGTCTCGCGGGGCTCTTTTTTTGGCCCGATGCCGCCGAAAATCGGAACCATCCGCGTTGGGAACGGTTGATCGGCACTACGTTAACCCAAACACAAAGGTGCGGATATGAAGGGTGCGATCGACAAAGCCAAGGGCGCCGTGAAGGAAGCCGCCGGCAAGGTCATGAACGACCGGCAGCTCGAAGCCGAAGGCAAGGCCGACAAGATCAAGGGCCATGCCAAGGACGCGGTCGAACATGTGAAGAAGGCCGTCAAGGAAGGCAGCGCAGCTGTCCGTAAGCACTAACAACCATTTTCAAGGGAGATCCTCCATGGGTCGCGGAATTCTGCTCTGGCTCCTGGGTGTGCCAATTCCGGTCATCATTCTGCTTGCATTGATCTGGCGATAAGAGGTGATGGCGGTGAGTATAAGCACAGAGGGGCGAGGCGTGGCCCTGGAGGATACCTCCGTTTCCGCCGTGTCGTGGGCAGCCATCCTAGGGGGCGCCGCAGCCGCGATTGCGACCACCCTCATCCTCGTGATCCTGGGCACAGGCCTTGGACTCACCGCCGTCTCTCCCTGGCGCGGGATGGGGGCTTCGGCCACCACGATCGGCGTTTCCGCGATCATCTGGATGGTGGTCGTCCAATGGCTGTCCGCTGCGGTCGGCGGCTATCTCGCCGGGCGGTTGCGCACCCGATGGGCGCGCCTCCATGGCGATGAAGTCTTCTTCCGCGATACGGCCCATGGCTTTCTGGTCTGGTGCGTCGCAACGGTGGTCGGCGCCGCGCTCTTCATTGGAGCGGGAGCTATCGCAACCGGTGGCATTGCCGCCGGCGCGGGCCAGATCGCGGGGGGCGCCGCGAGCGGCGCAGCCCAGGCCGGCATGCAACGCGCAGGAAGCCCTCGGGGCGGCTTAACCGGCCCTGAGTCCTACTTTACCGATACGCTGTTCCGGTCCTCAGCAACGGCGGCGCCTGCGGCCGGGTCCGACCCCAAGCCCGAGGCCTCCCGCATCCTGACAAAGAGCATCGCCAACGGTCAGGTCTCGCTAACTCCCGAGGATCGGACCTATCTCGCGCAGACCGTTTCCGCCCGCGTCGGGATCCCCCAGGCCGTGGCGGAGCAGCGGGTCGATACGGTCGTGAAACAGATCGCCGATGCCGAGGTCAAGGCGCGCGAAGCGGCCGATACCGCCCGCAAGCGGAGCGCCCAGATCGCTATCGTCATCGCGCTTTCCATGGCCGTGGGCGCTTTCGTCGCCAGTGTCGCCGGCGCCATGGGTGGTCGGCTGCGCGACGAATACTAGGGAACGGCGGGCGGGGATGACCCGCCCGTTCGCCTCCTAGAATGGCCATAGTGCGAGGATGACGCCGTTATCGTCTTCCAGGAGGTGTGCCGTGACCAAAGTATCGCTTGTTCATCGTCTGAAGCACTTTTCCGCGCTCGCGGCTGTCCTGGCGCTCGGTGCCTGTACCGTCGCGCCGCCCGTGGGTCCCCGCGTCGCCGTGATGCCGCCCCAGGGCAAGGATCTCCAGACCTTCCAGCAGGAAGACATCGGCTGCCGGCAATACGCCCAGGCGCAAACCGGGATCTCTCCCGGCAATGCGGCGGCGCAGAGCCAATTCAATTCCGCCGCGGTCGGCACCCTCCTGGGGGCGGGCCTCGGCGCGGCGATCGGCGCAGCGGCGGGCAATCCGGGCATGGGAGCCGCCATCGGCGCCGGTGGTGGCGCGGTGCTGGGCACCGCCGAAGGAGCGCGCGCCGGCGCGGCCTCGGCGTCCAATATCCAGGCGGCCTACGATACGAGCTATGCGCAATGCATGGCCTCGCGAGGCAATGTGGTCCAGACGGCTGCGGCCTATCCGCCGCCGGCCCCGCCGCCCCAGGTCTATTACGCGCCCCCGCCCCCGGCCTATGCCTATCCCTACGGCTATTACTACTATCCGGGATATCGCTACGGCGGACGTCACTGGTAAGGCCACCGGCCTGACAGCAGAAAGGGGTTAGGCCTGTCGGCTTAACCCCTTTTTCTTGTGCTTGGCGCCCGAGGGGCGGTTAGCGGGTCGGGAAAACAGGTTCCACGCGGATCTTCTGCTTCGCGTAGACGACCTTCATATGATCGGTGCAATAGGACTTTCCGGGCACGACCGGCGCACAGCAGAAAGTGTACTGATGATGGGCCACTTCGCCGCCGGGATAGGAACATTCGGAGCGGCCCGGCAAACCATTCGATAGCTTCGTCAATTGCATCTCCCGTATCTACGCGAGGATCTGAGCGTCTTTCCGCCTGAAATCGATCCTAGGTCATCCGAAGGAAGCCCGCGCTCCAGCCATCGTCGATGGTGGGGCGCGGGCTTCCGGATTACTGCCTCGGAAGCTGGCTGGACCTAGAAGTCCATACCACCCATACCGCCCATGCCGCCGCCCGGCGGCATGCCCATGCCGCCGCCCTTCGGCTCGGGGCGATCGGCGACCATGGCTTCGGTGGTGATCAGCAGGCCGGCGACGGAAGCCGCGTCCTGGAGCGCCACGCGCACCACCTTCGTCGGATCGATGATGCCGGCCTTGACCAGATCCTTATAGACGCCGGCCTGCGCATCGAAGCCGTAGTTTGCGTCATCCTGATCCATCAGCTTGCCGACGACGACCGCGCCATCGCCACCGGCGTTATCGACGATCTGACGCACCGGCGCCTGAAGCGCGCGGCGGATGATCTCCACCCCGACCTTCTGGTCGTCGTTGGCGGGCTTCAGCTTGGCCAGCGCCTTGATGGCATAGAGAAGGGCCACGCCGCCGCCGGGGACGATGCCCTCTTCGACCGCCGCCTTCGTCGCATGCATCGCATCGTCGACGCGATCCTTGCGCTCCTTCACTTCGACTTCGCTGCCGCCGCCGACCTTGATCACGGCAACGCCGCCGGCGAGCTTCGCCAGCCGCTCCTGCAGCTTCTCACGGTCGTAGTCGGAGGTCGTCTCCTCGATCTGCGCGCGGATCTGGGTGACGCGGCCCTGGATGTCCGCCTTCTTGCCCGAGCCGTCGATGATCGTGGTGTTTTCCTTGTCGATGCGGACCCGCTTGCACTTGCCCAGCATGTCGAGGGTCACGTTCTCAAGCTTGATCCCGAGGTCTTCGGAGATCAGTTCGCCACCCGTGAGGATCGCCAAATCCTCCAGCATGGACTTGCGGCGATCGCCGAAGCCCGGCGCCTTGACGGCCGCGACCTTGAGGCCACCGCGCAGCTTGTTCACCACGAGCGTGGCAAGCGCCTCGCCCTCGATGTCTTCCGAGATGATGAGCAGAGGCTTGCCCGACTGCACCACCGCTTCCAGGACCGGGAGCAGCGGCTGAAGGGACGCGAGCTTCTTCTCGTGGAGAAGGATGAGCGGGTTTTCGAGTTCGACGATCATCTTCTCCGCGTTGGTCACGAAGTAGGGCGAGAGATAACCGCGGTCGAACTGCATGCCTTCGACGATGTCGAGTTCGGTGTCGAGGCTCTTGGCCTCTTCGACCGTGATGACGCCCTCGTTGCCGACCTTCTGCATCGCCTTGGCGATCATCTCGCCGATCTCTTTTTCGCCATTGGCCGAGATCGTTCCAACCTGGGCGATTTCCGCGTTGGTCGAGACCTTCTTCGACCGCTTCTTCACGTCCTCGACGACCGCTTCCACGGCCATGTCGATGCCGCGCTTCAGGTCCAGGGGGTTCATCCCGGCGGCAACCGCCTTGGCGCCTTCACGGACGATCGCATGGGCCAGGACCGTCGCCGTCGTGGTGCCGTCACCGGCCATGTCGTTGGTCTTGGTCGCGACTTCGCGCACCATCTGCGCGCCCATGTTCTCGAACTTGTCGGCAAGCTCGATCTCCTTGGCGACGGTCACGCCGTCCTTCGTGATCCGGGGAGCCCCATAGGATTTGTCGATGACGACGTTGCGGCCCTTGGGACCCAGCGTCACCTTGACCGCGTTCGCGAGGGTCTCGATGCCGCGCAGCATCCGGTCGCGGGCGTCCGCGCCGAAGCGAATGTCTTTGGCTGCCATGATATTTTCTCTCCTACTTCTTCTTCGGCGCGGACTTGGGCGCGCTCTTGGGTGCGGTCTTCGCAGCCGGCTTGATGGCAGACTTGCCTGTCAGGATGCCGAGGATGTCGGACTCCTTCATGATCATGAGGTCCTGGCCATCGAGCTTGATCTCGGTGCCCGACCATTTGCCGAAAAGGACGCGGTCTCCGACCGTCACGTCGAGCTTCTGCAGCTTCCCCTGGTCGTCACGGACGCCGGCGCCGACGGCGATCACCTCGCCCTCCATGGGCTTTTCCTGGGCCGTGTCGGGGATGATGATCCCGCCCGAGGTCTTCGCTTCCTGGTCCACGCGCTTCACCAGCACGCGGTCGTGTAGAGGATTGAAATTCATAAGATTGTATCCTTTGGATCGAATCCGCAGAGTGGATCTTGGCTCAGCACCATTGCTATGAGCGTCGGCTTTGTCGCGAAATCGGGCGGGCGCCCGGTCGCGGTCTCATTCGTCATCCGGAGCGCATCCGGGCGATGACGAGTGGAATAGCGGCGACCTTTTCGGCCGCGGCTCAGGTCCCCGGCTTCTTCTTGATCTGGGCGCTGACGAGGGATGACGTAACGGCGGCGGGCTTCTTCTTGTTGTCCGCCTTCGGTTTCTTTTGTTCCCGGTTACTTTTCTTTTGACCCTTGGCCATAATTCTCTCCTGGTCGACGATCCGTCGGCCGTTATCTCTCTATCGGCAAATCACTGAATCGAGCCACCGGCGCGCGTCGCGAAACCTGTCTCCGGGCACCTCACCCAAGTGCCATTGGGCGCGTGAGAATCCGACTTCTTTCAAATTAAAAATAAGTCTTCATCCGATATTTTCGGACACTTCTTAAACATATAATTTCGGCGGGATTTAAGACAGAAAATTATAGGTCGCCGCGATAAAAAATAAACTTGGCCACACTATTGAAAAGCTGAAATCTAATGCCCATCCATCGATGTCTAAATGAACATTCATATTTTCCGATAGCCATCAACAACTGGGAACACCCCAGCTGAAATACAAGTAATTACCCTCCGGTTCACAACCATCATCAGAACATCGACCGCCAGGATCTCACCGTCGCTCACGAGCACGGGATTGAAGTCATGTGTCGCGGCCTTCCAAGATCCGGGGTTCATCGGGCGGTCCCCATATCCGAGATGTCGCGCGAGGTCAGGCCTTCCGGCCCGCCGCCTCGGGATTGAGAAGCCGGATGGGCTTCCCGTCGAGATAGGCCGCGATGTTCTCGACCGTGTCCTGGTAGAAGTAGCGCAAGCGATCCTCGGCGACATACCCCAGGTGCGGGGTGATCACCGCATTGTCGAGCGTCCGGAACGGATGGCCCCCCGGCAGCGGCTCCTGGTCATAGACATCGAGCCCCGCTCCTCCGATCCGGCGCTCGCGCAGCGCCGCCAGAAGCGCCGCCTCGTCGACCAGCGGCCCGCGCGAGGTGTTGATGAGATGCGCGGCGGGCTTCATCAGGGCGAGATCCCCGGCGCCGACGATCCCCTGGGACCGCTCGCTCAGGACCATATGAATGCTGATCACGTCGCTCTGCCGGAAAAGCTCGTCTTTTTCGACCCGGCGCACCCCCACGGCGGCGGCTTTTTCCTCGGTGAGGTTGGGACTCCAGGCGATCACCGTCATGCCGAAGGCGAGCCCGATCCGCGCCATCTGCCGCCCGATCCGGCCAAGTCCCAGAAGACCCAGAACCTTGCCGTGAAGCGACATGCCGACCGTCGTCTGCCAGCCACCCCCGCGCATGCTCCGATCCTCCTGCGCCACATGCCGCACGGAAGCCAGGATCAGCGCCCAGGCCAGCTCGCTCGTGGCGTAATCCTGGCCGCCGGAAGAGGTATGCGACACCAGCACGCCATGGTCCGTTGCGGCGGCCATGTCCATCGTCCGATGAAAGGCCCCGGTGATCGCCGCGAATTTCAGGTTGGGCAGCTTCTCGAAAAGGCTTCGCGGGAAAGCCATCCTCTCCCGGAGCATCGAGACGATCTGGAAAGGCCGCAGACGTTCGGCCGCCTCGTCCGGGACCTTCAGGTTCACGTCGAAGACCTCGATCTCGCAGCGCCCCGACAAGGGCGACCAATCCGCAAGCTTCAGGGCGACATGCTGATAATCGTCGAGGATGGCAAGGCGGATCATGGGAGGCGCTTCCGCTGAAATTATATACTCGTGAGTTACAACCTAGCGCTCTCCGCCGTGACCGGAAAGCCTCCAGCCGACGCTGTCACCCCGCCACCGCCACCGCGATCGCTTTCATCAGGCGATCGGCTTCCGCCGCATGTCGCGAAAACTCCGCGGAGGGCGGTGCGCCGCGCGGCATGGCGTCGAATGCTCTCTCGCGATGCTCGCTGGCGATCGTGAAGCGATCGATGAGATCCGGCAGAGAATCCTTCGGCAGCCGGGCCAAAATCAATTCCCTGAGCGATTTGCCCGCCTTTGCGGCGCGCTTTGTCTCATAAGCAAGTTGAGACGCACTCATGCGCTCCATCTGGATCGCCACCCGTCTGGCCTCATCCCCCGCCCCGTAAAGGCTCCAGCGCTGATTGCGGGGGCGGTTGGCAAAATCGAAGCCCGGCGGGTAGGCTTTGTCGGGGACGAAAACGATGTGAGATTCGCCCCCAGGCTTGGGCGTGATGTCCAGCAATGCCCCGGTTGGGTCTTTCCAAACGGCATGAAACTCCGCCGTCAGCAGGACGGTCGGCCACTCCCAGAGGACCCAGCCGAATTCGATGGATCCGCCGTCGTGCCTGATCTTTTCCAGCACGCCGTCGGCGCTCCAGCCGTAGAGACCGCAGGGGTCCTGGATGACCGTGACGCTGATCGGCTTCGAGGAACCCAGGCTTTCTGCGAATTCCACCACTGCGGCGTTGATCTCTGCCGGCGCAGTTTCGTCGGGACGTTTGGATGATGCGGCCCTCTCGAATTGACGTTCGGAATGCCGCTTCTTCTCTTCATGGGATTCAACCAATTGGATGCTCATTCCTGACAGTCATCGCTCGCGCCATCTTCGTTCATCCCGCGCCTCGGCGCATTAGTCGTCGGATGAAATATGGCGGTGGGAGCAGGAACAATTGCGGCGCCACCCTATTCGGTGGCGCCGCAATCCAAGCCGAAGCTTTGAGTAATTGGTGGGTGCCGTAGGGATCGAACCTACGACCCGCTGATTAAGAGTCAGCTGCTCTACCAACTGAGCTAGGCACCCGTAAGGAGGGCGGGTATATAACAAAGCGGTTCGGCCTTGTCGAGTGGGAACGGCTGACCCCTTGCCGCAGGTCCTCAGAGATCGACTTCCCCGCGCCGGCCGATGCGCACGTCGCGGTGGATATAGACGCTCATCATCAGCCCGAAGCCGAACATAACCGTCAGCATCGCCGTGCCGCCGTAGGAAATGAGTGGCAGCGGCACGCCCACGACCGGGATCAGGCCCATGACCATTGCCGTATTGATGAAGACATAGAGAAAGAAGTTGATCGTGATGCCGAAGGCCAAGAGCCGCCCGAAATGATTGCGGCTCAGGAGCGCGATGGCATAGCCGTAGATGAAGACCAGGGAATAGAGCCCGATCAGCACCAGCCCGCCCACCAGCCCCCATTCCTCGGCCAGCATGGTGAAGATGAAATCGGTCTGCCGCTCCGGCAGGAAGCTCAGGTGGCTTTGGGTCCCGAGCAGAAACCCCTTGCCGAAGATCCCGCCCGAGCCCAGGGCGATCTTCGACTGCAGGATGTGATAGCCCGCGCCCAGCGGGTCGTTCTCCGGATCGAGGAAGGTGTAGATCCGCTTCTTCTGGTAGTCCCGCAGGAAGCGCCAGGCGATGGGCACGAGGGCCGCGCCGGCGCCGAGCACGACCGCGAATTTCCAGAGCCTCACGCCGGCCAGGAAAAAGATCGCCCCGCCCCCCATGACCAGCATGAGCGCCGTGCCGAGATCGGGCTGCTTCAAGACCAGAACGGCCGGCACCATGACGAGCAGGAGGGGCGCCACCAGCTTCACCGGCCGCCCGATTTCCTCGATCGGCACGCCGTTGAAATAGCGCGCCAAGGCCAGGACCACCGCCACCTTCATCAATTCCGAAGGCTGGAGCTGGATCACGCCCAGATCGATCCAGCGCTGCGCGCCCATGCCGATGGCGCCGCGAAGCTCGACCGCGATCAGCAGCAGGAGCGCCACCAGATAGATGATATAGGCGGCGCGCAGCCACACCCGGATATCGACCAGCGCCACTCCGATCATCAGGAGGAGCGCTATCGAGAAGCGGATCATCTGCTTCGCCGCCCAGGGCTGCCAGGAGCCATTGGCCGCAGAATAGAGCATGGCGAAGCCGACGCAGGCGAGGAGCGCCAGCAGCAGCACCAGCCCCCAATTGACGCTCAGCAGCTTATCGAAAATGCTGCGCCGCTCGCGACTGCTGTCGAGGGTGCGCTCCATGGACATCAGCTGCGAACCACATTGTTCTCGGCGGTGAAGAGCCGGTCCGGCACCTTGCGGGCGGGATCGCGCTTCTGGACCTCGCGCAGCACGTCCCGGCAGATCGGCGCCGCCACGGCCGAGCCGCCGCCGGCGCTCTCGCCGCCATGCTCGACCACGCAGGCGCAGACATAGCGAGGCGTCGAAACCGGCGCCAAGGCGATGAAAAGCGCGTGGTCGCGTTCCTTCCAAGGCACGTCCTTGATCTTGCGCAGACCGGTGTCGCGTTCGGCCTGGGAGATGCGGCGTACCTGGGCCGTTCCCGACTTGCCGGCCATCTGGAGACCAGGATCGGTGATCCGCGCGGCATAGGCGGTGCCATGCTGTTCGTTGACCACGCCGTTCATGCCGTCGAGCACACGGGCAAGATCCCGGGCGGAAACGCCGAGCGACGGGAAATGGCTGGGATCGGCGTCGGGCATGTCGCGAGACGCCACGCCATCGGGCCGGGTGAAGCGGGGCTGCACCTCCCGGCCGGTGACGAGACGCGCGGTCATCACCGCAAGCTGAAGTGGGGTCGTCGTAACGAAGCTCTGGCCGATACCCGCACTGATCGTCTCGCCCTGCTGCCAGGGCACGCCTGTCGTACCGAGTTTCCAGTCACGGGTCGGGACAAGACCGCCTTTTTCCCCGGGAATCTCGATACCGAGGGGCGCCCCCAAACCGAACCGCTTGGCCATGGCGGCAATCCGATCGATGCCTAAGCGCCGTGCCGTCTCGTAGAAATAGACGTCGCAGGAGTTCTTGATGCCGCCGTGAAGGTCGAGCATCCCATGCCCGCCCTTGCGCCAGCAATGGAAGGTCGCGGCGCCCAACTCGAAATGACCGGGACAGGCGATACGCGTGTCGGGGGTGATAACCCCGGCCTCCAAACCCGCCAAAGCCACGATGGGTTTAAAGGTGGAGCCTGGCGAATAAGCCCCGCTGATGGCCTTGTTGTTGAGCGGTCCGCGAGGGTCTGCCAGAAGTTGCCGCCAGGCCGTCGTCGAAAGCCCTGCCGAAAAGGCGCCGGGATCGTAGCCCGGGCAGGAGACCGAGGCGAGCACGTCGCCGGACCAGGCGTCCATGACCACGCAGGCGACACTCAGCTCCGCCGCGCAGCGCTTCATGACGAAGTCCTGCAGTTCCATGTCCAGGGTCAGCACGACTTGCTGGCCGGAATCGCCTTCGTCGCGGGCAAGCTCCCGCACCACCCGGCCGAAAGCGTTGACCTCGACCTCGCTGGTGCCGGCGGAGCCCCGCAGCTCGATGTCGTGGGACTTTTCGATGCCGCTCTTGCCGATACGAAAATCGGGAAGCTCCAGCAGGGGGTCGTCCCCGGTCAGTTCCTTCTCGGAAACCGCCGCCACATAGCCCAGCACATGGGCCGCCGTTTCGCCGAAGGGATAGTCGCGGGTCAGGCCCTGCTCGATCGAGACGCCCGGTAGTTCCGGCGCGTTCACCTCGATGCGCGCCATTTCCTCCCAGGAGAGGTTGTCGCGGATCGCCACCGGCACGAAGGTGTGCTTACGCTTGATTTCCCGAAGCACGCGGCGCTTGTCGGCCTCGCTGATCGGGATGAGCGCGCCCACCGCGTCCAGGGTCGAGACGATGTCCCCCGCCTGATCGGCGACCACCACCACCCGGTAGTTCTGCTTGTTGTCGGCCAGCAGCACGCCGAAACGGTCGGTGATGAGACCGCGCGGCGGCGCCAGGAGCCGCAGATTGATCCGATTCTCCTCGGCCAAGGTCCGATAACGGGCGGATTCGACCACCTGGAGGTAGTACATCCGCGCGGCAAGCGCTCCCAGCAGCGCGATCTTGCCGCCGCCGAGCAGCAGCGCGCGGCGATTGAGGAGCCGGGACCGGTCGCGATCCTGCTTGCGCATGGGCTCAGGCCGCCCGGAGGAAAGCGCGCTGGGCGCGCACCAACACCCAACTCGCGATGGGGAAGATCGCGACCGTCAGCACGCCCTGGAAGGCGAAGGGCCGGAAGTCGAGCATGCGCAGGTCGAACAGGCCCGCCACCGCCCATTGCATCGCCATGAAGAGGCCGGCAAGCCCCGCGAAACCCAGCCAGACGAAGGGAAAACTGCGATTGACGAACCAGCGCCGCCGTCCCATGACCAGGACCTGCGCCAAGAGCAAGGTCAGGGCCGAGAGGCCGGCCGGCGTGCCGTTCAGGAAGTCGAGATAGACGCCGATCACGAAAACTCCCAGCGGCGCCAGCAGCTCCGGGCGATAGATCGTCCAGTGATAGACCGCCATCAGGGCAAAGGCCGGCGTCACCACCGCAAAGCCCGGCATCCGCATCGGGACCACGGAAAGCGTGGCGGCGAGGATCGTCGTCACGGCCGGCATAAGCCGGGCCGCGATCCCGTCATCCCTCTGGGCGCGAGCTATCGCCATCAGTCCTCAGCGCGCAGGATCGGCTGCCGCACCTTTACCCTGCCGGGCGGGCTTGGGTTGCGGCATCGCGGATTGCGGCAGCACGCCGTCAAGCCCGTAGTCGATGATCCGGATGAAATCGAGCCGCCCGAGATCGACATAAAGCTCGACCCGGACGACGCTGCCCTCGACCGAAACCACTTGCCCGATGGGAAGATCCGAGGGGAAGAGACCGCCCCGGCCGGAGGTGACGATCCGGTCGCCGATCTTCACCTCCGCCTTGGAGGAGAGATAGGTGAGCTGCGGCCGGGACGAATTGTCGCCCGCCAATACGGCGCGCTCCCTGGACCCGTCGATGACCACCGGAATGCGGGAATTGAGATCGGTGAGGAGAAGAACGCGGGCGCTGCGCGTCCCAACCTCGGAAACGCGCCCCACCAGGCCCTCGCCCGCCAATGCGACCTGCCCCCGCGCCACCTGGTCCCGCGCGCCCGCGTTGACCAGCAGGTTGCGCGCGAAGGCGCCGCCCGATTCCGCCACAACCCGCGCCGTGACGAAGGTGACGGGATTGTCTTCCGGAAATTTCAGAAGGCCGCGAAGCTGCCCGTTCTCGGTGACCATGCGGCGGGCGACTTCCTGCCATTGCAGGAGCCTTGCGTTTTCCTCGCGCAGCCGCTGGTTCTCCTGATAGAGCGCGCCCGCAGCCTCGAGTTTTTGCAGCATCTGGGTCGCGGTCTCTATGGGCCGCGCCACGAGATCCAGCACCGGCAGCATGGCATCGGCCACCGCCATGCGGGCGCGATCAACCACCAGGATATCGGCTTTTCCGAGGACGATCAGAAGAGCGGAAAGCAGGATGAGGAAAGGCACGCCAAGGCGCTGGGCGGCTGCCCTCACCGGCATCGCAAGCCTCGCCACCGATCCTGCCCGCTCGCGCACTGGTCATTCCCCAATCGGGGCGCGTCAACCCTGCCGCGCCATTCTAGCTACGCAAGAGTAAGTTTTAGCCCTTACGAGGTCCTTAAGTATATGGGGATCGCTGTGTCTTTTCCGTTAAATCGGGATGCCCCATCTGTCGTCATCGCGAGGCTGCGAAGCGGCCGTGGAGATCCAGGAAAGTCGGAGAACTCGGAAAGACCCTAGTACATGCTGATGAGGATGTTCCGGAGCGGAGACTTCATCTCCTCGAGCGCGCGGCCCGTACCCAACGCCACGCAGGACAAGGGATCGTCCGCGATGGAAACGGGCAAGCCCGTCGCATGGCGCAGCACATAATCGAGATTGCCGAGCAATGCCCCGCCCCCGGTGAGCACGATACCCTTGTCGACGATATCGGCGGCAAGCTCGGGCGCGGTATGTTCCAGCGCGACCTTCACCGCCTCGACGATGGCGCCGACAGGCTCGGCCAGGCTCTCGGCGATCTGACGTTCGCTGATGACGATTTCCTTGGGCACGCCGTTCATGAGGTCGCGGCCCTTGATCTCCATCATCCGCCCTTCGCCGTCTTCCGGCATGCAGGCGGAGCCGATTTCCTTCTTGATCCGCTCGGCGCTCGATTCACCGACCAGCAGGTTATGGTTGCGGCGGATGTAAGCGATGATCGCCTCGTCCATCTTGTCGCCGCCGACCCGGACCGACCGCGCGTAAACGATGCCGCAGAGGGACAGCACCGCGACTTCCGTCGTGCCGCCGCCGATATCGACGACCATGGAGCCGGTGGGCTCGGTTACCGGGAGGCCCGCGCCGATGGCGGCCGCCATGGGCTCCTCAATCAGGTAGACCCGGCGCGCGCCGGCGCTTTCGGCGGATTCCTGAATGGCGCGACGCTCGACGGCCGTGGAGCCCGAAGGAACGCAGACGATGATCTGCGGGCTCGCGAAGCTGCGGCGGTTGTGAACCTTGCGGATGAAATGCTTGATCATCTCTTCCGCGACTTCGAAATCGGCGATGACGCCGTCGCGCAAGGGGCGGATCGCCTGGATATTGCCCGGGGTACGGCCCAGCATGACCTTGGCCTCGTCACCGACGGCGAGGACCTGCTTCTTGCCCTTGATCGTGGTGATGGCCACCACGGAGGGCTCGTTCAGCACGATGCCCCTCCCCTTCACATAGACGAGCGTATTGGCCGTGCCGAGGTCGATCGCCATATCGGCGGAGAGCATACCCAGCAGATTTCCGAACATGTTTTTTCCGAGCTGTCCGAGGTTCAGTCGCTGATGTTTAGCACGTCTTCATGGCGAAGAAAGGGCGGCCTTTTTTAAGACCGCCCTTTTCCGTCGTTCAGGCCCTCAATGCGGCGGGAGCCGTCTTCTCCCGCTTGGTGAGGAGCTTGTTCAGGGCGTGGAGATAGGCGCGCGCGGAAGCCACCAGCGTATCGGGATCGGCGCCCTGGCCGTTCACCGTCTTGCCGGCCTCCTCAAGCCGCACCGTCACCTCGGCCTGGGCGTCGGTCCCCTCGGTCACCGCATTGACCTGATAGAGCCGCAGCTTGGCCGTATGGGGCACCAATTCCTTGATCGCGTTGAAGGTGGCGTCGACAGGCCCGTTGCCGGTGGTCTTGGCGACCTGAGGCTTGCCGTCGATCTCCATTTCAAGCTCGGCGCTCTGAGGGCCCTTGGAACCCGCGATCACCTGGAGCGAAACGAACTTCAACCGCTCGTGCCCATGCTGGATCTCGTCGTCGACCAGAGCCACGAGATCCTCATCGAAGACCTCCTTTTTCCGGTCGGCGAGCGCCTTGAAGCGGCGGAAGGCGTCGTTCAACGCGTTGTCGCCGATCTCGAAACCCAATTCCTTGAGCTTCACCTTGAAGGCATGACGGCCGGAATGCTTGCCCATGACGAGGGTCGAGCGGTTGAGGCCAACCGAAGCCGGGGTCATGATCTCATAGGTGCCGGCGTGCTTGAGCATGCCGTCCTGATGGATGCCGCTCTCATGTGCGAAGGCATTGGCGCCGACGATGGCCTTGTTGGGCTGCACCACGAAACCGGTGATCGCCGAGACGAGGCGCGAGGCACGGGTGATGAACTCGCTGTCGACGCCGGTCTTATAGGGCATGGCATCGGCGCGGGTCTTGAGCGCCATGACGATCTCTTCCAGGGACGCATTGCCCGCGCGCTCGCCGAGCCCGTTGATCGTGCATTCCACCTGCCGCGCGCCCGCCCCGAGGGCGGCCAGCGAATTGGCGACCGCGAGGCCGAGGTCGTTGTGGCAATGGACCGAGATCGTCGCCTTGTCGATGTTCGGGACGCGGTTCATGACCATGCGGATCAAGGCCGCATATTCCTCGGGCACCGCATAGCCGACCGTATCGGGGATGTTGATCGTGCTGGCCCCGGCCTTGATCGCGCTTTCCACCATGCGGCAGAGGAAATCGTGATCGCTGCGGGAGCCGTCCTCGCTCGACCATTCCACATCGTCGCAGAGGTTGCGGGCATGGGTCACATTCTCGATGACCGCCGCATGGACCTGCTCCGGCTCCATCTGGAGCTTGAATTTCATATGGAGCGGCGAGGTCGCCATGAAGGTATGGATGCGCGGCCGGGCAGCGCCCTTAAGGGCTTCCCAGGCGCGGTCGATGTCGTTGCGCGAGCAGCGGGCGAGCCCGCAGACCGAGCTGTTCTTGACGAGGGAGGCGACTTCCTGGACGGCCTCGAAATCGCCGACCGAGGCGATGGGGAATCCCGCTTCGATCACATCGACACCCATCTCCTCGAGGAGCAGCGCGATCTTGATCTTCTCTTCGAGGTTCATGGAGGCGCCCGGCGCTTGTTCGCCGTCGCGCAATGTGGTGTCGAAAATGACGACGCGGTCTTTGTCGCGGCCCTTGGGTGCGTTATTGGGCGCTGTTTGCTTGGCGCTCATCTGAGCGGTTCCTTTCGAGATGGGGAGACAACAAAGCGGACTAGCCGGGAACCCCTGAACGTCGATCGCCGGTGAGCGATCCTTTGACACTCAGGGGCCGGTAAGTCGCAGCGCCCCGTCACCCCGAAGAAGGCCGAGCAGGCCCGCGGTGGAAAGCAGCGCAAGCGTCGACGGGCGCGTCTGCGCCTCGATCCCGCTTGTCATCTGCCCGTACCGCTTCATGCCATTCGCTCGCTTCAGCCTGCCGCCTCAGGTTGAGGCGATAGACTTAAATTCCGATTAATTCGGGCAAGAGGCCCGGATTCACGGGTATCTCTAGCTTGTTTCGCCCTCGGACTGCAAGCATCGTTAACGATCAGATCGGCCGGTCGCCCTCCGCCATCATGCGATGCATGATCCGGCGATGACCGTGATAGTCGGTCACCGGCTTGTGCAGCGCGCAGCGGTTGTCCCACATGGCGAAAGAGCCGGGCTCCCATCGGATGCGGCAGGTGAATTCGGGCCTGATGCTGTGCTCGAAGAGGAAATTGACCAGCGGCATGCTCTCTTCAGGGGTCCAACCTTTGAAGTGCTTGAGGTACGACCGCGTGGCATAGAGCGCCTTGCGGCCGGTCTCCGGATGGGTGCGGACGACGGGATGCTCGACCATGGCGTCGATCACCTTCTCCATCTTGTCCCATTCGTCGGTCCTGAGCTTCATCGAGCGGTCTTCGGTGTATTTCCCGGCGGCGATGATGTCGCGCATGCCTATCGCGGAATGAACGGCGATCAACCCGTCGAGCATCTTCTTGAGGCCCGGCGACAGCGTCTCATAGGCGAGATACTGGTTCGAAAAGAGCGTGTCGCCGCCGACCGGCGGGATTTCCTTCGCATAGAGGAAGGAGGCGACCGGCGGTTTCTCCATGAAGGTCGAATCCGAGTGCCAGCCATCCCCATAGGTATAGCGCTCGTTCTCTTCCTTCTTGATGATGAGGAGCTCGGGATTGCCGTCCGGCGCCTTGATGAAGGGGTCGTGGATCAAGGGGCCGAAGCGCTCAACGAAGCTCGCCTGCTCCTTCACCGAAAGATCCTGGTCGCGGATGATGATCGCCATATGGTCGAGGAAGGCCTGGTGGATCTCGGCGAAACTCTCCTGGGTGAGGTTCGCGATATCGGCGCCCAGAATCTCGGCCCCGATATTTCCAGCCAGCGGCTTCACTTCGATCGTTTGGTAATTCATCTCGACCTCTCCATTTCGAGGCGCGACCCTATCCAAGTTTCGGATTGTTGACAATCCATCCCCTCGCCTGCGTCAATTCGATAGCCAGCCCAAATCGAAACTGCTGCCGCGGGAGGCGCCCCACATGTTGTGAAGCCGCTTGCTGGCCGCATCGACCTGGAAATATTCCCGGATGTTCATGGCGGGCAGATCCTCGGCGAGGATGGTTTGGATCTCGACGAAGATCTTGCCTCGCGCGTCCTGGTTGGGAGCCTTCTCCGCCTCGGCAAAAAGCTGGTCCACCTTGGGATTGCTGTAGCCCGAAGGGTTCCCGTAGCCCTGGCCGATGCCGGTCGTCGTATAGGCCCGCGCGATGCCCAGCGATGGATCGGCATTGGTGCCGTAGCCCACGATCCCGATGTCGAAATCGCGCTTCTGGAACAGGCCGGACACGATGGCCGCGCTTTCCTGGAGATCCACCTCGACATCGATGCCGAGATCCTTCCACATCCCCTTCATCGCCACGGCTGTCTGATCCAAGCCGGGATATTCGCTGCGGAAGGTGACGATCTTCAGGGCGAACCGCTTGCCGCTCGCGTCCCGCTTGACGCCCGCCTCGTCGAGCAGCGCATTGGCCTTGGCCATGTTGAAGGGATACATCTTTTCATAGTCGATCTTATTGTCGGCGGCCCAGGGGATCGCCGAAGTGAAGGGCATCATCCCTGCCTTGCCGATGCCGAAGAAGACGTTCTTCATCAGGAAATTGCGGTCGGTTGCCATGAAGAGCGCATGCCGCACCCGCTTATCGTTCAAGGGCTTGCGATCCACATTATAGAAGGCGAGGTTGATGTTGGGCGGTTGGTTGCTCTGTTCGAGCTTCAACTTCGGATCGGCCTTGATCTCGTCGAGCGCATTGGGCGGGATCGTCGGAACGAGATCGAGTTCGCCGCTGCGCAGGCCCGCGATGCGCCCCGCCGGGGAGGTGATGACCTTGAAGACCACCGCATCGAGGTAAGGCTTTTCCTTGTCCCGATAGGTGGGGTTGCGGACCATCTTCAGAAAATCGCCGCGCTTCCACTCCCCGACCTGGAAAGCGCCAAGCCCCAAGGGCTGGTCGGTCGTCGCCTTATGGGTCCTGGGATCGCTGCCCCGGAAGACATGGGCCGGCAGGATCGCGCCGCCGTTCTCGCAGGGCAGCGCCAGGGTGAAAGGCCCATAGGGCTGCTTCATATGAAAGACGATCTGGCGCGGGTTGGGCGTCTCGACGCTTTCGATCTGCTCGCCGGTGCGAATCCAGACGGGCGAATATTTGGCGCTCACCTCCATCAGCGAGAATTTGACATCGTCGGAGGTGAAGGGCTTGCCATCCGCCCATTGCGCCTCGACCAGATCGAAGCTGTAGGTCTTGCCATCCGGCGAGACGCTCCAGGATTTGGCGAGCGACGGCTTGAACTTGAAATCGGGGCCGACATCGAGAAGCCCCTGATAAATCATGCAACCCGCGATGAGATTGGGGACCGAGGTGGAGATCGCGGGATTGATCAGCGGCGGATCCTGGGCGAGACCGACCACCAGTGTTCCGCCCCGCACCGGCTGCTGAGCCTGCACGGCGCCGATGGCCGAAAGCACCACCGTGGCAGCGATCGCTATCCCTCTGATCCTCATGATCTTCCCCTTTTTGATCTGGAGACGTTACCGGGGAATCCTATTGTAGACAACCGGGACATCTGACACTCTGAAGGAAAGCTGAGACTGTCGTTTTCAGGAGCTGCGATATGGGCGATTTCCGGACCTTCCACGAGACCAAGCGCCTCCCCGCAAAAGCGGGTCAGAAGGTCATCGATCCGGCGGGCTGGGATAACGGGGCGCTTCAGAACCTCGAAAACTGGAGCTACCAGATCACCGCGAGCGACGTGGCGGAACTGGCCGAGGGTGTCGCGGCGGTGAAGCGCGCCGGCGTGCCCATCACAGGCATCAAGCGCGAGCATTTCCCGCTCAAGGGTTTCGCCAGCATCCTGGCCGATGTGCGGCGCGAGCTGACGGATGGGCGCGGCCTCGTGATGCTTCAGCAATTTCCCGTCGACGAGTTCGACCGGGAAAGCACGGCCATCGCCTATTTCGGCTTGGGCCAGTATCTCGGCCGCACCATTCCCCAGAACGGGCAGGGCCACGTGCTGGGTCATGTGAAGGACATCGGCGCCGACTACCGCATTCCGACCGTGCGCGGCTACATGACCCGCGACTGGATGGGCTTTCATACGGACTCGGCCGAATATGTCGGGCTCCTCTGCCTGCAGACCTCCAAGAGTGGCGGCGAGAGCCTGATCGCATCATCGGTGACGGTCTATAATCGGATCCTGGAGCGACGGCCCGACCTTTTGAGTTTGCTGACCCAGGACTGGTATTCGACCCAGTCGGGCGAGATCGATCCCGGCGACAACCCCTGGACCAAGGCGCCCGTCTTCGCCTTCGTCGACGGCTATTTCAGCGCCGGGTCGATCAACCTTCATCACGAGCGGGCTCAAGGCATGCCGGGCGTGCCGACCTGGACCGACGCCCATCGGGAAGCGATGGATATCTATAAGGCCACCGTCATGGAATGCGCCTTGGAGATCCCCTTCCAAAGAGGCGATATCCAATTCCTCAACAACCACGTCATGCTCCATACTCGCCGCGCCTACGACGATTTCCCGGAAGTGGAGCGCAAGCGCCATCTGCTGCGCCTCTGGCTGCAGGACCCGGTCGCCCGCCCCATCCCGGAAATCCGGCGCAAGGGCCGCAGCGGCCAGGGTGTCGTGCTGAAAGGCGTGGAATGGATCGCACCGCTGGATGTGGAGCAGTTGGAGACGGCTTGAGCTTTTCTGCCAAGCGTCGCACTGACAGCTCATCCTCACTAATCGTCATCCTCGGATTTAGTCCGAGGATCCACGAAGATGTTTGTCGGGCGCCCGACGAACCCAACCACCACTTAGTCGTGGATCCTAGGGCCAAGCCCTATGATGAGGGTGGAGAGGTTGAAACAGCGAGACTAAAACCGCTATCCCAAACAAAAACGGCCCGGAATTTCCGGGCCGTTTCGCATTCCTGAACCGAAAACTCAGTTCTTCGTCTTGTCCACGAGCCGGTTCTGGCCGATCCAAGGCATCATCGCCCGGAGCTTCTCGCCGACCTTCTCGATGTCATGCTCGCCGCCGCGACGGCGCATTGCCTTGAAGCTCGCCTGGCCGGCCGCGTTCTCCAGGACCCATTCCTTGGTGAACTGGCCGGTCTGGATCTCGTTGAGAATGCGCTTCATCTCGGCCTTGGTCTCCGCCGTCACGACCCGCGGACCGCGGCTGTAGTCGCCGTATTCGGCCGTGTTGGAGATCGAGTAGCGCATGTTGGCGATGCCGCCCTCATAGATGAGGTCGACGATCAGCTTTACCTCATGGAGGCACTCGAAATAGGCCATCTCCGGGGCGTAGCCCGCCTCGGTGAGAGTCTCGTAGCCCGCCATGATGAGCGAGGTGAGGCCGCCGCAGAGCACCGCCTGCTCGCCGAAGAGATCGGTCTCGCATTCTTCCTTGAAGGTCGTCTCGATGACGCCCGAGCGGCCGCCACCGATGGCCGACGCATAGGAGAGTGCGATCTCGAGCGCATTGCCCGAGGGGTTCTGATCGACCGCCACGAGGCAGGGCACGCCGCCGCCCTTCTGGTATTCCGAGCGCACCGTATGGCCGGGACCCTTGGGCGCGATCATGAAGACGTCGAGGTCGGCGCGCGCCTCGATCAGCTTGAAGTGGATGTTGAGGCCATGGGCGAAGGCGATCGCCGTATCGGGCCGCATGTTGTCCTTGAGGTCGTCGGTCCAGAGCTTCGCCTGGAGTTCGTCGGGGGTCAGAACCATGACCACATCCGCCCACTTGGCGCCGTCCGTCGGGTTCATGACCTTGAAGCCAGCCCCTTCCGCCTTCTTGACGGTGGCCGAACCGGTCCGCAGCGCAATGCGCACGTCCTTGACGCCGCTGTCGCGGAGGTTATTGGCATGGGCGACGCCCTGGCTGCCGTAACCGACGATCAGGACCTTCTTGGCCTTGATCAGGTTCACATCCGCATCGCGGTCGTAATAAACACGCATCTTAAAGTCTTCCTTCTCGGCTCAGAACTTGGCGGACCCGCGCGAAATCGCGACCACCCCGGTACGCGACACATCGGCGAGCCCCAAGGGCTCCATCAGATTGATAAAGGCATTCAGCTTCTCGGTCGAGCCGGTCATCTCGAAGACGAAGCTGTCGATGGTCGAATCCACGACCCGCGCCCGGAAAATATCCGCCAAGCGCAGGGATTCGATCCGCTTCTCACCGGTACCCACGACCTTGATCAGGGCAAGCTCGCGTTCCACATGCGGGCCTTCGTCGGTCAGGTCGCGCACCGTATGGATCGGCACGAGGCGCGAGAGCTGCGCCTTGATCTGAACGATGATCATGGGCGTGCCGGAGGTGACGACCGTGATCCGCGACAGGTTGTTGGCGCGGTCGACCTCCGCCACGGTCAGGCTCTCGATGTTGTAGCCACGGCCGGAGAACAGCCCGATCACCCGGGCGAGAACGCCCGGCTCGTTGTCGACCAACACCGCGATGGTGTGCTTTTCGATGGCACTCAAGGTTCAGCTCCTAAAGGACGGCGCTCCAGGCGCGGCCCCTGCGAGGGATATCGGGAAAGCGGATCGTCAGACGAGAACCATGCCCTCTTCCGATACCGGCCCGCCCTCGCGCTTGTCCGAAGGGCCGAGCAGCATCTCGTTATGCGCCGCCCCCGACGGGATCATGGGGAAGCAGTTTTCAAGCTGGTCCACCGCCATGTCGACGACGACGGTGCGGTCGGTCTCCAGCATCTCCTTGATGACGTCGTCCACCTCGGAGGTCTTGGTGGCGCGCAATCCGACCGCGCCGAAGGCTTCCGCCAGCTTCACGAAATCGGGGAGCGAGGCCGTGTAGCTCTCCGCATAGCGGCCGCCATGCATCAGCTCCTGCCACTGGCGGACCATGCCCATGTATTGGTTGTTGAGGATGAAGACCTTCACCGGCAACCGATATTGCGCGAGCGTCGAAAGCTCCTGGATATTCATCAGGATCGAGGCTTCGCCCGCGATGTCGATGACCGTGGCGCCCGGATGCGCGATCTGCACGCCCATGGCTGCCGGCAGTCCATAGCCCATGGTGCCGAGCCCGCCGGAGGTCATCCAGCGCTTGGGCTCCTCGAACTTCATGAACTGGGCCGCCCACATCTGATGCTGGCCAACCTCGGTGGTGATGTAGGTGTCCCGGTTGCGCGTCGCGGCATAGAGCCGCTCCAGGGCGAATTGCGGCTTGATGACCTTGTCGGTCTTTTCGTAACGCAGGCAGTCGCGCGAGCGCCATTGGTCGATCTGCCGCCACCATTCGGCCAGGGCCGGCTTATCGATCTTGGGCTTCTTCGACTTCCAGACCTCCAGCATCGCCTCGAGCGCCTTGCCCGCGTCGCCGACGATCGGCACATCGACCCGGACGTTCTTGTTGAGCGAGGAGGGATCGATGTCGATATGGATCTTCTTCGAATTCGGCGCAAAGGCGTTGAGCCGCCCCGTCACCCGGTCGTCGAAGCGCGAGCCGATGGCGACCATGACGTCGCAATCGTGCATGGCGTGATTGGCCTCGTACATGCCATGCATGCCGAGCATGCCGAGGAACTGCTTGTCGCCGGCCGGATAAGCGCCCAATCCCATCAGCGTCAGGGTGCAGGGATAGCCCGTCAGCTTCACGAATTCCTGGAAGAGCGCGCAGGCCTTCTCGCCGGAATTGATGATGCCGCCGCCGCCGTAGAAGATCGGCTTCTTCGCATTGGCGATGAGTTCCACCGCCTCCTCGATCTTCGCCTTGTCGGGATCGGTCTGCGGGCGATAGCTCTTATGCGCGATGGCCGTGGGCGGTGAATAAGGACCATTGGCGAAGAGGATGTCCTTCGGCAGGTCGATCACCACGGGACCCGGCCGCCCGGTGCGGGCCACATAGAAGGCCTCGTGGATCACGCGGGAGAGGTCGTTGACGTCCTTCACCAGGTAATTGTGCTTGGTGCAGGGACGCGTGATGCCCGTGGTGTCCGCTTCCTGGAACGCATCGTTGCCAATGAGATGCGTCGGCACCTGCCCCGTGAGACAGACGATGGGAATGGAATCCATCAGGGCGTCGGTGAGGCCGGTCACCGCATTGGTCGCGCCGGGACCGCTCGTCACCAGCACGACGCCGACCTTGCCCGTCGACCGGGCATAGCCTTCGGCCGCATGGACGGCGGCCTGCTCGTGGCGGACGAGAATATGGCGTACCTGGTTCTGCTTGAAGATGGCGTCGTAGATCGGAAGTACAGCGCCGCCGGGGTATCCGAAAACGACATCAACGCCCTGGTCACCCAGAGCCTTGATGAGCATCTCCGCTCCCGCCATGCGCTCGACCGACATTCTCCATCTCCTCAAAAAAAGACCGCGTGTACCGACAAGACTCCCGCCGGCGCCCCTTGGGAACGCCGCCTATTGGCCTCATCCTCCACGCAAGGGCGGCACCCTAGTGACGCAAATTCGTCAGGTCAACAAAAACCGACGAATAAACGAAAATGAATCCGGAAGAAAACTTTCCGAAAGTTGCGCGTCGATGATCAGCTTGTCGAGGCGGTCCGAGGCGGGAAGCTGGTTACGGAACCAGGTTATCTGCCGTTTCGCATAGTTTCGGGTCGCGCGCTGTGCAGAACTGACCGCTTCGGCCTCCTTGATCTCGCGGCCCAAGAGCCGGGTGAGTTCCGGAACGCCGAGCGCCTTCATCACCGGCAGCGCGGGATCGAGGTTTCGCGCGCGAAGCCGGCGCACCTCGTCAAGGGCGCCCCGTCGCATCATGGTCTCGAAGCGGCCGTCGCAAGCTTTATAGAGTGCCTCGCGGGGCGGCATGACGACGATCATCGCCGTCCGGAAACGGGTTTCCGCCACCTGTTCCTGCTGCCAGGACGCCAGCGACCGGCCGGTCCCGACGACGACCTCATAGGCCCGCATCAGGCGCTGGCTGTCGCCGGCCGCCAGCCTTGCCGCGGCTTCCGGATCCCGCTTGGCAAGCGCCTCTCGGAACCGGACACCGCCCAGCTCCTCATGAAGCGCGCGGGATTGCGTCCGCGCCTCGGCGGAAATCTCCGGCACGGCGGCGATGCCGAAGAGAAGCGTGCGTAGATAGAGTCCGGTGCCGCCGACCAGGATCGGCACCCTGCCCTGCCCCAGCGCTTCCTCGATCGCTTCCAAAGCAAGGTCGCGCCACCGCGCGGCCGAGCAGAGTTCCGCCCCATCGATGACGCCATAAAGCCGATGAGGAACGCGAGCCATATCCTCGGGACCCGGCCGGGCGGTCAGGATCTCCAGGTCGCGATAGACCTGCATGCTGTCGGCATTGATCACCATCCCGCCGAATTCCTCGGCGAGCGCCATGCCCAGCGCCGATTTGCCGCTGGCGGTGGGGCCTGCGACGATGACGAGCTTTATCTCCGACAATTCCTTCATGAGCGGGGATGTAGCATGAAGCGTTGTCTTTCGCCCGGCCTTCGAGGATAAGCTCCGCCCATGCCAGAGACCGTCATCACCCTGATCGCCCCCACCGCCACGCCAGAGCTTCGCGACGCCGCCGTCACCGTCCGCGACGCCCTGGGCCAGCTCGGCGCCGGGACCAGCGCTCCCCGCTGGCTCGCCGCCGATATCGCCTGCGACATCACCTTCTCCGACCTCGACGCCGACCAGGCGGATGCGGCGGCCCGCATCGCCCTGGGCGCGGCCCGGATCGACCTCGTGGCGCAGCCGGAGGAAGGACGACGCAAGCTCCTGCTGGTCGCGGATATGGAATCGACCATCATCGAGAACGAGATGCTCGATGAATTGGCGGACCTTTTGGGCATCAAGGCCCAGGTGTCGGAAATCACCCGTCGCGCCATGAACGACGAGATCGATTTCGCCGGTGCGCTCAGGGAACGGGTGGGCTTGCTGAAAGGTCTTCCCATCGCCGCTCTCGATGAGGCGGGACAACGGATCGGCATCATGCCCGGCGCGCCGCAACTGGTGGCGACGATGCGGGCCCATGGCGCCTATGCGGCGCTCGTCTCGGGCGGATTCCGCTATTATACGGGCCGCATCCGCCGGGAGCTGGGCTTCGACTTCGATCTCGCCAACGAGCTGATCGTCGCGGAAGGCAAGCTCGCGGGCACCGTGGAGGAGCCGATCCTCACGCGCGAGACGAAGCTTGCGACCCTGAAACAACTCGCCGCCGAAAGATCCTTGCCGCTGTCCCAGACGCTTTCCGTGGGCGACGGCGCCAACGACCTGCCCATGATCGAGGCCGCTGGATTGGGGGTCGCCTATCACGCCAAGCCCTCGGTCGCCGCCCGCGCGCGGGTGCGCATCGACCACTGCGATCTGACAGCCCTACTCTATGCCCAAGGCTATCGGACCGAGGAGATCGTCGCCTCTTAACCGCCCCGAAAGCCCTGCCGGGCGAGCATGCCCGTAGCGAAAGGACGTCCCCGATGTACCAGCTCTTTTACTCCCCCGGCAGTGCCGCCCTCACCCCGCATATGGTGCTGGAGGAGATCGGCGCGCCTTACAAGCTGGTGCCGGTCGACCGGGCGAACAACGCGCATAAGAGCCCCGCCTACCTGAGGCTCAATCCCCATGGCCGCGTTCCGGTGCTGGTGGACGGCGATCTCGTGATCTACGAGACGGCGGCGATCTGCATGCATCTGGCGGATCGCCACCCGGAGGCCGGGTTGGCCCCGCCGCTCGGCACGCCTGAGCGCGCCCACTACTATAAGTGGATGTCCTATCTCACCAATACGCTCCAGGCCGAGGCCCTGACCTATTTCTATCCGGACCGGCTGACGGACACCGCCGAGCAGGCCGCCGTGGTGAAGCGTCATGCCGGCCGCCGGATGATGGAGATGTTCGAGACCGTCAACGGCGCCATGGACGGCGTCGCCGACCCCTATCTCCTGGGCGACAAGATCTCGGCCGCCGACTTCTTCCTGCTGATGCTGGCCCGCTGGACCCGTTTCCTCGACCGGCCGGCGGTCGCCTTCCTCCAGGTCGGCAAGCTGCTCGACACCCTGGCGACGCGGCCCTCGGTCAAGCGGGCCTTTTCGGCGGAACAGATCGAGCCGCCTTATTATTGAATCCTATCGGCCTGCCGAAGAGCCCCGCTTTTGCGGGGCTTTTTTGTGCCGGTTTCCCGGGCATCAGAACAATCGCAAGCTTCGCCGGTTGATCCCGCAAGGGCGCTTTCGCGCCCGAGCGCACCGGAGGATCGATCGATGAAAGCACCCCTTCTTGCGGCCGTATTGACGCTCGCCGCGGCGACGACCGTATTCGCGCAATCGAGCGCGGATCAGCAGCCCAGCTCCAAGCCCGACCGCCATACGGAGGAGCAACCGATCACCGATTCGCTCAACCTGCTTCAATCCCGTGGATTCGGCGACTATCGCGACTTCCGGGCGGTCGGCGGTCACTATGAAGCCACTGTGGACGACAACGGCAAGCCCACGACGGTCATCATCGACCCTGCCGCCGGAACGCTGAAACGGGGCAACTGAGCGGCTTCTCTCAGCCGAGGGCGCGAACGACCCGAAAGCCGATAGCCTTGGTGCGGCTTGTCTCGGTCGCCCGCATCCGGGCCGCCGAGCGCAGCAAGAGCGGCCCGTCGCACCAGCCGCCACCCCGCACCACGCGCATCGATCCATGTCCCTCGATGGCCGGCCTGCCGTCGAGGGGCGTCATGTCGTAAGACTCATGCCAGAGATCGGCCGTCCATTCCCGGACGTTGCCATGCATGTCGTAGAGACCGAAGGCGTTCGGCTTATATTTGCCCGCTGCCTGAGGCCCGGAGGGAGCGGCGGCGCCGCTGAAATGCGCCTGTCCCTCCTCTATCGCGTCACCAAAGGAATAGCGGCCCAAGGACCCGGCCCGGCAGGCATATTCCCACTCCGCTTCCGAGGGCAGGCGATAGGGTTCTCCGGTCTGCGCGGCGAGGCGGGCGACATAGGCCTCCGCGTCGGCGTAGGAGACCTCGGTCACGGGCGCTTTGGGATCGGCCGGGACGAGAGCGGGAACGGACGGGGATGCTCTGGTAAACCGATCGAAGAAGCCCCGTGAAGGCGGCGGGGTGGCCGCCCGCGCCGTACGAGCTTCCATGAAAGCTCCGTATTCGCCGGTCAGAACCGGGAAAACGCCGAGCGCGAAGGGCGCCGGGATGTCGATGCGTTTTTGCGGTCCCTCGACCGGCGTCCTGTCGGGATCGGCGGTGGAGGATCCCAGGAGGAAGGACCCCTTCGGCAGGATCCGCATGACAGGCCCGGTCTCGCCGTCGCGGAAAGCCGTGCCGGCCGGAGTCGCGGCATTGACCAGCGCCCCGTCGACGATGGGATCGCCCGAGGGCAGATGCCCTACCGCGTCGCGGAAGCGGTTGGGCTGCGCCGGTCCCAGGGCTTGGGGGATATTCGCATTGCCGGGCTTGGTCGAGGCAAGATCGGCGATCCAGGTCAGGAGCTTACGCCACTCCCGGTCCTCGCGATCGCCCCGCCACTGGGTCAGCCCCACGGTCTGCCGCAGCATGAAGGCCAAGGGGATGGAGCAGGTCTCCATCATCGCCGGCACCAGCTTGCCGCGATCCAGCGCGTAATGCGCCTCGGTGCGCACCCAGTCGGAATTCACCGACCTTGGGGTCCAAAGCACGACCACGGCGGCGGCGGCGGCGATCTCCCGCTCCAGCGCCGCGTCCCAAGCCGCCTTCGGCGTGAGGCCATCGTCCCACCAGACCTCGAAGCCTTCCAGCTTAAGCGCCGCGACCACTCGGCCGGCAAGTTCGAAATCTTCTTTTTTATAGCTGATGAAGATATCGGCCATCTTCTTGCCCCCAACGTCCCTTCACTGTTATGTTTTCATGGTATTCGCTTAAATCGCAATGACCTTTTCTTGGGGGCCTGAAATGTCGGCCGAACAACCACCCATGAGTAAACGGGTTTTCTTTGCCCTCTCTCATCCTTTACAAAAACGTCGATTTTATTTAGCGCTTTTTTTCTCCATTTTGCTGTTCCCTCTTGTCGCCGTGGCGCTCGTCGCGGGCACGATCGCCTTGATCGTGCCCTTGATCGCCTTTTTCCTCTGGATCAGCGCGCGGGTCCTTTTCGCTTACCTCATCGGCAATTCGATCATGGTGTCGGAGCTCAACTATCCGCGCATCCATCGGATCGCCGAAGATCTCAAGATCAGGATGGGATACCAGAAGCCCATCTATATCTTCGTCTATGAGCAGGGCGACTTTAACGCCTATGCGGCACATTTTCCTGCGCCGCGCCATCTTCCTCAATTCCGAGCTCTTGGAGAGCGGGGTCAGCGACGACGAAGTCCGCTGGCTGATCGGACGCTTCATCGGCTATCTGCGCGCCCGTCGCCAGGCGGGTTTCCTGGGCTGGGTGATCCGCGCGGCGCAGCATCTGGTGATCTTCAACTTCTTCCTGCTGCCCTATGAGCGGGCGATGGTCTATACGGGCGACCGGCTGGCGGTCGCGGCCATCGAGGGCGACATATCGAGCGCGATCTCGGCGATGCAGAAGCTCTTCGTCGGCCGCCAACTGAGCTATTCCGTCAACCCGGAAGGCATCGTCGAGCAGCAGCGCCGGATCAAGGGATCCTTCTTCGGGTTTCTGGCGCGCGTCATGCGGGGCTTTCCCCATACGACATCCCGCTATGTGGATCTCATCGTCTTCGCGCGGGCCTTCTTCCCGGCTCAATACCAGAAGTTCGAGGCCGCCAACCCGGGACTTCCCGCCGACCTCCCCCAACTTGCCGCCTCCCCCCGTTCCGGCATGGTGCCCAAAGGCGGGATCGAGGCGGGGCGTGGGCCTCATGGCTGGGTGATGGTGGCGATCATGCTGCTGCTAATCGGCGGCGCCGCCTATCCGATCTGGCGGCAAGCGCCGAAATGGCTGCTCTATGCCGATTCGATAGGCGTTCCGGTGCCGGATGCGGTCTGGGATCATCTGCCCGACGAAGAGGATATGGAAACGTCGGGGACGACAAGACCGCCGGATCCGCCGTCGACCCCGTCCTCGGAGGATCTGCCGGCCCTGCCCCCGCATCTTCACCGCGACGCGGACGGCAACGCGGTTCCCGACGCAGGCTGTCATTGGGCGAGCGAAGATCCCGACGACATCGAGGTGGAATGCGACTAGACGAGACGCTCCAGGATCATCCCCTGGAGCGTCGTTGCTTTCTGAAGGCCCGGGTTCTGAAGGCCCGGAACCGGGCCGGTCTTAACCTTGCCCGCCTTAACCTTGATCGATACGGAGCGCGACGAAGCGCAGATCGCCCTGGCGGTCGACCAGCATAAGCACCGACTTGCGGCCGGCCTTGCGGGCCTCGTCGATCTTGGCGGCGATCTGGGCGGGATTCTTCACCTCTTCCTGCGCCACTTCCATGATCACATCGCCAGCCTTGACGCCCTTCTCGGCGGCAGGACTGTCGCCCGCGACCTCGGTCACGACGACACCATCGGCGCCGTCGGAGAGCGAGAATTTCTCCCGCAGATCGGGGGTGATTCCGGCAAGGGAGAGGCCCAGGGCCTTCACCATCCCGGCCGGAGGGGTGGCCGAGGAGGTCTTGCTCTGAGCCGCGGCTTGCGGCTCGGTCTCGTCGAGTTCGCCGACCTTCACGTCGACGATCTCTTCCTTGCGCTTGCGCCAGACCGTGACCTTGACCTGCTTCTCGATCGGGGTCTCGGCGACGATGCGCGGCAGGCGGCGGACGTCGGTCACATCCTTGTTGTCGAACTTCAGCACCACGTCGCCGGCCTGGATGCCGCCCTTCTGGGCGGGGCCGCCTTCGTTGACGCTGGCAATGAGCGCGCCATGGGGCTTTTCGAGGCCCAGGCTCTCGGCGATCTCGTCGGTCACGTTCTGGATGCGGACGCCGAGCCAGCCGCGCCGGGTCTTGCCGAACTTCTGAAGCTGGTCCACCACATTGGCGGCCATGCTGGAGGGAATGGCGAAGCCGATGCCGATGGACCCGCCCGAGGGCGAATAGATCGCGGTATTTATGCCGATGACCTCGCCGTCCATGTTGAACATGGGTCCGCCGGAATTGCCCCGGTTGATCGAGGCGTCGGTCTGGAGGAAATCGTCGTAGGGGCCGGCGTTGATCTCGCGGGCGCGGGCTGACAGGATGCCCGCCGTCACCGTGCCGCCGAGGCCGAAGGGATTGCCGATCGCCAGCACCCAGTCGCCGACCTTGGTCTTGTCGCTATCGCCGAATTTCACCGAAACGAGGGGCTTCTGCGGTTTGACGCGCAGGACCGCGAGATCGGTCTTGATGTCGCGACCGATGAGTTCGGCCTTGAAGCTCGTGTCGTCCTGGAGCGTGACGGTGATTTCGTCCGCGTCGGCGATCACATGGTTATTGGTGACGACGATGCCCGAGGGATCGATGACAAAGCCCGAGCCCAGGGAGGTCGCGCGGCGCGGCGGCGCGTCCGGCTTGTTGTTATTGTTGTTGTTGCCACCCTGGCGCTGGTTGCGATCGAAGAAATCCTTGAAGAACTCCTCGAAGGGCGAGCCCGGCGGGAACTGAGGCATTTCAGGCCGCTGGGCCTTGTCGGATTTGATCGTCTGAGTGGTCGAGATATTGACCACCGCCGGCAGGAGCTTCGCCGCCATCTCGGCAAAGCCGTCCGGACCCGGTTTGGCCATCGCCGGGGCGCCGGCGATCAGGGTCATGAGGGCAAGAGCGAAAATCCAGGGGCGCCAAAGGCTCGCGCGGCTGGAAAGGGATCGGCTCACGGGCAATGCTCCTCGGGCAACGGAATGGCGTAAATGGGAATTTACGGGAGAATCATGCGGTAAACCAGCGGCTTCGTATCAAGCGAGATAGCGGATGGCCCAGACCAGGGCCACCCCAACACAGACCGCCGCCAATCCCGTGAACCGCAGGGATTGAGACGGCGTCTCGACCGCGCGGGCGACCACCCGCTTCATCCAGTCGGGAAAGAGGGAGCAGAGAACCCCCTCGATCACGAAGACGAGAGCCAGCGCGGTCGCGAGGTCCCTCACGGTTTCGGCGGGTTCCCGCTGGCCGAGCCAAAGTAGCGGAAGAACTCGCTATCGGGCGACAGCACCATGGTCGTGTCGTGGTTGGCCAGGGTCTCCCGATAGGCCTGGAGCGAGCGGTAGAAGGAGAAGAACTCCTTGTCCCTGCCGAAGGCATCCGCATAGATCTTGATGCTGTCGGCATCGCCGCGACCGCGCAGGATCTGCGCGTTTTTCTGCGCCTCGGCGATGATGACCGTCCGCTCGCGCTCGGCCCCGGAGCGGATTTCCTGGGCGCGCTGGGCGCCCTCGGCGCGGAACTCCGCCGCCTCGCGCTGGCGTTCCGACTTCATCCGCTCGAAGACGGCCTGGCTGTTCTCGTCGGGAAGGTCGGCGCGACGCACCCGGACATCGAGCACGTCGATGCCGAAGTTCTTGACCTGATCCCGGACCTCGTCGCGGATCTGCCGCATGATCTGCGACCGCTGGTCGGAAAGAACCTGCTCCAGCTTCGTGCCGCCCAACACGCGGCGCAGACTACCGCTGATCGTCGAGGTCATGCGGGTGCGGGCCACCGTCTCGTTGCCCACGGACTGGTAGAACTGCAACGGATCGACAATGCGGAAGCGCGCATAGGTATCGACCACCAGCCGCTTCTGGTCTGAAGCGATGACTTCTTCGGCTGGCGGTTCCATGTCGAGGACGCGGTTGTCGTATTCGACGACGCTCTGCCAGGGCAGCTTGAACTTGAGGCCAGGATCGCGGATCACGCGGACGGGATCGCCGAAATTGATGACGATCGCCTGGCGGGTCTGGCTGACTGTGAAAAGCGACATGAAGGCGATGACGACAGCCACCACCAACACGATGCCGAGGGCGGCAAGCGAGGTGCGGGCGTTCATGGCCGGGCTCCGCGCTGCGGTTGCGTCGGAGTGGGCTGTGCCGGCGGCCCCGAAGGCTGGGCGATTTGCGGCAACGGCAGGTAGGGCAACACGCCCGAACCCATCGCGCCCCTGTCGATCACGATCTTGTTCGCGTTCTTCAGGACCTGCTCCATCGTCTCGATATAAAGGCGGCGCTGGGTGATGTCCTCGGCCGCCTTGAAGGCCGTGTAGACCGACAGGAACCGCTGCGCGTCACCGTCCGCCTGGGCGACGACCTGCTGACGATAGGCTTCGGCCTCCTGGGTCAGGCGCACCGCCTCGCCGCGCGCGGCGGGCAGCATGCCGTTGCGATACGCGTCGGCCTCGTTGCTGAGGCGGACCTGATCGGCCTTGGCGCGCTGCACGTCGCGGAAGGCATCGATCACCTGCTGGGGCGGATCGACCTTCTGAAGCTGGATCTGCGTGATCTCGATACCACCGCCGTAGGTGTCCATGATCTCCTGGAGGAGCTTCTGGGTGTCGGACTCGATCCGTCCGCGTCCTTCGGCCAATGCGGGGGCGATCGGCATGCGGCCCAGCACTTCGCGCATGGCGCTTTCGGCCGCCGCTTTCACGGTCAGTTCCGGCACGCGGATGTTGAAGAGGTACTTGGTCGCATCCTTGACGAGCCAGAGGACGGAGAAATTGATGTCGACGATGTTCTCGTCGCCGGTCAGCATCAGCGCCTCTTCGGGCACCTGGCGGTTGCCGCCCCCCCGGCCGACGCCGTCGCCGGCCCGGAAGCCCACCTCGACCCGGTTGACGCGGGTCACCTTGGGCGTCATCGCCGATTCGATCGGCACGGGCAGATGATAGTTGAGGCCGGGCTGGCTCGACCGGTTATAGGCGCCGAAGCGCAGGACGACGCCCTGCTCGTCCGGCTGTACCCGGTAGAAACCGCTGCCGAGCCAGAGCAGCGCGACCGCTGCCACGATGAGCAGAATCCCGCTGCCGCTGCCCAAACCGCCCGGCAGGACGCTCCGGAGCTTGTCCTGGCCGCGCCGGACCAGATCCTCTAACTTGGGGCCTTGGGGTCCCCGCCCCCAGGGGCTCTGGCCACCGCCTCCACCACCGCCCCAAGGGCCGCCGCCCCCGCCGTTATTGCCTCCGCCACTCGAATTCTGCCACGGCATCCTGCAAGCACTCCCAATGGGCATTCTTGAGCCGCGCAAGGCTTTAACCTTGGCAAACGCTCGGCGCCCTACTTATATGAGTTAGGCTCCACGCGGACTGACGCGCTCGGAACCCTCCCTGGATGGGCAGAGCAAGCGGCATCCATGGAGAATTGTCAAGAAACGAGGGAATTTTCACGTCATGAGCGGTGTCACCGAGCAGCAGGTCCTGGCCGCGCTGAAAAATATAACCGACCCCGAGAAGGGTCAGGACATCGTCGCCCTCGGAATGGTGTCGGGCGTGACCGTCCGCGAGGGCCATGTCGCCTTCGCCATCGAGGTCGACGCCCAACGCGGTCCCCGGATGGAGCCCCTGCGCAAAGCCGCCGAGAAAGCGGTCGATGCGCTTCCCGGCGTCCTGTCGGTGACGGCCGTCCTGACGGCCCAGGCGGCCTCGCGCAATCCGGCGCCCCGGCCGACCCATGTCGCTTCGGCCGGACAGCCGCATGACCATTCCCACGCCCCCGCCGGCGGGGCTCCCGTGAAGCCCGGCATACCCGGCGTGCGCGCCATCGTGGCGGTCGCCTCGGGCAAGGGCGGCGTCGGCAAGTCCACCACGGCGGTCAATCTCGCCATGGGCATGGTCGCCTGCGGGTTGAAGGTCGGCCTCCTCGACGCGGATATCTACGGACCCTCGATCCCCCGGATGCTCGGGATCACCGGCAAGCCCGCCTCCCATGACGGCAAGCATCTCCAACCGATGAGCCGCTGGGGCGTCGTCTGCATGTCCATGGGCTTCCTGGTGCCCGAGGACACGCCGATGATCTGGCGCGGGCCGATGGTCATGAGCGCCCTGCAGCAGATGCTGCGGGACGTGGCCTGGGGCGAGCTCGACATCCTGCTCGTCGATCTGCCGCCAGGCACAGGCGACGCGCAACTCACCATGGCGCAGCAGGTCCCGCTCGCCGGCGCGGTCATCGTCTCGACGCCGCAGGACATCGCGCTCCTCGACGCCCGCAAGGGGCTCAACATGTTCCGCAAGGTCGATGTGCCCGTGCTCGGCATCATTGAGAACATGAGCTATTTCAACTGCCCCAATTGCGGCCACCGCAGCGAGATCTTCAGCCACGGCGGCGCGCATAAGGAGGCCGACAAGCTCGGCATGGAGTTCCTGGGCGAGATTCCGCTGGATATCGCGATCCGCGAGACCTCGGACGAGGGCAAGCCGATCACCGCGACCCAGCCGGGCAGCCAGCACGCGGAGCTTTACCGCAAGATCGCGGCGCGGGTCTGGGAAAAGCTCGGCAGCGGCGACGGCGGATTGAGGCCGGCACCCCGAATCCTGGTGCAATAACCCCCGTTCCGGCGCTCGAACTTCCTTTGGGGCCTGGCAGCTCGTAAAGTTTTTTCGCCAGCTGCGGATCAAAATCCGATCTTGACGATTTTGTGTGCGAGTCCGCAATCGGACCCGCCTGCCGCCTTACGAGTGCAGCCGATATCGCTATCTGGTTTTGAATGATTGCCCTGGTCTCTTCGCGCTCTTTGCCAGACTTTCGGCCGGAGCGGAGCACGAGACGAACATTACGGGATGTGCCGACACCACTTTCCCTTTGGCGAGAGAGACCATGACTGAAATCGGAGCGGCCGATGCCTGCCGCTAGCAACCAGCCCAAGAAAGCCCGCACCGGGGTCCCCGGCCTCGACGACATCCTCGCAGGCGGGCTTTCGGAGGGACATGTTTTCCTTCTCGAAGGAAACCCCGGAACCGGCAAGACGACGATAGCCCTCCGCTTCCTGCTGGAAGGCGCCGAGGCTGGGGAGCAAGGGCTCTACGTCACCCTGTCGGAAACGGAGCACGAATTGCGCATGGGCGCATCGTCCCATGGCTGGCAAATCGGCGGGAAGATCGAGGTTTTCGAGCTGGTGCCGCCGGAAAGCCTCCTTGATGCGGATCAGCAACAGAGCCTTCTCTATTCCTCGGATCTTGAACTCGGCGAGACGACGAAGCTGATTTTCGAGGCCTTCGAGCGCATAAAGCCGCGCCGGGTCGTGCTGGACAGCCTCTCGGAAATCCGCCTGCTGGCGCAGAGTTCGCTGCGCTACCGCCGCCAGATCCTGGCGCTCAAGCATTATTTCGCCCGGCACAATGCCACCGTCCTCCTCCTGGACGACCTGACCTCCGATCCCATGGACAAGACGGTCCACAGCGTCGTCCATGGCGTCGTCCAACTCGAGGAGCTGGCACCCACCTACGGCGCGGAACGGCGCAGGCTGCGCGTCTCGAAATACCGCTCTCAGGCCTTTCGCGGGGGATACCACGACTTCGTCATCAAGACCGGGGGCGTCCACGTCTTCCCCCGGCTCGTTTCGGCCGAGCATCATACGGTCTTCGAGCGCCACCAACAGACGAGCGACATTCCCGAGTTGGACCGTCTCCTCGGCGGTGGCATCGAGCAGGGGTCGAGCACCATCGTGCTGGGACCGGCCGGAACCGGCAAATCGAGTTTCGTGCTGCAATTCGTCGCCGCCGCGATTTCCCGTGGCCAGAAGGCCGCACTCTTCGTCTTCGACGAGGAACTGGGCCTCTTGTTCGACCGCACGAGGAAGATCGGCTTCGATCTCCAGGCCATGCGGGATTCCGGATCCCTGCATATCGAACAGGTCGATGCCGCGGAATTATCCCCCGGGGAATTCGCCCATCGGGTCCGAAAGCAGGTCAGTGACGCCAAGGCGCAAATCGTGGTGATCGACAGCCTGAACGGCTACCAGGCAGCGATGCCGGAGGAGAACGCGCTGGTCCTCCATATCCATGAATTGCTTCAATATTTGAACCGACAGGGCGCTTCGACATTTCTGACGGTAGCGCAACACGGCCTGGTCGGAGACATGAAGTCGCCCGTCGATGTCACCTATCTCGCGGACACCGTCATCCTGCTCCGCTATTTCGAAGCCATGGGCAAGGTGCGCCGCGCCATATCGATCATCAAGAAGCGGACCGGCCATCACGAAGACACCATTCGCGAATTCCGCATCACGGGGAAAGGCCTCGCTCTTGGCGCACCACTAGACAAGTTCCAGGGCGTGCTTCGGGGCGTGCCCACCTTCGTCGGCAATGTAACTCCGCTTCTCACAGTCCCGAATGGAAACGACGACAACTCCTGAAGCGGTGCATCGCAGCGCGTTGATATTGGCGCCGCACGGTCGCGACGCCGTTGTCGCGCAAGCGCTTTTGCAGGAGGCGGGAACCGCCTCGACCATCTGTCCGGATATCTCGGCCTTCGAAGCCGCGGTGGACGACGACACCTGGTTCGCCATCGTCACCGAGGAGGCGATGCGGGCAGGCGACCTCAGGGCGCTGTCGGCACATCTCAAGGCGCAGGCGGAATGGTCCGACCTCCCCTTCATCGTGCTGACCCAGCGCGGCGGGGGAATCGAACGAAACCCTGCCGCCGCGCGCCTTTCCGAAGTGCTCGGCAACGTCATCTTCCTCGAACGCCCGTTCCATCCGACGACCTTCGTCAGCCTCGCCCGGACGGCCATGAGGGGGCGCGAGAGGCAATTCGACGCCCGGATGCGGATCGACGCGCTGCGCGAAGGAGAGGCGCGCCTTCGCACCGCCCTCCTGGCCGGCCATCTCGGTTCCTGGGAACTTGACCTCACCACTTGGGATCTCACCACATCCGCCGCCTGCAAGGCGCTTTTCGGGCGGGGTTCGGAAGAGACCTTCAGCTACGACGACCTTCTCGCCGGCATTCATCCCGAGGACCTCGAACGAATGCAGGCCGCGGTTCGCACCGCGATCGAAACCGGCAGCGATTATGCCATCGAATACCGCACGGTCTGGCCCGACGGCTCCATCCACTGGGCCGAGATCAGGGCCCGGCTCTCCGGGGAGCTTGGCAGCCTGCACCCTCGGCTGGTCGGCGTCTCGTCGGACATTACCGACAGGAAGACGGCGGAAGAGACCCTGCGGGACCTCAACGAGACGCTCGAGGACCGGGTCACCGAACGCACCGCCGCCCTGGAAATGGCGCATCAACTGGTGCTGTCGGAAATCGAGCAGCGCGAGCGGGCCGAGGAAATGCTCCGGCAGGCGCAGAAGATGGAGATGATCGGCCGGCTGACGGGCGGCGTCGCCCATGACTTCAACAACCTACTCATGGCAGTCCTCGGGAACCTGGAACTCCTGCGCAAATACATCCCGGCCGATCCCCGAACCGACCGCCTGATCGAAGGCGCGCGCCAAGGCGCCCAGCGCGGAGCGTCGCTGACCCAGCGCCTCCTCGCCTTCGCCCGGCGCCAGGACCTCAAGGTCGAGGCGACCAACGTGGTGGACCTGATCCGCGGCATGACCGATCTCATCGAGCGCTCGCTCGGCTCGGGCATCGAACTTTCCATGGATCTGTCGCCGACCGCCCCCTTCGCTCTCATCGACAGCAACCAGGTCGAACTGGCCGTGCTGAACCTCGTCGTCAACGGACGCGACGCGATGCCCAAGGGAGGCGCCCTCGCCATCGAGGTGGACGGCTGCCCCGCCCCGCCCCGCGGAGACCTCAAGGCCGGCAACTATGTGCGCATCCTCGTCCGTGACACCGGGCACGGCATGGATCCGGAAACCCTGAAAAAAGCCATCGAGCCCTTTTTCTCCACCAAGGAATTGGGCAAGGGAACAGGCCTTGGCCTCTCGATGGTGCAGGGACTGGCCGTCCAGATGAACGGGGCGCTGAAGCTGACGAGCGAAACCGGTCTCGGCACCACCGCCGAGCTCTGGCTGCCCGCGACCGAGCGGGTGGAGAAGAAGGTTGCTGCCGATCCGGGCAGGCAGCCGGTGGAGGCGCTTCCGCCGCGCATGAGGATTCTCGTCGTTGACGACGATCCGCTGATCTCAAGCAGCACGATCGCCATGCTGCAGGACCTCGGTCACGACGCCATCGAGGCGAACTCCGGCGAGCAGGCCCTGAAAATTCTCCGGCGGGACGAGGCGATCGCTCTTGTCGTCACCGACTACCTGATGCCGAAGATGACCGGGTTGCAGCTCGCCCAGGAGGCCCGCCGCCTCCGTCCCGATCTGCCGATGCTCCTCGTCAGCGGTTACGCGGAAGTACCGGCAGGGTCGGAGGTCAATCTACCGCGGCTCGCCAAACCCTATCAGCAGAAGCAGCTCGCCCGCGAGATCCTGAAGCTCGCCAAAATCGCCAGGGGATGACCGGGGTCAGGCTGGCCGCCCCAGGGTCTCCATCAGCTCGGTCCATTCACGCTTGGAAAGGCCGCTTTCCGCCTGGCTGACGGGCTCGCCCTTGAGCAGCTTCCGCACCACCGCGAGGCCGCTGGCGGAAAGCTGGGCCGCCCCCAGCCGATATTGATCGAAGGCCTCCGCCGTGAGCGGAACCCAGCGGCGCATCGTGTCGATCATCGCATCCGCATAGACCCGGATCTCGTATTGCGCATGGGGATCGGCGCGGAGGCTCAGGAAGTTGACAAGGTTGTGGAGGTCGGTCTTCCAGTACCACTGCGTGTAGAAATTCAGCGAGAGGTTCATTCGCGCCAGCTCCCGCGCCAGCCCGGCGCGCTCGGGATCGCGCGGGACGCCCGTCTCGTCCTCGTTCAGCATTTCCGCATAGCCGCGATAGGCGCGTTCCGAATCCTCGCGCAGCAAATCCAACACCCGGGCCGCGTCCTCGCCCGAGAGCACGTCGCCCCTGCCCTGGCGGTTGTTGCTCGACTGGGCCGCGAGTTGGGCCGGCGCCGGCAGGTAGAACTCGTTGTCGAGGATCGAATAGCGCGCCGAATATTCGTTCACATTGGCGGTGCGGTGGCGGATCCACTGCCGCGCCACGAAGATCGGCAGCTTCACGTGGTATTTGATCTCGCACATCTCGAAGGGCGTCGAGTGCCGATGCCGCATCAGATATTGGATGAGGCCCCGGTCCTCGCTGACCTTCTTGGTGCCGCGACCGTAAGAGACTCGAGCCGCCTGAACCACCGCGCCGTCGTCGCCCATATAGTCGATGACCCGGACGAAGCCGTGGTCCAGCACGGGGATCGCCTCGTAGAGGATTTCCTCCAGCGCCGGCACGGTGGCGCGGCGAGTGGGGTGCGATTCCGCTCTCAGGCGATCGATCTCGGCCTGCTGCTCAGGCGTCAACGGCATGGTCGGAAGCGCTCCTCGTCGATTGGAAAGCCACTCTAGCGGGGCCAGGGGGGCGCTCCAAGCGCGACTCGACATGGCCTGATGGATGGTCGGACGGGCTCACTTGAATTGCCCGCAAGAACCATTAGATTGAGGGGTGCCGGGTTCGCCCGGCTACGCACGTAGATTGGCTTGGCAAGTACTTGACAGGACGAGGGTGCGATACCCTCCGGCTCCACCATCACTCTTTAAGGGGCCGAAATAGGTTCGACTGGCTGGGAACGGCAAGTTAGGCGTGTCGGCATGATACCGCCGTTATCGGGTCACAACTCTAGGTGCGAACGATAATGTCGCTCCTGCTTATGCGGTTGCTGCCTAAGTTCCCTAACGGGCGCTAAGCAAAACCACTAGCGCGGTTCGGGGGGCACCGGGCAACAGAAGCCCCCCACTTAATTCACGAGCCGATGCAAGACGGGCGACGCATCGGTTTCGTGTTGCCCCTAGAACACGACGAGGAATTGAAACGGGCCGGTTCGGTGTCCATCTTGCGAGGGCACATGGACAAGGCCTTCCCCGGTCGATAGGGTGGCCCATCGCGCAACGGGGGGACTGGAGGAGAGGTGAAAGACCTCCTGAGATACGACAAAATGGTCGAAGCGGCGCTGCGCAACGTTGTGCGGCAGGCCCTGACGACGGCGGCCGAAGACGGCTTGCCGGGTGCGCACCATTTCTATGTCACCTTCCGCACGAAATATCCCGGCGTCGACATTCCGGATTATCTGAAGAGCCAGTATCCCCAGGAAATGACCATCGTCCTGGAGCACCAATTCTGGGATCTCGAAGTCCGCGACGAGGATTTCTCGGTCGCGCTCAGCTTCCACAACAAGCAAGAGAAGCTCACCATCCCCTTCGAGGCGGTTTCCGCCTTTGCCGATCCTTCGGTGAAATTCGGTCTCCAGTTCCAGGAAAACGCCGGCGAGGAGCCCGAAGAAACCCTGGTCGCTCCGCCGCCCGAGCCGCCGAAAACGGCCGAATCGCCCAAGCCGGGCGAGGTCGTTGCGCTCGACGCCTTCCGCAAGAAATCGACCTGAGCTTTCGCGCGGCCTTCTCCCCCGCTTGACGGGAGGCTCGGAAAAATGCCATTCCGCCGCCACCGTCTTCAGGAGAGCCCCGCGCCATGTCCGAATCGTCCGATTTCCACGACATCTTCCCCCATGGCGAGGACACGACCCCCTATCGGAAGCTGACCGCCGATCATGTCTCGACCACGACGTTCGAGGGCGAGACCATCGTCAAGGTCGAGCCCGAGGCGCTGACCCTGCTCGCGGCCCAGGCCTATATCGACTGCGAGCATCTCCTGCGCCCCGGCCATTTGCAGCAGCTCGCCAATATCCTGAAGGACCCGGAGGCGTCGGATAACGACCGTTTCGTGGCCTTCGATCTCTTGAAGAACGCCAATATCGCGGCCGGCAAGGTCCTGCCCATGTGCCAGGATACCGGCACCTCCATCGTCATGGGCAAGAAGGGCCGGCAGGTCTGGACCAAGGGCGAGGATGCCGCCGCCATCGCCGCCGGCATCCGCAAGACCTTCACTGAGACCAACCTGCGCTATAGCCAGGTCGCGCCCCTCGACATGTACGAGGAGGTCAATACCGGCGACAACCTGCCCGCCCAGATCGACCTCTACGCCGACGACGGGGACGAATATAAGTTCCTCTTCATCGCCAAAGGCGGTGGATCGGCGAACAAGACCTTCCTCTTCCAGCAGACCAAGGCCGTGCTGAACCCGAAGTCCCTCGCCAGATTCGTCGACGAGAAGATCAAGACCCTCGGCACCTCCGCCTGCCCGCCCTACCACCTGTCGGTGGTGATCGGCGGCACCTCGGCCGAGATGAATTTGAAGACGGTGAAACTCGCCAGTTGCCGCTATCTCGACAGCCTGCCGGGCGAGGGCAACAAGTACGGCCAGGCTTTCCGCGACCGCGGCTTCGAGCAGGAAGTGCTGGAGTTGAGCCGCCAGACCGGCATCGGCGCCCAATTCGGCGGCAAGTATTTCTGCCATGACGTGCGGGTGATCCGCCTGCCCCGCCACGGCGCCAGCGTGCCCATCGGGATCGGCGTCTCCTGCTCGGCCGACCGGCAGATCCTGGGCAAGGTCAACGCGGAAGGCGTGTTCCTGGAGGAACTCGAAGCCAATCCCGCGAAATACCTGCCCGAGATCGACGAGAAGGCGCTCGGCGGGGAGGTCATCAAGATCGACCTGAACCGCCCCATGGCTGAGATCAGGAAGCAGCTCTCGCAATATCCGATCAAGACGCGCCTCAGCCTGTCGGGGTCCCTGATCGTCGCCCGCGACATCGCCCATGCGAAGCTGAAGGAGAGGATGGATCGTGGCGAAGGCCTGCCGCAATACGTCAAGGACCATGCGATCTATTACGCCGGCCCGGCCAAGACGCCGGACGGCATGGCGTCAGGCTCCTTCGGGCCGACGACCGCGGGCCGCATGGATTCCTACGTCGATCAGCTCATGGAGAATGGCGGGAGCTTCATCACCCTGGCCAAGGGCAACCGGAGCGCGGAAGTCCGCAACGCCTGCCAGAAGCACGGCGGCTTCTACCTGGGGTCCATCGGCGGCCCCGCCGCACGCCTTGCCCAGGACTGCATCAAGAGGGTCGAAGTGATCGAATATCCCGAGCTTGGGATGGAAGCGATCTGGCGGATCGAAGTCGTCGATTTCCCCGCCTTCATCGTGGTCGACGACAAGGGCAACGACTTCTTCGCCAAGCTGACTTAAGGCCGGCCTGTTCTCCTTCTCCCTCTCCGCCCTTCAGGGGGAGAGGGCCGGGGTGAGGTGCGTTGTGCCACCTGCCAGATTTTCGGGCGCATCAGAGCCCTCACCCCACCTCATCCTAAATCCTTCTCTCCTGAAGGGCGGAGAAGGACTTTCACCAAATGTTTCTTTAACGCAGCGCCATCGCGGCGACGATGGCGGTGTCCTTGGCGCCCGCCCCCGTATTGTGCTTCAGGGGACTTCCGATGAAGGTCCGGGTCTGCGGTGCCTGAAGGCCAGACTTCTTGATCTCGGCCAGCAGTTCCTTCTTGCGCGCCGCCATGCGGTCGCCGAGATCGTCCATTGGCAGGCCGGCCGCCTTGGCTTCGGCGAACATGCCTTCGGCGCGCCGCTCTTCTTCCTTCACATGATGCTTGATCTGCTCGGAGAGCACCTTGACCTTCGCATCGTAGAATTCTCCGTCGAGATTCCCGACCTCGATCTCGCCCAGCAGAACCTTGGCGCCGTCGTGCTCCACATAGGCCTCGGCCAGGAGATCCTCCTCGATCTTGCCCTTGCAGGCCGGATAGAAGATCTCTTCCTCGATCGTGGTATGGACCGTGAGCTCGGTGCAGATTTCCTGAGCGAGCTTCGCCTTGCGGTCGGCGCCCTTGGCCGATTCGAACTTGGCGAAGAGGTCTTCGACCTTGCGGTGGTCGGCCTTCAAAAGGGCGATAGCGTCCAGACGCTTTGCAGCCATTGGTAATCTCCGTAGGGTGATTTGTGCAGGTTGAAGCCTCGGCGCAGCGCAAACGTTCCAAAAGAGAACACCCATGCCCAAAACAGAAACCGACGAGTTCATCGAGCATATCGTCGATCAGCTCCGGCCCTGGGCTTCTGTCGCGCCGCGCCGCATGTTCGGCGGCTGGGGACTCTTTCGCGGCGCGCTAATGTTCGCGCTCGTGTCGGACGAAACGCTTTATTTCCGCACCGACGACGAGAATCGACCGGATTTCGAGGAAGCGGGAATGCCTCCCTTCCGTTATCTTCGCAAGGGCGTGCCTGTCGCGCTTGCCTATCATGAGGTCTCGCCCGACCTCCTTGAGGATCGCGACGAGCTTGCCGCCTGGGCCCAGAAGGCCTTCGCCGCGGCCGTCCGGCGCCTGGAGGCGAAGCCGAAGGGTCGCAAGCGCAAGGGATGATTGACGCGGTTTCTGCCTGGAACCGCCGGGAAGGATAAGGTGTGGCGGACGGAAGCGATCTCGGGGCCCTGATCGGCGGCGACAAAACGGCCTGGGATGCCTTCGTTCGGCGCTATGTGGCGCTGGTGACTTCGGCTGTCCGGGGCGTCGCGCGCGACGGCACGGATGTGGAGGATCTCGTCCAGGAGGTCTTCCTGCGCCTCTGCAAGGACGGCTACCGGCTCCTGAAGACCTATGATCCGGCGCGGGCGGGCCTGACGACCTGGCTCACCATCGTGTCGCGCAGCACCGCCCGGGACGCGCTGCGCCGCCGGCAGATGCCGACTACCCATATCGACGCTGTGCCCGAGGGGCTTCTCGCGGTCCACGACAAGCCCTATGAGCCGCTGCGCCTGCCCGACGCCATGCTCTCGCCGCGCCAGAAACTGGTGCTGACCATGCTCTACGACCGCGACATGGAAGTGTCGGAGATCGCGGAATCCCTGGGCGTGGACCCGCAGACCATCCGCAGCACCCACCACAAGGCGATGCTGAAACTCCGCACCTATTTCGCCGAAGAGCAGAATAAATGAAGGTTGTGCCGAAATTTTGCCTTAATTGGGGATGGATGGCGCAATCGCTGCCTAGAGTCTCCCAGGAGATCAACCATGAGTAGCCGGAACGAACGGGACGGCGAGATCGAATTATGGCGCCGATGGCAAGAGCGAGAAGGCCCTGCCGTGGCGACGCTCGAAGCGCCCGATCCACTTCTGATCGCAGCCTATGCCGAGGGGAGCCTCGACGAGGCCGCTGCGGAAGCCGTGGAAGCTTGGCTCGTCTTTCATCCCGAAGAGCTCGACGATGTGATCGCCGCGCGGGCGGCGGATGAGTCCTCTCCCGTTTCCGAAGCGGTCATCGCTCGCGCCCTGGCGCTGGTCGCGGCCCCTGCCCCCGGCGTCGTATCCTTCCGCCAGCCTGCCCCCCGCGCGCCCTTGTGGCGGGTCGCGGCGGCCTGGGGCGGCATCGCGGCCAGCGTCGCCGCGACGGGCATGATCGGCTTTGTCCTCGGCAGCGCCGCCTATTCGACCGTCGTCACCTCGGCGGATGACACCAGCGACGACATGCTCGATCCGCCGACCGGCTTTTTCCTTGCCCTGACCGACGACCGCACCACATGAGCGCCCCTTCCGACGCGGCGGCCCGGCCGGTGAGCCGGCGGCGCACCTGGCTCTATCTGTCGCTGATCGTGAACCTCTGCCTCTTGGGTTTCATCGGCGGAATGCTCTGGCATGGCCACCGGCCCCCGCCGCCCCCGCCCGAAAATCTCGGGCCCCAGTTCCAACGCCTCGCGGGGGACCTCCATCTCGACGCCACGCAGCGCGCGGCCTTCAACCGTTTCCTGGACGTCGCTCGAAAGCAGGGCCGGTCCCTGCGCGAGCAGAACGAAACCCTGGTCAATTCCGCCTGGGAAGAACTGGCCAAACCGCAACCCGATGAGACGAGGGTTTCGGGCTTCCTGGACAAGGCTTCCGATAACCGACATGCCTTCCAGAGCGAGATGGGCAAGGCGCTTCGCGGCTTCCTCACCACCCTTTCGCCGGAACAGCGGGCGAAGGTGATCGATTTCGCGCGCAATCGGCAGGGCAATACCGCGCAGCGCCTTCGCCGGATTTTGATGCAGTAAGGGAGATAATTTTCTCTTCCCCGATTTACGTCATGGCCGGGCATGACGATCTCAAGGAGGGGCCGAGAGGAAACCTCCCCTGCGGCATGGGCCTCCCCATATATCCTCGCGAAACGATGTAGCGAGAACTGCCATGAGCGGATCGACCCGAACCGAAAGCGACAGCATGGGACCCGTCGAGGTGCCCCGGGATCGCTATTGGGGCGCCCAGACGCAGCGCTCGCTCGAAAACTTCCGAATCGGGACGGAACGGATGCCGGCCCCGCTGATCCGGGCGCTGGGCCTTCAGAAAAAAGCTGCGGCCTTGGCGAATATCGCCCTGGGCGTGCTCGACGAGAGGATCGGCAAGGCCATCGTCGCGGCGGCCGAAGAAGTCGCGGAGGGCAAGCTCGCCGACCACTTCCCGCTGGTCGTCTGGCAGACGGGATCCGGCACCCAGACCAATATGAACGCCAACGAGGTGATCTCCAACCGCGCGATCGAATTGCTGGGCGGGGTCCTGGGCTCGAAGAAGCCGGTCCATCCCAACGACGATGTGAACCGCAGCCAATCCTCGAACGACAGCTTCCCGACCGCCATGCATATCGCGGCGGTGGAGGAGATCCATCACCGGCTCCTCCCCGCACTGGCCCATCTGCGCGATGCGCTCGCGACCAAGGCCGAGGCCTTCGAGACCATCGTCAAGATCGGCCGGACCCATCTCCAGGATGCGACGCCGCTCACCCTGGGCCAGGAATTCGGCGCCTATCGCCGGCAGATGGCACTCGGCATCGAGCGGGTCGAGGCCTGCCTGCCGAGGCTCTATCCCCTCGCCCAGGGCGGCACGGCGGTCGGCACCGGGCTCAACGCGCCGCAAGGCTTCGACAAGGTCTTCGCCGAAAAGATCGCGGAGATCACAGGCCTGCCCTTCGTCACCGCCGAGGACAAGTTCGAGGCCCTGGCCGCTCACGACGCGCTGGTCGAACTTTCAGGCGCGCTCAATGTCCTGGCGGTCTCCCTCAACAAGATCGCCAACGATATCCGGCTGATGGGATCGGGTCCGCGCTCGGGCCTCGGCGAATTGAGCCTGCCCGAGAACGAGCCCGGTTCCTCGATCATGCCGGGCAAGGTCAATCCCACCCAATGCGAGGCCCTGACCATGGTCGCGGCCCAGGTGATGGGCAACCATGTCACGATCACCATTGCCGGCGCCCAGGGGCAGTTCGAGCTCAACGTGCTGAAGCCGGTGATCATCCAGAACATCCTGCAGTCGATCCGGCTGCTCGGCGACGGCATGCGCAGCTTCGCCGATAATTGCGTCGTGGGGATCGAGCCCAACAAGAAGCGCATCGGCGAACTGATGGCGCGGTCGCTCATGCTGGTGACGGCGCTCAGCCCCCATATCGGCTACGACAAGGCCGCCGAGATCGCCAAGAAGGCCCATCACGAGGACCTCACGCTCAAGGAGGCAGCGCTGGCCTTGGGTTATGTCACGGCACCGGATTTCGACCGCTGGGTCCGGCCCGAGGCGATGATCGGCCCAGGTTGATGGGGACGAAGCCCACCAAGCGATCGGTGGTCATCGCGGGCCATGCGACGAGCCTGACCCTGGAGGAGGAGTTCTGGACCGACCTCCGCCGCGTGGCGCTCCAGCGCGGGCAGTCGCTCAACGCGCTGGTCGCCTCGGTCGACGAAGGACGCAGCGGCAATCTGTCCAGTGCCTTGCGGCTTTTCGTGCTCGATTGCTATCGGCGGGGCGAGCTGGGGCCGGACTAACGCTCGGCCGGGATCTCGGCCCTGGGAGCGGAGGCCGGTCCTTCGACCGTGACCGCCACAGAGCGCGCTCCGGTCAGGGTCAGGTCGATTTTTCCCTGGGTCAGGCCTGCCTTCAGATCCAGGGAAAGGCCAGCCACCGCCGTCGCCCCGGCGAGATCGATGGTCAGCCCCTCCGCCTTCAGCACCGACTTCGCCAGCGTGACCTTGCCGGCGAGCGAGGTCATCGGCGTCGTCCCGGCATTCTCCCGCAGGAGAGCGGCGATATCGGCGGGGCTCTCGGCGGCATAGCGCGCGGCAGCCGCCCTGAGATCGACGCCGGCGAAGACACCCTCCCGCGCCGAGACCTGCCCTTCCCCGGAGAGATTGGCGACAAGCTCCTCCGCGTTTTGCCCCCGGCTCTGGAGCTTGGCGTCGAGATCGACCCGCGCCTCCAGCGGCGCGGCGGCGCCGACCACAGCCAGCGCATCCTTCAGGCGGATCTGACGCAAGGTGAGATCGGCTCCGAGATCGATCGTCCCTCCAGCTTTCCGGACGGAGACATGAGCCCGGCCGGCCATAAGATCGGCTTCCCCTTCCAGGACGAAGGCGCCCGGTGACCCTTGGAGCGTGCCGGAGAGGCCGAGGCCGCCCCATCCCTCGGCCGCCAGCCCCGAACGCGGCTCCAGGAAACGGACGATCCGCGCCAGGGTCGCTCCTTGAAGCTCATAGGCAAGGTCCGCGCGCTGCCTGGCGCCGCCGAGCCCCTCCAGCGCGCCCGAGACCCGCAGCGATCCATCGGCGAAATCCGCGAAGGAGAAGTCCTGGAGCGCCAGGCTCCCCGCTCGCAGCGTCCCGGAGAGATGCCCGCCGGCCAAGGTTTGGCCCCGGCAGGTCACCGCATCCAGGCTCACGTCGAGATTGGCGTCGAAAAGGCCGAGCGCTCCAAGATCCGGCAGAGCCGCGCCGCAGACCGAGCCCTGCGGCAGATAGGCGTCGAGATTGAAACGGTCCGCCCTCAGGCGCGCGCCGACGCCGAGCCGGTCGCCCGGCACGATGCTCGCGGCCCCCGAGACACGGGTCGCATCGATGCTCGCATCGACCTCGCTCACCTCGATCCGGTTTGGCGAGGCCTCGACCCGGAGCGAGAGCGAGGCGCGGCCGAGCCGTCCCACCGGCACCGCATCGGTCGCAACCCCAAGCCAGTCGAGCAAGCCCCGGAGATTGTCCGCTCCGGCCTGGAATGCGCCATCGAAACGCGGGCTGCCGTCGCGGGCGGCCAGGGTCCCACGCAAGACGGCATCCGTTCCTCCCGGCAGGCCCGCCGCGAGCCGGTTCACCACCAGCCCGCCCTCGGCAAGTCGGAGATCGAGCCGCACATCGCGGACAAGCTTCTCGCGCCAGACCACATCGCCGACGGAGAGATCGAGCGTCGCCTCCACCCCCTGCGGCAGGGCGAAAGGCTGGTTGGCCGTCGAGGGCTGGACGGGTGCAATCGCGATGGCCGATCCGCTTTCAGGCGGCACCGGCGGGGGAGACGCGGCGCGGCCGGGGGTGACGGGCTTGCCGCTCAGACGGTCGAGATCGATATGCGTGACGGCAATCGCGCCCGCGACTTTCAACGGGGCTCCCCCGGTAATCTTCAGGTTTCCCCTGCCCCTCAGATCGCCAAGCTCCAAAGCCAGGTTATCGAAGGAGGCGACGCCGCCGACCTCGCCCATATCCGCCGCAAGCGAGTAGCGTGCCGCGAAAACCGCCGGGAGGCCGATCCCTCCGGCCAGGCTGGCCACGGCCGCCAGATCGTCGCCGCTCGCCGTCACCTTGCCCTTGAGCCCGCCCCCCGAGGTCATGCTGCCGTCGAAGACAAGGCGCGAGGAGGGACGGCTCGTGACGGCGATACGCAAAGCCGTCTCAGGCCCATCCAGCCGGCCGGCGCTCGCCTCGAAGCGGAGCGCCGCCCCATGGGTCGCAAGGTCGCCCTCGATCCGGTAGGGACCCTGGAGGCTTTCGAGCCGCAGCGTCGCGTTCACATGTTCCAGGAGTTCGACGCGGGCGCCGTCGCGATAGGTGAAGCTGCCGTTCTGGATCTCGACGCGGTCGATGGCGAGATCGGTCACCGGCTGCCGCGACGGCCGCGTCCCGCTTCCGGACACCCGCTCCCAGGTCAGCGCGGGCTCGACGAGGGTGGCGCTCCTGACCTCGACCCGCCCCGAGAGAAGCGGCCAGGGATCTACGGAAGCTTCGAGCGAGCGGACCTGCATCCGGCTCTGGGGCAGCCCCGGCAGGCCGATGACGGAAATATCCCGCGCCACGAGCCGCGGGTTCGGCAGGAGCTGGAGGTCGATGGGACCGGAAAGCGTCAGGTCGATGCCGGCATGGGCGCCGAACCAGGCCGCCAACTCGCCCTTGTAGCGGTTGGCGTCGATGAACAGCGGACCCAGCACCAGGCCCGCGACCAGCAGAAACGCCAAGGTTGCAACGCCGATCGCCAAACCGCGCAAAGTCACCACTCTCCTGGGGCATTACCGGGTCATCGCGATCCAAGGTTGCGATGCGGCGGAACCAAGCTAGATTTAATCCAAGCTAGATTTAACACGGTAGGCGATGCCGGGCGAACCGGCAATCAAGCGGAGAAAGCCGATGGGCGAGGTCATCAACCTCAACAAGGCGCGCAAGGCCAAGGTCCGCGACGACCGCTCCCGGCAAGCCGCCGAGAACCGCATCCGCTTCGGCCAAACCAAGATCGAGCGCGTGAAGGCGAAGAGCGAGGCCGAAAAAACCCTCAAGGATCACAAGGGCAAGGAACTCGACTAGCCAAGCTCTGCGCGATAAAGCGCCGCCGTTTCTTCGTCGAAACAGCAGAAGACGACTTCGCTCAGAGTTTTGTCCACCGCCAGGAAATCCCTGACCTCGCGGAGCGCGATACCCGCCGCCCGCGCCTTGGGAAATCCGTAAACGCCGGTCGAGATCGCCGGGAAGGCGATGCTCCCGACCCCATGCTCGACCGCGAGCGCCAGCGAATTGCGATAGCAGCGGGCGAGAAGCTCGTCCTCGTTCTGACGCCCGCCCTGCCAGACCGGTCCCACGGTATGAATGACGTAGCCCGCAGTCAGACGATAACCCTTGGTGATCTTGGCTTCCCCGGTGCGGCACCCGCAGAGGCTCCGGCATTCCGCCAAAAGCTCCGGACCCGCCGCCCGGTGGATCGCGCCATCGACCCCGCCGCCGCCCAGGAGCGAGGAATTGGCGGCATTCACGAGGCAAGCGACAGGTAATTTTGTGATGTCGCCCACCGCGACCACAATGCGTTCGGCCATAGGCGTTCTCTCTACCACCCTGTAAAAAATCACAGAAACCCCGCCGAGGTCCTTCGGGGCCATGGTCGCGGTCACCTCGACAGGGGGCTGGCCTCGACGGAGGCTCAGGCGCTATACACTCTCCCAGAGAGGCGACACCATGCCGCGCGAGGCGGTAGGCTTGTTTCGCGACTAAATTTACCGTGATATGCTCTAAATGGGACCCTCGGAGGATACAATTGTGACGATCGACAAGATGCTGATACGGCGCAGCACACCGATCCACGGTCTCATCAAGGTATTCTACGCGCGCTTGCGCGACGGTACCGCCTCCACCGTTTCCTCGACCCTCCCCGCTCCGCCTGGATCCCTGGCCCCCGTTCCGGCGACGGCGGCCTGATAGCATCGCTCTCAGGGTCGCTGACAAAATCTGTCAACGAGCTCTAGGGTTTCCAAAAATATGATCAACAATCTCGGCCCGGCCTCGGCCCGGCGTCTCGTCCCCGCTCACGCGGAGGCGCCGCTCTTTGACTGCCTGCGTGATTTCGTCGAACGCGGCCAGGCCCCCTTCTTCAGCCCCGGCCACAAGGGCGGCCGTTCGCTCGATCCCTGGTTCCGCGAGAACATCGCGGCCATCGACCTCAACAACCTGCCCGATACGGATACGTTGCATTGCCCGAGCGGGCCGATCGCCGAGGCCGAGCAGCTCATCGCCGACGCCTGGGGGGCGTCGGAGAGCTTCATGCTCGTCCAGGGCTCAACCGCCGGCAATATCGCCATGGCACTCGCGACCCTGAAGCCCGGCGACAAGGTTCTGATCCAGCGCAACGCCCATAAGTCGGTGATTTCCGGCCTGATCCAGACAGGCGCGGTGCCGGTCTGGATGCAGCCTCATTGGGACCCCGATTTCGGCCTCGCCCATGGACTCGACGCGCTTCAGGTCGACAAGACGTTGACCGAGACCAGGGCCAAGGCGGTCTGGATCCTCCATCCGACCTATTACGGCTCGGTCTCCGACCTGCTGGCGATCAAGGCGGTCTGCGACAAGCATGACGCGATCCTGTTGGTGGACGGCGCCCATTCCCCGCATTTCGCGTTCCATCCCGACCTGCCCATCGCGGCGGAGCGCTCGGGTGCCGCGGCGGTGGTCCAGTCGGTCCACAAGATCCTTTCCGGCTTGAGCCAGGCGGCGCTCTTACATATCGACGGCAAGCGGATCGAGACCGGCACCATGCGCCGGGCGCTCCAGCTCATCCAGACCACGAGCCCGCATTTCGGGATCATGGCCTCCATCGACCTAGCCCGGCGCCAGATGGCGACCGAGGGCGAGGCGATCATGGGCCGCACGCTGGCCCTGGCGCGGCGGGCGCGGCATGAGCTTGCGGCGATCCCGGGCATCCGCCTGCTTGGACGGGAGCATGCCTTGGGTGCGGGGCGCGGCTTCTTCGATCTCGACGAGACCAAGCTCGTCATCGGCATCAGCGGGATCGGCATGGACGGACGGCACGCCCAATCGGTGCTGAACCGCGTCTATGGGGTGCAGCCGGAACTCGGCGGCACCGACCATGTGCTCTGCATCCTGACGCTCGGCAATACCGACGAGGACGTGGATCGGCTGGTTGCCGCCTTCAAGGACATGGCGCAGGAGGGTTCCGACCGCCGCGCCGTGCGGACGGACGGGCGGCTCGCGGTGGAAGCTCTGCGCCTCCTGCCGGAACTGGTGATCCCGCCCCGCGACGCCTTTTTCGCCGAGGAAGAGACGGTGGCCTTCGACGACGCCATCGGCCGCATCGTGGCGGAAGTCGTGACCCCCTACCCGCCCGGCATCCCCTTGCTGATGCCCGGCGAGCGCATCAATACAGACGTGGCCTCGCTCCTGAAGGCGCTCGCGCGCGCGGACACGCCGATCAGCGCGTCCGATCCTCAACTCGATACCGTGAAAGTCGTAAAATGACCCCCTATCCCAGGTTCGAACGCCCGCCGGACGGAGACAACGGCGGTGGGACGGCGATCTTTGAGCATCTCGAATCGAACGTCCGCTCCTACTGCCGGTCGTTCCCCAGCGTCTTCGCACGCGCCAAGGGAGCGATCCTCTACGACGAGGCGGGGCGCGGCTATATCGACTTTTTCGCGGGCGCCGGAGCGCTGAACTACGGGCACAACCCCGACTTCATCAAACCCCTGCTGATCGACTATCTGAGCCAGGACTATGTGGTCCATGCGCTCGATATGTTCACGGTCGCCAAGCGGGATTTCCTGGAAACCTTCGAGAGCGCAATCCTTGAGCCGCGTAAGCTCGACTACAAGGTGCAGTTCTGCGGCCCGACCGGCGCCAATGCGGTCGAGGCGGCGGTGAAGCTCGCGCGGATGGTCACGGGACGGCCGCAGATGGCGGCCTTTACCGGCGGCTGGCATGGCATGTCGGGCGTCTGCCTCTCGCTCACCGGCAACCGCGCCCATCGCAGCGGTGCTGGCATGCCGCTTAACAACACGAGTTTCCTTCCCTTTCCCGAGGGGCCTTATACGATCCCGGATACGCTGGGCTATATCCGCAACCTGCTGACGGATTCCAATTCGGGCTTCGACATGCCGGCGGCCTTCATCCTGGAGACGATCCAGGCCGAAGGCGGGATTTATCCCGCGAGCCCTGAGTTCCTGCGCGGATTGCGCCAGATCTGCGACGACTTCGGGATCCTGATGATCGCCGACGACATCCAGGTCGGCTGCGGGCGGACCTCGGATTTCTTCTCCTTCGAGGCGGCGGGCATCGTTCCCGATATCGTCTGCCTGTCGAAATCCATCGGCGGCTACGGCCTGCCCATGGCGCTGGTGCTGATGAAGCGGTCGCTCGACCAATGGTCGCCGGGGATGCATACCGGCACCTTCCGGGGCAACCAATTGGCCTTCGTCGCGGGTGCCGCGGCGTTGAAGCTTTGGAAATCGCCGGAGTTCGGCGCGGACCTCAAACGCCGCGCGCAGTTCCTGGAAGGCGCGTTGAAAGATATCGCGGCGTCCAAGCCCGGCGTCACCCTGCGCGGCCGGGGCTTCATCTGGGGCCTCGATTTCACCGGAGCCGGCGGGCCGGATGTCGCGGCGCGGGCGACCAAATACGCCTATGAGCACGGCCTCATCGCCGAACGCTGCGGGCGCGACGACGTGGTGATCAAGATCCTGCCGCCCATCACCATCGAGGACCAGCCGCTGCTGGATGGTTGCGCCATCCTCGCCGAGGGCGTGAAGCAGGCCTGATCCACTCCGCCCTAAAAAAGTCCTTCTCCGCCCTTCAGGGGGGAGAAGGATTTAGGATGAGGTGGGTAGCGGATGCGGAACAGCTCAGGGGAATTTCAGCGGCGGAACGACCCACCTCACCCCGGCCCTTTCCCCCCAAGGGGCGGAGAGGGAGAGGAATAGAGCGAAAGCACGGCTTCCCTAAACCCGCACCATCTTGCCCGGATTCATGATGTTGTCGGGATCGAGCGCGCGCTTGATCGTGCGCATGACATCGACGCCTTCACCGTGCTCTTCGATCAGGCAGTCCATCTTGCCGAAGCCGACGCCATGCTCGCCCGTGCTCGTGCCGTCCATCTCCAAGGCGCGATGGACGAGCCTCTCGTTGATCCGGGAGGCTTCCTCGAATTCCTCGGGCTTGTTGGGATCCAACATGAAGGCGAGATGGAAATTGCCGTCGCCCACATGGCCGACGATGGCGGCGGGCACCGTCGATTTTTCGAGATCGGCCTTGGTCTCCAAGAGGCAATCCGCGAGCCTGGAAATCGGCACGCAGACATCCGTCGCCCAGCCCGTCGATCCCGGCCGCATGGCAAGAGCCGCGTAATAACCGTCATGCCGCGCCTGCCAGAGCTTGTTGCGTTCCTCAAGGCTTTCGGCCCAGTGGAAATCCGTCGCGCCATGATCGGCGGCGAAGTCCTTCACCATCTGGACCTGCTCCTCGACGCCGCGCTCGGTGCCATGGAATTCCAGGAACAAGGTCGGCGCGATCTTGTAGTTGAGCTTGGAATAGCGGTTGACCGCGTCGAGCTGGACCTCGTCCAGAAGCTCGATCCGCGCCACCGGCACGCCGGCCTGGATCGTCTGGATGACGGTATTGACCGCATCCCGGATCGAGGGGAAGGGACAGACCGCCGCCCGCACCGCCTCCGGAATGCCATGGACCCGCAGGGTCACCTCGGTGATGACGCCGAGCGTGCCTTCGGAGCCGATGAAAAGCCGGGTCAGGTCATAGCCCGCCGACGACTTCCGCGCCCGCCGCGCCGTGCGGATGATCCGGCCATCGGCCATCACCACTTTCAGCGAGAGCACGTTCTCCCGCATCGTCCCGTAGCGCACCGCGTTGGTGCCGGAGGCGCGGGTCGCCGCCATGCCGCCCAGGGAGGCATCCGCCCCCGGATCGATCGGGAAGAAAAGGCCCGTGTCCCGCAGGTAATCGTTGAGCTGCTTGCGCGTGACGCCCGCCTCCACCGTCACGTCGAGATCCTCGACGCTGACCCGCAAAACCTTGTTCATGCGCGAGACATCGAGGGTGATCCCGCCATGCAAAGCGATGATATGCCCTTCGAGCGAGGTGCCCGTGCCGAAGGGGATCACCGGCACCTTATGGGCTGCGCAGAGCTTCACCGCCTCCGCCACCTCCTCCGTGGTCTCGGCGAAAAAGACCGCATCCGGCGGCGGGCCGCGATGATAGGATTCGCCCTTGCCATGCTGTTCGCGGACGGCCTGGCCGGTCGAGAGACGGTCGCCGAAGCGCTGGCGCAGTTCCGCGATAACGATCTCAACCGGTGATTCGCGCGGCGGCACGACGGCTTTCATGGGATGGCGATCCTCTGGCGGCTGATTATGTATAGACCTTACTCCCGCCCCCACCCGCATTCAACGCGGAGAGAAAACTGCCGAGCGGTCCAGGCCCCCGACATTTTCGATCCAGGGACCCGGAACCCCGGCTCTTTCATTGCGTTCTTTCCCGGCACTTCCAACCGAGCATTGAGAGCGGAGACAGGGCATACTACCTTTCATATCGAGCTTGGTTCGTCGATTTCCCTAAGAAAGGTCGGACATGGCGCTGGCGGCGGTCTCGCTGGACGACAAATACGCGGTCGAGCAGGGACGCATCTTCCTGAACGGAACCCAGGCGCTGGCGCGGCTGCCCATGATGCAGCGCCGCCGCGACGAGGCGGCCGGGCTCAATACGGGCGGCTTCATTTCAGGCTATCGGGGATCGCCGCTGGGCGGTCTCGACCGGGCGCTCTGGGCGGCCCGCAAGTTTCTCGACAAGCACCACATCACCTTCCAGCCCGGGGTCAACGAGGACCTGGCCGCCACCGCCATATGGGGCAGCCAGCAGGTCAACCTCTTTCCTGGCGCGAAGTACGACGGCGTCTTCGCGCTCTGGTATGGCAAGGGGCCGGGCGTCGACCGCAGCGGGGATCCCTTCAAGCATGCCAATGGCGCGGGAACCTCGCCCTATGGCGGCGTGCTGGTGGTGGCGGGCGACGACCACGCCTGCAAATCCTCGACCCTGCCGCATCAATCCGAATTCGCGCTCATGGACGCCTCGATCCCGGTGCTGGCGCCGTCGAGCGTGCAGGACATCCTGGACCTCGGGCTCCATGGCTGGGCCATGTCGCGCTATTCCGGTTGCTGGATCGGCTTCAAGGTACTGGCCGATACGGTGGACAGTTCCGCCTCGGTGAGTGTCGATCCGCATCGCTTGTCGATCACACTGCCCGAGGATTTCCAGATGCCGCTGGGCGGCGTCGGCATCCGCTGGCCCGATCCACCCTTGGTGGTGGAAAAGCGCCTGCGGGAAGTGAAACTCCCGGCGGTACTCGCCTATGCGCGGGCCAACAAGCTCGACCGGGTCGTGATCGACGGGCCAAAGGCGCGGCTCGGCATCGCGACCTCGGGCAAGTCCTATCTCGACGTGCGGCAGGCGCTGAGCGACCTCGGCATCTCCGAAGAGGAAGCCGCGTCCATCGGCATCCGTCTCTATAAGATCGCCCTGACCTGGCCGCTGGAGCCCGAAGGACTACGGCGCTTCGCCGACGGGCTCGACGAAATCCTGGTCGTCGAGGAAAAACGCTCCTTCCTCGAAACCCAGATCAAGGAAGAGCTTTATACCCTCCCCGATGGCATCCGCCCCCGCATCGTCGGCAAGACCGACGAAACTGGCGCGCCGCTGCTCTCGCCTTCGGGCGAGCTGACACCTTCCAGGATCGCCCGCGCCATCGCTCGCCGGCTCGCAGCCTTCCATAGCTCGCCCAGGATCACCGAGCGGATCGCCTTCCTCGACGCCAAGGACGGCGAGTTGAAGGCCTTGCCCTCCCATCTTCAGCGGGTACCGCATTTCTGCTCCGGCTGCCCGCATAATACCTCGACCAAGGTGCCCGAAGGCAGTCGCGCCATGGCGGGGATCGGTTGCCACTACATGGCGATCTGGATGGACCGCCGGACCGAGACCTTCACCCAGATGGGCGGCGAAGGCACGCCCTGGATCGGCCAGGCGCCCTTCACCGAAGAGAAGCATGTCTTCGTCAATATCGGCGACGGCACCTATTTCCATTCGGGCCTGCTGGCGATCCGGGCGGCCGTGACCTCTGGCGTCAACATCACGTACAAGCTGCTCTACAACGATGCGGTGGCCATGACCGGCGGCCAGCCCGTCGATGGCGAGCTGACCGTCGCCGAGATCACCCGCCAGGTCGCCGCCGAGGGCGTGAAGCGCGTCGTCGTCGTCACCGACGAGCCCGACAAATACCCGCTCGGCGAGGACTTCGCGCCCGGCGTCACGATCCATGGCCGCGACAAGATGGACGAGATCCAGCGTGACCTGCGCGAGACGCTCGGCACGACCGTCCTCGTCTATGACCAGACCTGCGCTGCGGAAAAACGCCGCCGCCGAAAGCGCGGCGATTTCCCCGATCCCGACAAGCGTGTCTTCATCAACGAGGAAGTCTGCGAGGGCTGCGGCGATTGCTCCAAGGCCTCGAACTGCCTCTCGGTGGTGCCGGTCGAAACCGAATTCGGCCGCAAGCGCGCCATCGACCAGTCGAGTTGCAACAAGGACTTCTCCTGCATCGACGGCTTCTGCCCGAGCTTCGTGACCGTGCATGGCGCAAAGGCCCATAAGCGCGCGGCCGAAGGAAAGAAGGCCGATTTCCCGGATCTGCCGGAACCCGCCCTCGCCTCTCTCGACCATCCCTACCAGATCCTGGTGACGGGCGTCGGCGGGACCGGCGTGCTGACCATCGGCGCATTGATCGCCATGGCGGCGCATCTTGAGGGCAAGGGTTGCTCGGTCCTCGACATGACCGGCCTCGCGCAGAAGGGCGGCGCGGTGCTGAGCCATGTGAAGGTCGCGCGCAGCCCCGAGGAAATCCATGCCGCACGGATCACGGTCGGCAGCGCCGACCTGCTGCTCGGCGACGACCTGTTGGTGGCAGGCGGCCAGGAAGGCCTGTCGAAACTCCGACAAGGCGTGAGCCGCGCCCTCATCAACCATCACGAGACGATCACCGCCGCCTTCACCCGCGACCCGGATGTGGAATTCCCAGGAAAGGCGCTGACCGCCGAGATCACCCAGGCCGTCGGTCCCGGCAATGCGGATTTCATCGACGCGACCCGGATCGCCACGGTGCTTCTGGGCGATTCCATCGCGGCCAATCTCTTCATGCTGGGCTATGCCTATCAGAAGGGCTGGCTGCCGGTGTCTGGCGAGGCCTTGGACAAGGCCATCGAGTTGAACGGTGTCGCCGTGACAGTGAACCGCCAGGCCTTTCTCTGGGGCCGTCGCGCCGCCCACGACCCGGTGGCGGTCGAAAGCCTGGCCGCGCCGCACGATCCCGGCAGCGAGCGTCTCTCCCAGACCCTGCGCGAGACCGTCAAACGGCGCGTGCGTTTTCTGACCGACTATCAGAACGAGGCCTATGCGACCCGCTACTCCCGCGCGGTCAATACCATCCAGGGCGCGGAGAAGAACCGGATGCCCGGCTCGACCGCGCTGACCGAAGCGGTGGCGAAATCGCTCTTCAAGCTCATGGCCTATAAGGATGAATACGAGGTCGCCCGGCTCTATACGGATGGCACTTTCGATAAGCGCCTGAAGGAACAGTTCGACGGCAAGCTGAAGCTGGAATTTCATCTCGCCCCGCCGCTCTTCGCCGAGCGCGATCCCGTGACCGGGCATCTGAAGAAGCGGTCCTATGGCCCTTGGATGATGAAGGCCTTCCGGCTGCTGGCGAAAATGCGCGTCCTGCGCGGGACGACCTTCGATCCCTTCGGTTACTCCGGGGAACGGAAGGCCGAGCGCGCGCTGGTCACGGATTACCTGATGCTGGTCGAAGAAATGGCGGCCTGCCTCTCTGCCGAGAACCATGCCGTGGCGGTGGAACTCGCCCTGCTGCCCCAGCAGATCCGGGGCTTCGGCCATGTGAAAGAGGCGAACCTCGCGAAGGTCCGCCTCAAACAGGCCGAATTGCTGGACCGCTTCCGCCTGCCTCCGCCGGAGCGGATGGCGGCGGAGTAGCTGCTAAAAGCCCCTCTCCCAGACCTGGGAGAGGGAGAGACCCATAGCGCAAGCTATGGGAGGGTGAGGGTCTTCCACGTCTCGGAAATGGATGGATCGCCCACCCTCACCCCGACCCTCTCCCCACCGGGGAGAGGGAGTTCAAGGATAAAACCCCAGCCTACTGCGCCGCTTCGCTCTCGAAATCCGGCAGCATGCCCAGCGCGCGCTTGTAGATGTCGAGGAGCGTTTCCTGCTCGTCGAGATCGTCCTTGTCCATTTTCCGGATCCGAATGATCTGGCGCATGATCTTGGTATCGAAGCCATTGCCCTTGGCCTCGGCATAGACCTCCTTCTGGTCTTCCTGCAGCGCCTTGATCTCCTCGGCGAGGCGCTCGATCCGCTCGATATATTGCTTGAGCTGAGCCCCCGCGATGCCGGCAACATCGCCGGCCTTCGTCTCCGCCATTCAATTCACTCCTGTCAGTTTGCTACTCCCTCTCCGCCCCTTGGGGGAGAGGGTCGGGGTGAGGTGGGCCTTGCCACCCGAGAGATGCTCGGGCAGATGGCTGCCCTCGCCCCACCTCATCCTAAATCCTTCTCCCCCTGAGGGGCGGAGAAGGACCTAGAGTTAATGCTTGTGCTGCGCCGCGAAACCCGCCTGCTGGGTGGGGCTCGCTTCCTTCTGGTGCTTCGCCTTCCATTCCTCGTAGGGCATGCCGTAGACGACCTCCCGCGCCGCGGGATCGGACAGCTCGACGCCCCGTTCCTCGGCGGCGGCCCGGTACCATTTGGACAGGCAATTCCGGCAGAAACCCGCCAGATTCATCAGGTCGATGTTCTGCACATCCGTCCGCTCGCGCAGATGGTCGAGGAGATGGCGGAAGGCCGCGGCCTCCAGCTCGATACGGGTCTTGTCGTCCATGGGTTACCTCCGAGGAAGCCCTGCTTGAGGCCTATATTGGTGAGAGTGCCGCCAGAACGCCAGGGGGCAAAAACGCGCCTCAGAAATGCTCGATGCGGTGGAGCTCGGGTCTTGCGTCGAGCGCCTTGAAGGCGGCGGCGAGACGCTCGCCCCATTCCCGGGCGCCCGCCGCATCGGCGATGAGGTCCTGGCGGATCTCGATCCCCACATGAGGCAGGCCTTTCTCCTCGGCGTGCATGGGCACCGTGAAACCCGCGGGCTCCCGCGCCGAATAAGGCTCGTTATCGCCCACGACCAGGCTCTTGTCGCGGCTGAGGTCCTCGATCAGCGGCCGCGCCAGGCGGGGGTCCTGGTCCCAGAGGATGCCGATATGCCAGGGCCGCACGAAGCCATCCATGACCGGCGTGAAACTGTGGATCGAGAGGAACAGCGGCACCACCCCACGGGCCGCGAAGCCCTGGAGCAGCCGCTTCATCTCCCGGTGATAGGGAAGGAAAAGCGCATCGATCCTTTGCTGCCGCGCCTCCGCCGAGAGCCCCTGGTTCCCCGGCACGGGAATATGGTCGCTGACCTCGGGCATGGAAGTCGCATTGTCGAGGTCGCGATTGACGTCGATCACCAGTCGGGAATAGCCCGCCAGCAGCGCCGGAGCGTCCAACGCCTCGACGAGATGCCGCGTGACCGCCGCCGCCCCGATGTCCCAACCGATATGAAGACCGAGCGAAGCATCGCTGACGCCGAGCTTGTCGAGACACTTCGGCACGGCGCGGCTCGCGTGGTCGCAGGAGAGAAAGCAGCTTCCCTTCCCCTGCTCGTTGACGACTTCGAAAGCCGGGCCGTCATCGGGACCCAAGAGTGGTTGCATCATGCGGCTAGATTACCTGGAAGCGGCCGGAGAAGCATCCTATCCTTCTCGGTTACAGAGGAGTAGACGTGCCACCTTCAGATATGACCGAACCCCGCCGGATCCTTCGCCGCCTGTTCGATGCGGCCCTCGCGGCGGCGGCCCCCGCCAAGGTTGTTCCCCCGAACCTCCCCTCGCCGCCCAAAGGCCGCACCTTGGTCATCGGCGCGGGCAAGGCGGCGGGCACCATGGCGAAGGCGGTCGAGGACCATTGGCCGGAACCGCTTTCCGGCCTGGTGGTCACCCGCTACGGTCACAAAGTCCCGACAAGCCGCATCGAGGTCATCGAGGCCAGTCATCCCGTCCCCGATGCCGCCGGCGCCGAGGCCGCGCGCCGCATCCTGGACAGCGTCAAAGGTCTCTCTTCCGACGACCTGGTCCTCTGCCTCATGTCGGGCGGCGCTTCGGCGCTGCTGGCGCTGCCCGCGCCGGGCATTGCCCTGGAGGACAAGCAGGCCGTCACCCGCGCCTTGCTGCGCAGCGGGGCCACCATCGGCGAGATGAATTGCCTCCGCAAGCACCTCTCCGCCATCAAGGGCGGCAGGCTCGGCGTGGCGGCGGCGCCTGCGAAGCTGGTGACGCTCTCGATTTCCGACGTTCCGGGAGACGATCCGGCCGTGATCGGCTCCGGCCCCACGGTGCCCGATCCTTCGACCTTTGCGGAAGCCCGGGCGATCCTGGCCAAATATGGGATCGCGCCGCCCGCTTCGGTCAGGACGCATCTGGAAGCCGCCAGGGAAGAGAGCGCCAAGCCCGGCGATCCTCGCCTCGCCGGGACCGAGTACCGTCTCATCGCCACGCCCCAGGCCTCGCTCGACGCGGCAGCCGCGCTCGCCCGCGAAATGGGTCTTTCCCCCATCGTGCTGAGCGATGCCATCGAGGGCGAGGCCAAGGACGTGGCCCTGGTCCATGCCGCCATCGCCCGGCAGGTGAAAGCCGGCCGCTTCCTGGCCGGCGACAAGGCGATCCAGGCGCCCGCCGTCATCCTCTCCGGCGGCGAGACCACCGTCACCGTCAAGGGGCAGGGACGCGGCGGGCGCAATGCGGAATTCCTGCTGGCCCTGGGGCTGGCGCTGGGCGGCGAGCCCGGCATCCATGCCATCGCCTGCGACACCGACGGGGTCGACGGCACCGAGGACAATGCCGGCGCGCTCTGGAGCCCCGATGCGATCGACCGCGCCAGGGCCGCCGGGATCGATCTGCGGGCCAAGCTCGCCGGCAACGACGCCTATGGCGCTTTCGAGGCGATGGGGGACCTCGTCGTCACAGGGCCGACACTAACCAATGTCAATGATTTCCGGGCAATACTCGTCCTGCCCTAAAACCGCCGAGGAAAAAGAATGCGACGCCAAAGAAGCGCAAAAATCGTAGCCACCCTGGGACCCGCGAGTTCCTCTCCGGAGATGATCGCCAAGCTCTTCGATGCCGGGGTCGATGTCTTCCGCTTGAACTTCAGCCACGGCAGCCATGAGGATCACCGCGCCCGCTACGACACGATCCGCAGGATCGAGAAGCAGACGGGCCGCCCCATCGGTATCCTGGCCGATCTCCAGGGCCCGAAGCTGCGTCTCGGGACCTTCGAGCATGGCAAGATCACCCTCACGCCGGGCCAGGCCTTCCGGCTCGATCTCGTCAAGACGCCGGGCGGCCTCGCGCGGGCGCCCCTGCCGCATCCTGAAATCTTCAGGGCCATCGAGCCCGGCACCGAGATCCTGCTCGACGACGGCAAGGTGCGGCTGCGGGTCGTCACTTGCGGCAAGGGTTTCGCCGAGACCGTGGTGGTGACGGCCGGCGTGCTCTCCGACCGCAAGGGGGTCAATGTGCCCAACGCGGTCCTGCCGCTGTCCTCGCTCACGCCCAAGGATCGCACCGACCTCGCCTTTGCGCTGGAGTTGGGGGCCGACTGGATCGCGCTTTCCTTCGTCCAGCGACCGGAGGACGTGGCCGAGGCCCGCAAGCTCATCGGCACCCGGGCCGGCGTCCTGGTGAAGATCGAAAAACCCGCCGCGATCCAGCGCCTCCAGGAGATCATCGACCTCACCGACGCGGTCATGGTGGCGCGCGGCGACCTGGGCGTCGAAATGCCGCCGGAGGACGTGCCGCCGCTCCAGAAGCAGATCATCCATGCCTGCCGGCTCGCCGGAAAGCCGGTGGTGGTCGCGACCCAGATGCTGGAATCGATGATCAGCGCCCCCGCACCGACGCGCGCGGAGGCCTCGGACGTGGCGGCGGCGGTCTATGACGGTGCGGATGCGGTCATGCTCTCGGCGGAAACGGCGGCCGGGCAATATCCGATCGAGGCGGTCACCATCATGGACCGCATCATCCGCCGGGTTCAGGCCGACACCCATTACCACACGATCATGGACACCGTGCATCTGGAGCACGAGCACACCAGCTCCGACGCCATCAGCGCCGCCGCCCGACAGGTCGCCCAGACCGTCGATGCCAGGGCGATCATCTCCTATACGAATTCCGGCACCACCGCCCTGCGCGCGGCTCGGGAGCGGCCGGAGGTGCCGATCATCGGCCTCACCGCGCGGGCGGAGATCGCCCGGCGCCTCGCCCTGGTCTGGGGCGTCCACAGCATCCATACCAAGGATGTCAGCAACTTCTCCGACATGGTCCAGCGCGCGACCCGCCTCGCCTATCGCGACGGCTTCGCGGATGCGGGCCAGCGGGTCGTGGTGACGGCGGGCGTGCCCTTCGGGACGCCGGGTGCCACCAACATCCTGCGCATCGCCTGGGTCGAAGCTTAACGCCGGACCCCCGAAATTTCTGTTCCGCCCCGCGCGTCGTTGAGACAGACTATTTCGATCAGGGGGGCGGATTTCGGACAGGCAACGACCTGCGCCGGGAAGATCCAGCTCCAAACCTAAAACAGGGAGCTGGGGATGAGCCGCACCATCGAGCAATTGGTCGATCCCGCGCATACCGCGCTGATCGTCGTGGACGTCCAGAACGATTTCACCGAACCCCAGGGCATCTGCGGCAAGGCGGGCAACGATATCTCCGCCGTGCCCGGCATGATGGCGAGCCTCCTGCCGCTGATCGAGGACGCGCGCAAGGCCGGGGTCTTCATCGTTTTCCTGCGCACGATCTACGACGAGCCTGTCCTGAGCCGCGCACTGACCGAGCAATACGGGCGGCAGAGCTTCCAGAATCTTTGTATCACAGGGAGTTGGGGCGCGGCCTTCACCGACGGGATCGACCCGCGCGAGGTGCCCAACGAAGTCATCGTAACCAAGAACCGCTACAGCGCCTTCTGGGGCAGCGACATCGACCTGGTCCTGCGCGCCCATGGGGTCGAGACCCTGGTGATGACGGGCGTCGCGACGGAAGTTTGCGTTGAATCAACGGCTCGTGACGGCTTCTTCCGAGATTACTTCATTGTAGAAGCGGCCGAATGCGTCGGCAGCTATTCGGCGCAGCGGGACGCCGCGTCCAAGGTCGTGCTGCAACGCTCCTTCGCCAAGATCGCGCCTTCCGAGGAGATCCGTTCCTATTGGGCCAAGGCCAAGCCCGGCGCCCGCAACTGGCAGGAGGCCGTGCGGCGCTCCAAGGAACTCGCGAGCCTGGAAGAGCGGCTCGATCCCGCCCATACCGCTTTGGTGCTGGTCGATATGCAGAACGATTTCTGCCACGAGCGCGGGGCGGCCCTGAGCCAGGGCGGCGGGACTTCGATGATCCTGGAAACCGTTCCCAGGGTCCGCAAGCTTCTGGACGAGGCCCGCGCGAGCGGGACCATGGTGCTTCACGTGAAATCGGAATGCGGCCCCGCCTACCGCAATGTCGGCTCACCCCGCCGTTTCGCCGATGCGGGCGTGGCGGATGGCGCGGTCGGCACGCTTTCGGCCGCCTCGCTGGCGGAGTTGCCCGCCGAGAACGCGGAGGTTTGCATCCCCGGGACCTGGGGCGCCGACTTCGTGGAAGGCCTGGGCCCGGTCGGCGACGAGCAGACGGTGGTGAAGCACCGCTACAGCGGTTTCGTGGAAACCCGCCTCGACCTTCTCCTGCGGGCGAAGAACGTCCGCACCGTGGTGATCGCCGGCGTGACCACCAATGTCTGCGTGGAATCGACAGCCCGGGACGCGGCGATGCGTGACTATTACCTGGTCGTCGCGGAGGACGGCACCGCCGTTCGCGACCGGCATCGCGCGCTGCATGACGCCTCCCTGGAATCGCTCCGGACCTATTTCGGCCGGGTCGAGCCCATCGACCGCATCGTCGCGACCCTGCACAGCCATGAAAAGGCTGTCCGGGCTATGGCGATCTAAAGGGAACCCTCGGCTGGAATGGACAGGGTCCAATTCCCACCTGATATAGACGCGACACGCCCCCTGGAGCCGCCATGCCCACCGCCGTCACCGACAATGCCGCTGAAAGCCGTTTCGAGCTCGCTACCGGCGGTCAGGTCTCCTATGCCGATTACGAGCGCCGGGGTCAGTCCCTGGTGATCCCCTATGTCTATGCCCCGCCCCCGCTCCGGGGGACGGGTGCCGCCGGGCGGCTCATGGAAGGCGTGACAGAGATCGCCCGGGCGGAGGGGCGCAAGATCGTGCCGCTTTGCGGTTACGCCTCTTCCTGGCTCCGGCGTCACCCGGAGCACCGCGACCTCCTGGCCTAAAGGCTAATTTCGGCGGCGGTTGCGGAAGTCGTCGTATTCGATGTCGCGGGTCGCGAGGCCCTTGTCCAGCATCGCGCGCATCAGGTTGTCGCCGAGCCTTCCCGCTCCCACCAGCACATCCGGGGCAACGCCCAGAAGATCCGCCAGCAGGCCGGCCCGGATCTCGACCTTCACTGCGTCATAGACGTTGCGGCATTTGGCGATGGTCAGGCCCGCTACCAGATCCCTGTCGCCCTGGTCCGTCAGGATGCTCACGGCCGTGGTATAGGCGGTGAAATCGAGAATGCCGGGAGAGAGCTTCTCGCAGCGGGTCAGCAGCTGCTGGCAGGCGGCGGGATCGAGCTTTCCCCGGATCTCGGTATAGGGCTTGGCGAGCTTCAGGCGGTCATAGGCGACCTCGCGGCGCTTGCCGGTGCGGGCGCCCCATTCCGACTCCGTCAGAAGCGAGTCCTCGTTGAATTCCGCCTCCGCGCCGCTGGGGAGCGAGCAATAGAGGATCCCATCCTCTATGTCGTCGACCGTATAGATGGTCCCATTGGGCGCATAGGCCCTGACGCCGCGACGGAATTTGGATGGCATGTGATCACTTTCCAGGTTGCGGCAGGCCGGCATAGACCTCGGCCGGCAGGATGGCCATGACGAAGCCGGTAGGCTTTTCGCTAGGACCGAAGGGACCCGCGACCTTGTTCTTCACGGGCGGCAGGCTTTTGAGATAGGCCGCGATGGCGAGCGCGTCGGGTTTGGTGAGCTTCGACAGGGACTGCCAGGGCATGATCGGCGCGAGCATCCGCCCGTCCGGCCGCGCGCCCGTGGTGATCGCCGTGACGATCTGCTGCGAGGTCCAGGACCCGAGACCCGTCTCCTTGTCGGGAGTGAGATTGGGGCCGGCGAAGACGCCGAGGCCGGGCATGGCGAAAGCCACTTCCGAGCCGCTCAAGGCCTTGGTGAAATCGGGTTTGCCGAGCAGGTTGCCCGGGGTATGGCAGTCATGGCAGCCGCCGACCGTGGTGAGATAGCGGCCGCGCTCGACCTGGGTTTCCGCCGCCGCCGTGCCCGCGCTTGCGGCCAGGAACACTGCGCCGACCAGAATACGACGAATTTCAATGCGAGACATGCTCCCCTCCCTTCATCCAAATGCGGGAAAGGGTCTCGCACGGGACGGGTTTTCCCGCAATTCAAAAGACTGTCAGGCTTTGACCAGGCCCGCTGCGGGAGAAACCCCCGCGCTGTCCGGGAAGACCTTGCGGTCGAGCAGCGCCGCGTCGAGCCCCATATGGTCGCGCAACAGGCCCTTGAGCAGGCTTCGCGTATCCACGGCGACGCGCAGGTCGCGTCCGTCTTCGAGCCGGTCGAGGCCCGGCCAATCGCCCGCGATCCGCCCGCCGCGCACCGCGCCGCCCAAGAGAAAGGCCACCGAGCCCGTGCCGTGATCGGTCCCGCCGCTGCCGTTGACCGCCACGGTCCGGCCGAATTCCGTCACCGCGATCACCGCCGTCCGGCCCCAGACGGATCCGAGGCTCTTGGCGAGGGCGTCGAGCCCTTCGGCGAGACCCGCCAGATTGTCGGCCAGACGCCCCTTCTCCGCCCCCTGGTTCACATGCGTGTCCCAGCCCAGCATGTCGAGCACGGCGACCCGGGGGCCGGTTTCGGCCGCGAGCAGTTTTCCGGCGGCTTCGGCGAGCGGGCGGAAACTCTTGGGGCCATAGCCGTTGACGCCGGGCTTTCCCATGCCCAGAACCTCGTCCGACTGGCTCTGGCCGCGCAGGCCTTCGGTCAGCGCCGGTCCCAGCACCGCGTCCTTCTGGTAGAGCGCGGCCAGGGTGGCGAGGAATTCCGGCGCGGCCTGGGGCAGGCCTGGCGGCTCCCAGGTCGCAACCTGCGTCGGCCCGCGCAGGATGAGCGGCACCGCACCGCCCAGCGCAAGCCCCATCCGCCGCTCCGCCCCCGGCATCGCACCCAAGGCGCGGTTGAGCCAGCCGTCCGTCTGCTGGCGCTTTGTCGAAAGCCCGGTCTCCATGAGGTCCTGGGCATCGAAATGAGAGCGGGTGCGGTAGCCGTTGCCGGTAGCAGTCACCACCAGCAGCTCGCCGCTCCGCCAATAGGGATGGATCGGCGCCAGGGCGGGATGGAGGCTGAAGAAGCCGTCCAGCGGCAGGGCTCCATCGGGCTGACCGGGTGCCGCGATCAGCAGGCGGCCGCGCTTTTCCGCATAGCGCGGATCACCGAGGGGCGGCACCGCCGCAAGCCCATCCAGGGCTCCGCGCAGGAGGACGACGACCAGCCGGCGGTCGGTCGGCGCCGCGGCGAAGACCGCGCCCGGCCAGCCGAGGGGCGCGATGCCTCCCGCGGCGAGGATCGACAGGAGATGGCGGCGCGACGGGATCATGATCTATCGCCTCTGGAATTCGGGACTGGCGAGCAGCAGTGCCAAAGCCATGCGCCGGGAAGACGCGCGTTCCACCGCCTGCCGCGTTTCGACCGCGACGTCTTCGCCGAAAGCGGCGCGCGCGATCTCCGAAGGATCGGGCGGGTTAGGCAGGCGGTTCGCAAAGGTCTGGCACCATTCCGCCCGGCGCAACACCGCCTCCGGTGAAATCCAGGCGGAAGCCCTGTCGGGCCAGCCGGCGGGCGAAGGCGCCAGGAAGCAGGGTTGGTCCAGCACGCGCAGGCTGCGGTCCGCCGCCTGGCCGCTGGGTCTGACACCCGTCACCCGGAAGGCCGCGATCACCAGTTCGGTCGGAGTCCGGACCTTGGTCAGGGGCTCGCGCCAGACCGCCTCGTCCCGGATGACGGCGGCGGTGACGGCCTTCAGATCGCCCTGGGTGTCGTGGAAGACCTTGGCGATCCGCTCGACCGAAGCCTGGGGCGGGTCGTCGGCGATGAAATGGGTCGCGAGCTTCCGCGCGACGTGCCGCGCGGTGGAAGGATGACGGGCGATATCGCTCAGCGCCTGGACGCCCTCCAGCATGCCGTTCTCAAGGTAGGTGCGGCCGAGGAGAAACTTGACGCCCGGTTCATGGGCACGCGGCGCGAAAAGAAACCTGCCGGGTTCGGGGTCCCGGAGGGGGGCGATCGACCAGCCGGTCAGGATCCCGGCCAAGGCCTCCACATCGGACTGGCTATAGCCGCCGTCGACCCCCAGGGTGTGAAGTTCCAGGATCTCCCGACCCAGATTCTCGTTGAGGCCCCGGTTCTGCCGCCGGCCGGCCTGGGATTGCGGCCCAAAGGACTGAATGTTGTCGAGATAGAAAAGCATCGCCGGATGCTGGGCCACGGCGAGCAGAAGCTCTTGGAAAGAGCCCAGCATGTGAGGCCGGATCGCCTCGCGTTCGAAGGCCCCGGCAAAGCCCCGCACCACCGGACGCAGGCCGGAGACCGTGAAATGATTGGCCCAGAACATCTGGAGCCGATCGAGGAGCGGCGTCTCGCTCTCCGCCGCTCCGGCGATCCGGGCCTCGACCTCGGCAAGATGGGTGCTGCGGATACGCTCCTTCAGCTCGGACTTGATCTCCTTGTCCTTGCGGGATTCCAGCACGGCCGCGACCATCGGCGCGGAAGCGGGCAGATCGCCCGGGAACGGCGGCGGGTTCTGGTCAAGCTGACGCAGCGCCCAGCCGCGCGGATCGCGACCGATCGCGGCGAGATCGCCCTGCCTCGCGGCAAAACCGAAACGGGTGGAGGCGATGAGGGCGGCGGCTGTCATGCTGGAAATGCTACGCGGGAAAGCGACGCCGGCATCCCCGTGTCATTTCCTTGAAGTCCTTCTCCGCCCGCTTGCGGGGGCAGAAGGATTTAGGATGAGGTGGGGCGAGGGCGCTGAGGCGCCGGAACATCCTGCCGGTGGAGAGATGCTCGGGCTTAAAGCCCGCCCTCTCCCCCCACAGCCTTTCGCGCAAGCAAGCTAGCACTGCCGGCCAGGCGGAGAGGAGCCTTCTTGGATGATCAGGTCGGCGCGCCGGCCAGCTCTTTCTTCAGTTTCTCGACCCGGTTGCGCACGGCGGGCAGATGCGGGTCGATCTCCAGAACCTTCTCGAAGGCCTTGAGCGCGGCTTCCTTTTTGTTCATCGCCAGATAGATCTGGGCAAGGCCGCTGAGCGCGCCGAAATGGCGGGGCTCCAGCGCCAGGGTGCGTTCGATGTGGATGACGCTCGAATCGTAGTCGCCCAGGATGAATTCGGCCGTGGCCCGCTTGTTCCAGCCCTCGGCGAAGCCCGAGGCGAGGCCCGTGACCTGGGTGAAGGCCGACAGGGCCTCCTTGTGCCGTCCGGCAGCCAGGGCGGATAGACCCTGGCTCATGTAGCGCGCCGCGTCGTCGTCACGCACCACCGCCCAGATGCTCCAGATCCTGAGCTCGACGAGTTTTGCGTCCTCGTCGCTGGGCGCGGATTTCAATTGCTCGAAGAGCCCGCGCAAACGTGGATCGCCTTGATCGGCCCAAGCCTGGCCCATCAGCGCAAAGCCCAGGAGCAGAGCCCCCATGATGCCGAAGCGTCGCATGAGCTTCAGTATAATCTTGCGTCAATCTTCCGCCAATCACGGAGCCGTGCTAAATCCCCCTGGCCAATTCCCTGGGCCCGCGATGTCGCGGATCATCGGCTTCGAGCACGCTTCATGGATCTCTCTGTCGTCATTCCGGTACGGAACGAAGCGCCCAATATCGCGCCGCTGGTCAGCGAAATCCGCGCCGCGCTCGATGGCAGGCTGACCTATGAGATCGTCTATGTGGACGACGGCAGCACGGATGACACGCGGGACGAAATAAGAAAGCTGTCCCAGGACTTTAAACCGCTTCGCCTCATGCAGCACACGAAGAGCTGCGGACAGAGCACGGCGATCCGCACCGGGGTGAAGGCGGCCCGGGCCGCCTGGATCGCGACCCTCGACGGCGACGGGCAGAACGATCCGGCGGACATTCCCGCCCTCTGGCAGATCGCGACGGCGGCGCCCGCTTCGGAACATTTCCTGGTGGCGGGCCACCGCCAGAAACGCCAGGACACCATCGCCAAGCGCTGGGCCTCGCGAATCGCGAATCGGGTGCGCGGGCGGCTGCTCAACGACGGGACGCCCGATACCGGCTGCGGCTTGAAGCTCTTCCGGCGCGAGACCTATCTGGAGCTTCCCTATTTCGATCACAACCACCGCTTCCTGCCGGCGCTGGTCATGCGGGCCGGGGGCCGGACGGTCTCGGTCCGGGTCAATCACCGGCCGCGCGAGCGGGGGATTTCGAATTACGGCGTCTTCGACCGGCTGTGGGTGAGCTTCGCCGATCTGGCCGGGGTGATCTGGCTCCAGCGTCGGGCCAAGGTGCCGGTAGTCTCCGAATCAGAGTGACGGGGGCCGGGGTCCGCCGGTCGCCCAATCCAGCAGCTCGACCGTATGAACCACCGGGATCTCCGTTCCGCCGGCCAGCTGGGTCATGCAGCCAATATTGCCCGTGGCGATAACATCGGGCTTCAGGCAATTGATATTGCTCAACTTCCTGTCGCGCAGGCGCGTGGCGATCTCGGGTTGCAGCATATTATAGGTGCCGGCCGACCCGCAGCAGAGGTGGCTTTCGGAGGGTTCCGAGACGTGAAAGCCCGCGGCGGCCAGGAGCGCCATGGGCTGGGACTTGATCTTCTGTCCGTGTTGCAGCGAACAGGCGGCGTGATAGGCGACGCGCACACTACGCTCCTCCCCCTTCATTTCACCGTCATGCCCGGACTTGCCCCCCTCTCGCGGAAGCAAAGCTTCCGCTGCCGGCAGGCGAAGCATAGCTTCGCCGAAAGGGGCATCTGCACGAGACTCCCGGGTCAAGCCCGGGGGTGACGAGGGAGGAGGTGGAGGGAATGAAGAAACCTCCAATCCCACTTCCACCATCAACTCTGAGATATCTCGCGTAAGTCCCGATATTCGCTTGGCTTTTTCCGCATAGGCGGCATCTTCGCGCAGCATGAACCCATAGTCTTTCACCGTGGTCCCGCAGCCCGAAGCATTGACTACCACCGCATCGATCCCGTCCCGATCCCAGGCGTCGATATTGCGCCGGGCGAAGTCCAAGGCGTCGCGGCCGAGATGGTGGACCAGCGCGCCGCAGCAGCCCGCCCCCTCCGACACCACGACCTCGCAGCCGTGGCGGGTCAGGAGGCGGATGGTGGCCTCGTTGATCCGGGGGGCGATCACCGATTGGACGCAGCCGGTCAGCAGGGCCACGCGCTTTCGCCTTGTCCCCTGGGCAGGGAAGGTCTGCGGCAGATCCGACCGGGACGGCGACGGCAGGTCGGCCGGCGCCAGGCGCAGGAGCGTGGCGAGCCGGGCCGGGAGAATCCGAGCGAAGGGCCGCGCCAGAGACGCCCCGAAGAGCGCCAATCGGAAAAGGCCCGGCCTCGGCAGCAGCGTCGCCAGGAGCCAGCGGATCGCGCGGTCGGCGAAGGGCCGGCGATAGGTTTCCTCGATGTGCCGGCGGGCATGATCGACCAGATGCATGTAATTGACGCCCGAAGGACAGGTCGTCATGCAGGACAGACAGGAAAGGCAGCGGTCGATATGGGTCACGACCTCCTCGGTCGCGGGCCGGCCCTGCTCCAGCATGTCCTTGACCAGATAGATCCGGCCGCGCGGGCTGTCCAACTCGTCGCCCAGCAGCACATAGGTCGGGCAGGTCGCGGTACAGAAGCCGCAATGGACGCAGGTCCGGAGGATCTTCTCGGTCTCGGCGGTATCCGGATCGGCGAGCTGGGCCAGGGAGAAATTGGTCTGCATCGCCGTCACATATCCCTGTAGAGCCGGCCGGGGTTTAGGATTCCCTGCGGATCGAACCCCGCCTTGACCCGTGCCGTGAGCGCCGCGAGCCCCGGAGCCAGCGGCTCGAAAACCGGCACTTCACGCCGGAAGTCCTCCGGCCCTCTGATCAGCGTCGCATGACCGCCGCCCGCCTTGATGGCCTCGCGGATCGCCCCTGCCCCGCCATCCTCGGCACCCGCGACGGCCAGCCAGAGAAGCCCGCCGCCCCAGTCGTAGAAATGCCGGATATCCAGCCGCCGCCCCAGATCCCCGGCCAGCGCCGCCCCGGTCGAGGGCGCCACCGACACCCGCCAGACCACGTGGTCGGGGAGGCCGGCGAAGGGCTTCGCATCCCCGATGTCCTGCCAGAGCTGTCCCCTCGGGAGATCGGCGATCTCCCCATGCGTTCCCAGAAGCTCCCGCAAAACTCCCAGCCGCGCCACCACCGAAGGCTTCGGTCCCTCGATCCGGAGCGCCGTCACCGATCCTGCGACGCCCGGAACGAGCCCCCCGCAAGCCGCTGGAAGATGGGCCGCCGCCGAGATCTCATGCGGAGAGTTGAGCGCCTCGGTCATGGCCGCAATGGCCGCCTGATCGTTGAGCCCCAGGATCAGGAGGGTCGCCTCCTCCTCCGGCCTCGGCAGCACCTTGACGGTCACTTCGGCCAGGGCTGCCAAAGTGCCATAGGATCCGCAGAGCAGCTTGCAGAGGTCGTAGCCGGTCACGTTCTTGACGACCCGGCCCCCCGCCTTAAAGGCTTCCCCCCGCCCGTTGACGCCAGAGAAGCCGAGGAGATGGTCCCGCGCCGCGCCCATCTTGAGCCGCCGGGGACCGCCGAAATTGCAGGACAGGATGCCGCCGAGGCTCTGGCCTCCCGCCTCGCCGCCGAGGAGTTCGCCCCAATCCGGCGGCTCGAAAGCCAGCATCTGGTCCGCATCCCGAAGCACCGCCTCGATCTCGGCGAGCGGCGTCGCGGCGCCCACGGTCAGCACCAGTTCCGCTGGCTCGTAAAGCCGGATGCCCGAAAGCTGGGACAAATCGAGGCGATGGGCGGCCTCGACAGGGCGGCCCAGACCTCGCTTGGTGCCGCGCCCCAGAACCTCAACCGGCTCCTTCTCGGCCGCGGCCCAGGCGAGGATGCTCACCAGATCGCTGGCGTCGGTCGGCCGGAAATCCGCCATCAGAAGCGGGGAATGTCGGGAAAGGCGAGTTCGCCCCGGTGGACATGCATCTTCCCCAGTTCGGCGCAGCGGCGCAGTTCCGGGAAGACCTTGCCGGGGTTCAGCAATCCCTCGGGATCGAAGGCGCATTTAAGGCGCATCTGCTGGTCGAGGTCCATCTGGTTGAACATGGTCCCCATGAGGTCGCGCTTTTCGACGCCCACCCCATGCTCGCCGGTCAGCACACCGCCGACCTCGACGCAGAGCCGCAGGATGTCGGAGCCCATGGCCTCCGCCCGGTCCAGCTCGCCCGGCTGGTTCGCATCGTAGAGGATCAGGGGATGGAGGTTCCCGTCCCCTGCATGGAAGACGTTCGCGACCCGAAGCCCATGGATCTCCGACAAAGCCGCCATCCGGGTCAAAACCTCGGTCAGCCGTCCGCGCGGGATCGTGCCATCCATGCAGTAATAGTCCGGGGAAATGCGGCCCACGGCGGGAAAGGCCGCCTTGCGCCCGGCCCAGAAGACGAGCCGTTCCTCCTCGTTCTGGCTGATGCGGCAGGAAACCGCGCCATGGCGGTTGGCGATGGTCTCCACCCGTTCGACCAAGTGATCGACCTCGGCCTCCGGCCCGTCCAATTCGACGATCAGCAGGGCTTCCACATCGAGCGGGTAGCCCGCATGGACGAAATCCTCGGCCGCATGGATCGCCGGGCGGTCCATCATCTCCATGCCGCCGGGGATGATGCCCGAGCCGATGATATCGGCCACGGTATCGCCGGCCGTTTCGCTGCTGGGGAAGCCGATGAGGAGCGCACGGGCCGTCGAGGGCCGGGGCAGGATGCGGACCGTGACCTCGGTGACGATGCCCAGAAGTCCTTCGGAGCCGGTCATGACGCCCATGAGGTCCAGGGTCCCGGCGTCGAGATGCTTGCCGCCCAGCCGCACCACCTCGCCGTCCATCAGGACGACCTCCAACCCCAGGAGATTGTTGGTGGTGACACCGTATTTCAGGCAATGCACCCCGCCCGAATTCTCCGCCACATTGCCGCCGATGGTGCAGGCGATCTGGCTCGAGGGATCGGGGGCATAAAAGAAGCCCGCGTGCTGCACCGCCAGCGTGATCCCGAGATTGGTCACCCCCGGCTGCGCCACCACGCAGCGGTTGGCGAAATCGATCTCCAGGATCCGGTTGAATTTTCCCAGACCCAGGATGATCCCATCCGCCAGCGGCAGCGCCCCGCCGGACAGCGAGGTTCCCGCCCCGCGCGGCACCACCTTGACCCCCTGCGCCCGGCAATAGCGCAGCACCCGGGAGACTTCCTCGACGGTGCTCGGCAGGACCACAGCGAGCGGCGGCTGGCGATAGGCGGTGAGCCCGTCGCTCTCATAGGCCCGCCGCTCGGCCTCGGTGGAGATGACCCCCTCGCCCGGCACGATGGCGCGGAGCCCCGCGACGATCTCGTCGCGGCGCGCGATCAGGGCTTCATCGGGCGGAGGCATATGCATGGGACGTTTCCTGCCCGGTAAATCCGGGCGGGACTATTTAGGAACGCATAGATGCTGGAGCCAATAAAAAACCGCGCCGAAGCGCGGTTTCTAACGGGATTGGCCGAGGGCCTTAGCCCTGGCGCGCCTTGAAGCGCGGATTGGACTTGTTAATCACGTAGACGCGACCCTTGCGGCGCACGACCCGGCAATTCTTGTCGCGCTTCTTCAGCGACTTGAGCGAATTGGCGATCTTCATGACGAGGTCCTCAACAACAGGGGTCTGCGAAAGAGACGCGGAACATAGGGAGGCGGGATGCGGCTGTCAACCGGGAAAGGCACGACGCTCTTATCGTTCGTCACGGCCTTCGCGAAGCAAAACCTCGGATGGCGTGTGAGGTCTATGAGCCGTTAGCGCGCGTAGCTGGCTCGCTATATTTTCGAAACTCAATTCGTCGCGCTCACCCAAGGCGAGCCGCAGGATATCCAGAACCTCCGCTTCAACCGATCGCCCATGTTGAACCGCGCGTCGCTTGAGACGGCTTATCAAGTCGGCATCGAGATCGTGGATCTGGAGGCTAACCATAAGTCTTCGCGATCAACGCCCGCGCCCTGGCCACCGCCTCTTCCGGCAGGGTATGCCGCTTCGGAAAACCGCCGGCCGGTTGGGTGGCGTCGATGATCATCTTGGTGGTGAGACCGGCATTGTTCGAGGGGTCGAGGATCGCCCCCATGGCGTTGCGGATGAGGTCGATGTCGGAATGGGCCTGCATCCGGGTCGCCATGGCCCAGAAGACTTCGCGGTCGTCGAAGATGTTCACGTCCTCGTCCACCACCACCACGAGTTTCAGGCTCAGATCGTCGCCGAAGGCCACGGCGGCGGCGTTGCGGGCCTGGCCGGCGGCGGGCTTCCTAAGCGCGATATAGGCGTGAAGCCGGCAGGTCCCGGACTTCGGATAGGAAACCGCGACCGTATTGGGAAAATGCTGGCGCAGCGTGCGGAGGAGTCGCGCCTCGGAGGGGACGGCCAAGAGGCTCGTATGCTCGTCGGAGATGCCGGGCACGATATCCTGATAGATCGCGTCCCGGCGATGGGTGATCGCCGAAATCTCGATCACATGCTGGGTCGAGCGTTCCGAGGCATAGCCGGTGAATTCAGCGAAGGGTCCTTCGGGCTCGCGGGTCTTGCCGAGGATGCGGCCCTCGATGACGATCTCCGCTTCGGCCGGCACCTCCACAGGGACGGTCTTGCCCCGGACGATATCGAGGGGCTGGCCCATCAACCCGCCGATCACCGAATATTCGTCGCTGGAGATGGGACCCTTCCAGAGCCCGCCGAAGGTCACGAGAGGATGGGCGCCGATGATGATGGCGACGGGGACGTCCTCCCCCTTCTCCTCGGCGCGCTCCACATAGCTCCAGAGATGGCGGCGGCTGTGGAGGCTGGTGCCGAGCCTGGTCGGCCCCTTCACCTGCATGCGGTGGAAGCTCGCGTTGCGGATGCCCGTATCGGGGTCCTTGGCGATGACGATGGCGTTGGTGATATAGGGGCCGGCATCCTCGTTGAAATGCCGCATGATCGGCAGGTAGCCGAGATCGGCCTTGTCGCCGGTCAGGACGATATCCTGGACGGGCCCCGTGTCGCGCAACACGGGCTCGATGAGGCGGTCGTTGCGCGAGGCCCATTCCTCGATCAGCCGGTCCTCGGTGACGCCCAGCGTCAAGGCATAGCGCCGCCGGGAGCCGAAAAGGTTGGTGACCACCGGGAAGGGCGAATTGCCGACCTTGTCGAACCAGACCAGAGGCGAGCGACCGGCCTTCTCCAGTTCCATGACGAGGGCGCTCGGGTCGTAGTCCCCGCTCACCGGCTCCCGGACCCGCATTATGCCCTGGGGGTCGTCAGCCTCGACGGCGGCGAGGAAGCCGCGCAGGGTATGGGGGTTTGTGGTGTCGGGCATGGCTCATCCCTTCTCTTTGTCGGCAATCGCCAGGAAGCGGTGGAAGCGCAGCGCGCCGCTGTCCAAGGCCGCGACCAGGCGAAGCCCGCGCTCGGCCTCCTCGGCCACGGTCTCCCGATGATGAGCGGAGAGCCGCTTCAGGTCCACCGCGTCGAGCAGCCGCTCCCAGGCGGAGACGACAAGGCGGCGATAGCTTTCGGTCATGTCCTCGGCGGCCTGCACGGGACAGGCGAGAGCGGCAAGGCAGTCCGCATATTGGGCCAGGCTCCAGAGCGAGGGGCGTGGATCGTTTCCCTCGATCCAGGCCTCGACCTCCAATGTCGCGTCGGTGGAAGCGAGGGTGAATTCCGTCAGGACGAGTTGCGCCCTGGGCTTCAGGCCCTGGACGAGCCCGCGCAGGAAGCGTTCCTTCTCCTGCAGCGCATAGGTGGCTTCCCGCCCCAATACACAATCGAAGGAGGCCGGCTTCAGTTCGAATTCATCGGGATCGAAACGGGCGATGGCAGCCCGCTTGGCCAAGCCCGCGGCTTCCGACGCGGCCATGCCGCGCCGTGCCGCCTCGTAATCGCGATCGAGGCCCGTGACATAGAGATCATAGGCCTGGGCAATCGCGCGCGGCCCTCCGCCAAGACCGGCGGAGATGTCGAGGATCGCGGAATGCGGCCCGAGCGCCGCGCTGGCCACCAGATCCGTGACATGGGCATCGCCGCCCGGCAGGAGGTGGCCTTCCCCCCACAGCCATCGGGCCAGGGTGAAGCGGTCGAAGGAGAGGTCGCCCTCGCCCGGCACCGCATCGGCAAGGTCGGCTTCCCACCAGCCCCTCACCCGGTCCCGGAGCGCGGCCGCGAAAGTCGAGGCCGGCGCCAGGATCGGAGCGAGCAGGGCCGAGGCGGTTTCTTTCTCCACACCGCTACCGGCGAGACGCGCGGGGTCGGGTCAGTAGCTCGACTGGGTCGCGAGCGCCGGCTGCTGGACCTTATCCTCGGCGGCGTCGTAATTGCCCTTGCCGGAGAGGAAGGCCTTGATGTTCCGGGTCGCCTGCCGGAGCCGCTGGCGGTTTTCCACCAGCGCGATCCGCACGAAGCCATCGCCGTATTCGCCGAAGCCCATGCCCGGCGCCACGGCCACATTGGCCTCCTGCAGCAAGAGCTTGGAGAATTCCATGCTGCCGAGTTCCTTGTAGCGCGGCGGGATCGGCGCCCAGGCGAACATGCTGGCCGTCGGCGAGGGCACGTCCCAGCCCGCTTGCGTGAGGCCTTCGATCAGCACGTCGCGACGCGCCTTGTAGCGTTGCCGCATCTCCTCGATGCAGTCCTGGGGACCGTTGAGGGCGGCCGTGGCCGCAACCTGGATCGGCGTGAAGGCACCGTAGTCGAGATAGGATTTCACCCGGGTCAGCGCGCCGATCAGCTTGGCGTTGCCGACCGCGAAGCCGATCCGCCAGCCCGCCATCGAGTAGGTTTTGCTCAAGGACGAAAACTCGACCGCGATATCCTTGGCTCCCGGCACCTCCAGGATCGAAGGCGGCGGATTGCCATCGAAATAGACCTCGGCATAGGCGACGTCCGAGAGCACATAGACCCCGTGATGCTTACAGAAATCGACGACCTCGGCATAGAAGTCCAGGCCAACGACCTGGGCCGTGGGATTGGCCGGGAAATTCAGCACCACCGCGACCGGGGCCGGTACGCTATAGGCCACCGCCTTCTTCAATTCGCGCATGAAGTCGGTCTGGAAGTCGGGGCCCGGAATCGCCGGCATCTGGCGCACCGAGGCGCCGGAGATGATGAAGCCGAAGGCGTGAATCGGATAGCAGGGGTTGGGCACCAGCACGACATCGCCCGGCGCGGTGATCGCCTGGGCGAGATTGGCCAGACCCTCCTTCGAGCCCAGGGTCACGATGATCTCGGTCTCGGGATCGAGGTCGACGTTGAAGCGCCGCTGGTAATAGCCCGCATAGGCGCGCCGCAGGCCGGGAATCCCCTTGGACGAGGAATAGCCGTGGCTGCGGGGATTCTTCACCGCCTCGATCAGCTTCTGGACGATATGATCGGGGGTCGCCGCATCCGGATTGCCCATGCCGAGGTCGATCACGTCACGGCCCGCCGCTCGCGCCTTCGCCTTCAGCGCGTTGACTTCCGCGAAGACGTAGGGGGGCAGCCGCTTAATGCGATAGAACTCTTCCTGCATGATAGCCATCTGATGGGGTTGAAAACGTCCTACTTATAGGCTCAAGGCCGCCCGGATGCGAGGGGGAAGCTCAGCAGCCTTGCATAGGGCAAAACTCTGTCATGCGGAGAGGGCGGGGATACTGTCGGGTTTCTTGCCCTATATATCCGCGTAGGTCGCCCGCCGCGGGCAGGCCTCTCAAGTGGAGACGAGCTCCATGCAAGGCAAGAAACTCAATATGGCGGTGAGCAGCGTGTTACTCGCTGGCTTGGCGCTTCCACTCATGCCGATTCCCGGCGACGGTCCCACCCGCATCAATGTGGTCTTCCACAACGAGGGCATGGACCGGCAGCAGAAATTCTCGACCCAGGTGTCGCGGAGCCTCTGCCACGTGGTCCAGGTGACCATGAGCTATGAAGATCCGGATACGGGCGATTACGCGCGGGTCGACTGCCAAGACGAATACGCGAATCCCTGAAGCATCAGTCGCTTAAGCGGATCGTTGACAGTCTTTGCCGGTTGATCCCAGACTTCCCCGAAGAATTGGGGAGGTAGCGCCAGCATGATTTCAAGGACAAACCGGGCGGCTCGCCCCTGGATCATCGGGGCCGCGACGCTGCTGTCCGCCCTGGGCGCGGCACAGGCCGCCGACGAGACGCCGCGAAAGGGCGGCACGGTCATCATCACCCTGGGCACCGACCCGCCCACGGTGAACCCGATCACCACCAGCGGCGTGCCGGACCATATCATCGGCTGCATGACCAGCCAGGGGCTCACCAAGGAGACCTATACCGGCGACGTCATCCCGGAACTGGCCAAATCCTGGACGGTCTCGCCGGACGGCCGGACCTATACCTTCGAACTGCGCGAGGCGAAGTGGCACGACGGCAAGCCCTTCGTGGCGGAAGACGTCAAGTTCACCATGGAGACGGCCGCCAAGTTCAGCCCGACCTTCGCCACTGTGGGCAAACTCCTGGACACGGTCGAGGCGCCCGAGCCTCATAAGGTCGTGATCAAGCTGAAGGAGCCCTTCGGCCCTTTCCTGATCTCGCTCGCCTGCCCGCTCGGCAGCGCCATCATCCCCAAGCATATCTTCGAGGGGACCAATATCCTCCAGAACCCCTCGGCTATCGGCACGGGGCCTTACAAGCTCGTCGAATGGCAGCACGGCAGCCACCTGAAGCTGGTGCGCAATCCCGATTACTGGGAGCCGGGGAAACCCTATCTCGACGAGGTGATCGCCAAGATCATCCCCCAGGGACCCGCCCGGACCCAGGCGCTGATCGCGGGCGAGGTCGATTTCATCAGCTACTATTATTTCCCCAACGCCGACTACAAGACGGTCAAGGACAACCCGAAGCTGAAGATCGTGCAGTCGGCGACGCCGCCGTCGAACGACTACATGTTCCTGAACACCACCAGAAAGCCGCTCGACGACAAGCGGGTCCGGCAGGCGCTGATGATCGCCCTGGATCGCGACTTCCTGGTCCGCAACGCCTGGCAGGGCAACGGACAGCCGGGGCAGATGCCCTTCACGAGCCAGATCCCCTGGGCCGCCAATCCGGATGTGGATTACCGGAAGATGTATCCCTACGATCCGGCCAAGGCGAACGCGATGCTCGACGAAATCGGCCTGAAGCGCGGCGCGGACGGCACCCGCTTCAAGCTGACCATGGTGGTGGCCCCGGACGATGTGGAATACGGGCCGGTCAGCGCCGCCATCAAGGCCATGTGGGCGGGCGTCGGCGTCACCCTCAACATCGAATCCAACGAGCGGGCCACCGCCCTGAAGCGCGTCTATGTGGACAAGGACTTCGACATCGCGATCAACGGCTACGGCACCTATAACGAGCCGGCCCTGGGGCTTTCCCGCGCCTTCACCACCAGCGGCATCGGAAGGCTCTACGGCAACGGCTCGGCCTATTCCAACCTCAAGGTCGACGAGCTCTTCGAGAAGGGCGCAAGCGCCACCGACCGGGCGGAACGCGGCGGCTATTACAAGGAAGCCCAGGCGATCCTGGCCGACGAATTGCCGGTCATCACGCTCCGTGAGAAGGGCCTCCTGGACGTGGTGAACAAAAACGTGAACGACTATCTCGACGAAGCCCATGCCACGAGTTGGCGGAAGGCTTGGCTCAGTCAATAGGGCTCCGCTGTCCGGGGTTTGACTGTATCGCCCCAGCCTGTAGAAAGGCCCCGGCATAACGGGGTTGACGATGGCTGAAGGCGACGGGTCGGCGGTGGTGATGTTTTCGGGCGGGCAGGATTCGACCGCCTGCCTCGCCTGGGCGCTCGACAAATTCGAGCGGGTGGAGACGGTCGCCTTCGATTACCGCCAGCGCCACCGGATCGAACTTGAGTGCCGGCCGCGCATCCTCGACCGCCTCCGCGCCGCCTTCCCGGAGTGGGCAGGCAGGCTTGGGCAGGATCATATGATCGACCTCGGCGTCATGGGCGAGATCAGCGAAAGCTCACTCACCCGCGAGACCGAGATCAAGCTGCAAGCGGACGGATTGCCCTCGACCTTCGTGCCGGGGCGGAACCTCGCCTTCCTGACCTTCGGGGCCATGGTGGCCTATCGGCGCGGCGCGCGGCATATCGTCGGCGGCATGTGCGAGACCGATTATTCGGGATATCCCGATTGCCGCGACGATGCGATCAAGGCCATGCAGGTCGCCTTGAGCATCGGCATGGACCGCCGCTTCACGCTGCACACGCCCCTGATGTGGATCGACAAGGCCGAAACCTGGCGGATGACCCATCGCCTCGGCGGCGACAAGCTCGTCGAGATCGTGCGCGGGGAGAGCCACAGCTGCTATCTCGGCGACCGCACGACGATGCACGTCTGGGGACGCGGCTGCGGCGCCTGCCCCGCCTGCGAATTGCGCCAGGCCGGCTACGAGAAATACCGGGCCGCGCCATGAGTTATGCAGTGAAGGAGATCTTTCGCACGCTTCAGGGCGAGGGGATCAACGCCGGCCGTGCCGCTGTCTTCTGCCGTTTCGCCGGCTGCAACCTCTGGTCGGGCCGGGAGGAAGACCGGCAGAAGGCCGAGTGCCGCTTCTGCGATACGGATTTCGTCGGCACCGACGGCGAGGGCGGCGGCAAATTCGCCGATGCCGACTCGCTGGTCCGCGCGATCCGGGCGGCCTGGGACCTGCCGGGCGATCCCTTCGTGGTCTGCACCGGCGGCGAGCCGATGCTGCAACTCGACGAGGCGCTGGTGGCCGCCCTGCACCGCGACGGCTGCGAGATCGCGGTGGAGACCAACGGCACCCTGCCTGCTCCCAAGGGGCTCGACTGGATCTGCATGAGCCCCAAGGCCCATGTCCCCCTGGTGATCACCAGGGGCGACGAGCTGAAATTCGTCTTCCCGCAGGAAGGCGTCGATCCGCTGGCGCTGGAAAAGCTTGATTTCCGTCATTTCCTGATCCAGCCGATGGACGGGCCGGATGTCGCCGCCAACACGAAGGCCGCCGTCGCCTTCTGCCTCGCCCACCCGCGCTGGCGGTTGAGCCTCCAGACCCACAAGATGCTGGGGATTCCATAACGCCTTGCCTAACCCTTTCGGCGTCATGGCCGGGCTTGACCCGGCCATCTGTGTGGATGGGA
>CANJCB010000012.1 GCA_947473305.1 Rhodospirillales bacterium
CCACCGTGACGGGTAATCGACCAGGTGATCCTGAACCATCCGGACTGCCCGCTCGCGAACTTCCGGTGAAAACTTGTTCGTTGTCTTGCTCATCATGGCCCCACCTTCTCAGGAGTTGGAGCCTCCGGCAAACCCGGGGCGGTTCAATCGGTGCTCTTCGGACCCTTCTACCTCCGGGTGGCTGGCATTTCGGCAAAGCACGACATAGGAGCATTGACGGGACCGTTCCGGATCGAAGGTCCATGACTGCGTTCCTCCGACCTCCAGGCAGGTTTCGATAGACTTGAATGTGAAGACGACCAACGTCTCTGGGCTATAGTTATATTGCTCGAGACGAACACGAGCCTTCCTAAGCTCTTCCTGGGAGAAAAGCCCATGCCACTTAGGATTCTCAATCAATTCGGCTTCGACGGTTAGGTCGATCCGATTTTGCTCGAAAAGTTTTGTAAACCCATCTGACGGCTTCGGCGCATTGACGAGCGCCTTGGCAGTCAATATGCCGCCTCGCTCGCTGAGCATTTGAAAAAATACGCGAGCGTTATAACCGGCCTCAGATTTTGCGCGCTGATAGATCTTTAGCATCGCTTCATCGAAACGCTTTGACAGGTCGGGCATTCAGTTCCCCCCTAAATGCAGGCCACTATCGATTAGCACGAGCGCACTGAATTTTTCCGCCACTATACTTCGGTTCTTGGGCCCGTCTCACCTTGTAAGACAGTAAAACGTCTATCATCGCTCGGCGCTTCTAGGATTATAGATGGGTGTTGATAGGGGTTATTCGGACGCTCGCTCCAACCTTCCTGCGTGCCGGCAAACCGGTTGTCGATTTTCGGGTCGAGCCTTAATACCTCGATCCGCGGCAGATGGGACCGGGACGACGCTTACGGCCACACCAAGGTGGTTCCGAATCCATCATCCAGAGGCACTTGTAACCCCGTTTGTAACCCCGGAAACGGAAGCAGCCCCTGGAGGGGCTGCTAACTCGTTGATGGAATTGGTAGCGAGGGAGGGACTTGAACCCCCGACCTTGGGATTATGATTCCCCTGCTCTAACCAGCTGAGCTACCCCGCCACAGGGGCCGTATCGGTCAAGGCGGCTGTTTTATTCAGTTCTCTGCCCGCAGGGAAGCCCCAATTTCCATTCAGCGCTTCGGCGCGTTGGCCAAGGCGGTGGCGATGGCCTCCCAGGCGGGCTTCGGCTGCAAGGCCGCATCGAAGGGAAGCGGCCGGGAATCGACCCCATCCTGGCGCCAATACATCTCGTTGGTCTCGTGCCGCACGATCCAGCTGTGCCGGTCGGAAAGACCCCAGGTCATCACCATCCGCACGGCGGGCTCGTCGAGCGCCACGTCGAGGAAATGCCGGTATTCATCCGCAATGAGCCGGTCGCGCTCGGGAATGCCGGCAGGCGCCAGCTCGTCGGAGACGTCGAGTTCGGTGATCTGGATCTCCAGACCCATTTGAGCCACGTCCCTCAGGAACTGGCGGAACTTTCGATCGGACATCTTGTGCCGGCCGATGGTCAGATGGCCCTGGACGCCCAGCACGTCTACAGGAGTGCCACGCGCCTTCATGCCCTCCAGCACCTTCAGGACGGCCAAGCGCTTCTGGTCCTGCTCGGGCGTGTCGTATTCCACGTCGTATTCATTGAAGACGAGCCGGGCCTTGGGATCGGCCGCGCGCGCCGCGCCATAGGCGAGGTCGAGGTATTCCGGCCCTATCTGCTCCACGAAGATCGCCGCGCGGAGATAATCCCCTCGCCCGTCCTCGACGCGGATCGGCTCGTTCACCACGTCCCAGCTATGGATGCGGCCCTTGTAGCGTCCGGCAAGGTCGCCAATCCGCCGCAGCATCGACTGCACCGAGGCCCGGCGATCCGGCAGTTCCTGGAACCAATAAGGCGTCTTCCAGTACCAGAGGAGGTTGTGCCCCCGGAACATGAGTTCGTGGTCGCCCGCGAATTTCACCATCCGGTCGGGGACCTCGTAGTCCGCCTGATCCGGATGCTCGCTCATCAGGAACCACTTCATCTCGTTCTCGGGCACGATGCAGGCGGCCTCGCGCACCACGAGATCGGTGAAATCGTCGCCGGGGAAAAGCTGCACATCCGCGACGGTGGTGCCGTAGAGCAGCCCCTTGGCCATGGCGAGATCCCGCAAGGGCGGGCGAACCTCGGCCGCGGGAGCCCAGCTGGGAAGCGAAGAGGCCGCAAGCCCGGCGAGCGATCCCAGGATAAGGTCTCGACGGGACGGGAAGCTCATGGGGGCTCCGAAAGGTGCGGCTGACAGACCCGAAAGTTTAGCCTAAGCGGCTTTCGCGTCCAGCGGGAAAATCAGCTGTCGACACCGTTCTGCCCGGCGCATTCCGCGTAGAAATGGAATGAATCCTTGGGCCGCCGCTCCAGGGTGTCGTAATCCACATGGACAAGCCCGAAGCGCATGGAATAGCCCAGCGCCCATTCGAAATTGTCGAGCAGCGACCAGACGAAATAGCCCTTCACCGGTACCCCCGCCGCGATGGCGTCATGGATCGCGGTAAGATAGGCCCTGAGATATTCGATCCGGTCCCGATCCTTGATGCGGCCCTGGGCATCGACGGTATCGGGATAGGCCGCCCCGTTCTCGGTGACATAGATCGGCAGGTTGCCGTAGCGCTCCTTCGCCTCCTTGAGCTGGGCGAGGAAGGCGTCGGGGGCCACTTCCCAGCCCATGGCGGTTTGCGGCCGGTTCTGCGGCGGCGGAACTTCGGCGATGCCGAAAGGATGGTTGGAATCGTGCTTGGCCCTGAGCCGCGTATAGTGGTTGAAGGCGAAATAATCGAGCTTTTGGGTGATGATCTTGAAATCGTCTTCCCGGATATAGGGGGTCATCTCCTCGGCCAGGGCCTCTGGATAGCGGCCCAGGATCTGCGGATCCGGGAAGGCGCGGTTCCACATGGCGTCGAGCATTTCCGCCGCCTCGCGGTCGCCCGGCCGGTCGGTCGCGGGTTCGACCGGATGGAGATTATAGATATTCCCCAGCAGGAGACCGGAGCGCTCGGCCCGCATCGCCTGCATGCCCAGCCCATGGGCGAGGTTCATGTTGTGAAGCGCCTGCAGGGCCGTCTTCCGCCCCCGGATGCCCGGCGCGTGCTCGCCGTCGCCATAGCCCTTGAAGGTCGCCACATTGGGCTCGTTGAAGGTAGCGAAATGACGGACGCGGTCGCCCAGCCGCCGGACGATCAACTGGGCGTAATCGGCGTACCAGCCCGCGACATCGCGGTTGAGCCAGCCGTCCTTGTCTTCGAGCGCCTGGGGCAAGTCCCAGTGATAGAGGCAGATCCAGGGCTCCATCCCCGCCTCCGCGACCCGGTCCAGCAGGCGGTCGTAAAAATCGAGGCCAGCCTTGTTGACCCCGCCCGCGCCATAGGGGAGCACCCGCGACCAGGAAATCGAGAAGCGATAGGCATTGAGGTTGAGGCGCTTCATCAGCTCCACATCCTCGCCGAAGCGGTGATAGTGGTCGCAGGCCCTGTCGCCGTTGTCGCCGTTGAGGATGGCGCCGGGCCGGCGGGTGAACTTGTCCCAGATGCTGGGTCCCCGGCCGTCTTCCGCCGCCGCTCCCTCGATCTGATAGGCCGCCGTCGAGGCGCCCCAGAGAAAACCGTCGGGAAAGCGTCGGGTCATGCGTCTTTGCCTCAATCTGCCGGATCGCCGGGGACGCTACGCGCGGGAGATGCAAGGCGCAAGCCGGTCGGCGTATGATGGGGTCAACTTAAGGCGGGGGGACGTCACCTTGAAATCGATCCTTTGGGCCGCGCTGGCGCTTTTCTGCCTCGCGGGAACAGCGGGTGCGCAAACGCCGCCGACCGCCGAGGTGCTCCATTGGTGGACCGCCGGCGGCGAGGCCAAAGCGCTGAGAGTGATCGCCGACCGGTTCCAGGCCGAGGGTGGGCGCTGGATCGACAATCCCGTGGCCGGCGGCGGCGGCGACGCGGCCCGCACCGTGGCCAAGACCCGGCTCGTCGGGGGCAAACCCCCCACCATGATGCAATGGCACCTGGGTCTCTCCCTGAAGCAGCTTGCCGAGGAAGGCCTCCTAGGCGACGTGGACGAGGTCGCCAAGGAGGGGGGCTGGGATGCGGCGCTGCCCGCGCTCATCGCGGACAACGCCCGCTACAAGGGCCACTATGTGGCGATCCCCGTCGGCATCCATGGCGAGAACTGGCTTTGGACCAATCCCAAGGTCCTGGCCGATGCCGGCGTTTCGGTGCCCAAGACCTGGGCCGAATTCGACGCTGCCGCCGCGAAACTGAAGGCGGCCGGGGTCATCCCCCTGGCGCTGGGCGGTCAGGGCTGGCAGCAGGTCATCGTCTTCAATGCCGTGGTGCTTGGCACTCAAGGACCGGGCTTCTACCGCAAGGCGCTGGTCGACCTCGACGCCAAGGCGCTGGGCGGGCCTGAGATGGTCGCCGTCTTCGAGCAGCTTGCCCGCATCAAGGGCTTCATCGACCCCGGCGCCACCAACCGCGACTGGAACGAGGCGACGCAACTCGTCATCAAGGGCCGCGCCGCCATGCAGCTCATGGGCGACTGGACCAAGGGCGAATTCGCCGCCGCGGGACTTCAGCCCGAGAAGGATTACGGTTGCGACGCTTCTCCCGGCGCGGGCCAGGCCTATCTCGTGGCGGCCGACGCGCTGGCCGTGCCGAAGCTTTCCGATCCGGCCCAGCGCCGGGGCCAACTCCTGATGGCCAAAATCGCCATGGACCCCAAGGTCCAGCGCGATTTCAGTCTCGCCAAGGGATCGGTTCCCGCCCGGCGCGACGTGCCTGCGGACGGTTTCGATGCCTGCTCCCTGAAGGCGATGGAGAAGGTTCGGAATTCGCCCGATATCCTGCCGGCGCTCGGGTCCAGCATGGGAGTGGGCGCCGCCGAGGCGGGAGCGATCACCGATGCGGTGGCGCAGTTCTTCGCCAGTTCGATGAGCCCCACCCAGGGCGCGCGGACCCTGCGCGACGCGATCGACGCCATCCGCTGATCGCATGCGTCTTCACCGCCGGGATCATTGGGCCGCCCTGCTGGTCCTAGTACCAACGGTCGCGGTGGCCGGGCTCTTCCTCTTCGGCTTCGCGCTGTGGTCGGGATGGATTTCCCTCACCTCCTCGACGCTGCTGCCGCGCTATGATTTTGTCGGCTGGCTGCAATACCAGCGGCTTTTCGCCATGGCGCGCTGGCTCACCGCCTATCGCAACCTCCTGGTCTTCGGCGTGCTTTTCATCGGCTTCAGCCTGGGGTTGGGCCTGCTGCTCGCTATCCTGCTCGACCGAAAGATCCGGGGCGAAGGGATCCTCCGGACGATCTATCTCTATCCGATGGCGGTTTCCTTCGTGGTGACGGGCACGGCGTGGCGCTGGATCCTCGACCCCTCGCTCGGCCTTCAAGAGACCGCGCGGGGGCTGGGCTGGGCCTCTTTCAGCTTCGACTGGCTCTCCGACCCCGACCGATCCCTCTATACGCTGGTGATCGCGGGGGTCTGGCAATCGGCAGGCCTTGCCATGGCATTGTTCCTCGCGGGCCTGCGCGGGATCGACGGGGAGATCGTCAAGGCGGCCCGGATCGACGGCGCTCCGGTCTGGAAGATCTATGCCTTCATCCTGATCCCCCTGCTGAAACCCGCCTTCGCGACGGCAGGGATCCTGCTTTCGGTCACGGTGATCCGGAGCTTCGACCTCGTGGTGGTCCTGACGGGCGGAGGCCCCGGCTTTTCCTCGGATCTTCCGAGCCGCTTTATGGTGGAGATGGCTTTCCGCCGCGACCAGCTCGGCCTCGGCGCGGCCAGCGCCATGGTGATCCTCGCCACCTTCATTGCCGTGATCACACCCTTCCTCTACGCCGGAAGGCAGCGGGCGCGATGACGCGGGTCGCTCTCTATGCCGCTCTCCTCGGTGCGGCGCTGCTCTTCCTCATCCCGCTCTATGTCGTGGGGACGGCCTCCTTGAAGCCGCTGGAGGAAATCCGGGCCGGTGGGCTCTTTTCCCTGCCCGTGGCGCCGACCTTCGCCGCCTGGGCCAAGGCCTGGGGATCGGCCTGCGTCGGGGCCAATTGCGTCGGGCTCAAGGGCTATTTTCTCAACTCGTGGCTCATGGCGCTCCCGGCGGTAGCGATCTCCGTCGCGGTCGGGGCGATCAACGGCTATGCCCTCACGAAATGGTGGTTCCGAGGGTCCGAGTTCCTCTTTGGCGCCCTGGTTGTGGGATGCCTTATTCCCTTCCAGGTCATCCTCATCCCGGCCGCCCGCACGCTTGCGACGCTCGGGCTTTTCGGGTCGCTGTCAGGATTGGTGCTTATCCATGTCGCCTATGGCGTGCCGGTGACGACCCTCCTTTTCCGGAATTTCTACCTCACGGTTCCGGATCCGATCCTCCAGGCGGCGCGGCTCGATGGGGCTGGCTTCTTCGCCGCCTTCTTCCACGTCATCCTGCCGCTGTCGCTGCCGATGCTGGCCGTGGCCTCGATCCTCCAATTCACGGGGATCTGGAACGATTTTCTTTTCGGGGTCGTCTTCACGGGCCCCGAGAGCGCGCCGGTCACGGTCGCCCTCAACAATCTGGCGGGCGCGACCCTGGGCGCCAAGGAATGGAACGTCAACATGGCCGCGGCCCTGATCGCGGCGCTGCCGACGCTCGTGGTTTACTTCGTCTCTGGCCGCTGGTTCCTGCGCGGCCTCACGGCGGGAGCGATCAAGGCATGAGCGCGCTGTCGGTCCAAGACATCGGGAAACGCTTCGGCGCGACGCCGGTCCTGTCGGGCGTGTCGCTCGATGTGGCCGAGGGAGAATTCATGGTTCTCCTCGGTCCTTCGGGATGCGGCAAGAGCACGCTCCTCAACATCGTCGCGGGCCTCGAAGAACCCGATGCGGGAAGGATCGTCATCGGCGGACGGGACGTCACCCGCGTCGAGCCCCGGGACCGGGATATCGCCATGGTGTTCCAATCCTACGCGCTCTATCCGACCATGAGCGTGCGGCGGAACATGGGCTTCGGGCTGCGCATGCGGGGAACTTCCCGCGGCGAGACGGAAGCCCTTGTCCAGGAGGCTGCCCGGCTTCTCCAGATCGAGCCCCTGCTCGACCGCAGGCCGTCGCAGCTTTCGGGCGGGCAGCGCCAGAGAGTGGCCATCGGCAGGGCTATCGTCCGGAAGCCCGCCGTCTTCCTCTTCGACGAGCCCCTGTCGAACCTCGACGCCAAGCTCCGGGCGGAAACCCGCGCCGAACTCCGCGACCTGCACCGCCGCCTCGCGGCGACCATGCTTTATGTCACCCACGACCAGGTGGAAGCCATGACGCTGGCAACCCGGATCGCGGTGATGAACCGGGGCGTCATCGAGCAGGTCGGGCCGCCCCAGGAGATCTACGACCGCCCCGCCTCGCTTTTCGTCGCGGGCTTTACCGGCTCGCCTCCGATGAACCTCATCTCCGGCGAGATCGTCGCCCGGGAGGGACAGGCTATCTTCCAGCCTGACGGCGGGGGACCCGCCTTGCCGCTGCCCGAGGCCTGCCGTCCCGGCAAGATCATTCTCGGCATCCGGCCGGAAGATGTGAGCGATCCCCTTTCACTCCCGGAAATCTCCCGCTGGATACCCCATATACTCCCGCTTCGGATGGAAGCGACCGGGGCCGATACCCATGTGACTTTCGCCTGGGGCGAGGCCAGAATCACCGGGCGCTTCAAGCCCGCTGTCACGGAAAAGAACGTGGTCCCGGTGGCGCTCGATCTTGCCAAGCTGTCACTGTTCGACCCCGCGACCGGCTTGCGGATCTAGGAGAGCCTCGATGACCGAAACCGCTCATGCCCGCTATCCCAGCCTTGCCGGGCGGATCGTGCTTGTGACCGGAGGCGCCTCCGGCATCGGCGCCGCCATCGTCGAGGCGTTCCGCGAACAGGCGGCCAGGGTCGCCTTTCTCGACCGCGACGAAAAATCCGCCGCCGGCCTGCTTTCCCGTCTCGGGCAGGATCCTGAAGCCTTGCGCTTCCTGCCCTGCGATCTCACCGATATCGACGCCCTGCGCGCCGCGATTGGGGAGGTGCTCGCCGCCTGGGGGCCGGCCACAGTGCTGGTGAACAACGCGGCCCGCGACGACCGGCATGCCATAGCCGAGGTGACGCCCGAGCGATGGGACGCGATCCAGGCGGTCAATCTCCGCCACCAGTTCTTTGCTTCCCAGGCGATAGCACCCGAGATGGCGAAGGCCGGCGGCGGGGCCATCGTCAACATGGGCTCGATCAGCTGGGTGATCGGCCAGGGCGGGATGCCGGGTTATCTCACCGCCAAGGCCGGGATCACGGGACTGACGCGGGCGCTCGCCCGGGACCTCGGCCCCGACAACATCCGCGTGAATACCGTGCTGCCCGGCTGGACCATGACCGAACGGCAGGTCTCGCTCTGGCTCACGCCCCAGGGCGAGCGCGAGCTGATGAACCGCCAGTGCCTCAAGAAAAAACTCCTGCCGAGGGATGTCGCCAACTTGGTGCTGTTCCTGTCGTCGGACGACGCCGCCATGTGCACCGCCCAGGACTATGTGATCGACGGCGGCTGGTCTTAACCCGCCGGTGTTAATAAAGGTTACTGGCAAGCCCCGGTTCATTCGACTAGGATGCGTGATAGGCAAAATGCCTGTTCGTTCAAGCCGCTGGGGTCCGAAAGACAAAGATGCCTGCCGAAATCAGACATGTGATGTTCTCGGACCAGGAGGTCGTGGGCGCGATCAAGCGGCTCTACATGCGGCTGGGTGAAAAGCTGCCGCCGGGCAATCCCGTGCGGATGCGCTTCAGCGACGAGGGCGGCGGGCGGGTCGACCTGGAGCTTGCGACCGAAGACGGTCAATCCTCGCGGCTGATCGTCGAGCGGGACAAGCTTTCCGCGGCACTGGTCATGTTCTGCAAGGAGAAGGGCATCCCCCTTCCCGCCGCCGCGGCGAAGATCATCAAGGTCTTCGACGGCAGGGTGACCTTCGCGATCAATCTCTGAGGGTTCAGCCCGCCCGGGCGAAAACCTCGGGAGTGGCCTGGACGGCAGCCGCCCGGACCAACCGGTCTATCCGGCGCATGGCCTCCCCGTAATCCCCCAGAATTTCGTCACGCCAGGCGGCAATCGGCGTGGATTTGTCCGACGATGCCGGTTCCTCGTCGTATTGCAGCGCCAGCCGCTGAGGCGCGAAATCGGCCACCACGAAATACGCCGCGGCGACCGCGGCCTTGGTCACGAGCGCGGGGCGAAAGGTCAGCCGTTGCGCCTTCAGGGTGAAGCGGATCCGGATGAAGCCCAGCCGCTGCACCGCGTAATCGTTGAAATCCATGTCGGTCGGGACGGTCTCGTGGCGGGGCCGCAGGATCGGCGATCCTGGCCACCAGACTTCTCCACGATCATCGATCAGCAAAGAATGGCGCATAGCCCTCCCAGCCCCCCGGAAAGTTCACCACATGCACTTTTCCCTAAGGCGGCCTAGATTTCTGTGCGCCGGATCACAGTCGGAGGAATGCGTGAAATTTCACCAGGGCAAACTCCAGGTCGCCAGCAGACAGGGGCTGATGGAAATCACCGCCGACGTCGGCCGATGGCTGGCGGGCAAGGACGTCACTCAAGGGCTATTGACGCTTTTCCTGCGCCATACCTCGGCGTCGCTGCTGATCCAGGAAAATGCCGATCCAGATGTGCGCCGCGACCTGGAGGCTTTCTTCGCCCGTCTCGTCATCGAGGACGAACGGCTCTACGTCCATACCGCCGAGGGCCCGGACGATATGCCCGCCCATATCCGCAGCGCCCTGCTCGGCGTTCAGCTCTCGATCCCGGTGACCGAGGGCAGGCTGGGCCTGGGTACCTGGCAGGGGATCTATCTCTTCGAACACCGCCACGCGCCGCACCGGCGCGAGGTGACGCTGACCCTGATCGGGGAGTAGCTCAGCGCAGGTGATAGCGGGAGGTGAGCGTCGCCACCCCCTCGCTCGCGATCTTGCCTTCCGCTGCCAGCGCGACCAGATGCGCCATCACCGACCGAGCCGCCGCCGGACGGAGCTTCGGGTCGAGGCCCTGATAGACGCCCAGCACGATCTCGTCGGGCGAAGCGTCGCGGACGCCCTTCAGGAAATCGACGATCGAATCTGTCCGCTCATGACGATGGGTGATGAAGGCCTTCACGTGAGGCTTGGGGTCGATGACCGAGGGTCCATGGGTCGGCCAATAGATCGCGTCGTCCCGCGCCAGCACCTTGTCGAGCGAGGTCATATAGTCCCGCATGTCGCCATCGGGCGGGGTCACGACGCTGGTGGACCATCCCATGACATGGTCGCCGGAAAAGAGCGCCTGCTCCTCTGGCAGGATGAAGGAGAGATGGTTCGAGCAATGGCCGGGCGTGTGAAGCGCTTCGAGCCGCCAGCCCGGACCCTCCACGGTATCATTGTCCCGCAAAGTGACATCCGGCACGAAATCCCGGTCAGCGCCCGAGCCGCTGCCGGCGTCGAAGCCTTCGCCATGGGGGCCATAGCCATAGGTCTTGGCGCCGGTGCGCGCCTTGACCAGCGCCGCAGCCGGGGAATGGTCGTGGTGGGTATGGGTCACCATGATGTGTGTGACCGTCTCCCCCTTGAGCGCGCCCAAGAGAGCATCCACATGCTCTTCCATCAGGGGACCGGGGTCGATGATCGCGACCTTGCCGTGACCCACCACATAGGTGCCCGTGCCCTTATAGGTGAAGGGTCCCGGGTTGTTCGCCACGATACGGCGGATGAGCGGCGTGATCGGCTCGAGCACGCCATATTCGAAGCTGATCTCGCGGCGGAAGGGGATCGATACGGCCATTTGAGTTCGCACCCTCACGTTTAATGCTGTCGCAGCGCGGCGACCGGGCTATATCATGGCGGCCCGGCGCGGCAAAGGAGGCTTGAAAAATGTGGTTCGCACCCAGAAAGAAGCTTGAAATGCCCGCGCCCGCGGATGCGCTTCCCGGCCGGGCCGACAAGATGCCGGTCCCGAAAACCCATTACGTCAACGGCAACCTGCTGTCGCCACCCTTCCCGGAAGGGATGGAGCTGGCGCTTTTCGGCCTCGGCTGCTTTTGGGGCGCCGAGCGGAAGTTCTGGCAGGCGCCCGGCGTCTATTCGACCTCCGTGGGCTATGCGGCGGGCTTCACGCCCAACCCGACCTATGAGGAAGTCTGCAGCGGACGCACCGGCCATAACGAGGTGGTCCGCGTGGTCTTCGATCCCAGGAAGATCTCCTATGGCGAACTCCTGAAGCTGTTCTGGGAGAGCCATAACCCGACCCAGGGCATGCAGCAGGGCAACGATGTCGGCACGCAATACCGCTCCGGCATCTATGCGACCTCGCCGGCCCAGCGGAAGGAGGCAGAGGCTTCCCGCGACGCCTTCCAGCCTGTCCTAACCAAGGCCGGCTTCGGCAAGATCACCACCGAGATCCTCGATGCGGCCGAGTTCTATTACGCCGAGGATTATCACCAGCAGTATTTGGCCAAGAACCCCAACGGCTATTGCGGGCTGGGCGGCACCGGATTGAGCTGCCCCGTCGGCGTAGCGGAGACCGCCGTATGAGCGTGACGGAAGAAGCAAAGCCCACCCCGGTCAAGGCAATGCCCGCGACGAGCGTGCTCGTCCTTCGCGACGGCGCGCAGGGGGTGGAGGTTCTCATGATCGGCCGGAACGAGAAGCTGAGCTTTGCCGCCGGCATGCTGGTCTTCCCCGGCGGCCGTGTCGATGCGACGGACAGCGAGCTTGGAAAATGCTGCGCCGGGATCGATGGGCTCGATCCGATAGAGGTCGCCGCCCGGGTCGCCGGGCTGCGGGAAATCTATGAGGAAACCGGTGTCCTGGTGGCGCGGCCGCAGGGCCGGCAAACTCTCCTGACCGCGGCGGAGGTCGACAGCCTCGTCGAACCCCTGACCCTGTCCCTCGGCCGGGCGCCGACCTTCATCGAGATCCTGGCGACCGACAAGATCGAGCTGCCGACCGACGAAATGGTCTACTTCACCCATTTCATAACGCCGGAGCGCGCACCCAAGCGGTTCGACACCCGTTTCTATGTCGTGCCCGCTCCCCCCGACCAGCAGGCGTTGCATGACGGCAGCGAAGCGGTGAGTTCGCTCTGGACCACGCCGCAGAAGGCTTTCGCCGCAGCAGATGCGGGCGAGGTCAAGATGATGACCCCCACGCGTCTCAACCTCAAGAAGCTCACGGGGAGCGACACGGTGGCGGATGCGCTGGCCTCGGCCCGCGCGACGGCGTCCCAGGTCGTCCCCATCATTCCCGACCCTCCCCGACCATAACATCCGGGCCGTAACGCCCATTTCTTGACAGCGCCCGCGAGCCTCCTCTAGCGTCCGCTTCCTCTCCAAAAGGACAAGACGGCGATGCTCAACGCGCGGCTCGAAACCCTGGTCGACTATCCGTTTCAGCGGCTGAACGAGTTGCTGTCGAAAGTCGAGGTGCGCGGCAACATGGAGCCCTTGTCCATGGCGGTGGGCGAGCCGCAGCTTCAGCCCCCGGCCCTCCTCACGGAGACCCTGGCGCGGCACGCGACGAGCTGGAACCGCTATCCGCCGGTCGCGGGCACTCCCGACTTTCTCGAAGCCTGCGCCGAATGGCTGAAGCGCCGCTTCTGGCTGCCCAAGGATTTCGATCCCGTAAAGCAGATCTCCCCCGTCGCGGGCACCCGCGAAGGGCTCTATATGGCGGCCTTCCTCGCCATCTCGCCCGAAAAGAACGGCGAGAAGCCGACGGCGCTCATGGCGAACCCGCTCTATCAGGTCTATTACGGCGCGGCCATCATGGCCGGGGCCGAGCCCGTCCTTTTGAGGGCGACCCGCGAGACGGGCGATCTTCCCGATCTCGACGCCATCCCGGAAGACGTGCTGCGGCGCTGCCAGATCTTCTATCTCTGCAGCCCCGCCAACCCCCAGGGATCGGTCGCCGACCTCGCCTATCTGAAGAAGGCGCTTTTGCTGGCCCGGCAATACGATTTCCTGCTCGTCGCGGACGAATGCTATTCCGAGATCTATACCGGCGACACGGCCCCCATGGGATCGCTCCAAGCCGCCGAAGCGCTGGGCGGCAGCCTCGATAATCTGATCGTCTTCCATACGCTCTCCAAGCGGTCGAACGCGGCGGGCCTCAGATCGGGTTTCGCGGCCGGGTCGGTTGCAACGATCACGCGCTTCAACCGGCTGCGGAACTATAGCTGCGCCTCGACCCCCCTTCCGGCCATGGCGGCGGCAGCGGCGCTCTGGCGGGACGAGGCCCATGTGGACGAGACGCGCGCGCTCTACCGCGCCAAATACGATCTTGCCGAAAAGCTCCTGGGCGACCGCTTCAAGAACCTCCGTCCGGCGGGCGGCTTCTATCTCTGGCTCGACGTCGGCGACGGCGAGAAGGCGGCGCAGCGGCTCTGGAGCGAGGTACGGCTGCGCTCGCTGCCCGGCGCCTATATCACCCGGCCGCTGCCCGACGGCACGAACGAGGGCCAACCCTATCTTCGGCTGGCGCTGGTCCATGACCTCGCCACCACCGAGGAGGCCTTGTCGCGACTCAATCGCGTCTTGTAACTTTCGTCCCATCCCGGCCCATGCTACCGATGGGTTCTGGAATTCCCCTCAGTCTCGGAGCCTCCATGGAAGCGATCGAAAACATCACCAAGCGGTATAGCGCGCTGAAGCTGACCGATCCGGCCCCCGATCAGGCGGCCCTGGAGCAGATGATGGAGGCGGCGAACCGCGCTCCCGACCATGGCCGTCTCCGCCCCTGGCGCTTCATCGCGTTGCGCGGCGAGGCTCGCGACCGCTTCGGCGACGTACTCGTCGAGACCTTGAAGAAGCGCAATCCCGATGTGATCGACACGATGGTCGACCGCGAGCGCGCCAAGCCGATGCGCGCGCCGCTGATCCTGGTGGCCGTGGCCAAGACCCAGGAAAGCAAGAAGATCCCAGAGATCGAACAGATCGTCGCGGTAGGGGCCGCAACCCAGAACGTCATGCTGGCCGCCCATGCCATGGGCTATGGCGCCATGTGGCGGACCGGCGATTCCGCCTATGATGACGGCGTCAAGAAGGCACTGGGCCTCGATCCCAAGGATACGATCGTGGGCTATGTCTATCTTGGAACCGCTGCCGTTCCCGGCATGCCGCCCAAAGGCATGGAAGAGGTTCCAGTGCTCTCCGAATGGACCGGCCCCGCCGCCTAATTCGGGGGCCTGAGCAGGAAACCTGCTTCGGTGATGGTGCGGTGCGTGCGCGAGAAATACTGGCGCCGCACCAGCACGCCGATGGTCCAGAGCGTCGCCCCCATGAAGAGCAGGGGGTGGATGAACCAGGTCATCGCCGCCACCGCGAAATAGAACGACCTCAATCCCCCATTGAAGCTCGCGATGCAGAGCGTGAGCATGGTCGCGAGCTGCTTGGCCACCCCGTCATGTCGGTCCCCCTGGGTCGCCAAGGGCGCCGCGCCGAAAAGCACGCAGAGATAATTGTACTGCCGCAATGCCCAGGTGAAGCGGAAGAAGGCATAGACGAAGATCGCGATCAGCAGGATCACCTTGAATTCGACAAGGAGGCGCGTCGTCTTGATCGCCAGGGTGAGATCGGAGATGACCGAAAACCCGCGGTCTATCGCGCCCAAAAGACCGACCAGCCCGGCCAGCACCAGCATCGTCGTCGAAGCGAAAAACGACGCGCTGTGGATAGTATGCCCCAGGAGCGCCGTGTCCGATATCCGGTTGTCGCGCTGGAGCATGCGCGCCATCCAGGCCTCCCTGAGGCCCAGCAATTGCCGGTTGATGCTGTCGCGCCCCGGGGCCAGACGGTCGCCGATCAGATTGTATCCGGCCCAGGCGGCCAGGAACCAGAGCAGGGCCGCAAAGTCGAGAGGCGTTAGATCGAAGACCATGGGCTTGGCTCCGCAAGACCGGGCGATATTCCGAGTCTATAGGGAACCGGCGCGGTTCCGCACTCGTTTTCCCCGGGTTATGGTTGCGGATCCTTTCGCCTTGGGAGAATAGCCATGCGGCTTGTCCTGGCCCTTGTCCTCCTGCTGCCGCTCGCCGCCTGCGGCGGTGGCAAGCCCATACCCCCCGAAGCCCTGGAAAGCGGCGACGGCAGCGTCGCCTACCGCTATGGGGGCGCCGACGGAGCGGCCGCGGACCGACTTGCCATGCTCTATTGCGCCAATCTGGGACGGCAGAGATCGGCCGCCGAAGTCACCCGCGAAGGCGAGCATCGGGTCGCCCGCTACCGCTGTCTCTGACGCCCGAAGCGCTGGAAGAGGGTGATGGAGGCCGCCAAGGTGATAAGCGCGGCCAGGACCGACATCAACAGCGCCGCCGCGGGTCCCCAATGCTCGATGACAAGGGCATAGGCGAGCGGCGCGAGGGCGGAGAGCATGAAGCCGGGCATCAACAGCTTGCCCGTGATCGCCCCATAGCGGCGGTTGTCGAAGAGCACCAGCGGCATCGTTCCCCGCGTGATCGTCGCGATGCCGTTCCCGGCCCCATAGAGGAAGGCGAAACCCACCGCCGCTACGAGGGTCCCGCCGCTGAAGAGGCCCGCGAGAAATGAGATCGGCAGAGCGGAAGCCGCAATCATATTCAGGGTGAGCGGCGGGATTCTGCCCCCGAAGAGCACGCCGGAAAGCCGCGCCGCCGACTGGCCGATGCCGCGCAGGGTGGCGATCCAGACCGAAAGGGAGGTCGCCAGCCCCAGTCCCGCCAGAATGCCGATCATATGCGCCGACATGCCGGAATTGAGGAAGTTGGTGAGCATGGCGATCACCGCATAGAGCAGCCCCGCGAGCCTTTCGTCGGCGCGGCTGGGCGGTGGCGGATCCTCGGGCGCGTTCGCCGGCCGCTCGAAACGTCCAGGCGGAATCGCCAGATGCAGCGGCACGGTCAGCACGGCGATGCCCGCATAGACGAAAACCGCCCCGCGCCACCCCAAGGCCTCCGCCAGGAGATTGCCGATGGGCCAGAAGACCGTGGAAGCCAGGCCGCCCAGCAGCGTGATCTGGGCGATCGGCCTTCCCGCTTCCGGCCCGGCGATCCGCGCCAGCGCGGCGAAGGCCGCATCGTAGAGCGTCAGCCGCATGGCGAGGCCCAGGCAAATCCAGGCGGCGTAATAGGCGAGGAGAGAATGGGAGAGCGCCAGGCCCGCGCAGCCGAGCGCGATGAGGCCCGATCCCAGGGTCATGACCCGGGCGCCGCCATAGCGGTCGATCAGCGCCCCGGTGATCGGGGACGACAGCCCCATGACCAGAAGAGCCGCCGAAAAACCCCCATGCACCAGGGGCAGCCCCCAGCCGAGATCGGCTGCGATCAGCTCGCTGAACCCACCGATCAGGTAATAGGAGATGCCCCAGCAGACGAGTTGCGAGACACCCAGAAGGAAAACCGTTCGCGGCTGGATCAAGGGGATGCCATCTCCACGGGCGAGGACGCAGCACCCTCGCCTAGGGTGCGCTGCATCAAGACGCTATCGACCCAGCGGCCGAGCTTCCATCCGACCGCTACGAAGGTGCCCGTATGGCGAAAACCAAGGCTTCGATGCAGCCCGATGGACGCCGCGTTGCCGCTGTCGCCGATGATCGCGATCATCTGTCGCCAGGGTCCCGCCTCGCAACGCGGGATCAAGGTCGAGAGCAGCGCTCGGCCGATACCTTGTCCCATAAGCGCAGGCGCCACATAGACCGAATCCTCGATCGAAAAGCGATAGCCCGGCCGGGGGCGATAGGTGGAGGCATAGCAATAGCCGACCAGCCTTCCGTCGAGTTCCGCCGCCAAGTAGGGAAGTCCCCGCTTCAGGACTTCCACCCGGCGTTCCGTCAAGTCCTCGACGGAAGGCGGGACCAATTCAAAACTCGCGAGGCCGTTCAGGACATGGTGAGCGTAGATCTTCTGGATCGCCGCCATATCCGTTTCGACCGCATCGCGCACCTTGATCATCGCTTCTCCCCCGGCATGGCGACCCAACCCTGCGCATCGTAAGCGGGCGCGGGACGCGAGCCCATTTCATGCCGCTTGGCGGGCGGGCGTCGACCGAATTCAATCGCGGCCCGCGAAAGACCGATGTCGCTAAGACGTCGCGACCGGGGCGAGCCGCAAAGGCAGCGCCAGGTTTCAATAAGGGCTTCGGCGAGCGAGAAGATCACGTCGAAAATCTCCAGGAGGTGGCGAAGCGATATTGCGATCCTCTGAGATATGAGGAAAGATTTTGTTTCTTATGGAATTCATAAGGAATTCTTTGGATGCGGGGCCTCAATCTCGATCAGCTCAGGGCCTTCATGGATGTGATCGAGCTCGGCAGCTTTTCGGCGGCGGCGGCGCGTCTCAACCTGACCCAGCCGGCGGTGAGCCTGCAGGTCAAGCTTCTGGAACAGCGCCTCGGCGTGCGGCTGATCGAACGGCTGGGCCGGCGCGCCTCGACGACGGCCGCCGGGGACGCCTTGCTCCATCATGCGCGTCGAATCGAGGCTGAAGTCGCCGCCGCCCTGGACGGGATGGCCGATCATGCGACGGGAGCGCTGGGCCGGATCCGGCTCGGAACGGGCGCTACCGCCTGCATCCACCTTCTGCCGCCTCTCCTGCGGGAGCTGCGCCGCCGCTTCCCCTCCCTGGAGATCGCCGTGGCGACCGGCACGACCGGAGAGATCCTGAAGGCGCTTGAGGAAAACAGCCTCGACCTGGGTTTCGTCACCCTGCCGGCAAACGGCCGGATGTTCGAGGTCACGCCGATCCTGGAGGACGATTATGTGGCGATCGCTCCCGCCGACGCGCTCGATCCGCCGCAGACCGTGACCCCCGAGTGGCTTGCGGGCCAGGCGGTGGTGCTGGAGCCCTCGAGCAACACCCGCCGCGCGGTGGACGAGTGGTTCCTGGCCGCCGGCATTCATCCCAAGCCCGTCATGGAACTCGCCAGCGTCGAGGCGATCAAGGAACTGGTCGGCGCGGGGCTCGGCTGGTCGGTTCTCCCGCGCATGGCGGTGCCTTCCCCCGATCCGGCCCTGCTGCTCACCCGCCCGCTCGCACCGAAGCTCCACCGGACGCTCGGTCTGGTGGTCCGGCGCGACAAGCCACGTTCTCGCGGACTTCGCGAAATGATCGCGGCGCTGGAAGCCCTGAAAGCCTAGCGACGGCCGTCCGCGTAGCGCGCGATGATCGGGCTCGCCTGATGGTGCATCATCCGCCAGTTCCCCTCCTCGCGGACGAAGAGGTTGGTGGCGGCGAGGCTGCCGTCGCGCAACTCCTCCTCGCAGACCACGATGGCGACATCCCCGTTCACGAAGGCCTCGTCGTCATGGCACATGACGTGAGGGGCTTCGGAACCGGTGAGGATGTCGCGCCAGCTCTGCATGACCGCCTCGCGGCCCCGGAGCAGCGTCCAGCCGGGGTGAAGGCACATCACCGGATGCTTCTTCGCCCAGAGCCGGTCCATGGCGAGCCAGTCATGGGCGGTAAAGGCCCGGTAGAATTCGAGATTGGCGGCCAGCGCCGCATCGTTGTCGGTCATGGGCCCCCTTGACCCTCTTGCGGCAAGCCCCCGCTCGACCGCTATGGTGACACCATTCTAGCAAGCGGGCATAAAGGCTGCAGAAATGATTTCATACAATTCGCGAGGCGAAAATGACAGGACCGACCAACCTCCGCAGCGGTGCGCAGATCCTGGTCGACGCCCTGGTCCTCCACGGCGCGGACATGGTCTTCTGCGTCCCCGGAGAGAGTTACCTCGCGGTCCTCGACGCGCTTCATGACGCCACCAAGATCCGGGTCGTCACCTGCCGCCAGGAAGGCGGGGCCGCGATGATGGCCGACGCCTACGGCAAGCTCCAGGGCAAGCCCGGCATCTGCATGGTGACTCGGGGGCCGGGCGCCACCAACGCCAGCGCCGGGCTTCATGTGGCGATGCAGGATGCCACGCCCATGATCCTCTTCGTCGGCCAGGTCGCCCGGGATACGGTGGAGCGCGAGGCTTTCCAGGAGATCGATTACCGCCGCATGTTCGGCCAAGTCGCGAAATGGGTGGCCCAGATCGACGACGCCGCCCGCGTGCCGGAATTCCTCGCTCGCGCCTTCACGGTAGCGACCTCCGGCCGTCTGGGTCCCGTGGTGCTGGCTTTGCCCGAGGACATGCTGACCGACAAGGCCGATGTGCCCGACGCGCGACCCTATCGCCCGGTGGAGAGCTTTCCCGGCCCCTCCCAGATCGCCGAATTCCGCGAGCTTCTGGCCGCCGCGAAACGCCCCCTGCTGGTCCTTGGCGGGGCGGGCTGGAACGAGGAAGCGGTCAAGGGGATCGAGGCTTTCGCCGCCGCCAACCATCTGCCCACCGCCTGCTCCTTCCGGCGGCAGGACCGCTTCGACAATCGCCACCACTGCTACGTCGGTGACGTTGGCCTCGGCATCAACCCGAAGCTCGCCCAGCGGCTGCGCGACGCCGATCTCTTGATCGCCTTGGGGGCGCGGCTTGGCGAGAATCCCTCCAGCGGCTACACGCTCCTCGATATACCGACGCCGAAGCAGCGCCTCGTCCATATCCACCCCGATCCCGGGGAATTAGGCAAAGTCTACCAGCCGACCTTGGCGATCCCCTCGACGCCGCGCGGCTTTATCTCTCTGCTTTCGTCGCTCGCGCCGATCGCCCATCCGCCCTGGCTCGACTGGATGGAGCAGGCGCGCCGCGACTATGCCGCCTGGCGCAAACCGCCCCGCTCGCCCGGTGCGGTCCAGATGGGCGAGATCATGGAGTGGCTGGAAACGACCCTGCCGCGCGACGCCATTCTCTGCAACGGAGCCGGCAATTACGCGGTCTGGCTCCATCGCTTCCACCAATACGGCGGCTTCGGAACCCAGCTCGCACCGACCAGCGGCTCCATGGGCTATGGCTTCCCGGCGGCGATCTCGGGAAAGCTGCAGTATCCGCAACGCGAAGTCGTCTGCTTCGCGGGCGACGGCTGTTTCCAGATGACCGGCCAGGAGCTGGGCACCGCCGTCCAGGAAGGGGCTAACCTGATCGTGATCGTGGTCAACAACGGCATGTACGGCACGATCCGCATGCATCAGGAGCGCCACTACCCCGGCCGCGTCGTCGCCACGGAATTAAAGAACCCGGATTTCGCGGCGCTCGCCCGCGCCTATGGCGCTTCAGGCGAGATCGTCGAACGCACCGAGGATTTCGCCGCCGCCTTCGAACGGGCGCGAAAGGCAGGCAAACCGGCTCTCATCGAGCTCCGCCTCGATCCCGAGGCGCTGACGGTGAGCCAGTCCCTGAGCGAAATCCGCAGCGCCGCCCTGGCGAAGGGCTAAGCGTCGCCGCCCTTGGTCCCGCCGCGCTCGGTGGACCAGGCGTCGGGATCCTTGGCATAGGCTTCGAGCGCCGTCACCTGGGCCGGGTTGAAGGCCCCCATCCCCGCCGCCGCCGTCATCACGTCGCGGAAATTGGCGAGCGCATGGAGCTGGACCTTCTCGGCGGAGAGGCTCGCCACGCTCTGGGGATAGATCCCATAATTGAAGACGACGATCGTATGGCCGATCGCGCCGTCCGCCGCGCGGATCGCCCGGACGAAGTTGAGCTTCGACGTCCCCTCGCTCGCCAGATCCTCGACCAGCAGGACGCGCGAGCCTTCCTTCATCAGCCCCTCGATCTGGGAGCCCCGGCCGAAGCCCTTGGGCTTCTTGCGGATATAGAGCATGGGCAGCGACATGCGGTCGGCGACGAAGGCCGCGAAGGGAATGCCCGCCGTCTCGCCGCCCGCGACCGCATCGATCTGGTTGAAGCCGACCGTCTCCTCGAAGAGGGCGCACATCATGTCCATGAGCTTGCTGCGCGCCCGAGGAAAGGAGATGAGCCGCCGGCAATCCACATAGATCGGGCTCACGCGCCCCGAGGTGAAGGTATAGGGCTTGTCCGGGTTGAACAGCACCGCCTCCGTCTCGAGGAGGATGCGCGCGGTGATCTCGGCGATGGTCTTCGCCTGCTCCATGGGATTGGTCCTTCGGGCGTTGGAATATGGGGGCTTGTTTAAAGCGAAATCCCTAAGCGGGCAACGCCGCGCTCAGCCGAAATTCAACAGCCGATAGACAACCTGCCCGGTCGCCAGCAACGCGCCTTTGTCATCGTGGATTTCTGCCGTCGCGCTGAAGGTCCGCTTGCCGCCCCCGGTGCGGCGGCCGGTGCAGACGAGTTTCCCCTCGGTGCCCGCCTCGATGTAATTGACGCTCATCGACAAGGTGGCGCGCGGCAGGCCAAAAGGAAGCTCGGTCGAAAAGGCGCCGGCATAGCCCGCCGCCGAATCGATCATGGTCGCCAAGATGCCGCCATGGACGATCCCTTGACGGTTCATATGATGCTCCTGGATTTCGATCTCCATCCGCGCGAAACCCTCGCGCCATTCGGCCATCTTCAATCCGATGAGCGCGTTATAGGTCTTGTCGGCATCGATGGTGCGGCGAGGCTTCAAGGGACGATCTGTCACGGGGCGCGGCTTTCCATTCAAGATTCCAATCGCTTGCGAGAGTGCCGGGAGGACGGAGGCTTGTCCAGGTTCGAGACTTGCTTGACTCTCCGAATGATAAGAACAAAACTAGAACAAACTGATTGAGACCGGACGAGGTGGAAAATGTCCGGCAGCGGAAACCAAGCGGTCCTGAGCGAGCTTCGCCGCCGCGTCGACGAGATCGAGCGGGGGGAGCGGCGCCTTGGCGCGGTGCTACCTTTCGGACTTTCGGCGATCGATGACGCCTTGCCCGGCGGAGGCCTGCCGCTGGGTGCGCTGCATGAGGCAAGGGGCGTCTCGGGCGACGAGGAAGACGGCGCGGTCGCGGCGGCCTTCCTGGCCGGCATCCTGGCCCGCCTCGACCCCGGACGGCCGGTGCTCTGGTGCCAGGCGGCGGACGATCTCTACGGGCCGGGCCTGGCAGCGGCGGGGCTCGGGCCGGAACGGCTCATCGTCGCGCGCTGCCGGGACGACCGGGAGAGGCTCTGGGCCATGGAAGAGGGGTTGCGCTCCCCCGCGCTCGCCGCCGTGCTGGGCGAAGTGGGGGGTCTGTCCCTTACCGCCGGCAGACGGCTTCAGCTCGCGGCCGAGGCTTCGGGCGTGACGGGTTTCGTCCTGAACCGCTGGCGCGAGGCCGGGATCGCGGCGCGCGAGCGGGTTGCCGCTTCCGTCGCCAGCACCCGCTGGCAGGTGGCGACCGCCGCCGGCGACACCTCGGCGGGCGAGCCGGGCGTCGGGCGTCCCCGCTGGCGGCTCGACCTGTTGCGGTGCCGGGGTGGGGTTCCCGGCTCCTGGATTGTGGAGGCTTGCGATGCGACGGGTCATGTCCGTCTGGCTACCGAACTGGCCGATCGACCGGCTGCGCCGCAGGGACGGAGCGGGACAGGCGATGTCGTCGCGGCGACCTTCCGGCCCCCCGCGCGCGCGCCGATCGGAGAGGCCGTCAGGATCAAACACCTCGGCTGAACCCTTCGTTCTGATGATGTCTGTGAGCGGCCGCGACATGGTGACCGCCGTGGACCCGGCCGCCGCTGCTCTGGGCTTACGCCCCGGCCTGCCCCTCGCCGATGCGCGGGCGCTTTATCCGGCCCTGGGCGTCCGCCGGGCCGATCCCATGGGCGAGGCGGCGGACCTTGCGCGCCTGGCCGCCTGGTGCGGCCGCTGGAGCCCCTGGACCGCCGCCGAGGGCAGCGACGGGATCTGGCTCGACATCACCGGCTGCGCCCATTTGCGAGGCGGCGAGGCGGCGCTTGCCGGAGAGGTCATGGAACGCCTCCAGGACCAGGGCATCGCCGCCCGCGCCGCCATCGCGGATACGGCCGGCGCGGCCTGGGCCGTGGCGCGGCACGGGCAGGACCTTATCGTCGCGCCCGGCAAGACCAAAGCGGCGCTAGGCAGCCTGCCCACCGCCGGGCTGCGCCTGCCGCCGCTTCTAGTTGCAGAGCTGGACCGGCTGGGCCTGCGCCGGATCGGCGAGCTTCTGGTCCTGCCCCGGGCCGATCTCGTGGCCCGTTTCGGCGAGACCTTGGTCGGCCGGCTCGACCAGGCCCTGGACGAGGGAACCGAGCCGCTCTCCCCGCTCAGCCCCAAGCCGCAGCGCTGGACCCGCCGGCGCTTTGCCGAGCCGATATCGCGGGCCGAGGATCTCGCCGCGGTTCTGGCTCAGCTCATGGAAGCACTCTGCGATCTGCTGGCCAGAGAAGGGCTGGGCGCGCGACAGCTCGTCCTTTCCTGCTACCGGGTCGACGGCCGGGTCGAACAGGCGGCAATCGGAACGGCCCGGGCGAGCCGTGACGCCGGGCATCTCACCCGGCTCCTGGCGGAACGGATCGAAACGATCGATCCCGGGCTCGGCATCGAGGACATGGTGCTCGCCGCCACGGAGGTCGAAAGCCTCGGCGCCCGGCAATTCGCTCTGCGCGACCCGAGGCTCGCCCCGCCCAGCGGGGCAGGAGCGGAGGTCGGCTTTCTGATCGACCGCCTCGCCAATCGCCTGGGGTGCGATGCGGTGATCCGCTTCGAGCCCCAGGAGAGCCATCTGCCGGAACGGGCATCCCAGGCCGTCGCTGTCCTGTCCGCGACCGGAATCTCGGCCTGGCCGAGCAACAGGCTCCGCCCGATCCGCCTCCTGCCCCGGCCGGAGCCCATCCTGGCCGTGGCGTCCGTGCCGGACGACCCGCCGCTCTCCTTCCGCTGGCGGCAGCTTTCCCATCGGGTGGCGCGCGCCGACGGGCCGGAGCGGATCGGTGGGGAGTGGTGGCGCAAGGGCGGCGGCGGGATCACCATCCGCGACTATTACCGGGTGGAGGACGAGGAGGGTCGCCGCTTCTGGCTCTATCGCGCCGGGCTTTTCGAAGGCGGGAAGCCCACCCGCTGGTTCCTGCACGGGATCTTCGCGTGACGCCATGAGCGGCTATGCCGAGCTTCAGGTCACTAGCAATTTCTCCTTCCTGCGCGGAGCTTCAAGTCCTGAAGAACTGGTGAGGCAGGCGATGGCGCTGGGTCATGCCGCCATCGCCATCACCGACCGCAATTCGCTGGCCGGGATCGTGCGCGCCCATGCCATCGCGAGGCAGGTCGGGCTGCGTTTCGTGGTCGGCTGCCGGCTCGACTTCCAAGATGGGTCGGGTCTCCTCTGCTATCCCATGGACAAGCCCGCCTATAGCCGCCTTACCCGGCTGCTGACCCTGGGCAAGCGGCGCGCACCCAAAGGGCAATGCCATCTCAATTTCGACGACCTCGTAACCTTCGGCGAGGGGCAGATCGTCGTGGCCCTGCCGCCCGAGGATTGGGCAGAGGACTTCAAGCCCTTCCTTGACCGCGTGGCCGCAGCCTTTCCCGGTCGCGCCTATCTCGCGGCCCAGCATCTCTATCGCGGCGACGACGCAAGGCGGCTTCATCGGCTCGCCGCGCTCTCGTCCGAGACAGGTCTGCCGATGGTCGCCACCAACGACGTGCTCTATCACGAGGCCCGGCGGCGGGTGATGCAGGATGTGGTGACCTGCATTCGCGAGGGCTGCACGCTTGCCGAAGCGGGCTTCCGCCTCGCCGCCCATGGCGAGCGGCATCCGAAGCCGGCGGCGGAGATGCGGCGGCTTTTCCGTCACCACGAGGAGGCGGTGGCGCGCAGCCTGGAGATCGTCAAACGCTGCACCTTCAACCTGACCGAGCTGCGCTACGAATACCCCCACGAGACCACCGGAAGCGGTCGGAGCGCCCAGGAGGAACTGGTCCATCTGACCTGGGAAGGGGCTGCCCTGCGCTATCCCGAAGGGATTCCCGACAAGGTCCGTAACCAGGTCGAGCACGAATTGGAGCTGATCGCGCAGCTCGGCTATGCCTCTTATTTCCTGACCGTCCAGGACATCGTCCGCTTCGCGCGCAGCCAGGAAATTCTCTGCCAGGGGCGCGGTTCGGCGGCCAATTCCTCTGTCTGCTTTTGCCTCTGGATCACCGAGGTCGACCCTGCCAAGAGCGAGCTTCTCTTCGAGCGTTTCGTCAGCAGCGAACGCAACGAGCCGCCCGACATCGACGTCGATTTCGAGCATGAGCGGCGCGAGGAGGTGATCCAATACATCTATCGAAAATACGGGCGCGACCGGACGAGTCTCGCCGCCACGGTGATCCATTACCGCTCCCGCCGCGCGATCCGCGAGGTCTCCAAGGTCATGGGGCTCTCGACCGATGTGGCGGCCCTGCTCTCCAGCTCGATCTGGGGTTGGAGCAACAAGGGCATCGATGCGGAGAGGGTCTGCTCCCTGGGTCTCGATCCCGAAGACCGGACCCTCATGCTGACGATCAACCTGATCCAGGAACTGATCGGCTTTCCCCGGCATCTCTCCCAGCATGTGGGGGGCTTCGTCATCACCCAGGGAAAACTCGATGAATTGGTGCCCATCGAGAATGCGGCCATGAAAGGACGCACCATCGTCGAATGGGACAAGGACGATCTGGACGAACTCAAGATCCTTAAAGTCGATGTACTGGCGCTGGGCATGCTGAGCTGCGTCCGCCGGGCCTTCGCGCTGATCGACCGGCATTATGGAGAGAAGCCGATACCATCGGAGTCTTCCAGGTCGAAAGCCGGGCGCAAATGAGCATGCTGCCGCGCCTCAGACCCAAGAAGTTCTACGATCTCGTCATCGAAGTCGCGATTGTCCGGCCCGGCCCGATCCAGGGCAACATGGTCCATCCCTACCTTCGCCGCCGTGAAGGCAAAGAGCCGGAAGATTATCCGTCAGAAAAATTGCGCGAGGTGCTGGAAAGAACTCTCGGCGTGCCCCTCTTTCAGGAGCAGGCGATGCAGATCGCCATTGTCGGAGCGGGCTTTACGGCAGCCGAGGCCGACCGTCTGCGTCGCGCCATGGCCAGCTTCCGTCGCCTAGGCGTCATCGAGGAGTTCGAGGACAAATTCATCAAAGGGATGATCGCCAATAAATACACGGAGGATTTCGCCAAGCGCTGCTTCAGCCAGATCCAGGGCTTCAGCACTTACGGCTTTCCCGAGTCCCATGCCGCGAGCTTCGCGATCCTCGTCTATGTGTCGGCCTGGATCAAATGGCGGTATCCGGATGTCTTCGCCTGCGCGCTGCTCAACAGCCAGCCGATGGGTTTCTACGCCCCGGCGCAGCTTGTCCGGGACGCCATTGACCATGGGGTCGAGGTGCGGCCGGTCGATGTCAACGAAAGCCAATGGGACTGTACCCTGGAACCGTTGGATGGCGACCGACATGCCCTACGGCTCGGCTTCCGGCAGGTGAAAGGCTTGCGCGAGGAGGGTATGAACCAGCTCGTCGAGAAACGGGCGATGGGCTACCGCAGTCCCGACGATCTCCGTCGCCGCGCCGGGCTGCACATCGCCGAGGTTGAACATTTAGCCCGCGCGGACGCTTTCCGGTCCATGGGGCTCGACCGGCGGCAGGCACTTTGGGCGGTGAAGGGATTGGCGAAGGAGGCGGATCTGCCGCTCTTCGCCGGTCTCGGCGAGACACAGGTCGCGCATCCTCTCCGTCCCGTGCCCCTTCCGGTCATGGGCCTCGGCGAGCATGTGGTGGAGGATTACGCCACCACCACCCTCTCGCTGAAACGGCATCCGGTGGCGCTCCTGCGCGACGGGCTCAAGCGGGACGGCTTCATGCCCGCAGCTGCGCTGAAGGAGATGCGCGACGGGCAAAGGGTCAAGGTGGCGGGCATCGTGCTGGTCCGCCAGCGACCGGGCACCGCCAAAGTCGTCTTCATCACCCTCGAGGACGAGACCGGGATCGCCAACCTCGTCGTCTGGCCCCAGCTTTTCGAGCGCTTCCGCCAGGACATCATGGGCGCGCGGCTGCTGGGCTGCAGCGGCAGGCTCCAGCGCGAGAAAGAGGTCATCCATGTGGTCGTCAACCGCCTTGAGGACCTGACGCCCCGGCTCAGGTTATTGAGGCATCCGGAAGCGATCCTCGATCGCGGCGCCCCCCTCGCCACCCGCAGCCGGGATTTCCACTAGGGCTTCGTCATCGCCGCCGCGACAGCAGGATCACGATCAACCCCACCAGCGCCAGGGCGCCGCCATACCAGATCCAGATCCGCTCATCGATCATGAAGCTGTAGCTCGGATAAGGAAAATAGCCGCTGCCTTGCCCCATCCAGATGACGCCGGTGATGACAGCGGCCAATCCGACGAGAAGCAGGACGGTTTTTCTCAATTTCATTCTCGATCTCCCAAATTCACGGTGAAAGCCAGGTCTCGATCTGGGCCACGGCCTCGGGCGGGAAGCCATGGAGGCGCGCGGCCTCGGCGATCGGGCGAAGATAGGCGGCGGGGGCACGGCCCGGCATCCGGTCCCGCGCCAGATAGATAAGCGCGGGGATCACTTGCCCCTCCGCTTCGACCGGCAGCACGGCGCGATGATAGATCCCCTTCTCGATCTCCTCATAGGCGTCGAGCACCCGTTCATCTCGGGGCGAAAGCCGCCACAACAGGCCATGGACCGAGCCGCCTCGCGCCGGCACCACGGTGGCGAAGCCGGAGCGGAAAATGCTGAAGCGGTAGTGCCGCAGGATCGCCCGTCCCAGAATCCTCGCGGTCGGGCAGCGCCTGGTCATCTGCGCCTCGACCATGTTGGAGCCATAGGCGAAATAGGGAATGGGCATGAGGGGCTCGGGCGGGAAGATGACGTGGCGGAGCGAAGTGTATATGAGTGACCGACCGCCGCTTGCTGGCAAGGGGTCATGGCGAACCGGCTCATCCTTCTCGGTCTGGCCGTCCTGCTGCTCGCTGGATGCGGCCTCGACCGGACACAATCGGACCTCTGCCGCTCGATCCTTCCGGCGCTCGCGGAGAGCGGGGCGACCGTCACCGCGAGCGACGATCTGGGCTGGAACCGGGCAGGTGTCGGGCTTTCCTTCCAGGATGGCGCCGGCGCGGCGCATCGGATGGAGTGCCGCTTCGGCGGCGGCCGGCTCAGCGAGCGGCGGCTCGCCCTCCTCGCGGTGACGCTCGACGGCGCGGCCCTGCCCGAAAGCCGCATGATCTTTCTGCGGCGCGTCTTTGGTCTTCCGCCACCCGCCGAGGCGGCAGCGGATCCGGCGGCCCCGCCCCCGCCGCTTCTCCCTTATTTTCTCCAGCAGTTCATCAACGGCCTGACTTTGGGGGCCATGCTGGCGCTCGTCGCGGTCGGCTATTCCCTGATCTACGGCATCACCGGCACGATCCAATTCGCTTTCGGCGAGATCTTCATGATCGGCGCCTATCTCATGGTGATCCTTTTCTTTGCCGGTGGCGCCGCGGGCATCTCCGCTCTGGCGATCCTGCTGGCGCTCGCGGTCGCCGGCTCCTCCACCCTGGGGGCGTTCCACGGCTGGGCGATGGAGCGGACGATCTATCGGACCCTGCGGGACCGCGGCACGCTCGCTTCCCTGATCGCCGCCCTGGGACTGTCGGTGGCACTTCAGAACTACGTGCGCCTTGCCCAGGGCGCTCAGAACAAATGGCTCCCGGCGCTGCTGCCGGACCGCTGGGTGCTCTACGAAGACGGCGGCTTCGACCTCGGCCTGAGCCTGGCCCAGGTGACGGTCCTGGGTCTTGCCATCTCGGCCACGGCCGGGCTCGCCTGGCACCGGCACAGGACCGCCAGCGGACGGGCGCAACGGGCCTGCGCGGACGATCCCGCCATGGCGGCCCTGCTGGGTGTCGACGTGGGGCGAACCATCGCCCGGACCTTCGCCCTGGGGGGCGGTCTGGCGGCGCTCGCCGGAAGCGTCGCCGCGCTCTATTACGGCGAAGCCGATTTCATGATGGGAACCCTCATGGGTTTCAAGGCCCTGACCGCCGCCTTGCTGGGGGGCTTCGGCTCGCTCGGCGGCGCGCTTCTTGGGGGACTATTGCTCGGGCTTTTCGAGACCTTCTGGTCCGCCTATTTCGGGCTTGCCTATAAGGACGCGGCGATCTTCGGACTGCTGATCCTGATCCTCGTCTTCCGCCCGCAAGGCCTCTTGGGCTCGGCGACCCGGCCACAGGACCGGCGGGACGCTCTCTAGCATCCCGCCGGATCCATCTTCATTCTCAGATCGTGTCGCGCTTCTTGCGGCGTCCGAAGAAACCCAGCGCGAGCAGACCCGCCCCGACGATGGCCAGCGAGGCCGGCTCGGGAACCGCCGCCGCATCGCTCACGATGGCGGTGAAGGTGAGGGAAGTGTTCTCGGTGATCTCGACCAGCCCGCCGCTTGTCGCGAAGCCATGGCCGTCAGCGTTAAAGGTCGGCGTCAGGAAGCCGAGATCGGACACGGTGATCGGCCCGATGGAGGTCGTGAGGTTATAGGCGGCGAGCGCTCCGTCCTGAAGCCCCAGGCCATTATCGATGGTGTCGTTGAAGAAGTTGATCCGGTCGATGGGATCGGCGGTCGCGACGATGGTGATTGTCGGATCGAGGGTCGCCGAAAAGGCCCCTTCCGTGAAGGTGCCACCGACATTGAACATGCGGAAGAAAGGGGCATCGGTCAGATCGACGTTCGCGGTGTCGCCCGTCAGGGTGAAAGTGAAGGCTCCGGTAAAGGCGGCGCCGTTCGCCGTGCCGCTGCCTTGGCCACTGAAGGTATAGGTTACGGGCGCAGCCTGGGCCGCACCGATAAAGGACGCACCGGCCAAGGCCGCGGCGAGGACCAAGCTCTTAAAAATCTTCATGTCACCCCTCCTGAAATTGCAGTGCCCCGCCGAGACCGGGCTACACATGGGGGTAAGCAGAAAGTATGCCAGACTTTATAAGTATTAGACTTCAAAGACTTAATGAAATTTACCCGTCTGAGTGTCAGTGCCGCTTTACAAAGGACGGGCTTGCCGCCTGCATTCAGAAATTGGTGAAGTATCGATCAACGTCGATGCTGCGAAGGAGCCGGTAGCCCAACGCTGTCATCCGAGGCTCAATCGCGTCCATGTTGTAGTTGAAGCACTCCACCTGGATGAAGCAGCGATTGTGCCTGAGCAACGCCTCCATCCCCCCGATGACCGCGCCTTCGTGATCCTCCACATCGATCTTCATGGCGATGGTCTTGCCCCTGATCGGAAGCATGTCGTCTAGACGGATGCAGTTGACCGTAAAATCACTCTTCGGATCGACGCGCGACTTGCCACCGCCGAAAGTGGTCTCGCGGAAAAAGGGCAAAGTCCCGTTGTGATCGCTAGCGGCATCCGAACAGACCTCGATGCGATCCACGAGATCGTTTAGGTGCAGATTGGCAAAGACTCGCTGGCGGCATTTAGGATCGGGTTCGAAGGCGATGATTCACTCGACCAGCCCCATCTGTGCGACCAGGATCGCATAAAGCGCTCCATAGGCACCGATATCGAGAAAGATATCTGGCTTGCGGGTCCGGATCTCCGACAGGAAATAGTGGAGCTGCTCCAGCTCCCAATTCTTGTCGAAGCCGATGACCCGGTCGGTGAAACTGAAATAATTGACGAGGAAGAGCGCGCCTTCGACCTCCGCGACCTTCCAGCCGCGCGGCCAGATCAGGGGGACAACACGCTTGCGCAAACTCGGCACCAGCCGCTTGACGATCGGAAGCTTTAGAAAACCCATACGCAACCCCCTACCCCGGGTCGCGTCGGCGATCCCCTGGCCTCTTCTTAATTGCCGCGCGGTCGACGTGCAATTGTTCGAAGCCCTATCGGCCGGTAAGCTCGAATGATTCGAGGCAAAACCTCACTCCGGGAAGCCGCCTTCTGATGACCTTCGTCTTGATCGACCCTCCCACAGCTGACCCCACCCGCGCCGCACTCCGCGCGGCTTATCGCCGGGACGAGACCGAAGCCGCCGACCGTATCCTGGGCGCGGCCGAGCTCTCCGCCGAAGCTCTCGACCGGATCGGCGCCAGGGCGCGGAAGCTCGTCGAGACAGTGCGCCGGCAGCGGATGGGCAAAGGGGGGCTCGACGCCTTCCTCCACGAATATGCGCTCTCCTCCCGGGAGGGGATCGTGCTCATGTGCCTCGCCGAGGCCCTCCTGCGCATTCCCGATGCGGAGACAGTGGACAAGCTCATCCGCGACAAGCTCGCGGAGGCCGATTGGGCGCGGCATCTGGGGCATTCGGAATCGCTCCTCGTGAATGCTTCGACCTGGGCGCTCATGCTCACCGGGCGGATGGTCCGGGCGGAAACCGCCGGGGGCAACGATCTCGCCGGCACCCTGAAACGGCTGCTCGCACGCTCGAGCGAGCCGGTGCTGCGCCAGGCCGTGACCCAGGCCATGCGCATTCTCGGCCGGCAATTCGTCATGGGGCGGACCATCGGCGAGGCGCTGGACCGCGCCAAAGGACCCGAGCGCGAAGGCTATCGTCATTCCTATGACATGCTGGGCGAAGCCGCGCGCACGGCGGCGGATGCGACGCATTATTTCGAGAGCTACCGGCGGGCGATCAAGGCGCTGGGCAAGGCCGCCGGCGGACGGCCCGTGGTGGAAGCGCCCGGGATCTCGGTCAAGCTCTCGGCGCTCCATCCCCGCTATGAGGAAGCTCAAAGGGAGCGCCTCTCGACCGAATTGCTTCCCCGGCTCAAGTCGCTCGCGATCGACGCCAAGGCGGCGAGGATCGGCTTCACCATCGATGCGGAGGAATCGGAACGGCTGGAGCTCTCCCTCGACCTCATCGGACATTTGGCGGGCGATCCGGATCTCAAGGATTGGCAAGGCTTCGGACTCGCGATCCAGGCCTATCAAAAGCGGGCGCTGCCTCTCATCGACTGGCTCGAAAAGCTCGCGCTGAAGACGAACCGCCGGCTCATGCTCCGACTCGTCAAGGGCGCCTATTGGGACAGCGAGATCAAGCGGAGCCAGGACCGAGGCTTGCGCGGCTACCCGGTCTTCACGCGGAAGGTCGCGACCGATGTCTCCTATATCGCCTGCGCCAAGCGGCTGCTGGCGGCAGATCAGGCCTTCTACCCGCAATTCGCCACCCACAACGCCCATACGGTGGCGACCATCCTGGAACTGGCCGGCGGCCGGCGCGATTTCGAGTTCCAGCGGCTCCATGGCATGGGCGAAGCGCTCTACCGCGAGATCGTCGGGCCGGAGAAGCTCGACTTGCCCTGCCGGGTCTATGCGCCGGTCGGCAGCCATGAGGATCTGCTGGCCTATCTGGTGCGGCGGCTTTTGGAGAATGGGGCCAACACCTCTTTCGTCAACCGCATCGTCGACGAAGGGGCGCCCATCGACGAGATCGTGGCCGATCCGATTTCCCGGTTGCGGCGGTTGGTGAGCAAGCCCCATCCCCGCATCCCGCTGCCCCGCGGCCTCTTCGGCGCGGAACGGAAGAACTCGCGCGGCATCGATCTCTCGAACCGCGACCGACTGATCGAACTCGCCCATGAAATGAAAGCGGCAGGCGAGCAGGATTGGCGGGCCGCACCCCTGATCGGCGGCGTGGAACAAGCCGGCCCGGAACGGCCGGTTCTCAATCCGGCGGATCGGCGGCAGGTCGTCGGCCATGTGATAGAGGCGAGCGAGGACCAAGCTCGCAAGGCCGCGCAGCGAGCCACCCAGGCCGCACCTGGATGGAACGCGACGCCCGCCGAGGAGCGCGCCCGCTGCCTCGAAAGAGCGGCCGGCATGATGGAAGGCGATCGGGCGCGACTTCTGACCCTGCTGGTAAGCGAAGGCGGGCGGACGATCCCGGACGCGCTGGGAGAGGTCAGGGAGGCCATCGATTTCTGCCGCTACTATGCGGCGCGGGCACGCGAGCATTTCGCCAAGCCGCAGGTGCTGCCCGGCCCGACCGGGGAACGGAACGAATTGTCGCTGCACGGGCGCGGGGTTTTCGCCTGCATCTCGCCCTGGAATTTCCCGCTCTCGATCTTCACCGGCCAGATCGCGGCCGCCCTGGCGGCGGGCAACGCGGTGCTCGCCAAACCCGCCGAACAGACCCCGTTGGTGGCCGCCGCCGCTGTCGCGATCCTGCATCGGGCGGGGGTGCCGGGCGATGCGCTGCAACTCCTGCCCGGCGACGGCAAGGTCGGGGCGGCCCTGGTCGCCGATCCGCATATCGCGGGGGTCGCCTTCACCGGCTCGACCGAAACGGCGCGGGCCATCAACCTGACGCTCGCCAGGCGCGAGGGACCCATCCTTCCCTTCATCGCCGAGACGGGCGGCCAGAACGCCATGATCGTCGACAGCTCCGCCCTGCCGGAACAGGTCGTCGGCGATGTTCTCGCCTCGGCCTTCAACAGCGCGGGGCAACGCTGTTCGGCGCTTCGTGTGCTCTTCCTTCAGGAGGATATCGCCAATCGGACCATCGCCATGCTGAAGGGCGCGATGGAGGAACTGGCGATCGGCGATCCCGCCGTGCTGCGAACCGATGTGGGGCCGGTGATCGACGAAGACGCGCGCAGCCTGCTGGAGAAGCACGCCCGCCGCATGAAGCGGGAAGGCCGGCTGATCGCCGAACTTCCGTTGCCACCGGAGACGGAGCACGGCACCTTCTTCGCCCCGCGCGCCTTCGAGATCGATGGGCTTCACCTTCTGGACCGGGAGGTCTTCGGGCCGATCCTCCATGTGGTGCGCTGGCGCGGCGACGGCCTGGAGGGCGTGCTCGATCAGATCCGGGCGACGGGTTACGGCCTGACGCTGGGCGTGCACAGCCGGATCGACGAGACGGTGGAAAGGGTGCGGCAGCGGCTGCCGGTCGGGAATCTCTACGTCAATCGCACGATCATCGGCGCGGTGGTCGGCGCGCAACCCTTCGGCGGCGAGGGACTATCGGGCACCGGACCCAAAGCGGGGGGTCCCCATTACCTGCAACGCTTCGCGCTGGAACGGTCGGTCTCGATCGACACGACTGCGGCGGGCGGTAATGCGAGCCTGCTGTCGCTGGAGGAAGAGAGCGGCTAGCCTTCGCTGGCGGTAAGCAGCGCCATGCGACGGATCACCGCCAGCAGGGCCTTGCGAACCTCGGGTTTGTCGATCTTGGAGAAGAGTGCCGCGATCTCGCTCATCTCGCTCGCCAGCGCGCCGTTGGCGGAGCCGGGGATCAGGATCGGCGTGTCCCCGCTCGACGGCGCTCCTTCGAGTCCGTCGAAGAAATAGAGGATCGGTGCATGGAGGGCCTGGCCGATATCGTAGAGCCGGCTCGCGCTGACGCGATTGACGCCGAGCTCGTACTTCTGGACCTGCTGCATGCTGACGCCGAGCGTGCGAGAAAGTGTCCAGAGGCTGATGCCCAGCTCGTTCCGTCGCTGTCGGATGCGAGCGCCCACATGAGCGTCGATCGCCGAGGAACTCGGCTGCTGCGGTTGCGAGGGCGTGCGCAAGGCTTTCAAGGTCATGGTCGCATAGTTCCGAAACACCGACCCGGACCCGCTCCTCCTGCCGATGAAGCCGCAAGCCCGGTTGGCCAGCGGACCCTGCGACCTTGGGCTTAAGCCACCCTTAAATCAGATAAGCTAGCTATTCGATTCTTCGCGTAAAACGCGACGTTTTTGTCGCAGGAGAAGGTCAAATCCCCAGATCCGTCGTAAGGATGCTTGACTTTCAATCGCTTAAGCCTCATCTGTCCCCCCGAATTCTCGCGATTGCGCGATGCGCCTGCCGTTTTTGAGGCATAGGGCGTTCGGTTTCGGGACTTTTAGCTCAACTCACCCCATCCTGGTCGCGCGGGACGGACCTCACCGGGCCGAAGTGCGACCCAATTGACGGCGCATCCCTTTGCGGATGAGCCCGCGACGGGTGTTGTTTCCTAAGCCTAAATTATGACTGTACGGCTTGACCGGCATAGCACCGGCACGACCGCATTTTCCGAAAGATACTCAGTGACCATTTCTTTTTCCGACCTCAAGCTTTCCGAACCGCTTCAGCAGGCCCTCCGGGACCAGGACTATGAGACGCCGACGCCGATCCAGGCGCAGGCCATCCCCTATCTCCTCGACGGCCGCGACCTCCTAGGCATCGCCCAGACCGGCACCGGCAAGACTGCCGCTTTCGCGCTGCCGATCCTGGAGCGCCTCGCCAACGAACGCCGCCAGCCCGAGTTCCGCGCTCCTGGCGCCCGCCGGGCCCGTGCGCTCATCCTGACCCCGACCCGCGAACTCGCGATCCAGATCGGCGACAGCTTCCGCGACTACGGCGCGCATCTCCATATGCGCAAGACCGTCGTCTTCGGCGGCGTCGGTCAAAAGCCGCAGGTCGATGCGATGATGCGGGGCGTCGATGTCCTGGTGGCGACGCCGGGCCGGCTCCTCGACCTCATGCAGCAGGGCCACATCCGGCTCGACGCCTTGAGCGTCTTTGTGTTGGACGAGGCCGACCGGATGCTCGACATGGGCTTCATCCATGACGTGCGCAAGATCGTGGCGACCATGCCGAAGGAGCGCCAGACGCTGCTCTTCTCGGCGACCATGCCTGGAGATATCGCGAAGCTCGCGAGCAGCATCCTCAAGGACCCGGTCCGGGTCGAGGTGACGCCTCCCTCCACCACGGTCGAGCGGATCTCCCAGAGCGTGATGTATGTCGACAAGGGCCATAAGATAGCGCTCCTCGCCGATGTGCTGAAGGATCCCGCCATCGCCCGCGTGCTGGTTTTCGCCCGCACCAAGCATGGCGCCAACCGGGTTGCCGAGCAGCTCGAGAAGCATCAGATCCCGGCCGATGCGATCCACGGCAACAAGTCGCAGTCGGCGCGTCAGAAGGCGCTGGAAGGCTTCCGTTCCGGGGCCACCCGCGTATTGGTGGCGACCGATATCGCGGCGCGCGGCATCGACATCGACGGCATCACCCATGTCATCAACTACGACCTGCCGGAAGTGCCGGAGAGCTATGTCCACCGCATCGGCCGCACCGCGCGCGCCGGGGCCGAGGGCATCGCGATCTCCTTCTGCGACGGGGAAGAGCGCGGCTACCTCTTCCAGATCGAAAAGGTGACGCGCCAGAAGCTGCCCGTGGTCGAACATTCCTTCAGTGGAATGGTGGCCCCTCGCCAGCCGCAGGAGCAGCGCGGCCCCCGTCCGCCCCAGCGGCAGGGACAGCGCCCGGCCCAGGCCAACAACGGGCAGCGCCAGGGTCAGCGGCAGAGCCAGGGTCATGGCCAAGCCTTGCCGGCGGGACAACGCCAGGGTCCCACTGGCCAGCGCCCCGGCGGGCAAAGGCCAGGTCAGCCTGGCGGCCAACGGCCGGGTCAGGGCCCACGCCGCGATGGCGGAGCTCGCCAGCAGGTCGTCTCGGCCGGCGGCCGGTCAAGCTACTAGATATCTAATAGCGGCATTTGGTGGAGTGGATTGAAGGTGACGCTCTGGGATTCTTTCGCCCAGGCTTTGCAGATGAACTCGTAGGGTGTGAAGCCCTTGAGGGCCTTCAATCGCGGGCCGAAGTTGCGAGCTTTCGCGAAGTCGCGAGCCCGGAAGGGCTCGCCCTTCGCGGGGGTTCCCTTGACCAGCGGCACGGTTGAACCGCCCACGCCAGGCGCCGTGAACTGAAGGCCGTTGTCGGTGAGCGCCGTGTCCACTGGGTACAGCACGGCCGCAATCAGGTTCCCGAGGAAGTCGCCCGAGACCGCGGTGGTTTCTTCGCCATCAAATCCCGGAACTAAACACCTAGCGGGTGGCGGACGACCCGGTGGCGACGACCCAGGCGATGATCTCCTGGATGATCTGGTGGTTGGCCTCGTCGAAAGCATCCACGATGGCCGGGACTTCGTTGCGGGAAGCGCGCTGAACGGCGTTCGCCATATGCTGACCGATGACGATCCGATCCGCCATCCGGACGAGTTTTGCCGAAAAGGAGATGCGGACTTCGGGGGACGCTTCGGCGCCGGCCCCAGGCGCGCCATAACGGGCCTCGAAGTGGAGAAGATCGGTCTTCAGCGCCCAATCCGCCCGAAGCGCCAGCGACTCGCGTGCCACGGCCGGGGTCCGCCCGCTGAGTTCCAGGCTCTCGATCAGCAGGCTCTGGACCATGAGCGGCGCACGGTCGCTCCAGGCCACGCCGCCGAAATAATCGAAACTTGTGGCGCTGCGGGTCAGCGCGATCCGGTCGGTATCGAGAGCAGAGGGCGCAAAGGGCGTATCGACGAGGAGCTGCCCTTTTAGGGCAGGGCCGGATGCCGATGCGGGCGGCGCGACCGTCAGCCTGAAAAGCTGAGGGGGCGGATTGCCCTTCGGCAGGATGCTGCAGCCGGCGAGCGCGCCTGCTCCTGCCAGCAGGAAACGGCGGGACGGAAGGGTCATTTCGGCCGGTACCCCTCGCGGTTGTTGCCAAAGAAGAAGCGGGAGGGATCGCGCTCGATCTCGTTGCTGAGCCGCGTGATGCTTCCCATCAGGACGCGCGCATCGGCCAGAAGCTCGTTCAGGGAATTGACGGTATTCTGGGTCGCGTCCTTGATGCCCGGCCGGTTCTCCTGGATCAGCGCGTCGACATGCCCCGCGACATCGTTGAGGCGATGGATGGTGTCGTTCAGCTGGCGCAGGGTCTGGGTCGCGTTGTTGCCCGCACTTTCCACCGACGCCGCCGCCTTGTCGAAGCGCGCGAGCGAATTGCGCAGATCGCGCATCACCGCCGAGGCGTCGGTGATCACCGTGTTGATATCGTCACTGCGCGCCGCCACCGCTCCCGTCAGACGCTCGATATTATCGAGGGTTTTCGCAAAGGCCGCGCGGTTCGATTCGTCGAGAAAATCGTTGATCCGATCCGCGATCGCGATCGCCTTCTGCAGCACCAGAGGCGCATCGGCAACCACAGTCTGCAGCCGTGAGCGCTGGGCTGTGATGATCGGGTAACGCTCCCCGTCCCGGGCCTCGAGCGCCGCCGCGCTCTGGCTGCCGCCGGTGATCTCGATGAAAGCGACCCCAGTGATGCCCTGGGTTTCGAGCGAGGCCACGGCATCGGACTTTATCACGGTCCCGGACCGGAGCTGCACCGTTACCCGGACCCGGCCGGGATTCGTCGTGTCGAGCTGGATGGCGCTCACCCGCCCAATCTGGATGCCGCTGTAGCGGACCGGGGCGCCGTCGCTGAGCCCGGTGACCGATCCTTCGAAGAATATGTCGTAGAAAGCGAACTCCCGCGTGAACTCGACCCGGGCGAGCCAGAGGACGGCGACGAAGACTCCTGTGACGACGATCAGGACGAAGGCCCCGACCATGACGTAGTTGCCGCGTGTCTCCATACCCTATCCGTGATCCTTTTCGAGCGCGGCTCGGCCGCGCGGTCCATGGAAGTAAGATTGTATCCAGGGATGCGGATCGTCCATGAGTTCGGTCATTGTGCCGATTCTGAGACGCTTGTCGATCAGGACCGCGATCCGGTCGCAGATTGTCCTGAGCGTATCGAGGTCGTGGGTCACCAGAAAAACCGTGAGCCCGAGGCTTTTCCTCAAATCGAGGATCAGCGTGTCGAAGGCGGCCGCGGCTATCGGGTCGAGACCCGCGGTGGGCTCGTCGAGGAAAAGCAGCGGGGGGTCCAGGGCAAGCGCCCGGGCGAGCCCCGCGCGCTTGCGCATGCCGCCCGAAAGCTCCGAGGGGAATTTCACCGCCGCATCGGCGGGCAGGCCGACCATGGCGATCTTCACCGCCGCGATCTCGTCCATCAGCCTTGGCGGCAGGGCCATCGTCTCGCGCAGCGGCACCTCGATATTCTGCGCGACGGTCAGCGAACTGAAGAGCGCGCCATCCTGGAAAAGGACGCCCCAACGGGCCTCGACCTTGCGCCGCGCTTCCGCATCCAGCTCGGAAAGATCCTGGCCGAAAACCTCGATCTTGCCGCGCAGCGGTTCGTAGAGGCCGACCACGGTGCGCAGAAGCACGGATTTCCCGGTGCCCGATCCGCCGACCACGCCGACGATTTCGCCCGGCATGATATCGAGATCGAGGTTGCGATGAAGCGTCTTCGTCCCCAACCGCGTCTTGAGGTTGCGGATCCGCAGCACCGGCTCGCCGCCGGCTTGAGGGACTGCCTCAGATATGGAGGGCAGCGAAGAGGAGAGAGAAGCAGGCATCGACCAAGATCACCAGGAAAAGCGATTCCACCACGGCGGTGGTGGTAAGCCGACCCACACTTTCGGCGCTGCGGGACACCCGGAGCCCTTCATAGCATCCAGTTAGCGCGATAATGACGGCGAAAAAGGGGGCTTTCATGACGCCCAGCCAAAAAGTCCAGCCGAAGAGCGCGGACTGAAGCTGTCTCAGGAAGGCCGGAATGGGGATGCCGAGCGCTCCCCAGGACATGAGCGCGCCTCCCAGCAACCCCATGAAGTTCGCGAAGAAGACCAGGAGCGGCAGCATCAGGGTGAGCGCCAGGAGGCGGGGCAGCACCAACACCTCGATGGGATCGAGGCCGAGCGTTCGCATCGCGTCGACCTCCTCGTTCACCTTCATGGCGCCGATCTCGGCGGTGAAGGCGCTGCCGGAGCGGCCGGCCACGATGATGGCGGTCATCAAGACGCCCAGCTCGCGCAGTACGCCGATGCCCAGGAGATTGACCGTATAGATCTCCGCGCCGAACCGCCGGAGCTGATCGGCGCCCTGATAGGCGAAGACGATGCCGATGAGGAAGGACAGAAGCCCGACGATGGGCAGCGCCGTGACGCCCGTCCGCTCCATCTGGCTGATGAGCGCCGGAAGTCTCAGGCGGCGCGGGCTGCGCAGAGTGCGAAGGCCGACGACCGAAACCAGTCCCATGAAGCCGACAAGATCTCTTCCGCGCGCCAGCGCCTTGACGAACTCAAGCCCGATGACGTTCAGGAAGGCGGCGAAGCCATGGAAGCGCGAATGGGGATGACGGATCGGCTTGCCGTCGAGGGCGTCGCTGTCCACCTGGGCCAGGAGCGGTTCGAACGCGGGCGGAAGCTCGACGAGCCTCACCTCATGGCCTTGGGCGACGAGCGCGCGTTTGGTCCGCACGACAAGCCAGGCGCCCGCCGTGTCCATGGCTTCGATCCCCGAAAGATCGATGGTTACATCCCGGGCCGAGCCTACATCGAGCTTCCGCAAGCGAGCGTCGAGATCCACCGCGGATGCGATGCGCCAGGAACCGCCCGCCCGAAGCACCACGGCCTCGTCGGTGCGATCAATCTCGAGGAGCGCGCGATCAGCCGGCATTACCGCGTCACCTTAGGACCGAAAGTCGTCCATCGGTGTTCTTTTTCGCGTTCCCCTCCGGCGGCCCGTCTTCCTCGAAAGCCGGGACCAGGGACTCGGGCGGCGCCGTTCCCTTCTGCGTCATAAGCCTCCCCCCTCCATCCCCGGATCGAGAGTAACGATCGTTTCGCTTCCTTGGCAAACATTCCGGCTTGTCTCGCTTCCCGGGGACAAATGCTGCTTTCTCTATGCGACGAGTAAGTTAGAGTGCCGGAACTTTCGGGCGACCCCGCCTCATTGCTGGACGAGAAGCATGAACCTCAAGGACCATATTCGCGGCGTACCTGATTTCCCGAAGCCCGGCATTCTTTTCTATGACATCTCGACCCTGCTGGCCCATGCCGGCGCCTGGCGCGAGACGGTCGAGCAGCTCACGAGAGAGATCGGCAAATATCGGCCGGACCGTCTCGTCGGCATCGAATCCCGCGGCTTCCTCGTGGCCGCCCCCCTGGCCCATCAGCTCGGCTGCGGTTTCACCATGGTGCGCAAGAAGGGCAAGCTTCCGGGGACCACCATCCCCTTCAGCTATGACCTCGAATACGGCAGCGACACGATCGAGATCCAGGCCGACGCCATCAAGCCCGGCGAAAGGGTTGTGGTGCTCGACGACCTGCTGGCGACCGGCGGCACGCTTTCGGCAGCCATCAAGCTGAGCCGGATGGTCGGCGGCGACGTGGTGGCGGCCGCCTGCATCATCGAGCTGACGTTCCTCAATGGACGCAGCCGCCTCGATGTGCCGTTCTCCTCGATGGTCGCCTACGACAGCTAGGCTGGCCCGAGCTAGGCTGGAGGCCGCTTCTCGTTTGTCAGCATCAGGCGGCTCGCGATCACGACCACGACGGTGACGGTGGCGACCAGGATCGTCGCCAGCGCGTTGATCTGGGGACTGACGCCCAGCCGGACGCTGGAAAAGATCACCATGGGCAAGGTCGTGGACGCCGGTCCCGAGACGAAGCTCGTGATCACCAGATCGTCGAGCGACAGGGTGAAGGCCAGAAGCCATCCCGCCACCAGCGCCGGTGAGATCAACGGCAGGGTGATCACGAAGAAGACCTTCAGCGGCCGAGCGCCGAGGTCGAGGGCCGCCTCTTCGAGCGACATGTCGAAGGCGGAAAGCCGAGCCTCCACCACCACCGCCACAAAGGCCAACGTGAAGGTCATATGGGCGATGAGGATGGTCAGCACGCCCCGGCCCTGGGGCCAGCCGATGATGCTTTCCAACGATACGAAGAGCAGCAGCAGCGAAAGGCCGGTAATGACCTCCGGCATGACGAGGGGAGCCGTCACCATGGAGCCGAAAAGCCCCCGCCCATGAAAGCGCCGGTAACGCGCCAGCACAAAGCCCGCCAAGGTGCCCAGCACCAGCGCGCCTGTCGCCGAAATCGCCGCGATGCGCAGACTGAGAAGAGCCGCCGTCAAAATCGCATCGTTATGAAAGAGCTCGCTATACCAATGGGTCGAAAACCCGGCCCAGACGGTCACGAGGCGCGAGGAATTGAAGGAATAGACGATCAGCGAAACGATGGGTCCGTAGAGAAAGCAGAACCCCAGCAGCATCATGAGGGGCACGAAGATGCGGCGCCGGCCGTAGATCATCTTGCTTCCCCGCCCCCCAGATGCTTGCGCAGCAAGGCCATGGGGATGACCACCAGCACGAGCATCGAGACCGCCAGCGCCGAGGCGACCGGCCAGTCGCGGTTGGTGAAGAACTCGTCCCAGAGGACCTTGCCGATCATCAGCGTATCGGGTCCGCCCAGAAGGTCCGGGATGACGAATTCGCCGACCATGGGAATGAAGACCAGAAGACAGCCCGCCGCTATGCCCGGGAGGGAAAGCGGCAGTGTCACATTCCAGAAGGCGCGGGACGGCGGGCAACCGAGGTCGGCCGCCGCCTCCAGCAAGGTGGGATCGAGTTTTTCGAGCTGGGCGTAAAGCGGCAGGATCATATAGGGCAGGTAGGAGTAGGTCAGCCCCAGATAGACCGCGAAGGCGTTGTTGAGCAATGGCAGCGGATCGCCGATGAGCCCCGCCCAGATCAGCAGGTTGTTGATGATGCCGTTGCCCTTCAGCAAGCCGATCCAGGCATAGACGCGGATGAGATAGCTCGTCCAGAACGGCAGGATCACCAGCATCAAGAGAAGGCCGCGCCAAGCCCTGGGCGCCCGCGCGATCCCATAGGCAAGGGGATAGCCGATCAGCAGGCAGCAGACCGTGGCCCCCGCCGCGAATTTCAGGGAATTGAGATAGGCCCTGAGATAAAGGAAATCGTCGCCGATGAGCCGGTAATTGGCGAGTGAGGCCAGCAGCGACGTCTTGCCGTCGTCGTCCGGCCCGATGAGCGGCGTGAAGGGCGGAATGCCGAGCGCCGTCTCCGCGAAACTGATCTTCAAGACGATCGCGAAGGGCACCATGAAGAAAAGCAGGAGCCACAGATAGGGGATCGCGATGACCGCCCTGCGGCCGGCCCTTCCCTCCCTCATTGGGTCAGCACCACCGGAGCGCTGACGCTCCAGGAAAGCCACGCCTGTTGCCCGACCTCGACGGCCGGTCCCGCGAGCCGGTCGATGTTGGGCACCGTGGCCCGCACCGCCTTCTGGGACGGCAGGTCGATCCGATAGGTGGAGAGATCGCCGCGATAGGCGATCTCGCGGACGACGCCCTGCACGAGGTTGGAGGCGCCTTCCGGCTTCGCTGCCGTCAGGACGATCTTTTCGGGGCGGATCGCGAGGGAGACGGCGGTGCCCGCCGCGAGCGGCGCTCCCTGGGCTTGTATGGGAACATCGAGACCCTCGACGATCACGCTGACCGCGCCGTCACGCGCTTCCACGACCTTGCCGTCGAAGAGGTTCACCGCCCCGATGAAATCCGCGACGAAGCGGGTCGCGGGCTGTTCATAGACCTCGCGCGGCGTGCCGACCTGGACGATGTTCCCGCTTTGCATGACCGCGACGCGGGAGGCGGTGGTCATTGCCTCTTCCTGGTCGTGGGTCACCATTATGAAGGTGATGCCGACCCGGTTCTGGATGCGCACCAGCTCGAAGCGGGTTTCCTCGCGAAGCTTCCTATCGAGAGCTGCCATCGGTTCGTCGAGCAGGAGAAGCTTTGGTTCCTTCACCAGCGCGCGGGCAAGCGCCACCCGCTGGCGCTCACCGCCGGAAAGCTGGCCTGGCTTGCGCTGCGCGTGCCGGCCCATATGGACGAGGTCCAGCACCTTCGATACGCGGGTGGCGATCTCGTCCTTGGGACGCTTGTCCTGGCGCAACCCGAAGCCGACGTTGCTGGCCACGGTCATATGCGGGAAGAGCGCATAGGACTGGAACATCATATTGACCGGGCGGAGGTAGGGCGGCACCTGGGCCATGTCCTGCCCGTCGATCAGGATCGCGCCCGCATCGGGCCGCTCGAAACCGGCCAGCATCCGCAGGAGCGTGGTCTTCCCGCAGCCCGAGGGGCCGAGGAGCGCGAAGAACTCGCCCCGCCCGATATCCAACGACACATTGTTTACGGCCGCGTGACCGGCGAAGCGCTTTGTCACACCCTCAATGCGCAGATAAGGCGCGCCGCCATCCCCCCCGAGTGGCATCTAGGCCCGGCCGCCCCTAGCTGCCGGTCTTGACCCGGGTCCAGGCCCGGGTCCGCAGCCGCTCGTATTCCGCCGTCACCGGCGTATCGAAATAGAGCCGCTTCTTCACTTCCGCCGAGGGATAGATCCCCGGATCGTTGCGGATCTCCTCGTTGACGAGATCGGTTGCCAACGCATTGGGATTGGCATAGGCGACCGTGTTGCTGATCTCGGCCGCAACCTCCGGGCGCAGCATATAGTCCAAGAACTTATAGGCGTTTTCGGGATGGGGGGCGTCGGCCGGGATCGCCAGCATGTCGATCCACATCATGGCGCCTTCCTTGGGGATCGAATAGGCGAGCTCGATCCGGTTCTTCGCCTCACCCGCGCGGTTCTTCGCCTGCACCACGTCGCCCGACCAGCCTAGCGACAGGCAGAGGTCGCCATTGGCGAGATCGTTGATGTATTGGGAGCTGTGGAACTTGCGGATATAGGGTCGGATCTTCTGCAAGACCTCGACCGCCGCCTGAAGATCCTTGGGATCGCGGCTCAAGGGATCCTTGCCGAGATAGGCGAGCGCCGCGGGCACCACCTCCTGGGCGGTGTCGAGGGTCGAGATCCCGCAGGAGGCGAGCTTCTTCGCGTTCTCCGGATCGAAGATCAGCGCGAGGCTGTCGGTCGGGGCCTTGTCGCCCAGCGCCGCCTTCACCTTCGCCACGTTGTAGCCGAGACCCGTCGTGCCCCAGAGATAGGGAATGCCGTATTGATTGCCTGGATCGGCGGCCTCGGCCCGCTGCAGGATTTCCTTGTCGAGATTGCCGTAGTTCGGGAGTTTCGACTTGTCGAGCTTCAGATGAGTCTTCGCCTTGATCTGCCGCGCCAGAAACGGGCTCGCCGAAGGTACCACGATATCGTAGCCCGAATGCCCGGCGCTCAGCTTCGCTTCGAGGACCTCATTGCTGTCATAGACGTCGTAGCGGACCTTGATACCGGCCTGCGCCTCGAAGTTCTTGACCGTATCCTCGCCGATGTAATCGGACCAGTTGTAGACGTTGAGGACTTTTTCCTGAGCCTCGGCCGAAGAGACCAAGCTCAAAGCCGCGATACAGCCACAGACCAGACGAGCCCACATGCCAAGCCTCCCCACCTCAGAGATGACCGCAGATAGCGGGAGGGCCGCGAGATTGTCAACCATCAGGCCCGCCATTCGCGCTAGGCTGGGCGATACTGTGAGGCTTGGCCCTCGCCTTGGGGAGAGTCAGGGTATGGCGAAGACGTTTCTTTATCGAGTTGTGGCCTGGGCATCGCTGGGTTTTTGGGGGGCGTTCCATTCCCTGCCGGCCTTCGCGCAATCGACCGGCGAGGAAGCGGCGGCGGCACTCCTGCGCAAGCTGCCGTTCCTGGCGGAGCCGGCCGACACCGTGCCCTCGCCGGATGGCCGCTATATCCTCCGAGTCGCCGGTCCCAATGGCGGGCACCGCCTCGTCGCGGAGATAGCGAAGTCCCACAAGACCTTGGACCTTATGCCGATCCACCAGAACGTTGCCGTCGCCTGGCGCCCGGACAGCAAGCTCTTCTTCGTCAATCTCACCCGAGGGGAGAATGTGGCGAATTGCGAGATCATCGATCCCGCCGCCAAGCGTCCGCTGCTCCTGTCGCTCGGCAATGAGGCGGGACGGAAGCTTGGGCTCGTATCGGTCGACGACCTGGACGACATCGCGCGCTTCCGTCTTTCCTGCGTCGGCTGGACCGGCCCCAACCAGGTCGAGATCGTCATCTGGTGGCGCGACCAGGTTGCCCGGGAGCGCTCGGAATTCAACAACCGCCGCCTGATCTACGACCTCAAGACCCAGAAGTTCGCACGGCTATAGGTTAGCCGTCAGCCTTCTGGCGCGGCTTGCGCTCTTCCTGAGCGGGAAGGCGCGGTCGGCTCTGGCCGGGTCTGGTGGGTGAACCGCCCTCATGGGTTTCGAGCTGGGGATTGCCGGTCTTCATCCCCGATTTGGAGGGGTTGGTTTGGGCTGCCTTCTCGTTGTGCCGAGTGGCTTCGCGGGTCATGACTTTTCTCCTTCCAACTGACCAGTCAACACGGACCGATCCCTCAAAGTTCAAAGGCTGCGGCGCGGCTTGCCGCTCGGAACCGCTTCCCGTAGTGTGACAGGAGGCTTGAACCTGCGGGGGGCGTGGGAAGCAAGTGGCAGGCTCGAACACAGGGAAAGCGCTGCGCCGGATCGTCTGGCTACTCCTCCTACTGGTGGGGGCCTGCAACGGACCTGGCTCCGGGATCGGACCCGCAGCGGCGCCGGCCCTCTTGCCTGTGCAGGTGGCAGCCCCGCCCAATTACGGCGATCCCCTCCAGCGGCTGCATCGCATCGGCGCGGCCGGCATTCCGCTCGACCGCCCCGTGGCGGCCGGCCCCAAGGTGGCGCTCGTCGCCGGCGACAATGTCGCCCTGACGCTGTCCTATCTGGATCTCACGCGCAATCTGCTTGCCAACAGTCGCGCTCCCGGCGCGGAGCTCGATCCCGCCTATATGGTGAAGAGCACGATCAGCATCTTGCGCCGCCGCTATCCCCGGTTGGAGCTTCATCGCGATCTGCGCAGCGCGCAGGCCGGCGGAGCCGACACGACGCTCATCTTCGATATCAGAGCCTTGGCCGCGCAAGCCGGGGGACAGGCCAATAGCGCCGAGATCGATGTGATCGCCCTCGACCGGAATATGCGGCCGCTTTCACGACTCTCCGCCACGGCCCGGAATAACGGGACGAGCGCCGATTTCCTCACCGCCGCCAATGTCGCGCTTGGCGGATTGCGGGACAAGAGCGGCGAATTGCTCCGCTGATCCTATTCGGCGGCGACTTTCTCCCGTTCCCCCGGACGCCAGCGCAGTATCGGTTTCCGGGCAGCGGCTGTTTCGTCGAGACGGCGGCGCGGGGTGAAACGCGGCGCTTCGTGAAATGCCTCCGCCGTACCCGCCTTCGCCCGCTGCGCCAGGCCCCGCACCACGGCGATGAAGCGATCGAGCGAATCCTTGCTCTCGGTCTCGGTCGGCTCCATCAGCAACGCGCCATGGACGACCAGCGGAAAATACATGGTCATCGGATGATAGCCCTCGTCGATCAGCGCCTTGGCGAAATCGAGGGTCGTGACGCCGGTATCCTTGAGGAAGCGGTCGTCGAACAGGACCTCGTGCATCGAGGGGCCGGGGAAGGCCGGGGTCAATTCGTCCTGGAGCGCGGCCAGGAGATAATTGGCGCTCAACACCGCGTCGCTCGATACCTGCCGCAAGCCGTCCGACCCGTGGCTCATCATGTAGGAGAGGGCGCGCACGAACATGCCCATCTGGCCGTGATTGCCCTTGAGCCGGCCAAGGCTTTCGGCAGCCGGACCCTCAGCTTCCTCGATCAGACGGAAGCCGTTTTCGTCGTGGACCACCCAGGGCAGCGGCGCAAACCGCGCGAGGCTTTCGGCCAGCACCACGGGTCCGCTGCCCGGACCGCCGCCGCCATGAGGCGTCGAGAAGGTCTTATGCAGGTTGATATGCATGCAGTCGATGCCGAGATCGGCCGGCCGGACCCGCCCGACGATGGCGTTGAAATTGGCCCCGTCGCAGTAGAAATAGGCCCCGGCCTCATGGACCGCCCGGGCGATCTCGACGATCTCGCCTTCGAAGAGCCCGCAGGTATTGGGGTTGGTGAGCATCAGCGCCGCGACATCGGGCCCGAGCTTCGCCTTCATGGCCGCCAAGTCCACCCGGCCCCGCGCATCCGCCGGGATCGGATCGACCGTGAAGCCGCAGGCGGCGGCCGTGGCGGGATTGGTGCCATGGGCCGATTCCGGCACCAGCACGCGCCGCCGGCTCTCGCCCCGGGCATCGAGGGCGGCGCGAATGCACATCATGCCGCAAAGCTCGCCATGGGCTCCCGCCGCCGGGCTCATGGCGACCGCCGGCATGCCCGTGAGCGTCTTCAGCCAATGGGCGAGAAGGTCGATCAACTCGATGGCGCCCTGCACCGTCGATTGCGGCTGTAGCGGATGGACATCCGCGAAACCCGGCAGTCGCGCCATCTTCTCGTTGAGGCGCGGGTTGTGCTTCATCGTGCAGGAGCCCAAGGGATAGAGCCCGGTATCGATGGAATAATTCTTCTGGGACAGCCGGGTGTAGTGGCGAACCACCTGGGGCTCGCTGAGACCGGGAAGGCCGATAGGCCCTTTCCGGCCAAGACCGCCCAGCCGGTCGGAGACCGCCGGCGGTTCGGGAAGATCGACGCCGCAGCGTCCCGCCGCATCCTGCTCGAAAAGCAAGGGTTCCTCGATCTGGAGCGCCCGATTGCCGCTGATCGTCGCGCTTTCACCCTTCCCGGCCCCAAAGCCGCTGAGAGCCTGGCTCCAACCGCTCATCGCAGGATCTCCTCGAGTTTTTCGGCGAAGGTGGATATGTCCTCCTCCGTGACGGTCTCGGTCGCCGCGACCAGCAGCAGGTCGGCAAGCCCCGGATAGAAACGGCTTGCCGGAACGCCTGCCAGCACGCCGGCCTTGGCGAGATCCTCGACAACTGGAGCAGCAGGCTTCGACAGACGCAGGGTGAATTCGTTGAAGAAGCTCCGGTTGAGCACCTCGACCCCCGGCACCTTGCCCAGCCTGTCGGCCAATTCCACCGCCTTGGCATGATTGAGCGCCGCGAGCCGGGTGAAGCCCGCCTCGCCCAGCAGCGCCATATGGATGCTGAAGGCGAGCGCGCAGAGGCCGGAATTCGTGCAGATGTTGCTGGTCGCCTTCTCCCGGCGGATATGCTGTTCGCGGGTGGAAAGCGTCAGGACCCAACCGCGTCGCCCTTCCGCATCGACCGTCTGGCCGGCGAGCCGCCCCGGCATCTGGCGCACATAGCGGTCGCGCGTCGCAAAGAGCCCCACGTGAGGGCCGCCGAAATTAAGCGCGTTGCCCACCGACTGGCCTTCGGCCGCGACGATATCCGCCCCCATCGCCCCCGGCGGCTCGACAGCGCCCAGTGACACGACCTCGGTCACGACCACGATCAGCAGGGCGCCCGCCGCGTGGCAGGCCTCGCCCAAGGCTGTCCAGTCGCGCACATGGCCGAAAAAACCGGGGTTCTGGACGACGACACAGGAGGTCTCGGCGTCGATCAACGGGATCAGGTCTTCGGTCCCCATTACATCCGGCCCCTGGGCCGCGACGCTGAAACCGGCAAACCTGGAATGGGTCTCCGTCACCTCGCGATAATGGGGATGAAGCCCGCCCGACAGGATTGCCTTGGACCGGCGGGACACCCGGTTCGCCATCATGACCGCCTCGGCGCAGGCGGTCGCCCCGTCGTAAAGCGAGGCGTTCGCCACCTCCATGCCGGTGAGCAACGATACCTGGGTCTGGAACTCGAAGAGCACCTGGAGGGTGCCTTGGGAAACCTCCGGCTGATAGGGCGTGTAGGAGGTCAGGAATTCGCCGCGCTGGATCAGATGATCGACCGAGGCGGGGACATGATGGCGATAGACGCCGCAACCGACGAAGTTCGGGACGGAGCCGGCGCTCACATTTTTCGCGGCAATCCGGCTCAACGCCCGCTCGACTTCCAACTCCCCCTGCGCCTTGGGCAGATCGACCGGGCGGGCGAGGAGCGCCGCGGGCGGCACATCCCGAAACAGGCTCTCGACCGAGGAAACCCCGATGGTCGCCAGCATTTCCTGGCGGTCGGCGTCGGTCAGCGGCAGATAACGCATCAGCCAAGGCCCTCGACGAAGGCCCTATAGGCGGCCTCGTCCATCAAGCCGTCAAAATCCTTGGGATCGGCGAGGCGGATCTTGAGGAACCAGCCCTTGCCCATGGGATCGCTGTTGACCTGCCCCGGCTCACCGGAAAGCTCGTCGTTGACCGCGACTACCTCGCCCGTAAGCGGCGCGAAGACCTCGCTCGCGGCCTTCACCGATTCGACGGTGGCGGCCTCCTTGCCCTTCTCGACCTTCCAGCCGACAGCGGGCAGTTCCACGTAGACGACATCGCCCAACTGGGTCTGGGCATAGTCGGTGATCCCGACCACGGCCACATCCCCTTCAAGGCGGACCCATTCGTGGTCTTCGGTGTATTTGACGGTCATCGGTTTCTCCTCAGGACAGGGCTCAGCCCCGGTAGTAGCGCTGGGGCACGAAGGGCAAAGGCACGACGCGGGCGGGTCGGGGCGTGCCCCGCACCAGAAGCGAGACGGCAGTCCCGGCCACGGCCTGGGCAGCTGAAACGTAGCCCATGGCAATGGGTCCATCGACCGAAGGACCGAAACCGCCGGAGGTGATCTCGCCGATGGTGGCGCCCGTCAGATCCTGGATCTCGGTGTGCTCGCGGGCCGGGGCGCGGCCATCCGGCAGGATGCCGACGCGTTTGCGGGACGCCCCTGCCGTCAGTTGGCGCGCGAGGATCCCGGTTCCGGGAAACCCGCCCTCCGCGCGACGGCGCTTGCCATAGGCCCAGGCGAGATCCGCTTCGATCACCGTGGTCTTCTCGTCGAGATCATGGCCATAAAGGCAAAGCCCGGCCTCCAGCCGCAGCGAGTCGCGGGCGCCGAGGCCGATGGGTTTCACTTCCGCTTCCGCCAGAAGACGGGTGGCGAGGCGTTCCGCCGATCCCGCCGGCACGGAGATTTCGAAACCATCCTCGCCCGTATAGCCTGACCGCGAGACAAGGCAGTCGATACCATCGAGGCGCAGTGACGCCGATGTCATGAAAGTCATGGACCCGACGCCCGAAGCCAGCCGCCCCAGGACTGCGGCTGCGGCGGGTCCCTGGAGCGCGAGTAGCGCCCGGTCTTCCTGTGGGAAGACCCGATCCTTGCCCAAGTGCCGCTGGAGATGGGCGAAGTCCTGCTCCTTACAGGCGGCGTTGACGATCAGGAAAAGATGATCCTCCATGGCCGTCACCATGAGGTCGTCGAGGATCCCGCCCGCCTCGTTGGTGAAAAGCGTGTAGCGCATCCGGCCGGGCTTCAGCGCCTGGATGTCGCCGGGCACCAGCTTTTCGAGGTCGGCGGCGACCGGCCCACCCAGCAAACGAACCTGGCCCATGTGGGAGACATCGAAAAGACCCGCGGCGGCGCGTGTGTGAAGATGCTCCGCCAGGATGCCGGCCGGATAGTGCACCGGCATCTCATAGCCCGCGAAGGGCACGAGTTTCGCGCCCAGACTTCGGTGAAGTCCGTAAAGCGGCGTGCGTTTCAGAGGTTCGGCGGCCATGAGATCCCCGGGTGCGAGCAGGCTTCGCGCCGCGATCGCTCGCGGCAGAAAGCCCCCTCTGTCCCAAGAACCTGAAAGATTCGCCGGATATCCCCTGGGAGGGGCGGCCGGGTTACTTCTTCGGTGAGGCCTCGCCATCCAACGACGGCGCGCCCGCTTTCCAGAGTGCCCTTCCCCCGACGGTCCTTTTTGCCTGAGAGTTTCCGGGGCGGTTGCTCCTTCGGCGCCGGGCTCAGCGCCCAGTCTCTCCCGTCGAGGTGTCTACGGCAGAACCAAGGCTAGCACCGCCAAAGGGCGAAGGCCAGCCCGGACAAGCTCCGATCAGCCCGGCTTGGGAGCCCTGAAAAGCGCGTTCGGGTTGGTCGGCGCCGGACTTGCGCCGTCCTGCTGCGACTTGATGAAATCGCGCTGCTCCGGCGTGAGTTGGAAACCCAGCAGAAGGGTATAGTTGCTCGCCTTCTTCCCCTTCGGCACCGGCACCTTCTCGATGAGTTCGTCGGTGACGTCCACCCGCGCCTGGCGAACCGGATAATCCAGCGTCACAAGGAAATTCTTCTTGGTGAGGATTTCCTGCCTTTCATCGGCAACGGCGGCGAAATAGCTGACCGTCGTCTTGCGGATATCGGGGCCGCCGCGGATCGTCGCCATGTTGAGCGTGACGGTCGCGGTCGCGACGCCGGTCTTCTTGTCCACGTCGCATTGAGACTTCACGGCGACCAGGCGGGCGACATAAAGCACATTGTCGGGCGACGGCGTGGTGCCGGGACGGAATTCGACGGTGCTTTCAAGACCGGGCATGATCCCCACCTGCGGGCAGAGGTCGGGCGACTTGGTGCTGGAGCATCCCGACAAGGCCAGCAGGACAGCGGTGGCCGAAGAAGCCGCGAGAGGAAAAATACGCATCAGAGCTTACGGTGCGAGCCGTCGCACATCGTGCCGGTTTTGGTGGCCTTGCAGCCGCAGAACCAGGCCTCTCCGCTCTTCTCGGCCACATATTGAACCGGCGCCAGACCGGTCCCCCGATGGGAGCCGTCGCAGAAGGGCTGAGCCTTGCTGCGACCGCAGGCGCACCACCAATATTCCTTGCCCGCTTCGACGGGAACGCCATAGGGACTTTTTTGTGCCGGGATGGCTTCGCTCATGGCCTCTTCCTTATGGGTTTCCGCTATACTACCTTGCGCCGGGCTCGAGATGTCGGAACCCCCGCCTTCGTGAGCCTGGATTCTATTCGACGGCGTCGGACGGCACAAGCCCGCCCGCGCCGGAACCCCGCCGATCATGAACGAAGGACCGATCAGGATGGAAAGACCGCCGCTCACCCTGCTACTGGCCGGCCCGCGCGGATTCTGCGCCGGCGTCGAGCGCGCGATCCAGATCGTGGAACGCACCATCGAACGCTTCGGCGCCCCGGTCTATGTGCGCCACGAGATCGTTCATAACCGTTTCGTGGTCGAAACCCTGGAGCAAAAGGGCGCCATCTTCGTCGAAGAGGTCTCCGAGGTGCCCGCCGGCAGGCCGGTGGTCTTCTCGGCCCACGGCGTGCCGAAGGCCGTGCCGGCGGAAGCCGAAACCCGTGAGCTTGTCTATCTTGATGCGACCTGCCCGCTGGTGACGAAGGTCCATAGCGAGGCGGAACAGCATTACCGCAACGGCCGCCGCCTTATCCTCATCGGCCATGCGGGGCATCCCGAAGTGCTCGGCACCATGGGCCAGCTTCCCGAGGGAGCGATGCTCCTGGTCGAAACCATCGAGGACGTGGACGCCCTGCAGGTGAAGCCTGACGAAAAGCTCGCCTATATCACCCAGACGACGCTCTCGATCGACGACGCTTCCGCCATCGTCAAGGCGCTGAAGAAGCGTTTCCCCAAGATCCACGGGCCGAAGAAGGAAGATATCTGCTACGCTACCACGAACCGGCAGCAGGCGGTCAAGGCCATCGCCAGCCGCTGCGACCGGATGGTGGTGATCGGCGCGCCCAATTCCTCAAACTCCCAGCGCCTCGTCGAAGTCGCCCGGCAGAGCGGCTGCGAGCAGGCCATGCTGGTCGCCCGCGCCCGTGATATCGATTGGGACTTCATCACCGGCGCCAAGTGCCTCGGGATCACCGCCGGCGCCTCCGCGCCCGAGATCTTGGTCGAGGAGGTGGTCGCCGCCTGCCGCGAGCGCTTCGACGTCACCGTCGAGGAGATGAGCGTGATCCAGGAGGATGTCCGCTTCAACCTGCCGCGAGCGCTCAGCGCCTGATCCCGGGCGCCCTGGATGGCCGTCTATACCGATGTGGGCGACGAGGAACTAAAGGCCTTCGTCGCCGGCTACGACATCGGCGACGTGGTCTCCTGCAAGGGCATCGCCGAGGGCGTCGAAAATTCCAACTATCTCCTCGGGACCGAGAGCGGCAATTACATCCTGACGCTCTATGAGAAGCGGGTCTCGCCGGCGGATCTTCCCTTCTTCATCGGGCTCATGGAGCATCTGGCCGCCCAGGGGATCGCCTGCCCGACCCCGGTCAAGGACCGCCAAGGCGTGGCGCTCCGCCAGCTCTGCGGAAGACCCGCGGCTCTCGTGACCTTCCTCGAAGGCATGTGGCCCCGGCGGATCCTGCCCCATCATTGCGCGGGGCTCGGCGGCGCGATGGGGGCGATGCACCAGGCGGGCGCTTCTTTCGCCATGACTAGGCCCAACAACCTCTCCGTCTCCGGATGGCGCGTGCTTTTCGAGGCCTGCCGGCCCCGTACCCATGAGGTGAAAGCAGGTCTCGCCGAAGAACTGGAAACGGAGCTCCGGTCCCTCGAAGCCGCCTGGCCCGCGGGCTTGCCGATAGGCGTGATCCACGCGGATCTCTTCCCCGACAATGTCTTTTTCCGGGGCGATCAGGTCTCGGGATTGATCGATTTCTATTTCGCCTGCACCGATTTCCTGGCCTACGACCTGGCCGTCTGCCTCAACGCCTGGTGCTTCGAGGTGGATGGCAGCTTCAATGTGACCAAGGCGCGCCTCATGGTGGCCGCCTATCGCGCGGTCCGGCCCATCGGTCCCGACGAGCTTGCGGCGCTGCCCGTGCTGGCGCGGGGCAGCGCGCTTCGGTTCCTGCTGACACGGCTTTACGACCGGCTCAATCACCCCGAGGGGGCCCTCGTGAAGCCCAAGGATCCGCTGGAATATCTGCAGAAGCTGCGCTTTCACCGGAGCGTGACCCGGCCCGGCGACTACGGGATCGAATGATGTCCGAGGGCACAAAACCCGTGGCGCAGGTGGAGATCTTCACCGACGGCGCCTGCAGCGGTAATCCCGGCCCTGGCGGCTGGGGCGCGATCCTGCGCTATGGCACGGTGGAAAAGGAACTGTCGGGCTTCGAGAACCCCAGCACCAACAACCGCATGGAGATGATGGCGGCGATCGTCGCGCTGGAGACGCTGAAACGACCCTGCAAGGTCGCGCTCTATACCGACAGCCAGTATCTGAAGGACGGGATCACCAAATTCATCCACGGCTGGAAACAGCGCGGCTGGAAGACGGCGGACAAGAAGCCCGTGAAGAACATCGACCTTTGGCTGAGGCTCGAAACCGCGGTCAAGCCCCACCGGGTGGAATGGAATTGGGTGCGCGGCCACGCCGGCCATCCCGAGAACGAAAGGGCCGACGAATTGGCGCGCGGCGGGGTCGCCGCGGCGCGACAAGCTTAAAAGTGATCGACGCATAAACAGGATCAAGGCTTAGATTCAGCTTTCGCGCTGTTAAGCCCCCATGCCAAACGCGGACAATCTGCACATCCTTCCCATCGATGCGGTAGACGATCACATAAGGCCACACAGGCTGCGACGATCTGAACAGCGATTCGGTTCGCAGCTGAAAGACTGTCCAAACCGATGAATTCGCGAATGCGCCTCAGATCTTCGAGGGCTTCCGGCGAAAGGACTGCCGACATTCGGGCGGCGGTAGCTCCCGATCCGCGCCCCAGGACAAAAGCCACCGGCGCACGGCGTCATAAGAGACGGAACGACCGGCGTTCAACGAGGATAACCCGGTTTCCACGGCATCGGTAAATGCCGTCGTTTCCTAATCTTCTTCCAACGAAAACGGCGCCCGAAGGGCGCCGTCCGCAGTCGTTCCGAAAAGCTCAGAGGCCGCCGAGAATCGATTCGGCGCTCGACACCTCGAAGGTGCCCGGCTTCTCGACATTCAGGCTCTTCACGACGCCGTTCTCGGCGACGAGCGCATAGCGCTGAGAGCGCTTGCCCATGCCGTAGCCCGTGCCGTCCATCTCGAGACCCAGGGCGCGGGTGAAGTCACCATTGCCGTCGGCCACCATATGGACCTTGCCGTCGGCCTGCTGGTCCTTGCCCCAGGCGCCCATCACGAAGGCATCGTTGACCGAGACGCAGACGATATCGTCGACGCCCTTGGCCTTGATGTCGCCCGACTTCTGCACGAAGCCCGGCAGATGCTTGGCGGAGCAGGTCGGGGTGAAGGCCCCGGGAACCGCGAAGAGCACGACCTTCTTGCCGCCGAAAAGCTCATCCGTAGAGATGTCCTTCGGCCCTTCGGCCGTCATGTGGCGCAGCTTGCCCGCCGGAATCTTGTCGCCCACCTTGATCGTCATGGTTTTCCCTTTCAGTAGTTAATTCGCGAATTTCAGGGCGAGCATAGAGGGTCGCGGGGCGGAAATCATCATCTCCGAAGGAGCGGGGCGCTAGCCCCCCTTCACGTCTGACGACCCGACGCCCACAACCGCCCGCTCCTCCGCTCTGGGCCGGCCCAGAGCCTTGGTCAGGGCATCCTCGACGATGCCCTGCGTCAGGATCTCCGGCAAAGGCAGGCCGTTCGGCGCGCCCGGGCCATAGACCGCGTTGAAGGGGATGCCGTAGCGCCCGAAACTCCTGAGATAGGCGGAGATGAGATCGCTCGGCCGGGTCCAGTCGGCGCGCATGGCCACGACCTCGCTGCCGGAAAGGCGCTTGCGCACCGGGCCGGTCTCCAGGACCAGCCGCTCGTTGACCTGGCAGGTGAGACACCAGGAGGCGGTGACATCGACGAAGACGACCTGTCCCCGCTGCACGAGCCCTTCGATGGCTCCCTTGTCGAAGGGCTGCCAATAGGCATCCGTCGCAACAGGTTTTGCCGGCGCGGCCAGGGCCAGCGGCAGCGCCAGAGCCAGAACCAAGGCGGCCGGCACGCCTAGTCGGCGAAGAGCGCGGCTCGGCAAAAGGAGAATCACCACCGCAAGGCCGAGCGGAACGGCGGCACTCAGCGCGCTCAACCAGCCGATCTGGGTGGCGATCACCCAGAGCAGCCAGACCACCGTCGCGGCCAGCGCCAAGCCCAACACGCGCCGAAGCCCCAGCATCCAGCGGCCAGGACGCGGCAGCCAGCCCGCCACCCTCGGCGCCGCGGCCACCAGGAGATAGGGGATCGCCAATCCCACACCCAGCGCCAGGAAGATCGCTAGGATATCGACCGGCCCGCTCGCCAGGGCAAAACCCACGGCGGTCCCCAGGAAGGGCGCTGAACAGGGCGTCGCCAGCAGGGTGGCGAAGACGCCGGTCAGGAAATTGGAAAGGAGCGCAGGGCCGTTGTATCCCACCCCGGCGACGCCGGAGAGCCTGGCCGGCAGGGGGATCTCGAAAGCGCCCCAGAGATTGGCCGCGAAGAGCGTCAGCAGCGCCGCCATGACGGCGAGGAAAAGCGGCTGCTGGAACTGGATCCCCCAACCCACCGCGACGCCCGCGGATTTGAGGCCCACCATCACCAATCCCAGCGCCAGGAAGGAAACGAGGATCCCGGCCGAGGTCGCCAGAAAGCCAAGCCGCACCCGATGCGGGGGCTCGTGGCTATGAGCGACGAGCCCAAGGATCTTCATGGAGAGGACGGGCAGCACGCAGGGCATCAGATTGAGGATGAGGCCGCCCAGCAACGCCAGACCGATCATCGGCAGGAGCGACAAAAGATCGAAGGCCGGCTCTCCCAGGAGAGGCGATACATGTCCCTCCATGGCCCGCTGGCCATCCACCAGCGTCACTGAAAGGGCCGTCCCGACCAGACCCTCCGCCGCACCGGGATCGCCCTCTACCGGGATCCGCAGCAGGGTCGTGGCCCGATCCGGCGAGAGCAGCGCGACGGGCCGCCCGAAGCCGATGCCCGGCGGCCCTTCGACGAAGGCATCCGGGGCCGCAAGCGCCTGAGCGGTCTGTATCTTGAGCAAAAGTGCCGGCTTGCGGCCGGGCTCGATGCTTGCCTCCTTCAGGGCAAGCCCCTCCCGCGCACCGTCTCCCGGCACCTGGGCGAGATATTGGGACACCAGAGGCGCAAAATTCGACGGCCCGGCGGTTGGCGCGGGAACTTCCAGGGCGAGGCTTGTCTGATAGGGAACGCAGATCTGGCTGCAGGTCAGGTAATCGACATTCGCCACGAGATGAGTGGCGGCAGCCGCATTGACCAGCTTCGCCCGGATCGGCAGCACGACGGCATCGCTATAGCCCACGGTATCTATACCGAAGAGGGTGAAGCGATGGGGCGACGGCCAGAGCATCGTCGTGCCGGCGAGATTTTCCGACTCTCGCCAATCGACGGCCGGCGGATAGCCGGCATCGCCCGGTGCCCGCCAATAGATCTTCCAGCCGGGAGCCAGGCGGAATTCAAGGCCGAGGAGCAAGGAGCCATCGCTTCCCGGCTCGGCGCCCGCATTGACCAGCCGCAGGCGGCCCTGGTCCGTCGTGAACCAGTCGGAGGCCCCGTCCTCGGCCAAGGCCCCGGCGGAACCCAGGCTCAGCACAGCCAAGGCCAGAACCGCCGCGCGCAAGGCGGTCCCCCATCGGAATATCGCCGACGAAATTTCCATGCCGCTTTTATAAGGCCTGGGCGCCTGCCGCGCTTTCACAAACTTGTCAGGACTTCGCTTGCGCCCAGCCGCGAGGAAGCCTATCTCAGCCCTTAAGAGGGAAGATCCAAGCTGTGACGTTTCTGTCCGGACAACTGCTGATCGCCATGCCGCAATTGGAAGGGGAGCCTTTCGAGCGCGCCGTGATCTATCTCTGCGCCCATACCGAAGAGGGCGCGATGGGTCTTGTGATCAACAAGATGATCGATATCAGCGTGCCCGCGCTGCTGACCAAGCTCGGCGTCGAACATGTAGGCTATGCGGGTCCGGCGCGGGTCCATCTCGGCGGGCCGGTCGAATCGGGCTGCGGCTTCGTGCTTCATTCAACCGACTACACCGAGGACCGCTCCCTCAGGGTTGCCGACGATATCGCGCTGACCGCCACCATGGAGGTGTTGCGCGCGATCGGCCGGGGCGGAGGGCCGAAACGCAGCCTTTTGGCGCTGGGTTATGCCGGCTGGGGAAAAGGCCAGCTCGAATCGGAAATCCGCGACAACGGCTGGCTGCATGTGCCGGCCGATGCGGAAATGCTTTTCGATGGCCATCACGAGGACAAGTGGCGGCGTGCCCTGGGGAAACTCGGCGTCGATCCCTCGCTGCTCTCCGCCGAAAGCGGCCACGCCTGAGCGTCTAGCGGTAAAGCCATTCCTCGCGAAGAATGCCGAAGAGCAGGTGGTCCTGCCACTGCCCGTCGATGCAGAGATATTTCTTCGCATAGCCCTCTTCGCGGAAGCCGCCCTTCAAAAGCACCTGGCGGCTCGGGCCGTTTATGGGCAGGCAGGCCGCCTCGACGCGGTGGAGCTTCAGGTTGTTGAAGGCAAAGCCCAGCATGAGCTGGAGCCCTTCGCTCATATAACCCTGGCCGGCAAAGCGCTGGCCGGTCCAATAGCCCAGGCTGCCGGTCTCGGACACGCCCCGGCGGACGTTCGTGAGGCCGATCCCGCCGAGCAGCGCGCCGTCATCCACCCGGAAGAGGAAGAAGCTGTAGCCCTGGTCCGTCCGCCAATCGAGCGCGAAACGGGCGAGCCGCCGGCGGTATCCGGCTCGGGTCAGCGCGTCATACGGCCAGGTCGGCTCCCAGGGGGAGAGGAACTCCCGGGATTCTCCCCGAAGCGCCGCCCATTCCTGCCAATCTCCCCGCTCTGGCGGGCGCAGGATCACCCGCTTGCCGGGGACCTTGATATTGGGAGTGGAAGTTCTGAAAAGCCGTGGCAGGCTCAAGAGATCGGAGGCCACGGCTGCCGGCTCCCTTAAGCCGAGAGCCGTTCGCTCAACCGGTCGAGCGGCTCGATCCGGCCGATCGGCCCCAAGGCGGTCAGCGTCGGCCGCGTTCCTTGAAGCCGTTGCGCGACCCTCAGGAGCGCCGCTTCGTCCACCGCCTCGATGCTGGCTACCAGCTCCTGGACATCCAGGGGTGCGCCGAAGACAAGCATATGGTTGGCCTGTTGCTCGCAACGGGCGCTCGTGCTTTCGAGCGACATGAGGATACCCGCCTTGAGTTGCGCCCGCGCCCTCTGCACCTCGCCCGCGTCGAGTCCTTCGGAAAGGCGGCCGATCTCCTCGCAGAGAACGGGCATCAACTCCGCCACCTCGTCCTCGCCCGTGCCGGCATAGACGCCGAAAAGCCCGCCGTCGCTATAGGCATGGACGAAGGAATAGATCGAATAGACGAGCCCCCGCTTCTCGCGGATCTCCTGAAAGAGCCGCGAAGACATGCCCCCGCCGAAGGCTGTCGAGAGCACCGAGGCCGCGTAATAGTCGGGATCGCGGAAGCCGAAACCGGGAAAGCCCAGCATGACATGGACCTGTTCGAGGTCCCGCTCTTCCCGATGGTCGCCGCCGACATAATTCGCAGGCTCGGTCGAGGCCCCGCCCCGTCTCGGCAGGCCGGCGAAGAGCTTGCCCGCCTGTTCGACGAGGCGGTCGTGATCCACGCGGCCGGCCGCCGTGAGGATCATGCCCTCCGCGCCGTAGTTGTGGCTGAGATAGCCCGAAACCGCGTCGCGGCTTAAATCCTTGATGATCTCCGGCCGGCCCAGCACCGGGCGGCCCATGGGTTGGCTCGGATAGGCCTGTTCCTGGAAGAGATCATAGATGATGTCGTCCGGCGTGTCGTTCGCCTGGCCGATTTCCTGGAGAATGACGGCTCGCTCCCGCTCCAGCTCGGTCTGGTCGAAGACCGAATGCTGCAGGATATCCGCCAGGATATCGACGGCGAGCGGCGCGTCGTTGGCAAGAACCTTGGCGTAATAGGCGGTATGCTCCCGCGAGGTATAAGCGTTGAGATGCCCACCCACCGCCTCGATCTCCTCGGCGATGGCGCGGGCGGAGCGCCGCTCCGTCCCCTTGAAGGCCATATGCTCCAGCACATGGGCGACGCCGTTGATCTCGGCGGGTTCGTGGCGGGTGCCGACATCGACCCACACTCCCAATGACGCGGTTTCGACCGTATCCATCGCGTCGGTGAGGACGCGCATCCCGTTGGGAAGGGTCGTAAGGCGCAGCGTCATGCGGCGCGTCCCGAAACCGGACGCGCCCGCTCGCGCAGGAAAGCCTCCACCGTCGCAAGGTCGTTTGGGAGCACTGTGGTGCGTTCCTTTCGTTCCAGAAGATCGGCCATGCGGGAAGGTAGCTTCGGCCGGATGCCGACCGCGGCCTCGACCGCGTCGGGGAATTTCGCGGGATGGGCGGTCGCCAGCGCCACCATAGGCACCGAAGGATAGCGCCGCGCCTTTTGGGCCGCCGCCACCGCGATAGCGCTATGGGGATCAAGGAGCTCGCCGGTCGTGCGATAGACCTCGCGGATCGTCGCCTTCGTCGCCTCGTCGTCGATGCGCTGCGCGGCGAAGAGCGCCTGGGCGTCGCGCCATTGCCGCTCGGTCGCGGGGAGCGTGCCGCTGGAACGGAATTCAGTGAAGGCCGAGGAAACGGATTTGCCGTCCCGTCCCACCAGCTCGTGATAGAGCCGCTCGAAATTGCTGGAAACCTGGATGTCCATGCTCGGGCTGAGGCTCGGCTCCACGCCCGTGATGGTCATGCTGCCCTCGTTGAGGAAGCGCGCCAGGATGTCGTTCCGGTTGGTCCCGACGATCACCTCGCCCATCGGCAGGCCCATCCGCCGTGCCGCATGCGCCGCATAGACATTGCCGAAATTGCCGGTCGGAACGGAAAAACCCACCGGCCGCGAGGGTGCGCCCAGGGCGACGGCGGTGGTCACGTAATAGACGATCTGGGCCATGATCCGGGCCCAGTTGATGGAATTCACGGCCGAGAGGTTATGGGCGTCCCGGAAGGGCTCGTCGGCGAACATCGCCTTCACCAAGTCCTGGCAGTCGTCGAAGGTGCCCTGAACCGCGATGGTATGGACATTGGCCGAAGCCACCGTCGTCATCTGCCGGCGCTGGACCTCGGAAACGCGGCCCTCGGGATAGAGGATGAAGATATCCACGGTATCGAGATCGCGGCAGGCCTCGATGGCCGCCGAACCCGTATCGCCGGAGGTCGCCCCGACGATGGTCACCCGCTCCCCGCGCCGGCTCAGCACCGCGTCGAAGAGCCGACCCACCACCTGCAGCGCGTAGTCCTTGAAGGCGAGCGTCGGCCCGTGGAAAAGCTCCAGCAGCCAGAGGCTTGGACCGAGCTGCTTCAGGGGTGCCACCGCCTCATGGCCGAACCCCCGATAGGCGTCCTCGACCAGCGCGCGCAGCTTATCGGCCGGCAGGGCGTCGCCGACGAAGGGCTCCATGACCCGGACGGCGATCTCGGCATAGGAGCGCCCGGAGAATTTGGCGAGCGTCGGCGCAAAGAGCTGGGGCAGGGCCTCGGGCACGTAGAGCCCCCCGTCTCGCGCAAGCCCCGCAAGCAGAACCTCCTCGAAGGAAAGACGATGCGGGGGGGTCTGGGCGTCGCGTGTGCTGATATAGGACAAGAGGCTTTCCGGATGAGACGGGGTATCGGGTTCGCAGCCTATCGTTCGATGCTCCCAGCGGCAAGAGGGGCACCCGATAGGGACTTACCTTGTATATAGTGCCGCACGCCGCTTCCCCGAAAGCGAAAGAGACGCAGATATCAATGCCCGCCGACCCGATAGCCTCTCCCGGCCTTTCCGTCGTCATTCCCGTCTTTAATGAGCGGGAGACGCTGGGGGCTTTGCTGGTTGCCGTTGGGGCAGCCCTGCCGGGGGTCACGAAAGAACTCCTGATCGTCGACGATTGCTCGACGGACGGCACCAGGGACTGGCTCCGTCGAAACCTGCCGGACGATCGGGCCAAAGCAGCTGGTCTGGCGCTGTCGCCCATTGGCGATCTCCAGTTCACGCCGGGCTCGGAGCTTGTCATCCGGGTGCTTTATCACAAACAGAATCTCGGCAAGGGCGGCGCCGTGCGCAGCGGTTTCGCCGCCATCTCCGGCAAGATCGCCGTCATCCAGGACGCCGACCTCGAATACGATCCCCAGGATTGGGGCCGGATGCATGGGCTGATCGCGGATCGCCAGGTGGCGGATGTGGTCTATGGATCGCGCTTCTACGGCGCGCCGCACCGGTCGCTCTATTACCACCACTATCTGGCCAACCGGCTGATCTCGGTGATCTTCAACCTGCTCTACAACCAGACGCTCACCGATATCGAGGTTTGCTACAAGATGATGCGGCGGGAGGTCGTGGAGAGTCTCAGCCTCACGGCCAACGATTTCGGCATCGAGATCGAGATGAGTGCCCAGATCGCCCGCGCCCGGCGCTGGCGCATCTACGAGATGGGCATCAGCTACTACGGCCGGACCTATGCCGAGGGGAAGAAGATCGGCTGGCGCGACGGGGTGAAGGCGCTCTGGTATCTGGTGAAATACCGCTTCTAGCCGCCGAGATACCGCCGCCGGAGATGCGCCTCGAAGACCTTGGCGTCGAGCGACCGTCCCGTCGCGTCGCGGATGATCTCGTCGGTGGAGAGCGACGAGGCCTTGCCATGGACATTTGTCCGAAGCCAGGCCAGCAACGGGGCGAAATTTCCTTCCGCAAGGCTGGGCCTGATGGCGGGGTCGGCTCGGGTGGCGGCGTCGAAAAGCTGGGCGGCCGTCATCGCGCCCAGGGTATAGGTCGGGAAATAGCCCCAGGCCCCGTCGTACCAATGGATATCCTGGAGGCAGCCGTGGCGGTCGTCGGGCGGGGCCACGCCCAGCAGCTCACGCATGCCGTCGTTCCAGGCGCCGGGCAGGTCGGCCAGCGCCAGATCGCCCGCGATCATCGCCCGCTCCAGCCGATAGCGCAGGATGACATGGGCGGGATAGGTCACCTCGTCCGCATCGACCCGGATGAAGCTGCGCTTCACCACGGTGGCGAGCTTGTGCAGGTTTTGCGGCTCCCAAGCCGGACCTGAACCGCCGAAAGTCCGCCGCAGCAGAGGGGCCGAGAAGGTCGCGAATTCGGGGCTGCGGCAGGCCTGCATCTCGATCAGCAGGGACTGGCTCTCATGGAGGCTCATGCCCCGCGCGTGGCCCACCGGCTGAAGCCGCCATTCGGCCGGCAGGCCCCGTTCGTAAAGCGCATGCCCCGTCTCGTGCAGCACCCCCATGAGCGCCCGGCCGAAATCCGCCTCGTCGTAGCGGGTGGTGATCCGCACGTCGTCGGGCGTGCCGCCGCAGAAGGGATGGCGGCTGACGTCGAGCCGCCCGTGATTGAAATCGAAGCCCAATTGGGTCATCAGGGCGATGCCCGCCGCGCGCTGCGCCTCGACCGGGAAAGGACCTTCGGGTTCGGCCGGCGGCGGCAGCGCGGCCTGGCGCGCGATCACCGCCTCGATGAGGCCGGGGAGAAAGGTCGCCAGCTCGGCGAAAAGGACATCGATCGCCGCGGTCCGGCCCCCGGGCTCGTATTCATCCAGGAGCGCGTCATAGGGGCTGACGCCGAGCCGGTCGGATTTGGCCGCGGCCACCTCTCGCACAAGGCTCAGAACCTCCTGCAAATCCGGCAGCACCGAGGGGAAGTCGCTCGCCGCCCGCGCCTCGCGCCATTTCATCTCGCAGGCGGAACAGGCGCGGGAGAAGGCCTCCACCAGATCGCCCGGCACCGCCGTCGCATGCACCCAGAGCCGGCGCATTTCCCGAAGATTGGCCTGCCGCCAAAGGTCCAGATCCCTCTGCGACGCCGCACCTTCGAGAAGGTCGCCGGTCTCGGGACCGGTCAGGATGTCGTGACTCATCCGCCGGAGCACGGCGAGTTGCTCCGCGCGGGAGCCGGCGGCCCCCTCGGGCATCAGGGTCGCGGCGTCCCAGCCGAGGATCGCCGTCGCCTCGTTGAGGATGCCGAGCTGGCGGAAGCGGGTTTCGAGGTTTTCGTAATAGGCCATGGAGGGCACCATGCCACCCGCCTCGGATCCCGGTCAATGCGGCTGGGCCGCGAGCCATTTCCGCATGAAGGCGATCTCCTTTTTCTGCGCCGCAATGATATCCCGGGCGAGCTTCTTGATAGCCGGATCCTTGCCGTATTTCAGCTCGACCTCCGCCATGTCGATGGCGCCCTGGTGGTGCGGGATCATGCCCTGGACGAAGTCGCGGTCCGCATTGCCGGTGAGCGCGCCGCCCATGTCGCGCATCATCTTCTCATGGGCGGCCTTATAAGCGGCCGACGAAGGACTACCGGAAGAGGGGGCGGCCAGGGTCGAATGATCATGGCCGCTCATGCCCTGGGCCTGGGCGGCGCCGCCGAAGGGGCAGGCCGCGACAAGGGCGATCAGGATCGGGAAGAGAGATAGACGAGACATTTTTGCTGCTCCTCGGAGGATTGACGCGAGCTTCCACCTTCCTGCCACCGCAAGGTCAAGCGTCTTCCTTGTCTTTTGGAATGGACAGGCCGCGCACCCTCGCCGAAAGTCGACGCCTCAAAGAGGGAGAGCGTTTTGGATCTGGATGCGGCGCTTGGGTCCCATACCGGTGAGGTGCCGGCGGATTGGGTCGATCACAACAACCATATGAGCAGCGGCTTTTATGCCGTGGCCTTTTCCGAGGCACGGGACCGTTTCGTCGGCGCCATAGGGCTCGGGCCGCGCTATGTGGCGACGACGCCCTACAGCTTCTTTACCGTCGAGGCGCATATCACCTACCGCCGAGAACTGCGCCTGGGCGAGAAGTTCGAGATTATCACGCGGCTGCGCGATATGGACGCCAAGCGGCTCGTCTATTTCAACGTGATGCGCCATGTCGAAAGCGGCGCGATCTCGGCGCTGAGCGAATCGCTCTCGCTGCATGTCGATCGGGAAAAGCGGCGGGCCTGCGAGATCTCGGCCATGGCCTTGGATATCATGACCAAAGTGCGCGCCGCGCAGGGCGAACTCGACCTGCCGCCGGGGATCGGAAAGATCCAGCTGCCACCGCCCAAGGCCGCCTGATCTTTCCACGCAAAGGCCGGCGATCACCTCAGGCCTTGGGCGTCATCCTGAGTTCCGGGATCCAGGGCTCCCGCGCCCGGAGCCGTTTGCGTGACGAGAGATGGTCCGTGACGCCGTAGTTCATCCAGGTCGTATAGCCCAGGAGATCGAGCAGCCGCTCCGATCCCTCGTCCAGCACCGCCGGATCGAGGCCCAGGAAGAAGTTCTCCAACTGGCGGAACTGCGGTCCGCAATAATAGGTGAGCAGCCCGATCCTGGGCTCCCGGGTCAGGTTGCGGCCCGTGCCATGCCAGAGCCGCCCGTCGAAGATGAGGCAGGAACCGGCCTTGCCCACCGCCGGAACGGTCGGGATCTTATGGGGCACCGAGCCATCGGGATTATGCGGGAGCAGATGGGAGCCGGGAGCCACCCGGGTGGCTCCGTTCTCTTCGGTGAAGTCGGTGATCATCCAGAGCACATTGCCGGCGCAGGCCGGGACGAGCACATCCTCCGGCGTATTCTCCGCCTCCAGGGCATAGCGCTTGGAATCGCCGACCTTCAGATGGGCCTCGCCCCGCGGATAGGGGATCGGGCACCACCAGTTGTCGCGATGGAGCCCCTGCTCCACACCGCCGAATTTGGCGATATTCGCGCTGAAGGAACTGAGGAGCATATAGGTCCCGAGCATATGCTCCATCATCTCCAGCCCGATCGGATGGGTGACGAGGTCGCGCAGGACCTTGCCCTTGTTCACCAGCAGGTTGACCCGCTGGTTCACCCCGCCCGTGACCTCGCTGAGGTCCTCCTGCTGGAAACCGGCCTGATCTTTCAGGAGGCGCGCGACCTGGGTCGGCCCCGAATCCTCCCGCGCCCAGCCCAGCGCCTTTTCCGTCTCGGCCTGCTCGGTGATCCGCTGGCGGACGGCCGCCACTTCCGACGGGCTGAGGGCATCGGGGATGATGCAGAAGCCGTCCCTCTCATAATCGGCCTTCGCCTGGGCGAGATCGGGCGGGGCAACCGCCGCCGCCATGGACATGGGAGACATGGGCCTTCTCCTCCGCTTGCCTTATTTTGGAGAAGTGTAGGACCCGGCCGATCTCGTTGACAATGGCGGTGACCGGCAGGCGGTCAATCGCGCGGTCGGCGGCGCTCCGAGATCAGGTAGATCGCGATCAGCGCCATCGCCAGCGAATACCAGGTGATCGCGTATTGGAGATGGTTGTTCGGGATGTCCACGATCGTCTGACCCCCGATGGGATAGGCCCCGGGATTCGGCGTGGCGTCGGCATCGATCCAATAGGGAAGAACCCCCTCGAGCCGGGCCGCCGCCGCCATCGCGGTGGGATCGATGTAGTACCATTGGCTTGCTTCCGGACGATTGTCCGGGGTGAACCAGCTCGGCTTTCGGGCGTTCGGCAGTCGCAACAAACCGGTGATTGTCGTCTCGGCGGCGATCTCGCCCGCCCTGCGGCTATCCGGGCTTTGCCGGTCCTTGGGCACCCAGCCGCGATTGACCAGGAGGAACGACCCATCGGCCAGCCGGAGCGGGGTTACGACGGCCAGGCCGTAGTCTCCGGTCTGGGAGATGGCGGCAACCGCAAATTCCTTGTCATGGAGAAAGCGGCCGGTCGCCGCGACGCGGCGATAGGCGAGGCTGGCGGCCGCGGCAAGGCTCGGAGGGGGGGCAACGGGCGGCGCGCTGCGGGCGGCATCGAGCGCCGCGATCAGGCCTTCTTTCCAGTAGAGCCGCTCGACCTGCCAGGTGCCGAGACCCAGGAGGACGAGCACCATCGGAATGGTCAGCAGCAGAGGACCGAGCCGGCGCCTAGCCAAGCGAGCGATGCCTGTATTGGAGGGCGATCAGCAGGGCCTTGAGATGGCGGAGCATCAGGATGGCGCCTCCGACGATCACCGGCGTCCAGATCGCGAGCTGCACGATGGGGTGAAGAGACACGAGGCGCTGCAGCAGGAAGGCCAAGCCCACCACCACAGCGCCTAGGATCAGGATGACGAAAACCGTGGGCCCGTCGCCCGCGTCATGGGCGGCAAGATCGAGCCCGCATTCCCCACACTTCGGCACCACCGACAGAATGCCGTCGTAGAGGCTGCCGCGCCCGCATTTCGGGCAGCGGCATCGAAGGGCCGCTTCGAGCGGGGTGGGAGCCCCGCCCAAGAGTTACTCCGGACCGATGGCGCTGCCGCCGCCCCACCAATAGACGCAGATGAAAAGGAAGAGCCAGACCACGTCGACGAAGTGCCAGTACCAGGCCGCCGCCTCGAAGCCGAAGTGGTGGGTCGGCGTGAAGTGGCCCTTGTAGACGCGCATCAGGGTCACGGCCAGGAAGATGGTTCCGACCAGCACGTGGAAGCCGTGGAAGCCCGTCGCCATGAAGAAGGTCGACGGATAGATCCCATCCTTGAAGCCGAAAGCCGCGTGGCTGTACTCGTAGGCTTGGCAGGCGGTAAAGGCGACGCCCAGCAGAACCGTGATCCAGAGAGCCTTCTTTACGTTGGGCCGGTCGTTCTCGATCAAGCAATGATGGGCCCAGGTCACCGTCGTGCCCGATAGCAGCAGGATCAAGGTATTGAGGAACGGCAGATCCCAGGGATCGAAGGCATGAACGCCCTTCGGCGGCCAGACCCCGCCGGTCGCCTCCTTGGGGAAAAGGCTCGCATCGAAGAAGGCCCAGAAGAAGGCCGAGAAGAACATCACTTCCGAGGCGATGAAGAGCGCCATCCCGTAGCGCATGCCGAGCTGCACCACCAGCGTGTGATTGCCCTTGTAGGTCGCCTCGATCGCCACGTCGCGGAACCAGACCGCCATGATCGCAAGAATGCCGATGGTGCCGGGAGCGATGGCCCAGAGCGAGAAGCCTGCCTTCATGTAGAGGACGAGGCCGGTTGCCAGCACCCCGGCGGCAAGCGCGCCGAAGAACGGCCAGGGGCTCGGGTCGACGAGATGGTAGGGGTGCTTCGGCGCGGCGTGACTATCACTGCTCATGGCGGGCTCTCTGGCGAAGGATCGGTTGACGTCAGTTTAGCGGCGGGGTCGGAGCCGCGAGGGCGGAGGACCGCACCGTCTCGGTCCCGGCCTTGCGGAACATGGTATAGGAAAGCGTGATGGTATCGACGTCCTTGGTATCGGGGTCGGTCACGATATCCGGATCGACGAAGAAAGAGACCGTGAGGTCGGCGCTCTGACCGGGCTCCAGGTGCTGCTCGGTGAAGCAGAAGCATTGAAGCTTGTCGAAATAGATCCCGACCTTGAGCGGCGTCACATTATAGGTGGCCGTGCCGGTCATTGCCTTGTTCGAGCGATTGACGGCCCGATAGGCGATGGTCCGCTCCTCGCCGGGATGGACCTGGACGGCGCGCTGCAGCGGCCGGAACTCCCAGGCGAGATCGGGCGAGGTCTGCGAATCGAAGCGGACGGTGACGAGCTTGTCCGACACCTTGCCCGGCAGGGCTTCCGCGCGCTGGGTCGTGCCGTAATAGCCGGTCGCCTGGCAGAACATGGTGTAGAGCGGGACCGAGGCAAAAGAGAGCCCGATCATCCCGACCACCGTGGCCGAGAGCAACAGGACCGTCTTGCGGTTGCCGGTCTTCGGGCGACGGTTGGTCATCTCAGCCCCCCATCCGCGCGATGGTGATCGCGTAGAACAGGGCGATAACCCCCAGCAGCACCACAAGAAGCGCCCTGTTTCTCGCCTTTACGCGACGTTCCCTGTCGTCCATGCGCTTCAGCCTCGCTCATCAAAAGAGCCCGCCGGCCAAGCCGGGCGCCCGGTCGACGACCATGAGCGCGAAGAGCAGGAAGAGATAAAGGATCGAAAAACCGAACATCCGCTTGGCGCTCACTTCGCCCTCGTCGCGCCAGACCGCGATCGCCGCCGCCGTGAAGCCCAGGCTCAGCACCAGGGCCGCGGCACCATAGATCCAGCCGGTCATCCCGACCAAGGTCGGCGCCAGCGCGATGGGCCAGAGGACCAGCGTATAGGCCAGCATCTGCTTCTTGGTCTCGCGCGGCCCCGCCACCACCGGCATCATCGGCACGCCGGCCTTGGCATAATCGCCGGCGCGGTAGAGCGACAGCGCCCAGAAATGGGGCGGCGTCCAGAAGAAGATCAGCGCGAAGAGCAGAAGCGAGTGCAACCCAACGTCGCCCGTCACCGCCGCCCAGCCCACCATGGGTGGGAAGGCACCGGCGGCGCCGCCGATGACGATGTTCTGCGGCGTGCTCCGCTTCAGCCACATCGTATAGACAAAGACATAGAAGGCGATGGTGAAGGCGAGCAGCGCCGCCGCCGTCCAATTGACCGCCAGCCCCATCACGAAGACGGAAGCCGCCGCCAGCACGGAACCGAAGCCGAGCGCGTCGCCCGGCTCCATGCGGCCGGCCGGCAAGGGGCGGTCCTGGGTCCGGCGCATCACCGCGTCGATGTCGCGGTCGTACCACATGTTGATCGCGCCCGAGGCCCCCGCGCCCACGGCGATACAGAGCACCGCGACCGCCGCCAGGATCGGATGGATATGCCCTGGCGCCAGATAAAGTCCCACGAAGCCTGTGAAGACGACGAGGGACATCACCCGCGGCTTCAAGAGGGCCACATAATCGCCGACGCCGGGAACGAGGGTCCCGGCGCGGCTCAAGGGGGTGGAAAGGTCGGTCACGACTGTCGCGCCTCTACCTCACGTGATCAGGCTCAATGATGCGGCGTATCGGAGATCACCGGCAGTTCCTCGAAGGTATGGAACGGCGGCGGGGAGGACACGGTCCATTCCAAGGTCGTCGCACCCTCGCCCCAGTAGTTCGCGCCCACCCGCTTGCCCGAGGTCAGCGAGTAGATGACCATGATCACGAAGAAGATCGCCGAACCATAGGAGAGGTAGGAACCCCAGGACGCGACATAGTTCCAGCCGGCATAGGCCTCCGGATAGTCGCTGATGCGCCGGGGCATGCCCGCCAGCCCGAGGAAATGCATCGGGAAGAAGGTGATGTTGACGCCGATGAAGGTCGTCCAGAAATGGAGCTTGCCGGCCCATTCCGGGAACTCCCGGCCGCTCATCTTTCCGAACCAGTAGTAGAAGCCGGCGAAAAGACCGAAGACCGCGCCCAGCGACAGCACATAGTGGAAATGCGCCACGACGTAATAGGTGTTGTGGAGCGCGAAATCGAGGCCCGCGTTCGACAGTACCACACCGGTCACGCCGCCCACGGTGAAGAGGAAGATGAAGCCGATCGCCCAGAGCATCGGCGTCGTGAAGCGGAGCGAGCCGCCCCACATGGTCGCGATCCAGGAGAAGATCTTCACGCCCGTCGGCACCGCGATGACCATGGTCGCCGCCGTGAAATAGGCCCGGGTGTTCACCGAGATACCGGTGGTGAACATGTGATGCGCCCAGACGACGAAGCCGATCACGCCGATCGCGACCATGGCATAGGCCATGCCGAGATAGCCGAAGACGGGTTTCTTCGAGAAGGTCGAGATGATCTGGCTGACCATGCCGAAGCCCGGCAGGATCATGATGTAGACCTCGGGATGCCCGAAGAACCAGAAGAGATGCAGGAAGAGCATCGGGTCGCCGCCGCCGGCCGGGTCGAAGAAGGTCGTCCCGAAGTTGCGGTCGGTGAGCAGCATGGTGATCGCGCCGCCGAGGACGGGCAGCGAGAGCAGCAGCAGGAAGGCGGTCACCAGGATCGACCAGACAAAGAGCGGCATCTTGTGCAGCGTCATGCCCGGCGCGCGCATGTTGAAGATCGTGGTGATGAAGTTGATGGCGCCGAGGATCGACGAGGCGCCCGCCAGATGGAGCGAGAAGATCGCCATGTCCACCGAGGCGCCCGGGTGACCGGCCGGACCCGAGAGCGGCACATAGACCGTCCAGCCCACGCCCGCGCCCTCGCCGACGAAGGCCGAGCCGAAGAGCAGAGCGAAGGAAGGCACCAGCAGCCAGAAGCTGATGTTGTTCATGCGCGGGAAGGCCATGTCCGGCGCGCCGATCATCAGCGGCACGAACCAGTTGCCGAAGCCGCCGATCATCGCCGGCATGACCATGAAGAACACCATGATCAGCCCGTGAGCCGTGATGATCACGTTGTACATCTGATGGTTGCCGTTGAAGAGGTGATCCCCGGGCGTCATCAGCTCGTAGCGCATGATCTCCGACATGCCGCCGCCGATGAGGCCGGCGATGATCGCGAAGATCAGATAGAGGGTCCCGATGTCCTTGTGGTTCGTCGACAGGAACCAACGGGTGAAGAAGCCCGGCTTGTGATCGTGCGCATCATGCGCGTGATCGTGCCCGTGAGCGGTGCTGGGATAAGCCATGATCGGTCCCCGTATCCTTTACTGCGCCGCGGCGGCGGCGAGGCGGACGGCGCCCTCGGCGCGTCCCTCGGTCTTGTCGTTCCCGGCAACCGTCGCGCCGGAACCGTTGTCGTTGTTAGCGAACTTCTTCTTCGCCTCTACGACCCACTTCGCGAAAGCCTCTTTCGAGACCGCATGGACCTCGATCGGCATGAAGGGGTGGTTGACGCCGCAGATCTGGTTGCATTGGCCGTAGAAGGTGCCTTCGCGGTCGATCTGGATCCAGCTCTCGTTGATCCGGCCGACCATGGAATATTCCTGGAAGCCGAAGGAGGGCATGAACCAGCTGTGGATCACGTCGCTGCCGGCGACCAGCACGCGGATCTTCGCGCCCACGGGCAGCACCACCGGATTGTCCACGTCGAGAAGACGCTTCTTGCCCAGCTTGGCAGCGTCCTCCTCCGGGATCATATAGCTGTCGAAGGTAAGCCCGCCCTGGTCCGGATATTCGTAGGTCCAGTACCACTGATGGCCGGTCACCTTGAGGGTCATGTCGGCCTGGCCCGGAACCCGATCTTCATAATAGAGGAGCGGGAAGGAGAAGATCGCGACGCCGACCAGGATCACCACCGGGATCACCGTCCAGAGGACTTCGATCAGGGTGTGATGCGTGGTCATCGAAGCGACCGGGTTCCGCGATTCGCGGAAGCGGACCATGACATAGAGCAGGAGGCCCAGCACGAAGAGGGTGATGAGCGTGATGATGACCAGGAGCCCGTCGTGAAGCTGATCGATCCAGTGGCGGATCGGCGTCGCCGCCGGCTGCATGCCGAGCTGCCAGTCGTGCGCTTCCTCGGCCAGCGCGAGGCGGGCAAAGAGGAGCGCCGGCAGGGCGGCCGCGGCGGCGACAAGCTTCTGTGCCCAGCGGGCCGTCCGGAATCTGCTAACCCATCCCATGCGCTTAGTGCCTCTCGTAGCGGAGGTTCCCGGGCATCGGGCCCGGACCTCAAGCAGGTTGTCCGCCCAGCCGAAGCGAGCGGCGGACGCGGCGGGAAACTACAACAAACCTCTCGGCCACCACAACTGCGTCATCCGCCGCAGCGCCGCCGTTGCGGCAAGCCGCCGCAGCAACCGCATGTTCCAGCCATGGCCTCTGACGCCGGTCATTCCGCAAGGGCGCTGTCCGAAGCTGGAAATTGCGACCTTATGACGCATAATTGTTCACCCTGGGCAAGCGGCCCCCGAAAGGCCATCTGGCCGCCTCTCTCCTGGCTTTCGCGCGCCTTGAGCCTCACGAAGGTTTGGCAATGTCGCCAGAGCCGTGGCACAACATCAACCCAGGCGGGCGCAAGTTCTGCGCGGCGCCTCTCCGGAGCATCCTGATGAGCGATCTGGCCCGTACCGACGACCTGTTCTTCACCCGCACGGGCATGGACCGGGGCCGTGTCCAGGGGATCGTGGCCAATTCCCTCTCGGGCATGGACGACGGCGAGCTGTTCCTGGAATGGAGCCAGTCGGAGAGCGTCGCGCTCGACGACGGGCGAATCAAGAGTACGTCCTTCGACACGAGCCAGGGCTTCGGCCTGCGCGCGATCTCGGGAGAGGCGGCGGGTTATGCCCATGGCTCCGAGCTGAGCGAGGAGGCTATCCGTCGCGCCGGGCAGACCGTGCGGGCGGTGAAAAGCGGCCACGCGGGCACGCTCGCGGCCCCCCCGCCCGGCACGAACCGGACGCTCTATACCGACGCCAACCCCCTGTCCCAGATCGATTTCCAGACCAAGACCAAGCTGCTGACCGACATCGACGCCTATGCGCGCTCGAAGGATCCCCGGGTGCGGCAGGTCATGGCCTCCATCTCCGGCACCTGGCAGGCGGTCGAGATCCTCCGGGCCGACGGCAGCCGGGTCGGCGACATCCGGCCGCTCGTCCGGCTCAATGTCAGCATCGTGGTCGGCGACGGCGGCCGGATGGAGACGGGCTCCTCGGGCGCCGGCGGGCGGATCGAGTACCATAAGTATTTCGACCCCGCGCAATGGAAGAGCCAGGTCGAAGAGGCGCTGCGCCAGGCGCTTGTCAATCTTAGCTCCGTGCCGGCTCCGGCGGGCGAGATGCCCGTGGTGCTGGGCTCCGGCTGGCCCGGCGTCATGCTGCACGAGGCGGTCGGCCATGGCCTCGAAGGCGACTTCAATCGCAAGCTGACCTCCGCCTTTTCCGGTCTCATCGGGCAGCGGGTCGCCTCGCCGGGGGTCACCGTGGTCGACGACGGGACGATCCCCGACCGGCGCGGCTCGATCACCGTGGACGACGAGGGGACGCCCAGCGCCTACAACGTGCTGATCGAGGACGGCATTCTCAAAGGCTATATGCAGGACCGGATGAACGCCCGGCTCCTGGGCATGAAGCCGACCGGCAACGGGCGTCGCGAAAGCTTCGCCCATGCGCCCATGCCCCGCATGACCAATACCTACATGCTGGCCGGCGACAAGGAGCCCGAGGAGATCATCAAGTCGGTGAAGCGCGGTCTTTATGCGGTCAATTTCGGCGGCGGCCAGGTCGATATCACCTCCGGCAAGTTCGTCTTCTCGGCCTCGGAGGCCTATCTTATCGAGGACGGCAAGGTGGGAGCGCCCGTCAAGGGTGCGACGCTCATCGGCAACGGTCCCGACGCCCTGACCAAGATCACCATGATCGGCAACGACCTGAAGCTCGACGACGGCGTTGGCACCTGCGGCAAGGACGGCCAGGGCGTCCCGGTCGGCGTCGGCCAGCCGACGCTGCGCATGGATGGGCTCACGGTGGGCGGCACCGCCGCATGAAATTGCGGGCTTTCCTGCTGGGCGCCCTTCTCCTGGCGGGAGGCTGCGCCGAGGCTTCGGCCTGCGACGACTTCCACAACGCGCCGACCAGCCGCTGGACGACCACGCGCCAGAACCGGACCAATTGGCTGGTCACGCCCTGCGGCAATCTCTTTTTCTCGCGCGGCGTCAACGTCCTCGACGGCGGCGTGTCGGGCCGCCTCCTGACCCAGGCCCATTACGACTGGACTTCCTTCCAGCCCACCCTGCCCGCCTGGATCGCCCAGACCAAGACGCGGCTCGACGTCTGGGGCTTCAACACGGCGGGCGCCTGGTCGCTCCCGCCGCGCGATCTCGAATTACCCGGCGTCATCAACCTGGAACTCGGCCGGATCTCGCGTTTCCACTGGTTCGATCCCTTCGATCCCGCCATGGAAGGGATCATGAAGGCCGAAGCCCGCAAGCTGGTGGCGCCCTATCGCGGCAGCCCCTATCGCATCGGCTATTTCTCGGACAACGAGGTCGGCTGGTGGTCGGGCGCGCTCTTCGCCTTCTATTCGGCCAAGCCGGCGGCGAATTTCTCCAAGCAGCGTTGGGTCGAGACCATGCGCCGCCACTATCACGAGGACTGGAACGCCTTCACGGCGGAATTCCTGCCCCCCGAGGGCGTCACTTCCTGGGACTCGCTGCTGCAGGTCGAACATCCGAGCAAGCTGCGCCCCGGCACCGAGGGCATCCAGGCCGTGCGGCGCTGGACCGCCGTGGTCGCCGAGCATTACTACGCCCTGAGCGCGCGGGCGATCCACGACGCCGATCCCGAGGCGCTCTATTTCGGCGACCGGCTGCCGATCTATTACGATCCCGTGGCGATCAAGGCCGAAGCCCGCCACGTCGACGTGATCGCCACCAATTACAATGTCGACAGCCCGGAAGGCTGGGTCGCGCATTATTTCTTCGACGGCTTGCGCGAGCTTTCCCAGGCCAAGCCGGTGCTGATCTCGGAATGGTTCTACGCCGCCGAGGAGAACCGCAGCGGCAATCGCAACAACGGCCATCTGATGACGGTCAAGACCCAGCTCGACCGCGCCCGGGGCGCTGCCCGCGCGACGGAGGGCTTCGCCGCGGTGCCGGAAATCGTCGGCATGCATTGGTTCCAATATTACGATCATCCGCGCGGCGGCAGGGCCGACGGCGAAGATTACGACTTCGGCCTGGTGGACACCCAGAACCGCCCCTACGAGGAGCTGATGTCCGCCATCGCGCCGGTAAATCGGCGGACCCCGGAACTTCATGCCGCCGCGACTTCGACACCGCCCAATCCGGCGCGGCCCTTCCAGATTCCCCGGGCGGCGATCGACCCCTCCCACGAGTCGCTGATCGACTGGCCGAAACCCGCCTCGCTGCTGCCGCCCCTGACCGCCAACGAGGGCGAGGTCCCCTTTGGCGAGGCTTATCTTTCCTGGTCGGAGCGCGGGCTGGCGCTGGCCTCGATCGGGCAGGACTATTACGATCTCGACCTCCTCGCCTATGAGGGCGCGTTCCCGCTGAGCGAAGCGTATCGGATCGAACTCGGGGTCGATGCCGGCGCGGGACCCAAGCGCTTCACGCTCTATTTCATCCCGCCGCATACCAAGCAGAAGGATCATCCGCCCATGGCGCCGATGCTCTGCTCCGGCGCGCCGGCGGAACATGGGCCGACCAGCTGCGCCCCGGTGCCTGGAGCCCAGGCGTTGTATTTCGGCGCCGATCAGCCGCGCATCACCGCCGAGGCGATCTTCCCCTGGTCGGCGCTGGGTCTCTCGGGCCCACCGACCTCCGGCCGGATCAAGGTGGAGGTTTCCGGGACCGCCTGGCATCGCTCGCGCTGGATGTCGCTGTCGGGCCGGCCTCCCGTCGAAGACGCGGCGCAGCCCGAGCATTGGCCGGAAATGCGCCTGGTCGGAAGCCAGCCGACGCTCTAACTCGGCGAATCCGAACCCAAACGACATGTTCTCGATACGAGAGGACGATCCGGCGGGAAAACAGACCCGCGCTCTCCCCGCCCTCAGAAGCGGGCGGGAAGCCCGATCAGCAGCCCTCGATCAATAAGCGTAGTCGGTGAAGACCGGATCGATCTGACCGTTCCACTTGGTCTTGTAGTCTTCCAGAAGCTCGTCGGCGGTGGTCCGCCCGGTGCTCGCGATCGAGAACAGCGAGTCGATGTAATGCGACTCGTCCTCGCCGCAGGAATCCCTCTTCGCCCGACGCCGCAGCCCCTCGCGGGCGATATCCAGCATCTGAAGCGCCACACCGCGCAGTTCCATACCCCGGAAGGGGGCTCGAAGCCCGAGCTTCGGAACATCGCTGCGGAGTTGGGCCATTTCCTCGATCGTCCAGGTCTTGACCAAATCCTCGGCCGCATCGAGCGCCGCGCTGTCGTAGAGCAGACCCACCCAAAGGGCGGGCAACGCACAAAGCCGCCGCCACGGCCCACCATCCGCGCCGCGCATCTCCAGGAAGCGCTTCAACCGCACCTCGGGGAAAGCGGTGGTCATATGGTCGATCCAATCGCCCATGCCCGGCGTCTCCCCCGGCAGAATGGAGAGCTTGCCCGCCATGAAATCGCGGAACGAGAGGCCCGAGGCGTCGATATAGCGACCATCGCGATAGACGAAATACATCGGCACATCGAGCATATAGTCGACGTAACGCTCGAAGCCGAAGCCCTCCTCGAAGACGAAGGGTAGCATGCCGGAGCGGTCAGGATCGGTGTCTGTCCAGATATGGCTGCGGTAGCTCAGATAGCCGTTGGGCTTGCCCTCGGTAAAGGGGGAAGTCGCGAAAAGCGCGGTCGCCAAGGGCTGCAGCGCCAGGCTCACCCGGAACTTCCGCACCATGTCGGCTTCGGATGAGAAATCGAGGTTCACCTGCACGGTACAGGTGCGCAGCATCATGTCGAGGCCGAGCCCGCCCACCTTGGGCATATAGTCGCCCATGATCTTGTAGCGGCCCTTGGGCATCCAGGGGATGTCCTCGCGCTTCCATTTCGGATTGAAGCCGAGGCCGATCATCCCCAAGCCAAGTTCCTGGGAAACCTCATGGACCTGGCGCAGATGCTCATGCACCTCGCTGCAGGTCTGGTGGAGGGTTTCCAGCGGCGCGCCCGATAGCTCGAACTGCCCGCCGGGTTCCAGGGAGATGGAAGCTTGCCCGCTGGAGAGCGCAATCGGCTTGCCGTTCTCCAGCACCGGCTTCCAGCCGAAACGGGTCAGGCCTTCCAGGAGTGGGCGGATGCCCTCGTCATAGGTCGCGGGCCGAAGATTATCCAGGCGGAAGACGAATTTTTCGTGCTCGGTGCCGATCCGCCAAGCCTCAGCAGGCTTGGAGCCCGCCGCGATGTATTCCACCAACTGGCGCTTGTCGGTGATGGGTTCGCCGCTCGAAAGGGGTGGCGCGGACATGAGGGAACGGTCTCCGGGGGCTTAGGGGGAGCGCGCGGGCCAATCCCCGCGGATCGCCTGGAACACCGCGAGCGCCGCAAGCGCCGCCGTATCGGCGCGCAGGATGCGCGGCCCCAATCCGACGCCGCAAACAAAGGGGAGTTTCCGCAAACCGTCAAGCTCCGTTTCCGTGAAGCCCCCCTCGGGGCCGGTCAGGATGGCCCAGGGACCCGGCGCCGCCTTGGCCAGGGCTTCGGTCACGAGCGGCGACCTCCCACTCTCGTCGCAGAGCATAAGCCGGCGATCTTGCGGCCATGTGTCGATGAGCCGGTCCAGCGCCAGAGGCTCGCGCAATTCCGGCACGTCGAGTCGACCGGTCTGCTCGGCGGCCTCCACCGCATGGGCGCGGAGCCGGTCGAGATTGACGCGCTCGACGACGGTACGCCGGGTCCAGACAGGCTGGAGCACGGAAACGCCAAGCTCGGTCGCCTTCTCCACCAGAAAATCGACCCGCCCGCGCTTGATCGGCGCGAAGAGGAGCCAGAGGTCGGCCGGCTGGCTCTGAGGCTGAAGCTGTCGTTCGAGCGCGACGGAGCCACTGGATTTGCCGAGTACGGCAACCCGGCCCAGCCATTCCCCATCCCGTCCGTTGAAAAGCGCCACCGGCGCGCCCGGCGCCAGCCGCAGCACGTTGCGCAGGAAATGCGCCTGCTCGGTCGGAAGCTCCGTCGTCCCACCCGCTTCGAGCGGCGCTTCCACAAAGAGACGGGTTTCGGGCGTCGAACCGTCGGTCATTCCAGGATCGGCTCCTTGATCGCTTGGCCGCGAAGCCCGCGGCGGGCATTATGGCGCCATGCGCCTTTCCGCCTCCCCCAGTCTAGCCGAAGGGCCCGAGCCCCGAAACCGTCAAGCCGGCCGCGAGGATATCAAGGCGGGAGATTGGGTCGACCGCTGGCTGCCGGCGGCTTTGCGGCCTTACGCACGCCTCGCCCGGCTCGACCGGCCCATCGGCACCTGGCTTCTGCTGTTCCCCGGCTGGTGGGGGATCGCGCTCGCGGCCGACCGCTGGCCCGATTTCCGGCTCCTGGCGCTCTTCGGCATCGGCGCGCTCGTCATGCGGGGGGCGGGCTGCACCCTCAACGATATCGCCGACCGCAAGGTCGACGCCCAGGTCGCCCGCACCCGGACGCGACCGATCCCCAGCGGCGCGATCTCAGTCTGGCAGGCGCTTTTCTTCATGGCGCTGGAACTTGGCATCGGCGCCGCCATCCTCTTCAGCCTGAACGGGATGGCGATCCTGCTGGGCGTCGGGGTGCTGCTCCTGATCGCCACATATCCCTTCATGAAGCGGATCACCTATTGGCCGCAGTTCTTCCTGGGCCTCAACTTCAACTGGGGAGCGCTGCTCGGCTGGGCGGCGGTCATGGGGAGCCTCGGGTTGCCGGCCTTCCTGCTCTATGCGGGGGGGATTTTCTGGACCCTCGGCTATGACACGATCTACGCCCATCAGGACAAGGAGGACGACGTGCTGGTCGGGGTCAAATCCTCGGCCCTGGCCCTGGGGGAGCGGACCCGGCCGTTCCTCTTCCTCTTCTACGGAGCCGCGGCCCTACTCTGGGGCGCGGCGGGGGCCGCCGCAGGGCTCGCCTGGCCGTTCTGGATCGGGCTTGCCCTGGCAACCCTGCAACTCGGCTGGCAGGCCGCCCGCGTGGCAACGGACGATCCCATCGATTGCCTCGTCAAATTCAAATCCAATCGTCTCGCAGGCTGGCTGCTCCTCGGCGGAATCGTCGCCGGCCATGTCCTTTAAGGACCCGGTCGCGTTCATCCAGGCCAATACCGAGATCGCCTCCCCCTCGCTGTTGCCGGAACTGCGTCTGCACCTTGCCACCGAGGTGACGCCGCTCTGGCTGGCGACCGAGGCAAGCTTGGAGCGCGATCAATTGCCGCCGCCCTATTGGGCCTTTGCCTGGCCCGGTGGGCAGGCCGTGGCGAGATATGTGCTCGACCATCCGGAAGTCGCCCATGGGCGTCGGGTGTTGGATTTCGGCGCCGGGTCCGGTCTCGTCGCCATCGCTGCCATGCGCGCTGGCGCAGCCAGGGTGACCGCTGCGGAAATCGATCAATTCGCGGCTGCAGCCATCGGCCTCAACGCGGCGCTCAATGAGGTTTCGATCGATATCGAAGTCTCGGACATGATCGACGCGGCGCATGCGCCCTGGGATCTGATCCTGGTCGGCGACATGTGTTACGAGAGGCCGCTGGCCGAGCGGCTGACGCTATGGTTGCGAAAGCTCGCCGGAAAAGGGTGCCCCGTCCTGCTCGGCGATCCGGGCAGGAGCTACGTTCCCACGTCAGGGCTGACGGAGGTTGCACGCTATACGGTGCCGACAAGCCTCGATCTCGAAGACAAGGTGAGCCGCGAAGGCGTGGTCTGGCGGCTGGAGGCTTTGCCCCAGGCCTAGCGCCGACCTATAGTGCCGACCCCGCCCGCAGGAAGCTCCGCCGCTCATGCCCTACGCCTCGCTCCGCGATTTCATGGCCCGACTGGAGGGCGCCGGCCGGCTTGTCCGGGTCAGCACTCCCGTCTCGCCCATCCTGGAGATGACCGAGATCCATACGCGCCTGCTGGCCGAGAAAGGCCCGGCCGTGCTTTTCGAGAACGTGACGCGGCCGGACGGCGGTCGCTATGGCATGCCGGTGCTGGCGAACCTCTTCGGCACGGTGGAGCGGGTCGCCTGGGGCATGGACCGGGAGCCGGGACAATTGCGGGAAGTGGGCGAAACCCTCGCCTTCCTGAAGCAGCCTGAGCCGCCGGGCGGTTGGCGTGAAGCCCTGGAGATGCTGCCGCTCCTGAAGACCGTGCTGGCCATGAAACCCAAGACCGTAGGCTCCGCCCCCTGCCAGGAGATCGTGCTCAAAGGGTCGGACATCGACATTTCGGCCTTGCCGATCCAGACCTGCTGGCCCGGCGAGCCCGCGCCGCTCATCACCTGGCCGCTGGTGGTGACCAAGGGTCCGGGAACCCGGCGCGAGGACGATTTCAATCTCGGCATCTACCGGATGCAGGTCACGGGGCGGAACACCACCTTGATGCGATGGCTGAAGCATCGCGGCGGCGCGCAACACCACCAGCGCTGGGACAAGGAAAAGCAGGAACCCCTGCCGGCGGCCGTGGTGATCGGGGCCGATCCCGGCACGATCCTGGCGGCCGTGACCCCGGTGCCCGATACCCTGTCGGAATATCAGTTCGCCGGTCTCTTGCGCGGCAAGCGGGTCGAACTGGTCGATTGCAAGACGGTGCCCTTGAAGGTGCCGGCCCAGGCGGAGATCGTGCTGGAGGGCCATGTCTCCCTCGACGACTACGGCGACGAGGGACCCTATGGGGATCACACCGGCTATTACAATTCGGTGGAGCGCTTTCCGGTCTTCACCGTCTCGGCGATCACCATGCGGCAGAACCCCATCTATCTTTCGACCTTCACGGGCCGGCCCCCGGACGAGCCTTCGGTGCTGGGCGAGGCCTTGAACGAGGTTTTCATCCCGCTTCTGACCCAGCAATTCCCAGAAATCGTCGATTTCTGGCTGCCGCCCGAAGGCTGCTCCTATCGGATCGCGGTGGTTTCCATGCGGAAGGCCTATCCCGGCCATGCCAAGCGCGTGATGATGGGGGTCTGGTCCTTCCTGCGGCAGTTCATGTACACGAAGTTCGTCATCGTGGTGGATGACGACATCGACGCCCGCGACTGGAAGGACGTGATGTGGGCCATGTCGACCCGCATGGACCCTGCACGCGATATAACCGTGGTCGAGGGCACGCCCATCGACTATCTCGATTTCGCCTCCCCCGAATCAGGGCTCGGCGGCAAGATCGGGCTCGACGCCACGACCAAGCTGCCGCCCGAGACCAAGCGCGAATGGGGCAAGAAACTCGGCATGAGCGACGATATCGTCGCCCAGGTCACCGCCAAATGGTCGAGCTATGGCCTGCCGGGCTCCGGCAAGCCGATCTGGAAACAGGACAAGAGATGACAGAAGACCAGAACGCCCTCGATATCCTTTCCGACCTGATCACCCGCGCAAAGCGTGCCGGGGCCGATGCGGCGGATGCCGTGCTGTTTCGAGGGGTCTCGATTTCCCACGCTCAGCGGCTCGGCAAGATCGAGAAGCTGGAACGCTCGGAAGGCTATGACCTCGGGCTTCGCGTTTTCATCGGAAAGCAGCAGGCGATCGTCTCCTCGAACGACGCGGACGCCAAGGCGCTGACGGAACTGGTGCAGCGGGCGGTCGATATGGCCAAGGCGGTGCCGGAGGATCCCTATTGCGGGATCGCCGATCCGGACCAGCTTTCCCACGACCATCCCGACCTCGACATGATCGATCCGGTCGAGCCCGCCGCCGAAGTCCTGATCGCCCGGGCGACAGCAGCGGAAGAAGCGGCCCGTGCGGTTGCGGGCGTCACCAATTCCGAGGGCGCCGAGGCAAGCTGGAGCCAGAGCCGGGTCGCCATGGCGGCGTCGAACGGCTTTGCCCGGACCTATGGCGGAACCGGTCACAGCGTCAGCGCCTCGGTGCTGGCCGGGACCGGAACCGGCATGGAACGGGACTACGATTATTCCACCGCCGTCCACGCCAGCGATCTGAAGGATCCCGCCGAGATCGGGCGCGGCGCCGGCGAAAAGGCGGTCAGACGGCTCGGCGCGCGGAAGGTTGCGACCTGCAAGGTGCCGATTCTCTTCGACCCCCGGGTGTCCAGCGGCATGCTGCGCCACCTCATCGGCGCGATCACCGGCCCCTCCATCGCGCGCGGGACAAGCTTCCTGAAGGACAAGCTCGGGCAGCGGATTTTCCCCGAGGGCATCCAGGTGATCGACGACCCCCACCGGATCCGGGGCCTGCGCTCCAAGGCCTTCGACGGCGAGGGCGTCGCGAACCACCGCCGGGCGATCATCGAGGATGGCGTGCTGACGACCTGGCTGCTCGATTTGCGTTCGGCCCGGCAACTGGGCCTCACCACGACCGGCCATGCTTCGCGCGGAACCTCCTCGCCGCCCAGTCCCTCGCCCACCAATCTCTGGCTCGAACCCGGCAAGGCGAGCCGCGCCGATATGATCGCCTCGGTCCAGGACGGATTCTATGTGACCGAGCTCATGGGCATGGGCGTCAACGGCGTGACAGGCGATTACAGCCGGGGGGCGGCGGGCTTCTGGATCGAGAAGGGCGAGCTTGCCTATCCGGTGAGCGAGGTCACCATCGCCGGCAACCTCAAGGACATGTTCCTCAACCTGACCCCGGCGAACGATCTGGAGTTCAAGACCGGCATGGATTCGCCGACCATCCGCATCGACGGGCTGACGGTTGCGGGCGGAGGGGCCTCCTAAGGGTCGAAATTCGGTGAATTCGACCCTCGATCGGATCCAGCTGTCATAAAATCGACCGGCACTCTTTCGTAGGATCGAGCGCGATCGCAGCCTTTGGAAGACAGCCCTCCATTCATGAAGATCGTTCTGGTCAGCGACGCCTGGGCGCCCCAGATCAACGGGGTCGTGCGGACACTTCAGAACGTTGTCGCCGAGGCGACCCGCCTGGGACATGAGGTTAGGACGATCACACCGGACCTCTCCCCGACGATCCCCTGCCCGACATATCCCGAGATCCGCCTGGCCTTGAGGCCCGGCCGCGCTCTGCGACGGGTCTTCGACGACTTCGCACCCGATGCGATCCATATCGCGACCGAAGGTCCTCTCGGCATGACGGCGCGCGGGTTCTGTCTCAAGCGCGACCTGCCCTTCACCACCTCCTTCCATACGAAATTTCCCGAATATCTTGCCGCGCGCTTTCGCGTGCCGGTGTCCTGGAGCTATGGCTGGCTGCGGCGTTTTCACGCCCCGGCGAAGGGAGTGATGGTGGCGACCGACTCGGTTCGCCGCGAACTTGAGGCCTGGGGCTTCGGCAATCTCCAGCGCTGGACCCGAGGGGTCGACGCCCGGCTTTTCTCGCCCGAACGCCGGCGCGAGACCGATGGCGACATGGCCGGCCTGCCGCGTCCCGTCTTCCTCGCCGTGGGCCGGGTCGCGGTGGAGAAAAACCTCTCGGCCTTTCTCGATCTCGACCTGCCGGGCTCCAAGGTCGTGATCGGCGATGGACCGCAGCTCGCCGAGCTTAAGCGGCGCTACCCCACGACCCATTTTCTCGGGCCGCGCACCGGCGTACCGCTTGCCGAAGCCTATGCCTCCGCCGACGTTTTCGTCTTTCCGAGCCGCACGGATACCTTCGGGCTCGTATTGCTGGAGGCGATGGCTTCAGGTTTGCCGGTGGCAGCCTATCCGGTCCCCGGCCCCCTGGACGTTATCGGCGACAGCCCGGCGGGGCGGCTCGATACGGATCTCCGCCATGCGGCTCTGGGAGCCCTGGAGATCCCGCGAGCCCTGTGCCGGGAGCACGCGCTGACCTTCGACTGGCCCAACTGCGCCAACCAGTTCTTGCACAACCTACACCCGCTCCATTAACACTCCCCCCGCTTGGCCGTCGTGGTAGGATCGGCCGGATGAGGGAAGGCTCATTCTTGACCCCAGCGACTGACGGGCGGGACGACGAGAAGCGCACGCTTCCGCTGGTGCGCCGATTGGTGCGCCAATTCCTGCGACCCTATTTCCCCAAGATGGGATTAGCGCTGATCTGCATGGGGCTCATCGCCGGGAGCACCGCCGCCAACGCCTGGCTGATGCAGCCGGTGCTCGACCGGATTTTCGTGAACAAGGAAGCCGGTTTCCTCCTCCTGGTCGCCGGCGGCGTCTGCCTGCTCGCCCTGATCAAGGGCGCCGCCACCTATGGCCAGACCATGCTCATGACCTTCGTCGGCCAGCGCATCATCGCCGATATACAGACCTCGCTTTATTCACGCCTCATGCGGGCGGACATCGCCTTCTTCCATGCCAATCCGACCGGCACCCTGATCTCCCGCTTCACCATGGACTGCAACCTGCTGCGAGGGGCCGCGGCGGATGTTCTGGCGGGCATCGGAAAAGACGCGGTGACGGTCATTTTCCTGGTCGCGCTGATGTTCTACCAGGATTGGCTGCTGGCGCTCTTCGCCTTCCTTTTCTTTCCCCTGGCGATCCGTCCGATCGCGGTGATCGGCCGCCGCATGCGGCGGGCCTCGGCGGACACCCAGAAGCAGATGGGCCAGTTCATGACCCTCCTGAATCAGACTTTCCAGGGCGCGCGCCATGTGAAGGCCTATGGGATGGAGGACTATGAGATCAAGCGCGCGAAGACGATCATCGAGACGCTGTTCCACCTCATCAAGCGCGCCGCCCAGACCCGCGCCGCAGCCTCGCCGCTCATGGAATCGCTGGGCGGGGTCGCCATCGGCGTGGTCATCCTCTATGGCGGCTGGCAGGTCATCAACGATGTCCGGACGCCCGGCGCCTTTTTCTCCTCCATAACCGCGCTGCTCCTGGCCTATGCGCCGATGAAGAACCTCGCAACGCTCAACACCAGCCTGCAGGAGGGATTGGCCGCGGCCCAGCGGGTCTTCGCCATGTTGGATGTGGAGCCCGCGATCCAGGACGCGCCAGGGGCGACCACCCTGACCGTGAATGCGGGCGAGATCCGCTTCACCGACGTGACTTTCGCCTATGCCGCGGGCAGGACGGCCGCGTTGGAGGGCGTCTCGCTCATCGTGCCGCCCGGGAAGACTGTCGCCCTGGTCGGTCCGTCCGGCGCGGGCAAATCGACGATCCTCAACCTCATCCCGCGTTTCTACGATGTGGATGCGGGCAGTGTCGAAGTGGACGGAATGGACGTGCGGCAGGCGACCCTCGCCTCCCTCCGCCAAGGTATTGCCCTGGTCAGCCAGGAGATCAGCCTCTTCGACGATACGGTCCGGGCCAATATCGCTTACGGCCGCTTCGGCGCCACACAGGAAGAGATCGAGGCCGCGGCCAAGGGGGCCGCCGCGCATGATTTCATTCTCGAGCTGCCTCAAGGCTACGACACGAGGGTCGGAGAGCTTGGCGTGAAGCTCTCGGGCGGGCAGCGTCAGCGCATCTCGATCGCCCGCGCCATGCTCAAAAACGCCCCGATCCTCCTCCTCGACGAGGCGACCTCGGCGCTCGACACCGAATCGGAACGTCAGGTCCAGGCGGCCTTGAAGGCGCTCATGAAAGGCCGCACCACGCTGGTCATCGCGCATCGGCTCTCCACCATCATGGATGCCGATCTCATCTATGCGGTCGAGGGCGGCCGCGTGGTGGAGGCCGGCAATCACGCGGAACTCATCCGTCACGACGGGCTCTACGCCCGGCTCTACCGGCTTCAGTTCGCGGACGGCCCTGCCGTCGAGAATCTGGACGAATTCCGGGCGGCGAGAGGGTGAGATGCGCGCGCTTCTGAAGCGCATCCTCAAATCCGACCGGACCCGGCATATCCTCTGCTGGACGGTCCACGTCTATATCCGGCTGGTCTTCGCAACCGGGCGCTGGACCGTGGAGGGGGCCGAGATCCCGCGCCGCTTCCGCGCCGAGGGCAAGCCTTTCATCCTGGCCTTCTGGCATGGACGGCTCCTGATGATTCCCATGGCCTGGCAGAACCTCGCGCCCATGCATATGCTGATCTCCAGCCATCGGGACGGGCGGATCATCGCCGAGGCCGTCACCTATTTCGGGATCCATTCGGTCGCGGGATCGAGCACCAAAGGCGGGCTTGCGGCGCTGCGGCAGATGATGAAACACCTGAAAGAGGGCGACTGCGTGGGGATCACGCCCGATGGCCCCCATGGCCCGGCCATGCGCGCCAGCGAGGGCATCGCCGCCACCGCCCGCGTGAGCGGCGCCCCCGTCATTCCGATCACCTATGCGACCACGCGCCGCCGGATCCTCGGCACCTGGGATTGCTTCCATCTTCCCTGGCCCTTCAGTCGCGGCGTCTTTCTCTGGGGCGAACCGATCGAGGTGCCCCGCGATGCGGATGCCGCGATGCTCGAATCCTCCCGGGCGCTGATCGAGGCACGGATGAACGCGCTGACCGCCGAGGCCGAGCGGCGGATGGGCCACGGCGATCCCAGCGAGGCCCGCATTCCGCCCGTCGATGCGGTGGCGGGGCCGGCCGGGCGATGAGCCTGGTTCCCCTCTATCGCGGGCTTACGACGCTGCTCGGCCTCGCCGTGCCGCTCTATCTCGCCCGCCGGGAGACGCGTGGCAAGGAGGAAGCCGGCCGGATCGGCGAACGCAAGGGCATGACCAGCCGGCCCCGCCCGACCGGTCCCCTGGTCTGGATCCATGCGGCCAGCGTCGGCGAATCGGTTTCGATGCTGGCGCTGGTCGACCGGCTGGCCGCCGAACGTCCCCAGCTCAGGTTCCTCATGACGACCGGCACGGTGACCTCGGCACGCCTGCTCGCGACCCGGTTGCCGCGTGACCGCGCGCAGCATCAATACGTCCCGCTCGACCGACCCCTCTATGTGCGGCGCTTTCTCGACCACTGGCGGCCGGATCTCGCCCTCTGGGTGGAATCGGAGCTTTGGCCAAACCTTGTCCTGGAAACCCGGGCGCGCGACATCCCCATGGTGCTGCTCAACGCCCGCATGTCGGCCAAGTCCTTCCGAGGCTGGCAGCGGTTTCCGAGCCTCATCCGTCCCTTGCTGCGCGCCTTCGACCTCTGCCTCGCCCAGGACGAGGCGCAAGCGAAGCGGCTTTCGGATCTCGGCGCCAACGACACCCTGACGGTGGGCGACCTGAAGGCCGCCGCCGCTCCGCTTCCCGCCGATGACGCCGCGCTTGCCGCATTTACCGAGGCTCTGCAAGGCCGGCCGGTCTGGCTCGCCGCCAGCACCCATGAGGGGGAGGAGATCGCGGCGGCGACGGCTCACCTGACCTTGGCCAAACCCTATCCCTCGCTCCTCACGGTGATAGCGCCGCGTCATCCCGCGCGCGCCGAAGACATCGCTGCGAAGCTCAAGCTGCTTGGCCTCAAAGTCGCCCGCCGTTCTCGCGGAGAGCCCATCGAGGCGGGGACCCAGGTCTATCTCGCCGACACCCTGGGCGAAATGGGCCTCTTCTACCGGATCGCTCCGATTGCCTTCATCGGCGGCTCGCTGACGCCGGTTGGCGGGCACAATCCCACCGAGGCCGCCCTTCTTGGCTGCGCCTTGCTGCATGGTCCGGACATGACCAATTGCGCGGCGATCGCCCGGGAATTCGATGCGGCGGGCGGCGCCATTCCGGTACGGGACGCGGCGGGGCTCGCCGAAGCGGTCGGACAGCTGCTGTCCGATCCCGAGGGTCGGAAAGCCCGCGCTGCGGCGGCGGTCGCGGTCGCCCAGGGCCACCGGCAGGTTCTCGACCGGGTCGTGACGCAGCTTCGACCCTGGCTCGATCGATTGGATGGCGATGCTCAAGCTCGCCGCGCCTGATTTCTGGCAAAGTCGGGGCATCGCCTCGACGCTGCTCGCGCCCTTGGGCCTGGCCTACGGCGCCGCCGGGACCCTGCGCCGGGCGCTGACCCGCCCTTATCGGGCGTCGGTTCCGGTGATCTGCGTCGGAAATCTGGTCGCGGGCGGGGCCGGCAAGACACCTGTCGCGCTCAGCCTCGCCGACCGGCTGTCGCAAAAGGGGATCTCAGTCCATTTCCTGACGCGCGGCTACGGCGGATCCCTCGCGGGGCCCATTGCGGTGGATCCCAAACGCCATGGCGCCGCCGAGGTAGGCGACGAGGCCTTGCTGCTCGCCCATTCCGCTCCCACCTGGGTGGCCCGCGACCGCGTGAAAGGCGCCGGGGCCGCAACTCGCGACGGAGCGGAGCTTCTTCTCCTCGACGATGGCTTCCAGAACCCCGGCTTGCGAAAGGACCTCTCGATCCTGGTGGTGGACGGGACCTACCGCTTCGGCAATGGGCGTCTTATCCCGGCGGGGCCGCTGCGCGAATCGGTCCGCTCCGGCCTCGCCCGCGCCCAGGCCGCCGTCCTGATGGGCGAAGACGAGGCAGGGATCGGCAAAACGCTGGCGGCGCATCTGCCGCTGCTTCGCGCGCGCATCGTCGCCGAAAGTGCCTCGCTCTCGGGAAAGCCGCTCGTCGCTTTCGCCGGGATCGGCCGGCCGGACAAATTCTTCGACCTTCTCCAACGCTCCGGGGCGGAGCTGATCGCGCGGCGGCCTTTTCCCGACCATCACCCCTATCGCGCGGCCGAACTCGATGCGCTGGCGGCGGAGGCAGGAGCGGCGGGAGCGACCCTCATGACTACTGCCAAGGACCGGGTGCGGCTGCCGATCGGCTGGCGCGACCGGGTGGAGGTGCTGGAGATCGCGGTGGAATGGGATGACCAAGCCGCCCTCGACGCCCTCGTCGCGGGGGTGCTTCCTCATGGATAGGAAACCCCGTCTCAAGGACTGGATCGAGGCCGGCGGCGTCGCCTTGCTTTTCTATCTCTTCAAGGCCCTGCCGGTGCGCATCGCCTCGGAGATCGGCGGCTTCCTGGCGCGAACCATCGGGCCGCCGCTGGGCATCTCGCGACGCGCCGACCGCAGCCTCGCCAAGGCCTTTCCCGAAATGGGCGCCGGGGACCGGCGGCAGGCCCTCTGCCGGATGTGGGATAATCTCGGCCGGACTTTCGCCGAGCTTCCCCATATCAGCGCGCTCAACCGGGGAGCTTATCAGGACCGGGTCCAGGTCGAAGGGGCGGAGCATCTGACCGCCGCCCAGGCCACCGGCCGGCGCATCATCTTCTTCACCGGGCATTTCGGCAATTGGGAGATCAGCAAGGCCGTTCCCCTCCGAGGTGGCGCCCGCGTCACCATCATCTATCGCGCGCCGAACAATCCGATCATCGACCGGCTCCTTCATTCCGTGCGCGAAGCCGATCTCGAATTCGTGCCCAAGGGCCGCGTTGCCGCGCGAGGCACCATGGAGGCGCTCAACGAGGGGCGGGCCGTGGGCTTCCTGATTGACCAGAAGCTCAACGACGGGATCCCCGTCCCTTTCCTGGGGCGGGACGCCATGACCGCGCCCGTGCTGGCGCGGCTGGCCTTGCGCTACGATTGCGCGGTTCTGCCCGTAAGGGTGGACCGGCTGCCCGGGGCGCGGTTCCGCGTCACCTGCGAACCGGCGCTCGACTATGAGAAGACCGGGGACACGCGGGCCGATACCTTCGCGCTGATGCGCCAGTGCAATGCGGTGCTGGAGCGCTGGGTCCGGGAGCGGCCCGATCAATGGTTCTGGCTGCATCGCCGCTGGCCCGACTGACCCGGAACGGTAACCGGATGGCGCTTGCCATGCGCCCCCCCGGATCGGATACAATCCCAACAGAACAACAAAGGAAACGCTTATGGGCAAGGTCTATCCGGACGCCAAGACGGCGCTCGCCGGACTCCTGAAGGACGGCATGACCATCATGGCCGGCGGCTTTGGGCTCTGCGGCATCCCCTCCCTGCTGATCGAGGCAATCCGCGATTCAGGGGTCAAGAACCTGACCATCGTCTCCAACAATGCGGGCATCGACGGGGCGGGCCTGGGCCTGCTCCTGGAGACCCGCCAGGTCAAGAAGATGATCTCGTCCTATGTGGGCGAGAACAAGACCTTCGCTCAGCAGTTTCTCGCCGGCGAGCTTGAGATCGAGTTCAACCCGCAAGGCACCCTGGCCGAGCGTATCCGGGCCGGCGGGGCGGGCGTTCCCGCCTTCTTCACCAAGACCGGCGTCGGCACCCTCATCGCCGAGGGCAAGGAAGTCCGCGAATTCGACGGCGAGAAATACGTCATGGAGCGGGGCCTGGTCGCGGACCTTTCCGTCATCCATGCCTGGAAGGGCGATACCGAGGGCAATCTCGTCTATCGCAAGACCGCGCGGAACTTCAATCCGATGATGGCGACCGCCGGCAAGATCACCGTCGCCCAGGTCGAGCATCTGGTCGAGCCCGGCACCATCGACCCCGATCACATCATCACCCCGGGCATCTTCGTCAAACGCATTATCCACACCGAGGGACTGGAAAAGCGCATCGAGCAGCGCACCGTCCGCAAACGCGCCTGAGAAGGAGACCGACATGCCTTGGACTCGCGAAGAAATGGCGGCGCGCGCGGCGAAAGAACTGCGCGACGGCTTTTACGTCAACCTCGGGATCGGCATTCCGACCCTGGTTTCCAACTACATCCCGGAGGGCGTCCAGGTTCAGCTCCAGAGCGAGAACGGGATGCTGGGCATGGGTCCCTTCCCCTATGAAGGGGACGAGGACCCGGACCTCATCAACGCCGGCAAGCAGACGATCACCGAACTGCCGACCACCAGCTATTTTTCGAGCGCCGACAGCTTCGCCATGATCCGGGGCGGGCATATCGACCTCTCGATCCTGGGGGCGATGCAGGTAGCTGAGAACGGCGACCTCGCCAATTGGATGATCCCCGGCAAGATGGTCAAGGGCATGGGCGGCGCCATGGATCTGGTGGCCGGCGTCAAGAAAGTTGTCGTGCTCATGGAGCATGTGGCCAAGGACGAGAAGAAGCTCTTGAAGCGCTGCACCCTGCCGCTGACCGGCGCCGGCGTCGTCGACATGATCATCACCGATCTTGGTGTCTTCACCGTCGGCGAGGACGGGATCACCGTGGCGGAGATCGCCCCTGATGTGACCGCCGACGAAATTCGCGCCAAGACCGACGCGGCGCTGCGCTTCCCGAACAACCCGGTGCAGCACAGCCGCTGACGCTCACAGTATTGTCATTGCGAGCGCGAGCGAAGCAATCCAGCCTCTTGAGGCATCCTGGATTGCGTCACTTCGTTCGCAATGACGCCTTGGATTTGCCGGCCAGATCCTAATTCGCCGGCATCGGCCCCGCGACGACGGCGGCGTCGAGCCGGACCTGGTACCAATTCACCCGCCAGTCGAGATGCGGGCCGGTGACGCGGCCCGTCGCCCCCACCAGGCCGATCTGATCGCCCTGGGCCAGTTGCTGGCCGACCTTCACGTCGAGCCGCGACATATGCATGTAGGTCGTTGACAGCCCATAGCCGTGATCGACGAGCACCGTGCCCCCGGTGAGATAAAGGTCCGGCTCCGCCAGGGTCACGGTCCCGGGCAGCGCCGCCTTGACCGGCGATCCGGCGGGTGCCGCCACATCGACCCCGTAATGAGGGGCTCGCGGCTCGCCGTTGAGGATGCGCTGGCTGCCATAGACGCCGCTGATCGGCCCGCGTGCCGGCCAGATGAGCGGCGTTTCGAAGAAGGGGAGATCGCTGTCGGCCGTCCGCGCCTTGAAGACGATGGCATTCTCCCGCTTGATCCGCTCCAGAAGGTCGGGGTCCGGCGTGACCTGCTTCTCCGGCAGGCCGTTGATCCGCTGGATATCGTATTGGCGGGCCTTGACCGCGAGATCGCGCCGCAGGGCTTCCCCACCGACGCTGACTTCCAGCACGGCGCGATTCGGCGCATCGCGGCCGAAGCCGAAAATGAACCGCCCGTCCGGGGCGACCCGGACGGCGTGACCGTCGAGCACGACCTTCGCATTCGGAAGCGTTTGGCCGCGGAGCAGCGCGCCCTGCTCCATCGGCCCTTCGATGGTCAGCGGGACCTCGGCGCGGGCAGCCGTCACCGCCATCAGGAGGACGACCGCCGCCAGCGCGCGCTTCACAACAGGCTTCCCTGCCGGGTATTGGGATCGGATGTCGGCTTTGCGGGCTTGCGCGCCGGACTGCCCGCGACCACCGAGACCTTGCCGTCTTGGAATTCAAGCGAGAGATCCGCTCCCGGCACCACAGCGGCAGCAAGTTCGACGACGTGGCCATCATTGCCACGCACCATGGCATAGCCCTTCGCCATGATTTTCTCATGGCCCAGCCGCTGGCTTTCTATCCGTGCCGCGAGGCTTTCCACTCGCTGCCCCTGGGCATCGATAAGGCGGTCGATCGCCCCCTTCTGCCGCTGCGGCAGGTCCTGCAGGCGCTGCCGGGCGGCGTCGATCTGCGCCGTCATCATTTGCGGTTCAATGCGGGCTGAGAGGTGATCCAGCCGTTGGCGCTGTCCCTCGATCAAGCGGTCCACGGCATTTCTTTGCCGCCGCGGCAGATCTGCCAGACGTTGCCGGGCACCGTCGATCTGTGCTTTCAGGATTTGCGGCGCGATCCGGCCGCCAAGGCTGTCGAGCCGCTGGCGATCACGACGGAGAAATTGCTCGAAAGCGAGCTTCAGCCGCTCCGTCCGGTCGTCGAGCTTCTGGGTTGCCTGGCCCAGGATTGAGCGTGGATCGGGCAGGCCCCGCCCAAGACCCTCGATCTTGAGCCGCTGCTCGTTGAGCCAGCGGCCAAGCGCCGTGGCGAGCCGTCCGGCCTTGCCATTGGCATCGGCCAACAGGTCGAGCCGCACCGGCACCGCCATCTCGGCCGCCGCCGTCGGGGTCGGGGCGCGGCGGTCGCTGGCAAAATCGATGAGCGTCGTATCGGTCTCATGCCCCACGGCGGAAATCAGCGGGATGACCGAGGCCGCCGCCGCCCGGACCACAACCTCCTCGTTGAAGGCCATCAGGTCTTCGAAGCTGCCGCCGCCCCGCGCCACGATCAGGAGATCGGGGCGTGGCACCGGTCCCCCCGCCACGATGCGGTTAAAGCCTTCGATGGCGGCCGCCACCTGCTGGGCCGAGCCTTCGCCCTGGACGATCACCGGCCAGAGCAGCACCCGGCGCGGAAAGCGGTCCCCCAGCCGATGGAGAATATCCCGGATCACCGCCCCGGTCGGCGAGGTGACGATGCCGATCACCTCCGGCAGGAAAGGCAGCTTCTTCTTCCGCGACTCGTCGAAAAGACCCTCGGCCTGGAGCCGCTTCTTGCGATCCTCCAGCATCTTGAGGAGCGCGCCGACGCCGGCCAGCTCCATCGAGTCGATGACGAGCTGATATTTCGACCTGCCGGGATAGGTCGTCAGCTTGCCGGTGCAGACAACCTCCATCCCATCCTCGGGCGCGACCTGGAGCCGGATGGCGGTGCCGCGCCAGCAGACCGCGTCGATCACCGCATCGGCGTCCTTCAAGGCGAGATAGCAATGACCCGAGGAATGGCGCTTGAAGCCCGAGACCTCGCCCCTGACACGGACATGGGAGAAGGTCTGCTCGATCGAGCGCTTCAAGGCGCCCGACAACTCGCTGACGCTATATTCGGGGAGGTTCGGCCGGGCTGGCGCCTCGGTCGCAAGGGATGTTTCGCTCATCGTTCGACATGATACAAGAGCGCGCGTTCGGATGCGATGAAGGCGTTTGGGAGAGTCGGCGATGCGGGTTCTGGTGATCGGATCGGGTGGCCGGGAGCACGCGCTCTGCTGGGCAATTGCCGCCTCGCCGCTCTGTGACGCGCTCTTCTGCGCCCCCGGCAACGCCGGAATCGCGCAGGAAGCGACCTGCGTCCCGCTCAATCCGATGGATGCCGAAGCCGTTATCGCCTTCTGCCGCGCCGAGAAGATCGATTTCGTCGTGGTTGGCCCCGAGGCGCCCCTGGTGGCGGGCCTGGTCGACCGACTCGAAGCCGCAGGCTTTCCCGCCTTTGGGCCGAGCGCCGGCGCGGCCGAGCTCGAAGGCTCCAAGGGTTTCACCAAGGATCTCTGCGCGCGCCACAATATCCCGACCGCCGCCTATGGGCGCTTCACCGAAGCCGAAGCCGCCAAGCGCTTCATCCGCGAGCGCGGCGCGCCCATCGTCGTCAAGGCGGACGGACTGGCGGCGGGCAAGGGCGTCACGGTCGCCATGACCCTTGAGGAAGCGCTGGGGGCGGTCGACGACGCCATGGGCGACCAGCGCTTCGGCGCGGCCGGCGCGGAACTCGTGGTCGAGGAGTTCCTGGATGGCGAGGAGGCGAGCTTCTTCGCCCTGGTCGATGGGAGCCATGCCCTCCCCTTCGGCACCGCCCAGGACCATAAGCGCGTCGGCGACGGCGATACCGGTCCCAATACCGGCGGGATGGGGGCCTATTCGCCAGCGCCCTGCCTGACGCCGGAATTGGAACGCGAGGTCATGGCCCGCATCGTCGAGCCCACGGTCCGCGCCATGGCGGAAGAGGGACGCCCCTTCAAAGGCATCCTCTATGCGGGCCTGATGCTGACAGCCTCCGGGCCGCAACTCATCGAATACAACGTCCGTTTCGGCGATCCCGAATGCGAGGTTCTGCTGCCGCGCCTCAAGAGCGACCTGCTGCCGGCCTTGATCGCCAGTCGCGACGGCGTCCTCGACGGTTTCGACCTGCGCTGGCGGGACGAGGCGGCGCTCTGCGTGATCATGGCCGCCGAGGGCTATCCCGATGCGCCGCGCAAGGGGACGGAGATCCGAGGCATCGACAAGACGGCCGGAATCCCCGGCCTCACCGTCTTTCATGCCGGGACCCGCACCGAGGGGGACAAGCTGATCGCCGACGGGGGCCGGGTGCTGGGCGTGACGGCCACCGCCCCAACCATCGCCGAGGCCCAGAAACGCGCCTATGAGGCGGTCGACAAGATCGACTGGCCGGGCGGTTTCTGCCGCCGCGACATCGGCTGGCGGGCGATCGGGAAGGGCTGATTTCGCCGCTCCGAGTCGCACCGCGGATTCCCTGAGGTCTTGCCTCTTTTTGTTCCCTTTTTGTTTCTAACTATCGCGTCCCGGCTTGGGCGTCGGGCAGAGGCTTCATCGGGATGAGGCAGAGCATCGCCACGCCCGTCGTCAAGGCGACCAGAACCAGGACCCATTCGGTGGGCAAGGCGGCAATCAGGGGAGCGGTCAGGGGCGGCGCCAAGGCCATCGCGATCTGCGCCGGAAAGGCGAGCTTTCCGAGGAGCGAGGCGATCCCTCTGGGACCCAGGAGATAGAGCGGCAGGGTGCCTCGATTGATCGTCTGGATGCCGTTGCTCATGCCGAAGCCCACCGCCAGCAGAAAGGCCGGCGCGCCCAGGATGGGCAACACGCAAGCGACCGGCAGGAGAGCGGACCCGATCCAGGCGCTGAAGAAGGGCGTCCGTCTGCGCCCGAATGTGAAATCGAGCACGCGGCTCGCGACCTGACCCGGCCCGATCAGCGCGGCGGCGGCGATGGCGGCGGCGGTCGAGAGTCCCAGTCCCGTCAGCAAAAGCAGGATCTGGACATTCATCATGCTGCTGATGAAGGCCCGCAGCGTGAAGAAAACCGCGAGCAGGATGATCACCCTCCGGCGCGCCTTGCCCCCGTCCAGCATGACCACCGGGGGAAGCGGCGGCGGCGCGGGCGGCGGGTTGCGGGGGATGCCGAAGAAATGCACCGGCAGCGTGACGCAGAGATGGATCGTCACATAGATGATCGCGGTCCAGCGCCAGCCATAGGCACCGTTGAGCGCCGCGCTGACCGGCCAGCCGATCAGGGTCACGAAGCCACTGATCATGGCGAAGCTGACGAAGGTCCGCCGCGCGGCCGCCCCCAATTGGCGTCCGATGCAGGCCTGGGCCGCGTCGTAATAGCTGAAAGCCATGCCGACGCCGAGGACGGTCCAAGCCGCATACCACCCCCAGAGGTTCGGCAGGGTGGCCATCATGACGAGCGCCGTCATCTGGAGCAGCGTGCCCGTGACCAGCGTCGACCGGCCACCGCTCCGCTCCATCCAGCGCCCCGCGATCGGGGCGAAGATCCCGTTGAGGATGACCGCCCAGGAATAGGCGCCGAGCACCACGGCCCGCGAGGTTCCGAATTCCTCGGCGATCTCGCCCGAGACCAGGATGGGGAAATAGAAGCTCGACGAATAGAGCAGGATCTGGGTGATCCCGAAGACGAGCGTCAGCCGCAGATGGGGACTCACCGGCGCTCCTTGAAAAAATCGCGCAGAAGATCGCCCGCGCGGGCCTCGTCGATGCCGCCGTAGACTTCCGGCCGGTGGTGGCAGGTCGGTTGCTCGAAAATGCGGGGGCCGTGATCGACACCGCCGCCCTTCGGATCATAGGCCCCGAAATAGAGCCGCCGCACCCGCGCCAGGGCGATGGCGGCCGCGCACATGGGACAAGGCTCCAATGTCACATAGAGATCGCATTGGTCGAGCCGCGCCGATCCGAGCGCAGCAGCCGCACCGCGCAGCACGAGCATCTCCGCATGGGCGGTCGGATCGGCGTCGGCCAGCACGCGGTTTCCCGCCGCCGCCAGGATGCGGCCGGTACCCCCGTCCACCAGCACGGCGCCCACCGGCACTTCTCCCCGGTCGGCGGCACGCTCGGCTTCGGCGAGAGCGCTCGCCATGAAGGAGGGAGATGGGTCGGACATATCCGGTGTGGCGGTTGCGGGATGGGAGTCGCAGGCCTAGATTGGCCCCAACGCTTTGACAAGGTCATTCAGCATGGCACAACCCGTTATCGGCCTCACGCTCGATTCGGAAGCGCCCGGGGGCTATTCCAAGATGCCCTGGTATGCGCTGCGCGAAAACTACTGCAGCGCGGTGGTGCGGGCCGGCGGCCTGCCGATTCTCTTGCCTCACGAGCCGGAACAGGCGGCGGCCTATCTCGGCATGATCGACGGGCTCGTTGTGACCGGCGGGGCCTTCGACGTGGACCCCGCACTTTTCGGAGCATCCAGCCGCCATGCGACCGTCACGACCAAGGACCGCCGCACCGCCTTCGAGCTTGCGGTGACGCGCGGCGCGGTCGAGGCAGATATGCCGGTTCTGGGCATCTGCGGCGGCCAGCAGCTTCTCAACGTGGCCCTGGGCGGCACGCTGATCCAGCATATTCCCGACGAGATCGAGAACGCGCTCGCCCATGAACAGCCCAACCCGCGTACCGAGCCCGGCCATCACGTGCTGGTGACCGAGGGAACGCTGCTCCATCGCATCACCGGTCTCGAACGCCTCGCGGTCAACAGCGCGCATCACCAGGCGGTCAAGGAGGTCGGTCCCGGCCTGGTGGTCGATGCGGTGGCCGTGGACGGCGTGATCGAGGGCATCGAGGATCCGCGCCGCCGCTTCTGCATCGGCGTCCAATGGCATCCGGAATACGCGATCGGCCCGGGCGACCTGAAACTCTTCGACGCTTTCATCCAGGCCGCGGGATGACCGACGCCCCCAAGGGAGAGCGCATCGCCAAGGTCATGGCGCGGGCCGGGCTCTGCTCGCGCCGCGACGCCGAACGCTGGATCGCCGAGGGCCGCGTGTCGGTGGACGGCAAGGTGCTGGACAGCCCCGCTCTCGTCGTCACCCCCGCCAACGACGTGCGCGTCGATGGCAAACCCCTCCCCCTGGCCGAGGCCGCGCGGCTCTGGCGCTATCACAAGCCCGCCGGTCTCGTGACCACCCATCGCGACGAGAAAGGCCGGGAGACCCTCTTCGACAAGCTGCCGCCGGAACTGCCGCGCGTCATTTCGGTGGGCCGGCTCGACCTCAATTCGGAAGGCTTGATCCTCCTGACAAATGACGGCGAACTCGCGCGCCGATTGGAGCTGCCGAGCCAGGGCTGGCTCAGGCGCTACAAGGTGCGCGTTCACGGCAACCCGCAGCCGGAACAGCTCGCGGCGCTTGCCAAGGGCATTACCGTGGACGGCGTCGCCTATGGCTCGATCCGCGTCGAATTCGAGCGCCAGCAGGGCGCGAATGCCTGGCTGACCATGAGCCTGAAAGAGGGCAAGAACCGCGAGATCCGCAAGGTGATGGAGCATCTGGGGCTTGGGGTGAACCGCCTCATCCGGCTCGCCTATGGCCCCTTCCAGCTCGGCGCGCTGCCCCGCGGCGAGGTCGAGGAGGTCCCGCCCCGCGTGCTGGAACAGCAATTGGGCGTGGCGAAGCCCGACACCTCGATGGAAGCCCGTCGAAAGGAAGGGCGGAAACTTGCGCATCATCGCGGGTAGGCATCGCGGACGTCCCCTGAAGGCTCCGCCCGGCCTCGCCGTCCGGCCCACCAGCGAGCGGGCGCGCGAGGCGCTTTTCGATATCCTCTCCCATAGCCGTTTCGCCGAAGGGCCGGTCTATCACGCAGCCAACGTGCTGGACGCCTTCGCCGGCACGGGCGCCTTCGGTCTTGAAGCCCTGTCGCGCGGCGCGGCCCATGCGAGCTTCATCGACTTGGACCGGACGGCGCTCCAGGCGCTGCGGGACAATATCGCGTTGCTGGGAGAAGAGGCCAACAGCCGCGCGGTCCAGGGCGATGCCTTGAAACCGCCCCGAGCGGATCGCCCCTGCTCGCTGGTCTTCCTCGATCCGCCCTATCGCGAGGATGTGGGGGGCGCGGCCTTGCTGGCGCTTCTCAAGGCGGGGTGGACCGCCCCGGGGGCGCTGGCCGTGGTCGAGGTCGCAGCGACGCAGGATCTTGCGACGCCGGAAGGGTTCGAACTCTTGGACGAGCGCCGCTATGGCGCGGCCAAACTGATCTTCCTGCGCGCGCCTTAGCGGCGGCCGAAGAGCCGTTCGATGTCGTGGAGCTTCAGTTCCACATAGGTCGGGCGGCCATGATTGCATTGGCCGCTATGGGGCGTCGCCTCCATCTGGCGGAGCAGCGCATTCATCTCCTCGACCGTGAGACGGCGGCCGGCGCGCACGCTGCCGTGGCAGGCGATGGTGCCGCAGACATCCTCCAACCGTTCCTTCAGCGACAGGGCGTCGCCGAGTTCGGCCAATTCGTCGGCGAGGTCGCGCACCAGCCCGCGCACGTCGGTTTCGCCGAGCAAGGCCGGAACCTCGCGAACGACGACCGCGCCGGGGCCGAAGGGTTCCAGCACCAGACCCAGTTCCTGAAGTTCCGCCGCCCGCGCCGAAAGGCGCGCCACCGAAGGCTCGTCGAGTTCGACGACCTCGGGCAGCAGTAAAATCTGGCGCTGAACCCCATTGGCAGCCATGGCTGTCTTCATCCGCTCGTAGACGAGGCGTTCGTGGGCAGCGTGCTGGTCCACGATGACGATCCCCTCGCCGGTCTGGGCGACGATATAGGTATCGTGAAGCTGCGCACGGGCAGCTCCGAGCGGATAGGACGGGACGGGTCCCGCTGCGGGCATGTCGGCGCGGGCCGAGGGTCGTTCCAGCTCCGGAGCCAGGGGCGCGTAATAGGCGGCGGCCGCTTCGGCCAACCCTTGCGGAAAGCCGGGATTCTGGGACGGGAAGGGATTGTAGCGGGTAACGCCGCTGCCCGGCCGCAGGGAGGAAAAAGCCTGGGCCGCCACCGTTGTCGAGGCGCGATGGCCCGCCGCACCAAGCGCCTGGCGCAAAGCGCCCACGATGAGGCCCCGCACCGCGCCGGCATCCCGGAAGCGCACCTCGGCCTTGGCCGGGTGGACATTGACGTCCACCTCTTCCTCCGGCAGCTCCAGGAAGAGGGCCACCATGGGATGGCGGTCGTGGGCCAGGAAATCCTGATAGGCCCCGCGCACAGCCCCGCCCAGGAGCTTGTCCCGCACCGGCCGGCCGTTGACGAAAAGAAACTGGTCCTTGGAGGTCGCCCGGTTCAGCGTCGGTAGGCCGATATGCCCCAGAAGCCGCATCCGGTCCCGGAGCGCGTCGATCGCCAGGGCGTTATCGGCAAAATCCCGCCCCAGGATCGCCGAGAGCCGCGTCCGCCGCGCCTCGACAGGATCGCTTCCCGCAAGATCGGGACGCGCGGGGTTGAGGCGCAGCAGCACCTTGTCTTCATCGCCCGTGACCGTGAAAGCCACCGCCGGATAGGCCATAGCCAGCCGCTGGACGATATCGACCGCATGGTCCCGCTCCGTGCGGGGCGTTTTCAGGAATTTAAGGCGGGCCGGCGTCGCGTAGAAGAGATCGCGCACCTCGACCCGGGTGCCGAGGGGATGGGCCGCCGGCTCGACTCGGGTCTTGATCCCCGCATCGACGGTCAGGGTCCAGGCGCTTTCGGCCTCGCGCTGGCGACTGGTGAGCGTCAACCGGCTGACCGCCCCGATGGAGGGCAACGCCTCGCCCCGGAAGCCCAGGCTGCGGATGCTGAGGAGATCGTCGTCGGGAAGCTTGGAGGTGCAATGCCGTTCGACCGCGAGGGAGAGTTCCTCGGGCGTCATGCCCGCGCCGTCGTCGGTCACGCCGATGAGGGCGAGCCCGCCTTCCTTGAGAGCCACTTCTATCCGGGTGGCCCCAGCGTCGATCGCGTTTTCCACCAACTCCTTGACCGCCGCAGCGGGGCGCTCGATGACCTCGCCGGCGGCGATGCGATCGACGAGGACCGGGGGAAGTTGGCGGATCGTCATACCTTATCTTGTAGCAGATCGCGCCATTTCGCCAAGATATTGTCTTGCTCGGACCTTGCCGTCCTCGACCGCAGGCTGGTCGAAGGCATTCACTCCGAAGAGATCGGCGGCGATGATCGTCTCCAGCATGAAATGCATCAGAAGCTCGCCCAGCGCCGCCTCGTCGAGGCGGGGAAGACGGAAAACCCGGACAGGATGGCCCTTGTGCCGGAGGCTGTCCGAGGTCGCCCGCTGCTCGGCTTCGAGAAGGTCGCCCATGGATCTCCCGGCGAGATAGGCCAGCGCCGGCTCGTCCGCGACCTCGCCTTTGACGGGATCGCCCGTCCCGGCGACATCCAGCATCACCAGGGTGAAAAGCTTGTCCGAGGGCCCGTCGAGATAGAGCTGGAGCTGGCTGTGCTGGTCCACCGTGCCCAGGGCGCGGATCGGCGTGGTGCCCTTGCCCTCCTTGCCGAGGCTTTCGGCCCAGAGCTGGCGGAACCAGAGGCCGAAATGGGCGAGCCGGTCCACATAGGGCATCAACACGGTGGTCGCGGTCCCCCGCGCTTCGGCAAGCGCCACGGAAACGGCAGCGCCCAGCACCGGGTCGGATTGGCGGGGATCGGTCGCGGCGAGCGTCGCATCGAGCACCACGGCGGCCCCCGCCCTGATCGCCGCCCCGTCAAGGCCGGCGATCAAGGCCGGCAGCAAGCCGACGTTCGAAAGCACCGAGAACCGTCCACCCACACCGGGGTCGTGATTGAGCCTGCGCATGCCGAGCTTTTCCGCGAGCCGGCCCAAGACGTTATCCGTCGGCTCCGTGATCGCGATGCAGCGATCCCCGACCGCCAAGACCCCAAGCGCGGCGCGCAGGGCGGCGATGCAGGTCCCGAGCTGCATCATGGTCTCGGCCGTGCTGCCCGACTTGGAGATCGCGATGACGCCGGCGCGGGTGAGATCGATAGCGGCGAAGAGGGCCTCGAAAGTCGTCGGATCGATATTGTCGAGGAAATGGAGCTGCGGTGCGCCAGCCCGCGGCTTGATCCCGTGGTCCGCCAGCGCCACCAAGGTTTGCCCACCGAGGCTCGAGCCGCCGGTGCCGAGCACCAGCACATGGGAAAAGCGTCGGCGGAACTCATCGGCGATGCTCTTCAGCTCCGGCAGGTCGTCGCGTTTCGCCGGAAGATGCAGAAGCGGCAGGCTGCCATCCTTATGAAGACCGCGTAACTTGTCGAGGGACGGCGCAGCGCGGGCGAGCATCTTTTCGAGATCGCTCGCGGCAAGCCCTCCCCCAACCCCAAGACAACCCGAAATATCTTGAGCGTAGGGCATGGCGACTCCGACCGAAGGGGTGAAAATTTACCAAATACTATAGGTCTTTGCCCGAGCCGGACCAGCCCGCCGACCAAGGGATTCGGCGTGTCGCCCTCAGCCGCCCGGCGTGACCTCCCGCGCATTCGGCAATTCGTCGGGAGACCCCACCACGACGAAGGTGAGCTTATCCGGATCGAAGAGCCGCCTGGCCACCCGCTTGGCCTCGTCCAGCGTCACGCCATTAATGAGCGCGCTGCGCTTTTCGAGATAGTCGATGCCGAGCTTGTCCTGTTGGATCAGCACGAGGAGGGACGCCACGCTGCCCGTCGAATCGAGGCTCAAGGGGAAGGAACCCGTCAGATAGCGTTTGGTGTCCTGCAGCTCCTCCTCGGTCGGGCCGTCGTCCCGCATCCGCCGCCATTCCTGGCGGATGATGTCGATGGACTGGGCGATCCGCGCATTGGCGGTCGCTACCGAACCCAGGATGACGCCGCTATGCTTCAGGGGCGCCATGCCGACATTGACGCCATAGGCAAGCCCGCGCTTCTCGCGGATTTCAAGCGCGAGGCGGGAGGTGAGGCTGCTGCCGCCCAGGACTGTCGAGACCAGGAGAGCAGCATACCAGTCGGGATCGCTGCGCAGGATGCCGGGCTCGCCGAAAGTCACGACGCTTTGGGGGATCGGTTTCTTCACCAGCAGGGTCGCGCCGTCGGTAACGGCGGGCGTATCGGCGACGACACCGGGCGCCGCCTTGGCGGGCAAGCCGCCGAAGGTCTTGTCGAGCAGCGGTTTCAGGGCCTCCGGCGTGATATCGCCGACGACGCCGATCAGCAGCACGTCCCGGCCCAGCCGGTCCCGGGTAAAGCGGCGCAGATCCTCGACCGTGATGGCATTGACCGTCGCGGTCCTGCCCTGCGAAGGACGCGCATAGGGATGCGAGCCATAGGCCGTGCGCCAGAAGGTGCGGCTCGCGAGGTAGCGCGGCTCCTGCGCCTGACGCGAGAGATTGTTGAGCAATTCGCCCCTGACACGGGTGACCGGCTCCTGGTCGAAGCGCGGCTCCGAGAGGCTCAGGCGCAGAAGATCGAAGGTCTGTGGCACATTGGCGGTCAGGCTTTTGAGAACGACGCTGAAGCTGTCCTCCGAGGCGCCGAAGCTGACCGAGCTTGCCAGATCCTCGAGGCGTCCCTGATAGGCCTGGCTATCGAGCGGGCCGGCGCCCTCATCGAGAAGCCCGGCAACCATGGCCGCAAGCCCGACCTTGCCTTCGGGATCGAGCGACGCGCCGCCCTGGAAGGCCGCGTTCAGCGATACCATCGGCAGGGTATGGTCCTCGACGAGCCAGGCTTCGATGCCGCCGGGACTGACCACACGCTCGATCGAAACGGCCGCTTTGGCCGAAACCGGAAGGTGTAGGACCAGCGCCAGGAAGGCCAGCGCGATGACATTGCCGCGTTTCACGGGTCTCATCCTTCCGCTCACGACGTCGGCTCGGGCAGCAGGACGCCCGTGACCGAGATATTTTCCTTGATAACGAGCTTGGCCGCCGCGTTGACCTCTTCGACCGTCACCGCCCCGATGCGGTCCGGCCAGGCCTCGATCTCGTCCAGCGACCGGCCCGTGGCCAGCCCCTCGCCGATGATGCGGGCGGGACCCGAAAGACTGTCGCGCGAATAGATCGCCGCCGATTGCATCCGCTTCTTCCCACGATCCACTTCCTCGGCGGTCAGCCCATCCTTGAGAAGCTTCTTGACCTCGACCTCGATGGCCGATTCGAGATCCGGGATCGCCACTCCCGGCTTGGGCGTCGCGTAAAAGCCGAAGGTCGTCACATCGACGCTATTCGCGCTGTAGAAGGAACCGGCATTGAGCGCCAGGCCCTTTTCAACGACCAGCGCCTTATATAGCCGCGAGGTCGCCCCGCCGCCCAGCGCGTTCGACAGAACCTGGAGCGCATAGGCCGTTCGCTTGTCGCCGGAATTATAGCTCGGCGCGAGCCAATAACGGGTCCAACTCGCACTGCCGGCCCGGGGACTCTTCAGTTCGAGCCGTACCGAAGCGACCTTGGGCGGCTCGGAAATGCGATGGCGTTCGGGGACGGGACGAGAAGGGATCGGCCCATAGTATTTCTCAGCGAATTGCCTGACCGTTTCCAGGGTCACGTCCCCCACGACGATCAGCACCGCGTTATTCGGTGCGTACCACTTCGTATAAAAGGTCTGGGCGTCCTGGGTGGAGAGCTTCTGCATCTCGTGCTCCCAGCCGATGACCGGGATGCGATAGGGGTGATGCAGATAGATCGCCGTGTCGACCTGCTCGCTCAACAGGGACGACGGGTTGTTGTCGATGCGGGACCGGCGCTCCTCGATGATCACCTGGCGCTCCGGCGTGACCACCGCGTCGGTGAGCTGCAGACCGACCATGCGCTCGGCCTCCAGCTTCATCATGAGCTCGAGCCGGTCGGAGGCGACGTTCTGGAAATAGGCGGTGTAGTCGGAGGTGGTAAAGGCGTTGTCGCGCCCGCCGTTCTGCGAAACGATCCGCGAGAAGGCGCCGGGCGGGGTTTCCTTGGTGCCGCGGAACATCAGATGTTCCAGGAAATGCGCGATGCCCGAGGTGCCCACGGGCTCATCCGCCGCGCCGACCTTGTACCAGACCATTTGCGTCACGACAGGCGAGCGGTGGTTCTGAACCACCACCACCTGGAGCCCGTTGGTCAGGGTGAAGGTCTCGGCACCGAACTGGCCGGCGGAGGCGGGGCCTATGAGGCCGACCACAATCGCCAGCGCGAAGACCAGGAGCGAAGGACGAAGGGACCTCATATGACCTCCTGGGGGCTCGGCTGCAGGCGCCGATATTTTACGGCATAACCGTCGCGATGCTGCTCTTGCGCGTGATGGTGGGGACATCCTCAGCCGGAGGCGCATCCCCATCCGCCTGATTTCTCAGGCGCTGAACTTCTTCCTGGGCATTGATGATCTTATTGGTGGGCGCGGTCTTGTCCTGTTCCTTCCAGAACAGAAGCTTGTCCATAAAACCGCTGCTGTTGCCGGCCTCGATAGATCCCGCGTTTTCCTGATTAACGACCTGGCGGATCGAGGATTCCACATTCACGGCCCCCGCCTGGCGCAGGATGATGCCCTCGCCGGCACTGCGGTCGGCGTTCGCCGTCAAGGCGACCTGCTGGTCGCTGGCGCGGAAGACGCTCTGCTTGGCCTGTTCGGAGGTGGCGAGATCCTGGGTCCGGGGTGCTCCCGCCTTGGGCGGCCTGAGCGCGAAGTCCGGCGGGATCGCGAGCGGGGCGCGGGACACCACCGCGAATTCGTCGGGGATCACCTTTTCCATGCCGAGCCCGCGGCGAAGGCTGTCGCAACCGCCGAGCGACACCAAAAGCACCGCAGCTCCACAAGCGATAAGAGCCAATGACCGGTCAGGCACTTTCGATACTCCGTTCATTCACGCACCTAGTTAAGCGCATCCCGCTTTCCCCGCAAGCCATCCAACACCAGGAAGGCGACGCCGATGCAGATCGCACTGTCGGCGACGTTGAAAGCCGGCCAATGCCAATCGCCCAGGTGGACGTCCAGGAAGTCCACCACCGCCCCCCGGATCACCCGGTCGATCACATTCCCGATGGCCCCGCCGACCACCAGGCCGATGCCGTAAACCACGAGGCGGCTCTTCGCCCGCCAGAGCCAGGCCAGCAGCAGCGCCACGATCGCCGTCGCGAGCAGCGACAGCACGATCACGTTCAAAGCCGAGCCGTCGCTGAACATCCCGAAGCTCACGCCCCGGTTATGTGCCAGCACGAGGTTGAAAAAGCTCGTGACCTCGATAAAGGGGACGCGATTCGCGAAAGTATCCAGAACCGCAGCCTTGGTGATGTGATCGAGCACGATCACCACGACAGCGAGGCCCAGGCTGATCAGCTTCATCAGGCGTTCCCCGCCGCAGGGGCGTGGTCCACCGCATCGGCGCAGCGCCCGCAGAGATCCTCGTGATGGGCGACATGACCCACTTCGGTCAGCACCCGCCAGCAGCGCAGGCACTTCTCGCCGGGCGCCGCTTCGATCACGACCGCGATATCGGCCACGTCGGGCAGGCGGAAAGCGTCGGAAGGTCCATTGCCAAAAACGACCTCGCCGGAGGACGTGATGCACAGCTCGGCAAGATCGACACCTTCGATCGCCGCGCGCCAATCCTCAGGGAGCCAGACCTTTGCGGCAGCTTGAAGGCTGGAGCCGATTTTTTTCTGCTCGCGCTCCCGCTCGATGGCGCCGGTCACGACGCGACGCAGGTCGCGCAGCTTCGCCCATTTTTCGGCAAGCGCCGGGGCGTTCCAGCTTTCCGGCGTCTCGGGGAAGAGTTCCAGATGGACGCTGGTTTCCAGCGCGTCGCCATGCCGGGCGAGCCAGGCTTCTTCCGCCGTAAAGCAGACGATCGGCGCGAGCCAGCGGACGAGACAGTCGAAGACCGTATCGAGCACGGTTCGCACCGCGCGGCGGCGGGGCGCGTCCGGCCGGTCGCAATAAAGCGCGTCCTTGCGCACATCGAAATAGAAGGCGGAAAGATCGATGGCGCAGAAGTTGTGCAGCCCGGTGAACAGCGAGTGGAAGTCATAGCGCGCCACGCAGTCCCGCACCATGAGGTCGGTCTCGTGGAGCCGATGCAGGATCCAGCGCTCAAGCTCCGGCATCTCGGCTTCAGCGATGCGCTCGGCTTCGGAAAATCCGCCGAGGCTGCCCAACAGATAGCGCAGGGTATTGCGCAGGCGGCGATAGGCGTCCGCCTGGTACTTCAGGATCTCCGGCCCGATCTTCAGATCTTCGGAATAATCGGAGGCGACCACCCAGATCCGCAGGATATCGGCGCCGCTCTTCTCGACCACGTCCTGGGGTGAGACGACGTTGCCCAAGGACTTCGACATCTTGCGGCCCTGCTCGTCGAGCACGAAGCCATGGGTCAGCACGGCCTCATAGGGGGCACGGCCGCGCGTCCCGCAGCTTTCCAGCAGCGAGGAATGGAACCAGCCACGATGCTGGTCCGAGCCTTCGAGATAGAGCGACGCCGGCCATTGGAGGTCGGGGCGCTGCTCCAGCACGAAGCTATGGGTCGAGCCGCTGTCGAACCAGACGTCGACGATATCGGTGACCTTCTCGTAGCGGCCGGGATCGACGCCATTGCCCAGGAAGGCCGCCGGGTCCGCCGTGAACCAGACATCGGCACCCTCGCGGGACACGGCATCCGCCACGCGATCTACCACCGCCTGATCGCGCAAGGGTTCGCCCGTCTCCTTGTCGACGAAGACGGCGATGGGTACGCCCCAGGCGCGCTGGCGCGAGATGCACCAGTCGGGACGGCTTTCGATCATGGCATGGATGCGGTTGCGGCCCTGGGCCGGGATCCAGCGGGTTTCCTCGATGGCCAGCAGCGCCTTTTCGCGCAAGCCGTTCTGGTCCATGCCGATGAACCATTGCGGCGTGGTGCGGAAGATGAGCGGAGCCTTCGACCGCCAAGAATGGGGGTAGGAATGGAGGAGCTTGCCCTGATGAAGCAGCCCGCCCGCCTCCTGGATCGCCGCGATCACCACGCCGTTGGCGTCGCCGGTCTTGCCATTGGGCCAATAGACATGCCGGCCCGCGAAGAGCGGCACCGCAGGCAGATAGGTGCCATCGGCCGCCACCGTCTCCGGCACGGCGATGCCGAAGGCCTGCCCAAGCAGGAAGTCGTCGGCACCATGGCCCGGCGCGATATGGACGAAGCCCGTGCCCGTGTCGGTGGTCACGAAATCGCCCGGCAGGAGCGGGACGTCGAAGTCGTAACCCTTGCCGCGCAGGGGATGCGCCGCGACGGTGCCGGCAAGTTCAAGGCCCTTGAACCGCGCGATAACCTTGTGACCGACGATACCCGCGACCTTGGCCGTTTCGGCAGTCAGAGCCTCGCCGAGCACAAGATGCTCACCCTTGCGCGCGAGGCTGTTCTCGGCCACCTCGGTCACTTCGACGACCTGGTAGTCGAAATCCGCGCCATAGGCGATGGCGCGGTTGCCCGGCATGGTCCAAGGGGTCGTGGTCCAGATGACCACCGTGGCGCCCTGAAGATCCGGGCGCGAGGCCTTCACCACCGGAAAACGGACCCAGATCGTGGTGGAGGTATGGTCGTGATATTCGATCTCGGCCTCGGCCAGCGCCGTCTGCTCGACCACCGACCACATGACCGGCTTCGAGCCCTTGTAGAGCCCGCCGTTCATCAGGAACTTGCCGAGTTCCCGGACGATCTGCGCCTCGGCCTCATAGGCCATGGTCGTATAGGGATGGTCCCAGTCGCCCAGCACGCCCAGGCGCTTGAACTCCTCGCGCTGGACGTCGATCCAATGGGCGGCGAAGTCGCGGCATTCCTTGCGGAAGACGTCGATCGGCACGTCGTCCTTGGACTGTTTGGCCGCGCGGTACTTCTCCTCGATCTTCCATTCGATGGGAAGACCGTGGCAGTCCCAGCCCGGCACATAGGGAGCGTCCTTGCCCAGCATCTGCTGGGACCGGTTCACCACATCCTTCAGGATCTTGTTGAGGGCATGACCGATATGAAGGTTGCCATTGGCATAGGGCGGGCCGTCATGGAGCGTGAATTTCTCACGGCCCTTGGAGCGTTCCCGCTGGCGTTCGTAAAGCTTTTGCTCCGCCCAGCGGGCGAGCAACACGGGCTCGCGCTTGGGCAGGTCGCCGCGCATCGGAAAGTCGGTCTGCGGCAGGAAGACGGTCGGTCGGTAGTCCACGGTCATCGGATCATCCAGGAAAGGCGGCGCGCCTCGTCAGGCGGCAGGCGCGGAAGGCGGGCGACAGGGCAGAGTCAGATCCCGGTCCTCATCCCGAGGACCGGGCCGCTAATTCGCTGAGCGTGCCCGAGGCCTATACTTTCCATGGGGCGCGACCATAGGGAAACCGCCCGCAATCGTCAATCAGGCGTGGTCGGCCCGCGCTATTGGTCGGCAGTCGGCGGCTCCTTGGCGAGGATGACCCGCGCCGCTTCGCTGTCCTTGGCGATCTGGTCCTTCAAGGCAGGGAGACCGTCGAACTTCTTCTCCGCCCGCAGGAAATCCACCAGCGCCACCCGAAGATGCCGGCCATAGAGATCGCCGGAAAAGTCGAAGAGATGGGTTTCGAGCCTGAGATCCAATCCTCCCACGGTCGGCCGCATCCCGAGATTGGCGACCGCATCGTGCCAGGTCGTGTGGCCATCCGGCCCCGGCACCCCGGCACGCACCGCATAGACGCCCACCTGCGGCCGCAGATAGTCGCTCAACCCCATGTTCGCGGTCGGAAAGCCCAGGGTCCGGCCGCGCTGGTCGCCATGCTGCACCCGACCCTCGATTTCCCAGAACCGGCCCAGGACCGCCGCCGCCTCGCGCGGGCGGCCCGATTGAAGCTGTTCGCGGATCCGGGTCGAGGAATAGGCCTTCTCGCCATCGGCGCGGCGGATCGGGTCGATCACGCTGACCGCGAAACCGAGCTTGGCGCCCAGTTCCTGGAGCAGGGCCGGATTGCCCCGGCGCTTGTTGCCGAAGACGAAATCTCGCCCCACCAGGATTTCCCGCGCGCCCAGCCCCTCGATGACCACCCGGTCGACGAAGGTCTCGGCGCTCTCCTTGGCGAAATCGAGATCGAAATGGAGACTGAAGAGAAGATCCGCCCCGAGCCGCTCGATGAGCCGCGCCTTGGTGCGGAAGGGCGCCAGGCGGAAAGGCGGATCGTCGGGCCGGAAGACGCTGCGTGGATGGGGCTCGAAGGTCAGCACCGCATGAGGCACGCCCAGGACCCGGGCTCTTTCGCCGGCCAGCCCGATCACCGCCTGATGGCCGAGATGGATGCCGTCGAAATTGCCGATGGCGACGACCGAGCCGCGATCCTGTGGTGCTACGGCGGTATGATGACGGTGAATGCGCATGGGTCGGCGAGGTCCGCTCGGGCTCAGGCGCCCCTTGGCACCATGACCAGGGCTTCGCCGTCGATCACGACGGTGTCACCCACTTTGCAGACCGTCTTCAAGGAGACCCGCGACTTCTCCGGGAACACTTCCTTGACCGTGACGATAGCCTCGACCGTGTCGCCGATCCGGACCGGCGCTTTGAAGCTGAGGTTCTGCCCCAGATAGATCGAGCCCGGCCCCGGCAGCTTCGACGCGATCACCGTCGAGATATAGCCGGCCGAGAGCATGCCATGGGCGATGCGGCCCTTGAACATCGTGGTCCTGGCGAAGGCCTCGTCGAGATGGACCGGGTTGTGGTCGCCGGACACCTCAGCGAACTGAACGATGTCAGCCTCCGTCACGGTGCGCGAGTAGCGCGCCTCCATGCCGACGGTGAGTTCATCGAGACCGAAACCGGTCCGGCCATCGGGCCGAGCCTGAGCATTGTTCATGATCGCGCCTTGTGTCGCAGCCAAAACCTGGACCTATGCTGCCTATACCCTATTACCTTACCATTGCCGAGGGGAAACCATAGAGAGAGCGGGAGGGAGCGGGAGTGGAAGCCAACAGCCCGGCCCCATTGCGCGAGATGTGGTACTTCGCCCTGCCCGGCCAGGCCGTGCCGAAGGGGCGCATGGCGGCGAAGACCATGCTGGGCGAGCCGCTGCTGATCGGCCGCGACGCCGATGGCAAGCCTTTCGCGCTGCGCGACATCTGCCCCCATCGCGGCATCCCGCTGACCGCCGGAACCTTCGACGGGCGGGAGGTGACCTGCTGCTATCACGGCTGGCGCTTCAACGGCCAAGGCCAATGCACCGCCATTCCCTCGCTGGTGCCGGGCCAGGATCTCGACATCGCCCGCATCAAGGTGGCCTCATATCCGGCGGTCGAGGTCCACGGCAACATCTGGGTCTTCTTCGGCGAAGATCCCGCCAACTCCCCAAAAGTCCCGGAAATTCCCGGTCTTGGCCCCAAAGGTCCCAATCTTTTCGAACGCACCACCTTCCGCTCCAATATCGATCATGCGGTCGTGGGATTGATGGATCCCGCCCACGGGCCCTTCGTTCATCAGTCCTGGTGGTGGCGGTCAGGTGCCTCGATCCACGAGAAAGCCAAGGCCTTCGAGCCTTCGCCCTGGGGCTTCACCATGGTGAAGCACCGGCCTTCCTCCAATTCCAAGGCCTATAAGCTTTTGGGCGGCGTTCCCGAAACCGAGATCAGCTTCCGGCTGCCGAGCGTGCGGATCGAGCGGGTGGAAGTCGGCCGCCACCTCCTCTGCAACCTCACCGCCATCACGCCCTTGGAAGAGGGCGTGGCCGAGATCAACCATTCGATTTATTGGACCATGCCCTGGCTCAGCCTCTTGAAGCCGGTGCTCCGCCCCTACGTCCGCGCGTTCCTGCGCCAGGACCGGGACATCATGGAGCGCCAGCAGGACGGCCTCCGGCACGACCCACCCTTGATGCTGATCAACGACGCCGACCAGCAGGCGAAATGGTACTACCGCCTCAAGAACGAATACGCCCGCGCCCGAACCGAGGGCCGGGACTTCGTCAATCCGGTGAAGGCGCGCGTCTTACGCTGGCGGAGTTAGTAGCTCGTATTGAGCTTCAGGTATTTATAGCGGTCGATGGTTTCGACCTTGAGCTGGCGCGGCTCGCCGCCCTGAAGGACGGTCAGCGGCACCGCGACCCCGGCCGTCCCCTGAGCCCAGAGCTTCTGGTAGAAATCGGCAAGGGTGCGCACCGGCTCCCCGCCGATGCCCGCCACCACATCGCCGCGACGAAGCCCCGCCTTCTCCGCCGGGCCGTCTTCGGAGACGCGGGCCACCACCAGCCGATAGCCGAGCGGCTGCAGATTGAGCCCGAGCCAGGGACGGGGTGGGTCCCCCTTGCGGCCCAAGGCGATGAGATCGCCCAGGATGGGTGGCAGCACGTCGATGGGCACGAACATATTGCCGGGCTTCGCCTCGACCCCCTGGGTGCCGTTGGGTTCGACCGCGTCCTTCACCAGGAGGGATCCGATGCCCAGCAGCCTTCCGTCGGCGCCGATGAGGGCCGCCCCGCCCCAATTCATATGCGGCGGCGTCGTGAAGATCGCCTGGTCGAGCAGATATTCCCAGGTGCCGGCGAAGGCCCGACGAGAGGCGACGGTCGCAGCCTGCACCTGATCGAAGCTCGCCACCAGGACGGCCTGCTTCTCGGTGATAGCCCCGCTGCGCGCCAGGGGAATGGGCTTGATCGCCAGCGGCTCGTCGGTGCGCAAAAGACCGAGGCCCGTATCGTTATCGAAGCCGACGATGCTGGCGAGCACGGGCTTGCCCCCCGGCACGGTCACTTCGACCGCCATGGCTTCGGTGATGAGATAGCCGATGGTGACCACCAGCCCGCCGCCGTCGATCAGCACGCCGCTGCCCGTCCGGTTGCTGCCGAGGGATGCGGCGGTGCGCGCGTCCGACGGAATATGCGCGTCGATCCGCACGACAGCCTTCAGGAGATCCGGCGACAGGGCGGACTTGGCAGGCCCAGCAGTGGGGGCGGGGGCGGGCTTCACGGCCTCGGCTTTCGGCGCGGGGGCGACATCCTGGGCGGCACAGGCCGGCGTCAGGAGAAGGAGCCCCAAAAGCCCGACCGACTGGATGGCCGCCTTTACGGTCCCCAGACTCATGCTTACCGGATTCACGCTGGCCCGTTTCATGCCGAATTTACGCATCGCCGACCTCCGATGGAGGAAGCTTACTCCCCGGATCAGGGCTTCGCCACCGCTCCCGCGCGCAACCGCCAACGCCGGGCAAGCGCCATGGCCTCGCCGGCCACGCCGCGCCGGAAGATCAGCACGCAGACGACGAAGATCACGCCCTGGATGACCGTGACCCAGGACCCGTATTGGGCCAGGTAATTCACCATGGTCGCGACGATGAAGGCGCCGATCACCGGCCCCATGACCGTGCCGAGCCCGCCGATCAGCACCATGAGCAGCACCTCGCCGGAGGTCCCGAAACTGACATCCGCCAGGGAGCCCAGCTGATAGACCAGCACCTTGGTCGAGCCCGCCAGTCCGGAAAGCCCTGCCGACAGAACGAAAGCCAGGAGCTTGTATTGGTCGACCCGGTAGCCCAATGACACGGCGCGGGGCTCGTTTTCGCTGATCGCTTTCAGCACCCGGCCATAAGGCGAATGGATCGTCCGATAGATGATCCCATAGCCGATCAGGAAGATGCCCAGCGCGAAGTAATACATTGTCATATTCGGCGAGAGATCGATCACCCCGAAGAGATGGCCGCGCGGCACGGGCTGGATCCCGTTCTCGCCTCCGGTGAAAGGCGCTTGCAGGCAGACGAAATAGACCATCTGCGCCAGTGCCAGAGTGACCATGGCGAAATAGAGCCCCTGCCGCCGGATCGCGAGGAAACCAAAGAGGGCTCCCAGCAAACTGGAAGCCGCCACTCCCAGCAAAATCGCCAGTTCCGGCGGATAACCCCAGCTTTTCGTCGTATAGGCTGTGATGTAGCCCGCCGTTCCCAGGAAGGCGGAATGACCGAAGGAGAGAAGGCCCGAATATCCCGCCAACAGATTGAAGGCGCAGGCGAAGAGGGCGAGGCACAGCGCATTCGCCAGGAACAGGGGATAGACCACGAAGGGCGCCACCAGCAGCGCCGCGAGCATGATCAGGAAGGGCAGCTGCTTCATCTCAGCGCGCCTTTCCGAAAAGACCGGCCGGCTTCAGCAGCAAGACAATCGCCATGATGGCGAAGATCGCGGTCGAGGCCGCCTCGGGATAGAAGACCTTGGTAAGCCCTTCGACGAGGCCGAGCAGGAAACCCGAGACGATCGAGCCCAGGATGGAGCCCATCCCGCCGATCACCACCACCGCGAAGACGACGATGATGATGTTGGACCCCATGAGCGGACTCACATTCTGCATGGGCGCCGCCATGACACCGGCGAAGGCCGCGAGCGCCACGCCAAAACCGTAAGTAAGCGTGATGAGCCGGGGCACGTTGATGCCGAAGGCCTGGACCAGCGCCGGATTCTCGGTCGCGGCCCTGAGATAAGCGCCGAGCCTCGTGCGCTCGATCAGGAACCAGACGCCCAGGCAGACGATGATCGAGGCGACGATCACCCAGGCTCGGTAATAGGGCAGGAATATGAAACCCAGATTGATCCCGCCCCTGAATTCCGGAGGCATGCCATAGGGCACGCCCGACGAGTTGAAGCCCTGCCGGAAGAGGCCTTCGATGATGAGGGTAAGTCCAAAGGTGAGGAGCAGTCCGTAGAGCGGATCGAGCCGATAGATCCACCGCAAGAAGATCCGCTCGATCAGCATGCCGACGATGCCGACGAGGATCGGCACCAGGAGCAGGGAGGGCCAATAGCCGACGCCGAGCACGTTCAGCAGTGTGTAAGCGACGAAAGCACCCATCATGTATTGGGCGCCGTGGCTGAAATTGACGATGTTGAGGAGCCCGAAGATCACCGCGAGCCCCAAACTCAACATGGCGTAGAAAGAGCCGTTGATGAGCCCGATCAAAAGCTGAGCGGGCATTTGCGCCAACTGTGACGCCGACGGAACCAGCATATGAAGCCAGGACATGTTCAGGCCCTCATTCTCGGTCCCGCCGGCGCGCTCTCAGCTCAGCCCTTCTTTACCAGGGGACAGCCGCCCTGATCCATCGGACGGAAGGCCTGCTCGCCGGGGATCGTCTGGATCTGCTTGTAGTAATCCCAGGGAGCCTTGGAATCCTTCGGGGCCTTCACCTCGAAGAGATACATGTCGCGGACGACACGGCCGTCTTCGCGCAGCTTGCCGTTCTTGGTCATGAAGTCGTTGATCGGGGTCTCCCGCATCTTGGCCATGACCTTGGCGGAATCCTTGGACCCGACCGCCTCGACCGCCTTCAGGTAGTGGCGCACCGCGCTATAGACGCCGGCCTGCACCATGGAAGGCTGATGCTTCACCCGTTCCAGGAACTTCTTCGAAAAGGCGCGGGTCTCGTCGGTCTGGTCCCAGTAGAAGGCCTCCGTGAGTTGGAGGCCCTGGGCGGTCTGGAGCCCGATGCTGTTCACATCGGTGATGAAGACGAGGAGCCCCGCAAGCTTCTGGCCGCTTGAGGTAATGCCGAATTCCGACGCCTGCTTGATCGAATTGATCGTATCGCCGCCCGCATTGGCGAGCCCGATGATCTTGGCCTTGGACGCCTGGGCCTGAAGCAGGAAGGAGGAGAAATCCGGCGCGTTGAGCGGCGTGCGCACACTCCCTACCACCGTGCCGCCATTGGCCTTCACCACATTGGTCGTATCGCGTTCGAGCGCCGCCCCGAAGGCGTAGTCGGCGGTCAGGAAGAACCAGGTGTTGCCGCCCGATTTCACCACCGCCGCGCCCGTGCCGTTCGCCAGGGCATAGGTGTCATAGGTCCAATGGGCGGTCGTCGGGGAGCATTTCTCGCCCGTGAGGTCCGAGGCCGCGGGGCCTGAGAAAAGCATGATCTTGTTCTTCTCGCGGCCGACCTCGTTGACCGCCAGCGCCACACCCGAATTGGGCACGTCGGTGATGGCGTCGACCTTGTCCACATCGAACCACTGCCGGGTGATATTGGCGCCCACGTCGGGCTTGTTCTGGTGGTCGCCGGTGACGATCTCCACGGGCTTGCCGAGGACCTTGCCGCCGATGTCCTCGATCGCCATCTTCGCCGCCTCGACCGAGCCCGGCCCGCCGAGATCCGCGTAGAGGCCCGACATATCCGAGAGAACGCCGATCTTCACCGGGCCATCGTTGCTCTGCGCGAAGACGCCGTTCGGCGCGAATGCGACGGCCAGCCCAATGCCGACCGCCGTAGCCATCAATGCCTTGATTTTCATAGCCGTCCCTCCGGTTGCGGGGTCTTCAGACCCCAAGGTATTCGTGCAGTTTGGTTTCGTTGGCTTTCAGGTCCTGGTTGCGGATCATGTCGATCACCCGCCCATGCTCGACCACGTAATGCCGGTCCGCCACGGTCGCGGCGAAATGAAAATTCTGTTCCACCAGCAGGATCGTCAGGCCTTTTTCCTTCAGGGACCGGATGACCTGTCCGATCTGCTGGACGATGACCGGGGCCAAGCCTTCCGTCGGCTCGTCGAGCAGGAGGAAGCGGGCGCCGGTGCGCAGGATCCGGCCGATGGCCAGCATCTGCTGCTCGCCGCCGGAGAGCTTGGTCCCCGGACTGGCGCGCCGTTCCAGCAGGTTCGGAAAAAGCCGGTAGATCTCCTCGACCGTCATGCCGCCCGGCCGGACAACCGGCGGCAGGAAGAGGTTTTCCTCCACCGAGAGGCTCGCGAAAATGCCCCGCTCCTCCGGGCAATAGGCGATGCCCGCGCGCGCCACCTTGTCGGAGGAAAGCCCGACCACCTCGCGGCCCTCGAAGGTCACCGAACCCCTGCGCTTGCCGACGATCCCCATGATGGCGCGCAAGGTTGTCGTCTTGCCGACGCCGTTGCGGCCGAGAAGGGTTACCACCTCTCCCTCGCCCACGTCGAAATCCATCCCATGCAGGATATGCGACTCGCCGTACCAGGCCTCGAGTCCCCTCACCTGCAGCAGGGTTTTCGCCAGGATCGGAGCCTCAGGCATGACCAGTCCCCATATAGGCTTCCCGCACCTCGGGATTGGCGGATACCTCGGCATAGCTGCCCTGGGCCAGGATCTGGCCCCGGGTCAGGACGGTGATCGTATGGGAGAGATCGGCGACGACGGAAAGATTGTGCTCCACCATCAGCACGGTCCGGCTCTCCGCCGCCTTGCGGATGAGCGTGGAGATGCGGCCGATGTCCTCCTGGCCGAGACCCGCCATCGGCTCGTCGAGCAGCAGCATTTCCGGATCGAGCGCCAGGGTGGTGGCGATCTCCAGCGCGCGCTTGCGCCCATAAGCAAGCTCGACCGCCGGCGTCTCGATGAACGCGCCCAGACCGACCGCTTCCACCAGCTCCTCGGCGCGCGGGTTCAGGGCATCGAGGCTGGCGGCCGGCCGCCAGAAATGGAAGGACGTGCCCAGCGGCCGTTGCAGGGCGACCCGCACATTGTCGCGCACGCTCATATGCGGGAAGACGGCGGAAATCTGGAAGGAGCGCACCATGCCGAGCCGCGCCACATCGGCCGGCTTCACTCGGGTGATGTCGCGGCCGTTGAATTGGATACGCCCGGCGCTCGGCGGCAGAAATTTGGTGAGGAGGTTGAAGACGGTGGTCTTGCCGGCCCCATTGGGTCCGATCAGCGCGTGTATGGCGCCACGCCGCACCTGGAGGTTGACGTCCTTCACGGCGGTAAAACCGAGAAAGGCCTTCGTAAGGCCGAACGTCTCCAGGATCAGCTCCGTCAACGTCACCATCCCTTGGACCAAAGTCTTGGTCCGCTTTCATTATTTGAGGCAAAGGCTAACCGTTGCCGGAGAGAAGTCAATGGCGGACCCGGTTTCTCCGCCCACCCCTCGCAAATAGAAGCATCTTTGCCCAGATATTGAGCAATTCCGTAAGGAATCGTTGCGCTTTCACGCCAGGAACCTCTCTATGGCCCCCTGAAAATCTGAGGATGTCCCCATGGCCCCATCGCAGGAAGGCATAGCCCAGCCCGGATCGATCGACGCCGTTCTCGAAGCGCTCGCTTTCGGCAGCGAGGGTCTCGTCGTAGCCGTTGCCCAGCAGCACGATACCGGCGAGATCCTGATGCTCGCCTGGATGAACCGGGAGGCGGTGCAGGAGACGCTGGCCACCGGCCGGGTCTGCTATTGGTCCCGGTCGCGCAAGGCGCTTTGGCGCAAGGGCGAAAGCTCCAGACAGATGCAGCGCCTCATCGAACTCAGGGTCGATTGCGATGCGGATGCCATACTTCTGCTCGTCGACCAGGAAGGCGTCGCCTGCCATACCGGTCGGCGGAGCTGCTTCTACCAGGCCGCCCGGGGCGACGGCCTCGTGACCATCGCCGAGCCGCTGGTGTCGCCCGAGACGCTTTACGGCAAGAAGGCCTGATCCTATGGACCGGCGCATCTCGCTCATCACCCTCGGCGTCGCGGATCTCGCAAGGAGCCGCCGCTTCTACGAGAAGATGGGCTGGAAGGCCTCCGGTCCCACCAGCGAGGATGTCGTCTTCTTCCAGGCCGGCGGGATGATCCTGGCGCTTTGGGGCCGGGACTCTCTGGCCGCAGACGCGGGTCTTTCCGACAAAGGCGGCTTCGGCGGGATCGCCCTCGCCCAGAATGTCGCCAGCCCGGCGGCCGTCGATGCGGTGCTCGCCGAGGCCGAAGAGGCCGGGGGCCGCGTCCTCAAGCCGGGGCATGAGGCCTTCTGGGGCGGCTATACCGGCCATTTCGCCGATCCCGACGGCCATCCCTGGGAGATCGCCTGGAATCCGGGCTTCACCATCCTGGCGGACGGCTCGGTAAAACTGCCCGATTAGGCGCTGGAAGAGGCTCCAATTCCGCGCGATAGTTGAACCCGCCGTTCACGAAAGGGAGTCACAGCGCGATGGCCCTTAACCTCAGTCCTCACCCGCTCGCGGAACATCTCGGTTGCGAAATCCGGGGCTTCGATGTCCGCCAGATGAAGAGCGATGCCGATATCGCCGAAGTCTGCGACGTTCTTTTCAAGCATCACGTCGTCGCCTTCCGCAACCAGACGCTCGATGCGGAAACGCTCCTGGCCTTCACTCGGAAGCTCGGTCCCATCGACGGCTCCCATGTGCAGAGCGAGTTCACCCTCCCGGGCTATCCCGACATCTATGTGATCTCCAACGTCGAGAAAGAGGGCAAGGCGCTCGGCACCAAGACGGTCGGCCACCACTGGCATACGGATTGGGCCTATAAGGAATTTCCGGCGGCCTATACCCTGCTCTATGGCTGCGAGGTCCCCGACGAACCGCATCACACCCTCTTCGCGAGCCAGAAGCGCGTCTACGACGAGATGACCGAGGCAGAAAGGGCCGACCTGCGCGCCCGCAAGGCGAGCTACAGCTTCGCCAAGACCCATAACGCCAAATCCTTCTACGCGCCCTTGCGGCCCGAGCAGCTTGCCAAGACCCCGACCGTCTCCCATTCGATGCTGCGCATCCACCCCGGCACCGGTCGCGAGGGCCTCTTCGTCAATCGCGCCGATTGCGTCGGCGTCAGCGGCATGACCGAGGAGGAGGCGTCCACCTTCATCAATAACCTCGTGGAGCGGATCGTCGATCCCAAGTTCATCTATGCCCATCGCTGGGAGAAGGGCGACCTGGTGATCTGGGACAACCGCTCGATCCTCCATGCGGCGACGCCCTTCGACATGGAGAAGAACCGGCGGCTCATCTATCGGACCACCGTGAAGGGCGAGCGCCCGATCCCCCCGCAGGCCGCCTGATTAAAGAGAGCGAAGATGTCCCAGCCGCCGAAGCCCCAGTTCGTCCGCACCCAGGAACTCGAAATCGCCTATGAGGAACGCGGACCCACCGACGGCATCCCGATCGTCTGCGTGCACGGCTTTCCCGACGATCCCCGGACCTGGGACGAGGTCGTGGAGCCGCTGGCGGCCAAGGGCTATCGGACCATCACGCCCTGGCTGCGCGGCTATGGTCCGACCCGCTTCCTGAGCGGCGACACCCCGCGTTCCGGCGAGCAGGCGGCGCTGGGCTACGATCTCAAGAACCTGATCGAGGCGCTGCATCTCGATAAGCCCTATCTCGTGGGCTACGACTGGGGCGGGCGGGCCTGCTGCATCGTGGCGGCGCTCTGGCCGGAGAAGATCTCCGGGCTCGTCACCATCGGCGGCTACAACATGCAGATGATCGCCAAAGCCGGCACCCCCGCCGACCCCGACCGCGAGCACCGCATGTGGTACAATTGGTACTTCATGACCGAGCGCGGCCGCGCCGGCCTCCAGCAGAACCGCCGCGAGCTCTGCAAGCTGCTCTGGCAGCTCTGGTCGCCAGGCTGGATCTTCGACGATGCGACTTTTGAACGGACGGCGGTCTCCTTCGACAACCCGGATTTCGTGGAGGTGGTGATCCAGTCCTATCGTCACCGCCATGCGGCAGCCGCCGGGGACCCCAAGCTGCTGGGGATCGAGGCCGAGATCGCCAAGGCGCCGCTCATCACGGTGCCGACCATCATGCTCAACGCCGGCAACGACGGGATCGGGAGGCCCAAGGACAGCGACGGGCACGTCAAACTCTTCCCCAATCTCCTCGCCCGGCGCCTGGTGAAGGAATCGGGACATTTCATGTCGCGCGAAGCGCCCCTGCCCGTGGTAGAAGCGGTCCTTGAATTGACGAAGACACGGGCTGCCAAGGGATCCCAGGCTTGACTCGACGACCCGCTGGACAAAATGATGACCCAGGGCTAAACGCCCATTTCACGGGCGCGACGGCCTGGATACCCGGCTCGGGAAAGGGTTCTCCATGTATGCGGCCATGACCCGTTCGATCAAGGTGATCGTCAAGCCCTTCTATCTTGAGGATCAATCCTCGCCGACCGAAAATCATTTCGTCTGGGCCTATCACGTCCGGATCGAGAACCAGGGCGAGGAAACCGTCCAGCTCCGTCGGCGCCACTGGAAGATCACCGACGGCATGGGCCGGCTTCAGGAAGTGAAGGGCCCGGGCGTCGTCGGCGAGCAGCCCGTCCTGGCGCCCGGCGAGAGCTTCGAATATACCAGCGGCACCCCGCTGCCCACGCCCTCGGGCATCATGTTCGGCAGCTACGGGATGGAGACCAAGGCGGGAGAAAGCTTCGACGTAGAGATCCCGGCCTTTTCGCTCGACAGCCCGCACCAGCCGATCCGGCTCAACTGACAAGGGGGCGGCAAGCCCCGAGATCCGGCTGCTCGCCGGAGGAGAGATATTTTGACCAGCGCCTCCAAGAAGCCATCGGCCTCCTCGAAGCCCAGCCGCCAGGATGCGGAAGCCGCCGTCCGGACGCTGCTACGCTGGGCGGGCGACGATCCGGAGCGGGAAGGGCTGCTCGGCACGCCCGGCCGGGTGACGCGGGCCTTCGAAGAATTCTTCCGGGGCTATGAAACCGATCCGGTCGAGCTTCTGCAGCGGACCTTCGAAGAGGTCGAGGGCTACGACGAGATGGTGGTGCTGCGGGACATCCGCTTCGAGAGCCATTGCGAGCATCACATGGCCCCAATCATCGGCAAGGCCCATATCGCCTATCTGCCCGAGAACCGGGTCGTCGGCATCTCGAAGCTCGCCCGCCTCGTCGAGGTCTATGCCAAGCGGCTGCAGATC
>CANJCB010000013.1 GCA_947473305.1 Rhodospirillales bacterium
GACTGGTTCAACAACAGGCGTCTGCTGGAGCCTATCGGAAACATTCCTCCCGCCGAAGCCGAGGAACGCTACTACGCCATGCTCGACGACATACAAGCGGCAGCATAACTTAAACTAAACGGCCTCCACGAATCCCGGGGCGGTTCAAGCCTCGCACCACGGGAAGCCGGTCTCATCTCTGAGACCGGCTTTTCTTTTCCCCGAGGCATATGCTGGTGAAGGTAAGCGCCTTCCCGGGCTGATTGAAGGCAGGGCTGGCCCCCGAGGCGACGGTCGCCCAGCTCTCGTTCCGAGAATATGCCCGATCATCCTCCGCTCTATCGCCAGGCCCGGTTTTATGCCCGTCAGGGCGTCAACCTCGATCGCTCGCCCCGCGGGGCGGCCGTCCTCTACTAGGTTCGGCGTGCCGCCTTCCTGATGTTGTCGGTGCAGGGACGACTATTCATTCTGACTGAAGGTATCGCAGAAGCTATTCGCCGAGGAGATCACGCTGCCGACCTCACCTCCCGAACCAACGAGGATACATAATCTGCCCAGGCTGCCAGCGCCTGCCGCTTTTCGCTCACATAGAGATGCCGGTTATAGACGCTCGAAAGTCCCTTCTGCGCGTGATTGAGCACGCGATCGATGACCTCCTGGGACACCCCGAGCGCCGCCATCCCGGTACTCGCGGTGCGCCGTAAATCATGGAAAGTCCAATCCCCTACCGAGGACCTGCAGTCGAGGATATCCTTGAGGCGCTTTTGGCCTGCATAAGGCTTCTTGCCATTCACCGTAAACACGTAATCACCCAACCTCGGAAGTGACTGCAGCAGCGCAACCGCCTGCTCAGACAGCGGAACCTCATGGTCGCGCTTGCTTTTGTTGCGCGATCCGGGGATTGCCCATATCCCCCGCTTCAGATCAAGTTCGCTCCACCCCATGCATCGCACCTCATCTCGCCTTTGTCCGGTGAGGATCCACATTTTCACCAGCGTCCTGCTGGGATCGGGCAGCTCGCATGCAGCACCCCACAGCGCGCACAGTTCGTCATCGTTGAGCACGCGCGTGCGGCTGTGTTCCACGCGCCGCTTCTTAATGGCTGCAACCGGATTGACCTCCATATAGCCACGCTCAATCGCCCAGTTGAACGCGGCAACCAGCTGCGATCGAACGCGATTAACCTGGGCAGCAAGCTTCTTCTTGGACTGGAGCATGTCGAGCAGCTCAACGATTTTGACTCGCCGAACTTCATTCAGCATCGTCGATCCGAGCGTCGGCGTCACATGCATTTCGAACATACGTTTCGTGAGCGTCCAACGCCGCTGAGACGCCTTGCAGTAGTTTTCGACATATTCACCCAAGAGCCAGGAAAGGGTACGAGCCTGCCTCACGCGCTCGAGTTCGCGCACCTCCTCCGCCTTGCGAGCGGCACGCTCGGTCTCAGGAAGATCGATGCCATGACGAGCGGCGGCATAGATCGCCGCGGCGCGTTGCCGGGCATCAGCCAGCGACACAGTAGGATACGGCCCTTTCACCTCGTAGCGCTGAGATTGTCCCTTAGGCCTATACCGGATTTGCCAGCTCTTCTCCCCTCTGGTCGTCACGCGCAGTGTGAGCCCAAGCGTCGATGCATCCGCGATGGACAGCCGGCCCGTGGCCGGCGGTTTCACGGTTTGAACGAATTTTTCGGTCAATTTCACGTGCATGCTTTGTTCTCAGCGCTTTTCTGGGCACTCACGGGGCACTCAAAATGTTCTGGCTTTGGACGAACATCTGCGAACGCCAATAAACATAGCATGACCTGTAAGGCATTGTATATAAATGATTATTTGGACGATGGTGGACATGAAAGGACGCCGGCAAACGGCTTCTGGGACGTCTCCCAGACGTGAAGCCTCCCTGTAACTAGCCCCCGGATAACCTCCGGGGGCTGTTCTTTTGTGCAGCCGGACTATTTCTGTGCACAATCTGGACGCTTATCTGGCTGGACGCTTATCTGGCCTTTGCGCCGTTGAGCGCCACCGCAGCCTGTATCAGCGCCTTGAAGGCCCTCTCGTCCAATTCTTCGCCCTCATGGATATCGATGGCGCGCCGGGTGTTGCCCTCGAGGCTGGCGTTGAAGAGGCGCGCGGGGTCTTCAAGCGAAGCGCCTTTGGCGAAGGTGAGCTTCACCACGCTCTTATAGGTCTCGCCCGTGCAGATGATCCCGCCGTGAGACCACACCGGAACGCCGCGCCATTTCCATTCCTCGACCGCTTCGGGGGCCGCTTCCCTGATGAGGCCACGGACCTGGGAGAGGATCTTGCCCCTCCAGTCGCCCAATTCCTCGATCCTCGCATCGATCAGCCGCGACGGGGCCTCATCCCCGCTCGTTGCGCTCTTCGCCATGGTGTGTCGGGCTCCTTCGGTTTTTCATCTTGCGGCGGCAAAGAAACTCCCGCCCGATTAAGCTCGAACAGAAGCTCGGATTAGCTTAGGTAAATTTCCACCCCCCTGGCAGCAACCTTCACGCCATTGGAGATTACGGTGCCCCGGCATATCCATCTCGGCTTCGACATGACGATGACCCATCTCAACGGGCGCTGGCGGACGCCGGGTCCCTGGGCGGCGAACGATTATCCCCATATCGGCATGTTCGAGGACCTCGCCCGCACGGCGGAGCGGGGCGGGCTCGACATGGTCTTCTTCGGCGATGGCAGCGGCATCCCCTCGACCTGGGAGAGCTCCCACGACGAGGGCGCGCGCTGGGGGCTGATGTGGCCGCGCCAGGACATGACGCCCTATATCGGCGCGCTGGCGCGGGTGACGCAGCATGTGGGCTTCGGGATCACCTATGCCTCGACCTTCATGCCGCCCTTCTATGTGGCGCGGCTGCTGAACTCGCTCGACCATATCACCAATGGCCGGATCGCCTTCAACGTGGTGGCCTCGACGCGGCGGGCCGACGCCGCCAACTACGGCTTCGAAGAATTGATGAACCATAACGACCGCTACGAGCTGATGGAGGAATTCATCCACGTCTGCAAGCGGCTCTGGGACAGCATCGAGCCCGACGGTTTCCTCTGGGACCGGGCGACAGGCGTGGTCTGCGACCCGAAGAAGGTCCATCGGCTCGATCACAAGGGCAAATTCTTCAAGGTCGCCGGACCTTTGAGCGCCGTGCCCTCGCCGCAGCGCCACCCGGTGCTGATCAATGCCGGCGGCTCGGAGCGCGGGATCTCGGCCGCGGCGAGTTTTGCCGATCTCGTCTTCGTCGATGCGGTGAGCCGGGCCGAAAGGGTCAAATACCGCGAGGGGCTCAGCGCGGCCATGACGGAACACGGGCGCGATCCCTCGGAAATCGGCATCCTGCTCTATTCCTCGGTCGTGGTCGGCGAGACCTCCGAGGAGGCCAAGGCCAAGAAGGAGCGCATCCTGACCTTGATCCCCGACGAGGCGATCGGTCCCCTGCTCTCCCATACGGCGGGCTACGATTTCTCCAAGCTGCCGGACACGTTCTGCCCGGCCGAGATCAATGCCGAGATCGTCGCGAGCCAGGCATCGCCCGTGGGTGTGATCTCGCGGCTCGCGGCAGAGCTTGGACCGACGGGCAAGATCTCGCGCCGGGATTTCTTCGAGCGCGCGCGGCGGCAGGTGACAGGCTACCAGCGCACCGTCGCGGGCACGCCCGCGGAAGTCGCGGATTTCATGGAGGAGGAATTCGTCGCCATGGGCGAATGCGGCGGCTATATGCTGGGCTCGGCCTATTCCGCCCAGCGCGACTTGCTCGACGTGGTCGATTTCCTGGTGCCCGAATTGCGGCGACGCGGACGCTTCCGCACCAAATACGAGGGACGGACCTTGCGCGAAAACCTGGCTTCGTGATCGCGGAGTCCTTTGGCGAGACGGGAGCGCCGGCATGATCGATCGAGTGGAGCGAGCGCTTATCGGCTCCCTGCCGCCGGATGCCGACGGCCGCCTTCACAGGCTTTATGCCTATTGGAATGCCATCAGACCCGCCCCCGACGTACTGCCGGGGCGGCAGCATTTCGACCCGGCGATATACCGGCTCTCCTGCCCTATCTCTGGCTGCTCGACGTCTACCGCGATCCGCTGCGCTTTCGTTACCGCCTCTCCGGCACCGAGCTCGTGAAGGCGATGGGAGCCGACTTCAACGGACAATACCTCGACGAGATCCATGCCGATTTCGCCGAAACCACCACGGGCCGGCAGCACGAAGAAGTGGTCCGGACCGGAACCATCGCCTTCCGAGAGGGATGGCCGACCCTTCACAAAGATAAGGAATTCCGCTGGCTGCAACGTCTGGTCCTGCCGCTCGCCCGCGACGGCAGGACGGTCGATATCGTGCTGGGGATCGGGATATACGGCGAGACGCCGAAGCAGCCGACGCACTTTTCGGTGCGTTAGAACCCTTCTCCGAGAGTGGGCGAAGATTGGAGCCGGGCTGACAGCCGTGACGAGGTGACGCCACGGCGCCAGCTTCTCGCGGACGACATGCCGGCACCGGTCATGACGACCGCTGCCCCTTTCTGAAGGAAGCGTCCTGCTCCTCGGCCAATTGCTCGTAGATCGCGGCAGCGGCTTCCAGGTGGCGTGCTATATTCGGCGTGGGAGCCGTCGCTGCCTGAGCCTTGAGCGCCACGGCTCTTTTTCGAAGTTCTTCGGACGCAATCATTGCAAAGTGCTCCGCGCTTACGACCGTGCCAGGTTGTGGCACCAGGCAAGCCCACGCCGCCGGTCAATTATAGTTAAAAAATTCCTAACGCCGGATAACCTTACATCGGCAGGATTAACCGAACATTGTGTGTTATCGCCTGCTGGAGGCTATGCCCCTGCCAGGCAATCCGCTAAATTCAGCAGGCATTTCTTCGCCAGGGGAGCAGGGCCATGCAACCGTCGGAACAGCCGGTCATCAAGATCGGCCAACTTGAAATCCGCTATCTGATCGATGGCACCCTGACCGGCGCCGGAATGGGGATGTTCGAGTTGACGGTAGGGCCGGGCGCGCGGGTCCCCCCTGCCCATAGCCATCGCGGCAACGAGGAGATCGTCTATGTCCTCGAGGGAGTTTTCGCTACACGGTGGATGGAGAAACACGCGACCTTGAGCCCGGCGAGCGCATGTATACGCCGCGCGGGTCGGTCCATGCCTTCGGCAACCCGCACGAGCGTCCCGCGCGGGCTCTCATCGTCCTGACACCGGATATCGGCGCTCAGTATTTTCGCGACATCGCCGAAGCCGCGGGCGCTCCGGGCGGCCCCAATCCGGCAAAGATGGTCGAGCTGATGAACCGCTACGGTCTCGACCTCGCCGCCCCGCAACCCTGAGCTTGCCCGGGATCGGAATATAGCTGACATTACGACAATCAATCGACGGCCAGGCAATGGCTCGGACTTTCTCGGAGGATGTAACAATGGGGACAGATAGGCTCATCGGTGTTTCACGTCGCACGCTGATCAAGACGGCGGCGGCCTCGGGCGTCATTCTCGCCGCGCCCGCGATCATTTCGCGCCGCTCGCTCGCGGCCGACGAAAAGGTCCTTTACGTCAATACCTGGGGTGGCGGCTGGACGGCGGCGCAGCGCACCACCATGTTCGCGCCCTTCACCGAGAAGACCGGGATCCAGATCAAGACCACGGAGCCGGTTTCCTTCGCCAAGCTCAAGGCGCAGGTTCAGGCCAAGACCTACGAGTTCGACGTCACGAGCTTCACGTCTATGGAATATTACCGATCCAAGGAGGAAGGCCTCGTCGAGCCGATGGATTGGAAGCTCTTCGACAAGAGCAAGGTAAACCCGGCCTGTCTCGCGGACGAAGGCGTCAAGTCCTCGGTGCTCGGCACCGTGATCCTCTACAACAAGAACAAGTTTCCGAACGGCGGGCCGCAAACCTGGGCGGACTTCTGGGACGTGAAGAAATTCCCCGGCACCCGCGCGCTCAACCCGACGACGGCGCAGACCGCCATCGCCTTCGCGCTGCTCGCCGACGGGGTTCCCCGCGACCAGCTTTTCCCCTTCGACCTCGACCGAGCCTTCAAGAAGCTCGACCAGATCAAGCCGCATATCAAGGTCTGGTGGACCCAGAGCGCCCAGAGCGAGCAGATCTTCAGGGATGGCGAGGTCGACATGATGTCGATCTGGAGTTCACGCCTCGCGAACCTGACCAAGGCCGGTGCGCCGGTTGGGGTTTCCTGGAACGGCAGTCAGAACGACACGGGCGTCTGGTTCCTGGCCAAGGGCACGCCGCGCAAGGAAGCCGCCATCAAATGGATGGAATTCCTCTGCGAGCCCAAGCCTCATGCGGCGTTTTGCGAGGCTCAAGACCTCGGCCCCTCCAATCCCGACGCGGCCCAATACATGTCTCCCGCGTCCTTGGCCTTGTCCCCCAGCAGTCCCGAACACGAAGCGGTTTCTTTCAAGCAGGACGCCGCCTGGCTGGCGCCGCGGCTGTCGAAGATCGCCGAGCGTTTCACGGAGTGGATGTCGGGCTAGGAGCCATCGGGCGGCGGCCCGGTCCTCTGGATCGGGCCACCGGCTCTTGCGCGTTAGCGGGTTGTCGGCGGATCGAGCGGCGGGGTCTCCCCTTCCGGGAACGGGGTTTCGGTCACGTTCAGCACATGGGCGAGGATCGTGAAGGTCCCGATGAGCATCGTCAGCTCCAGCGCCATCACCTTGCCGAAGCGACCGGCCACCTTATCGAAGGTCGCGTCGCTCACGCGGCCCTTGACCAACACCTGCTGCACGAAGTCGTAGACCATCTCCTGACCTTCGCTGAGGCCGGTGGGATGTTGCCCCTTAGCGAACTGCTTGATCAATTCCTCGCTGAAGCCCTGCTCTCGCGCCAACGGCATATGGACGAAGAATTCGACTTGGGCGTCCCAATAGCGGGCGATCGAGAGGATCGCCGTCAGCCGTTCCGGCTCCGGGATGGCGGTCTTGTAGCGCAGTTCCGCCGTCATCAGCTGGAGGAGGCTGTTGAGCTCCGGCGTATACATGAGCTGGACGAAAGGCCCACGCACGCCACGCGGACGACGGGCGGTGATCGCATCGTAAACGCGGCGCTGGTCCGCAGTGAATTGGTCGTGCGGGATTTCCGGATAACGCTTTGACATGCTCATTCCCCCATTTTGGATTCTTGCCACTGTGCCAATCGTGGAACCGAGTTTAACAATTGGCACAGTCAGCGTGAACGGGGGAAACTTCAGTCAGCGAGCCGCCAGCGCTTTTTTCAGAGTTTGGCGATAACGGGCGGCAATGCTCTCACCTTCGATATGGCGGCCGTCCTGAACGACCTCGCGGCCGCCCACCGACACGCTTCTGACGAGCGATTTTCCGCCGGAGAAAATCCAGCCGTCGAGTACCGCATCGCCCGAGGCACCGGTGAGCGTCGGCGCTTCGTCGTCGAGAGTGACGAAATCCGCGAAATGGCCTGGCAAGAGCGCGCCGATGGGGTGGCCGAGCGCTGCCGCCCCACCGGCCAGTGTAGCCTTATACAGCGCCGCTCCGGTGGAACTTCCCTCCCCTTCGGCCAGCACATTGCGCCGCCGCAGCAAAAGCCGCTGACCGTATTCCAGAAGGCGCAGTTCCTCAGCCGGGTCGATGGTGACATTGCTGTCGGAGCCGACGCCAAAGACCCCACCCTGCCGCAGAAAAGCCGGAGCGCGGAAAAGACCGTCGCCGAGATTGGCTTCCGTGGTCGGGCATAGCCCCGCGACCGCTCCGCTTCGGGCGAAGCGACGGGTTTCACCGGCGGTCATATGCGTCGCATGAACGAGACACCAATGCCGGTCGACCTCATGATGATCGAAGAGCCAATCGACCGGTCGGGCTCCCGACCAGGCGACACAATCCTCGACCTCCTTGCGCTGCTCGGCGATATGGATGTGGATCGGCATCTCCCCATCGATCCGCCGGGCCTCGCGAATGACCTCGGCCAGGGCATCGGGCGGGGCCGCGCGCAAGGAATGAGGGGCGATGCCAATGCGGATCATCGGATCTTCGTCATAGGCTGCCCGCAAATCCTCGACAAGACGCAGGAAGCTTTCCGCATCGTTCAGGAACCGGCGCTGCCGCTCGCTCGGAAGCGCACCGCCGAAGCCGCCTGCCGCATAGAAGACCGGCAGCAGCGTCAGCCGGATCCCGGTTCGCCGCGCCGCCGCGACGATGCGGTCCGAAAGCTCGGTCCTCGCCGCATAGGGCCGCCCGTCCGGGGCGTGATGGAGATAGTGAAACTCCGCGACCGAGGTGTAACCGGCGCAGAGCATTTCGGCGAAAGCCTGGGACGCGATGGCTTCGATGTCCTCGGGACCGAAAAGTTGGACGAAGCGATACATGAGTTCGCGCCAGGTCCAGAAGCTGTCCTTCCCCGGCCCCGCCGTTTCGACCAGCCCCGCCATGGCGCGCTGGAAACTGTGGGAGTGAAGGTTGGGCATGCCGGGCAGGACGATGCCCGTTCCGCCCGTCTTGCCTTCTGCGACGGAGGCGATGAGACCGCGCCCATCGACATCGAAGGAAGCGTTCCTGGTCCATCCGCCGGGCAACAGGGCAAGGTCGGCGCTAAGGCCGCTCACGTCGCAGGAAGCTCCAGATCGACCACCACGCCACCGCCGCCCGGCCCGACTTCCGCCGAAAGTTCGGCGTCGCCCCGGTGGCGAAGCAGAGACTCACCGCTCGCGACAACCATTTCCCGGTCATCGATCCTGCAGATAATCGTGCCTTCCGCGACATAGAGAAGTTGGGCGCCCCCCCGCAGCGGGCAATAACGGGCAATCCCCGCCGACCGAAGAATGGTCACATCGGACCGTCCGGCGGAGCGGTCGGAGATCACATTGAAATCGGTAACGACGCCACCGAGGAGGCGGCAGTCGGTCTTCCAGTCGCCTGAAAAGGAAAAAGGCTCCAACGGCCGCGCGATCCTCACCGGGGCATGATGCTCACCAAAGCTCAACTCCATGCCGTCGCCCTTCAGCATGGTGATGACCCGGTCATAGCCCGGAAAGGCCGAAAAGGGGCCATCGCTATCCACCGTGGCGATGGAGATGCGCCAGCGATAACGCTCGCCTTCCTGGGGCACGCGGGCGAGTTCCGTGGTCACGCCCAGGCCGTTCGCCCAGCGCATGGCGCGATAATCCGCGGTCTTGAGGTGGCGCGGCGCCATGGTTCAGCGCCCGATCATCGGCAGGTTCAGCTCATGCTCCTTGGCACAGGCGATAGCGTCCTCGTAGCCAGCATCCGCATGGCGCATGACACCCGTGGCGGGATCGTTCCAGAGCACCCGTTTGAGCCGCCGCCCGGCGTCCTCGGTTCCGTCGCAGACGATCACCATGCCGGCATGCTGCGAGAAACCGATCCCCACGCCGCCGCCGTGATGGAGACTGACCCAGGTCGCCCCCGAAGCCGTATTGAGGAGGGCGTTGAGCAAGGGCCAGTCGGACACGGCATCGGAGCCGTCGCGCATGGCCTCGGTCTCGCGATTGGGGCTGGCGACGGAACCTGAATCGAGATGATCGCGGCCGATCACCACCGGAGCCTTCAACTCGCCCTTGGCCACCATCTCGTTGAAGGCGAGGCCGATCTTGTCGCGCTGCCCCAAACCGAGCCAGCAGATCCGCGCCGGCAGGCCCTGGAACTTGATGCGCTCGCGCGCCATGTCGAGCCAGGTGTGAAGATGAGGATCGTCGGGGATCAGTTCCTTCACCTTCTGGTCGGTGCGGTAGATATCCTCCGGATCGCCCGAGAGCGCCGCCCAGCGGAAAGGTCCCACGCCCCGGCAGAAGAGCGGGCGGATATAGGCGGGCACGAAACCGGGGAAATCGAAGGCGTCGGTGACGCCGACATCATGGGCCATCTGGCGGATGTTGTTGCCATAGTCGAAGGTCGGCACGCCCAGACGGTGGAAGCCCAGCATGGCGCGGATCTGCACCGCCATCGAGTCCTTCGCCGCCTTGACCGTCCCCTCGGGATCGCTGGCCTTTCGCTCCTGCCACTGCTCCAGCGTCCAGCCCTGGGGCAGATAGCCGTTCAGCGGATCGTGGGCGCTGGTCTGATCGGTCACCGCGTCGGGCCGGACGCCGCGTTTCAGAATTTCCGGGAAGACATCCGCCGCATTGCCGAGGAGGCCGACCGACACCGCTTCCCGCTTCTTCCCGGCCTCGTCGAGGATCTTCAAGGCCTCGTCGAGCGAGTTCGCCTGCCGGTCGAGATAGCCCGTCCTGAGCCGCATCTCGATCCGGCTCGGCTGGCATTCGACGGCCAGCATGGAGGCCCCCGCCATGGTCGCGGCGAGCGGCTGCGCGCCCCCCATTCCGCCCAGGCCCCCCGTCAGGATCCAGCGGCCCTTGAGATCGCCACCGTAATGCTGCCGGCCCGCCTCGCAGAAAGTCTCATAGGTGCCCTGGACGATGCCCTGGCTGCCGATATAGATCCAGGAGCCGGCCGTCATCTGGCCGTACATCATGAGCCCGTCGCGATCGAGCTTGTTGAAATGCTCCCAGGTCGCCCAATGGGGCACCAGGTTGGAATTGGCGATCAGGACCCGCGGCGCGTCCTTGTGCGTGCGGAAAACGCCCACCGGCTTGCCGGATTGGACCAGCAGCGTCTCCTCTTCCCCCAGGGTCTTGAGGCTCGCGACGATCTGGTCGTAGCATTCCCAGTTCCGCGCCGCCCGTCCCTGCCCGCCATAGACGACGAGTTCGTCCGGGTTCTCGGCCACCTCCGCGTCGAGGTTGTTCATGAGCATCCGCATCGGCGCTTCGGTGAGCCAGCTTCCGCAGGAAAGCTCAGTCCCCCGAGGTGCACGGATCTGACGGGTGTTCTGCGCGGATCTGCTTAAGCTCATGAAAGGGCTTCCCATCGGGTCATTAAGTATAGACAATTAGTGCTCAGTGAAGAGATCGAGTCAAGCATCGAGGCTGCCAGGAAAAACCAAAGAGGGATAGGATGCGTTTCGACAGAATCTGGACCGGCGCCCGGCTCGCGACGCTCTCCCCCTCCCTCCCGGGACTTGGGATCGTGGAGCGGGGCGCGGTGGCAGCGAAGAACGGGAAGATCGCCTTCGCCGGCCCGGAAAGCGACCTGCCTAGCGGTTGGACAGCCGAGCAGCGCGTCGATTGCGCCGGCCGCTGGATCACGCCGGGGTTGGTCGATTGCCATACCCATCTCGTCTTCGCGGGCGACCGCGCGATGGAATTCGAGATGCGCCTGGCCGGCGCCAGCTACGAAGAGGTCGCGCGAGCGGGCGGCGGCATCGTCTCCACCGTCAAGGCGACCCGGGAAGCCGATGAGGAAACGCTCCTGAAGAGCGCGCTCGGCCGCCTCGACCGGCTGACCGCGGAGGGCGTCACCACCATCGAGGTGAAATCAGGCTATGGCCTCGATCTTCCGACAGAGGCGCGGCTGCTGCGGGTAGCGCGACGGCTGGAAATCGCCCGGCCGATTTCGGTGGCGACGACCTTCCTCGGCGCTCATGCACTTCCTCCCGAAGCCGGGGGCGACAAGGACCGCTACATCGCCCTGGTCACAGACAACATGCTCCCCGCCATCGCGGCCGAACATCTGGCGGATGCGGTGGACGCCTTCTGCGAGGGGATAGCCTTCTCGCCGGAACAGACGCGGCGCGTCTTCGACGCGGCCAAGGCCCTGGGGCTCCCCGTGAAACTTCACGCCGACCAGCTTTCCAACCTGGGCGGCGCGGCGCTCGCCGCCGACTACCAGGCGCTTTCCGTCGACCATCTCGAATATACCGACGAGGCGGGTGTTGCCGCTCTTGCCGCATCGGGAACCGTCGCGGTGCTTCTGCCCGGCGCCTATTACACCCTGCGCGAAACGCATGCGCCGCCGGTCGAAACCCTGCGCCGCCACAAAGTGCCCATCGCCGTGGCGACCGATTGCAACCCCGGCACCTCGCCCCTGAGCTCGATCCTCACGGCCATGAACATGGCGGCGATCGAGTTCCGGCTGACCATCGAAGAGATCATCGCCGGCGTGACGCGGGAGGCCGCCCGCGCGCTTGGCCGGCTCGACAGCATCGGAACGCTGGAAACCGGCAAATGGTGCGACCTCGCGATCTGGGACGTGGAACGCCCGGCGGAACTCGTCTATCGCCTGGGATTCAACCCTCTCTACAAACGCGTTCGGCGAGGAGCCTGACATGACCATCAAGCTCGGGGCGGATTGGCACGGCCTCAAGGACTGGCGAGCGATCTATTTCGGCGAAGGCGTATCCCTCGATCCCACCTGCCGTCCTCGCGTGGAAGCTGCGGCGGCGACGGTGGCCGCAATCGTCGCCAAGGGCGATCCGGTCTATGGCATCAACACGGGCTTCGGACGCCTCGCCTCGGTGAAGATCGAGGCCGCCGATCTCGCGGCGTTGCAGCGGAATATCGTCCTGTCCCATGCAGCCGGCGTGGGCGAACCGCTGGCCGACGGCATCGTCCGCCTGATCATGGCGCTGAAGGCCGCGAGCCTCGCCAAGGGCGCATCGGGCGTCCAATGGGCCACCATCGAGTATATCGTCGATTGCCTCAGCGCCGGCATCCTCCCGATCATGCCCTCCCAGGGTTCGGTCGGCGCCTCGGGCGATCTGGCGCCGCTCGCCCATATGGCCGCTGCCCTGATGGGGCATGGGGATATGAGCGACAAAGGCTTCCTCGACGGGGCGGCAGCGACCCTCAAGCGAGCGAATATCGAACCGCTGACGCTTGGCCCCAAGGAAGGACTGGCGCTCCTCAACGGAACGCAGGTTTCCACAGCCCTGGCCTTGGCGGGACTTTTCGAGACGGAACGGGTTTTCCAGGCAGCCCTGGTGACCGGCGCGCTGGCGACCGACGCCGCAAGGGGTTCGGATGGGCCCTTCCTCCACCGCATCCAGACCTTGCGCGGCCACAAGGGCCAGATCGCCGTGGCGGATGCGCTGCGTGACCTCATGGCGGGAAGCGAGATCCGCGCCTCCCATCTCCTGGGCGACGACCGGGTCCAGGACCCCTATTGCCTGCGCTGCCAGCCGCAGGTCATGGGGGCCTGCCTCGACATTCTCCGCCAGGCGGGCGACACGCTCGGCACCGAAGCGAACGGCGTCTCGGACAATCCGCTCGTCTTCGCCGATACGGGCGAGGTCATCTCCGGCGGCAATTTCCATGCGGAGCCCGTCGCCTTCGCGGCGGATATGATCGCCCTGGCGCTCTGTGAGATCGGCTCGCTTGCCGAGAGGCGCATTGCTATGCTGGTGGATCACAGCATCTCCGGCCTGCCCGCCTTCCTGACCCCGAAGCCCGGCCTCAATTCGGGCTTCATGATCCCCCAGGTGACGGCGGCGGCGCTGGTGTCGGAGAACAAGCAGCGCGCCTATCCCGCGAGCGTCGATTCGATCCCGACCTCGGCCAATCAGGAGGATCATGTCTCGATGGCGACCCATGGCGCCCGGCGTCTTCTGGCAATGAGCGACAACACCGGCAATATCGTCGCCATCGAATTCCTAGCCGCGGCGCAGGGCTGCGACTTCCATGCACCGAAGCGGTCGAGCGAAGCCCTGGAGCGGGTGCGGGCGCTTTTGCGCGCCGACGTGCCGCATCTGGAAGACGACCGCTTCTTCGCCCCGGATATTGCCTTCGCCGCCTCGCTGGTGCGCTCCGGCAAAGTCGCCGCCGTCACCACCAAGGAACTCCCGGGGGTGGCCTCGTGAGCGCCGCTCCCTGGCTCACGGTCATCGAGGGCGATGCGCCGCTCATCCTGAGCCAGCCACATACCGGGACTTCAATCCCCCCAGACCTCATGACCCGCTTCGTTTCTCCCGCGCTCGCCCGGCGGGACGCGGACTGGTGGGTGGACAAGCTCTACGACTTCGGCCAATCGCTCGGCGCGACCGTCGTTCATACGGCGATTTCCCGCTCGGTGATCGACGTCAACCGCGATCCTTTGGGCGGGCTGCTCTATCCCGGCCAGCAGGAAACCGGGCTCTGCCCCGCGACGACCTTCGACGGGACGCCCCTCTATCGCCGAGGCGAGGAGATTACCGAGCCTGAGATCGCGGAGCGGCGCGAGCGCTATTTCATGCCCTATCACGCGGCGCTGGCCACCCAGATCGACCGGCTGCGCAAGAAGCATGGCAAGGTCGTGCTTTACGATTGCCACTCGATCCGCTCGGTGATCCCGCATCTCTTCGAGGGCGAATTGCCGGTCTTCAACATCGGGACCAACAGCGGCAAGAGCTGCGATCCGGCGCTCGCGGCCAAGGTCGCGGAGACCTGCGCCACCAGCCCCTTCAGCTCGATCCTCAACGGGCGGTTCAAGGGGGGCTGGATCACGCGCAGCTATGGCAATCCCGATCTCGGCGTCCATGCGGTGCAGATGGAATTGAGCTGTCGCGGCTATATGGACGAGCCGGCCGAGCCGTCCCTGCCCGGCACCTGGCCCACGCCCTATAGCGATGCCCGGGTCGCTCCCATGCGCGAAAGCCTGAAGCAGGTGATCGACGCCTGCCTCGCCTTTGCGAAAGACACTTGATGCGGGCGACCGCGACGCTGCCGCTCTATCAGACGATCAAGCAGGATCTGGAGCGCGCGATCCTCTCGGGCGACTGGCGGCCGGGGCACCGGGTGCCCTCGGAACACGAGCTGATGGGGCAATACAGCTGCTCGCGCATGACCGTCAACAAGGCGCTGAGCCTGCTCGCGGCCTCGGGACTCGTCCTGCGGCGGCGACGGTCCGGGAGCTTCGTCGCGGCCCCCGCCGCCGAAGAAACGGTACTGGAGCTTCACGACATCCCGACCGAGATCGGCAAGAGCGGTGCCCCCTACCGCTACGAGCTCGTCGGGCGCAAGCTGAAGCGGGCGGGTCTCGGGGAAGCCGAGCGGCTCGGGATCGAAACCGGCGACTGGCTCCTGGCGGTAACGGCGCTTCATTTCTCGGCCGAGCGGCCCCATGTGCTGGAAAACCGGCTCATCAATATCGCGACCGTTCCCGATGCGCGGCTTGAAAGCTTTGCGGAAACCCCGCCCGGAAGCTGGCTCCTCGGCCGCATCCCCTGGAACGAGGCCGAGCATCAGATCCACGCGGTCAACGCCAAGGCCCCGGCGGCGAAGCTCCTGGCCATCGCTCCGGGCACGGCCTGTCTCGTGGTCGAGCGGCGGACCTGGTACGCGGGCAAGATCGTCACCCAGGTGACGCTGACCTATCCCGGCGGTGCGCACTTTCTGGTGGGCCGCTTCAGCCCGGTGAGAGGCCGCGCCGGAGACTTGCGCGCAGACGGCTGAAAAAGCCCACCATCGGTTGAGCCCGGCGGCCTTTCGGCGTAGTTTCCCCCCGTTGCATTTACAGCAGCTTGGGGGGCCGTTCTGGGGCTTGACGATCTGATCGAAGCGAGCCGGGCAAGCCGGGTTCGCGGCTACGTCATCGCTCTTATCCTGGTGGCGCTGGCGACGCTCGTCCGTTTGCTTCTCCAACGGTCCGGCAGCGACACCTTTCCTTACGGCATTTTCCTGCTGCCGACCTTCTTCTCCGCCCTGGCGGTGGGTTTCGGGCCGGGCCTGCTGGCCATGGTCGCGGGCGCCGTCACCGCCTTTGTTCTCTCCTATGACGCCGAGCGCACCTTTTGGCCGCTCTTGCAGACCGATACCCGGCTCGTCCTCTATCTCGTCATTTCGTCCGTGGCCCTGATCGCGGGCGGCCTGATCCGCAGCGCGCAAATTCGCACCTACGAGCGGGGCCAGGCGCTGCGCGAAAGCGAGGCGAGGCTGCGGCGCGCCCATGACAGCGGCGGCGTGGGCGATTGGGAATGGCGGCCGAGCGATGGCTGGATGCGCGGGTCCGAAAGCGTGACCCGCATGGTGGGGCGCGATCCCGCCACCTACGACCTGCGCGGGAAGGGTTTCCGCGACACCCTCCATCCCGACGATCTGTTGATCGTGGATAGGGCGCTGCACAAGGTGGTGAGAGGCGAAGCGGAGCGTTTCGACGTGGAGGTTCGAGCGGTCTGGCCGGACGGCTCCATCCGGTGGCTCGCGGCGCGGGGCGAAGCGGAGCGAAGCGAGGCCGGCGGCCTCACGCGGCTCGTCGGCATCATCTTCGACGTGACGGCCTTGCGCGAGGCGGAAGAGAGACTGCGCCACGCCAACGAGGAATTGGAGATCCGCGTTGAGGAACGTACCCGCGCGCTGACCGAGGCCAACACTCATCTCGCCGAGGAGATGGCCGAGCGCGAGCGGGCGGAATCAGCATTGCGCCAGGCCCAGAAGATGGAAGCCGTGGGGCAGCTCACCGGTGGCGTCGCCCATGACTTCAACAATCTGCTGACCGCGATCGGCGGCAATTTGGGCCTGCTTCGGCGACGGGTCGAGCGAGACGAGAGGGCGAGCCAGCTCGTCGCGGGCGCCCTGCGCTCGACCGAGCGGGGAGCGCAACTGACCCGGCAGCTTCTGGCCTTCGGGCGGCGCCAGAAGCTCGCCCTCCAACCCACCGATATCAACCGTGTCGTGACGGGGATGGAAAACCTGCTCCAGAGCACGCTGGGGGCCTCTGTCCAGGTTCGGACCGTGCTGGCGCAACCCCTCGCGCCGGCGCTCGCGGACGCGGGCCAGATGGAACTCGTCATCCTCAACCTCGCCATCAACGCGCGCGACGCGATGTCGGGGAGCGAGATCGTCCGGATCGAAACCGCCCGCAAGCTTCTCGGCCCCCCGCAGCGTTCGGAAGAACCCGCGGCGGGCGACTATGTCATGGTGGCGGTGACGGATACGGGCATCGGCATCGGAGCCGACCATCTGGATAAAGTCTTCGAACCCTTCTTCACGACGAAGGAGGTCGGGAAGGGCTCTGGCCTCGGGCTTCCCCAGGTGCTGGGGGTAGCGCAGCAAAGCGGCGGCGGGGTGAAGCTCTTGAGCCAGCCCGGTCGGGGAACAACGGTTCAGGTCTTCCTGCCGCTCGCGGCCGGACCAGCACTGCCCCCGCTCCCGTCCGATCCCGCGCCGAAAGCCGTTTCCATTCCGGCCGGCGCACGAATCCTGCTGGTCGACGACGACGCGGAAGTCCGGGCCGTGGTGGCCGATATGCTGGAGGTCAGCGGCTTCACCGTGACCATGGCCTCGAACGGCGAAGCCGCTCTCGACCTGATCGCGAAGGATCAGGGCTACGCCCTGCTGATCGTCGACTATGCCATGCCCGGAATGACCGGTGCCGAGGTCATGCGGCAGGCCGGGCGGCACTGGCCCGGCCTGCCGATCCTGATCATTACCGGCTATGCCGAGGCTGCCCGGCTGGCCGAGGAATTCGGCGCCGCGAAGGTCATCCAGAAGCCTTTCTACGCGGAGGAAATCGCGGAACGCGCCTCGCGGGCGATCATCGGCGACACCCCCTGACTCCAGTCCCTGGAGGGAGCTATTGGATACAGAACTCTCCCAGAAAATAAGGCCCCTCTCGAAACTTGCAATTATCCAGCCTCATTGGATACGATAACCGTATGGACAATCCAGTCAGTCTAGGCGCCCTGCAAATAGTCTGTCGTCAGGCGGTCATAGACGCCGTGCGCAGCCGCAACCCGAAGACCCTGGACGTCATGTTGCAGGAGCATGTCATCGATGGCGGGCGCCGTCACGTCGCCTTTCTGAAAGACCGCCGGGTGACGGCATGACAGGCAAGCCGCAAATCCACCTCGCCGGGATGTATTTCGCGCCGGGCGCCCATATCGGCGGCTGGCGGATGCCCGACGCCATTCCGGAATCGGACATGGGCTTCGAGCATTATGTCCGCCTCGCCCAAACCATGGAGAGGGGATGCTTCGACGCGCTTTTCTTCCAGGATATCCAGGCGGTGCCGGCGAGCGCCGCCCTCGAAAAGGGCGACACCTATGGATCGATCTCGATCCGGGCGACCTGCCTGGAACCGATGACGCTCCTTCCGGCGCTGGCGACCGTGACGAAGCATATCGGCCTCATCGCCACCGCCAGCACGACCTACAATGAGCCCTATCAGGTGGCCCGCAAATTCGCGACCCTCGATCATATCAGCGGGGGGCGTGCGGGCTGGAACCTCGTCACCTCGCAGAACGAGAACGAAGCCGCGAACTTCAACCGCGACGAACATCTGGAACATGCCAAGCGCTATGCCCGGGCTGCCGAATTCCATCAGGTGGTAACCGGCCTCTGGGACAGCTGGGAGAAGGACGCGATCACCCGGGACAAAGCGACCGGCGTCTATTTCGACTATTCGAAACTCCACATCCTCCGGCATCGGGGCGAGCACTTCCAGGTGCGAGGGCCGCTCAATGTGGCCCGTGCGCCGCAGGGTTATCCGGTGATCGCCCAGGCGGGATCTTCGGAGCCGGGCCGCGATCTCGCCGCGCGCACGGCGGATCTCGTCTTCACGGCGCAGCATACACTTGGCGATGCTCAGGCTTTCTATGGCGACGTCAAGGCGCGCGCGGCCCGCTATGACCGGGCTCCCGCCCATATCAAGATCCTGCCGGGTCTGACACCGATCATCGGCCGCAGCGAAAGCGAGGCCCGCGAGAAGCGGGCGCTCCTGGAATCGCTGATCCCGGACGATATCGCGATCATGGTCCTGATGCAGAACGCGGGCGGCGTGGATCTGCGGAAATATCCCCTCGACGGCCCGCTGCCGGAGCTCCCGGCCAGCAATAACGCGAAGGGACGCCAGCAGCTTTTCACCGAGATCGCCCGCCGGGAGAACCTGACCCTCGGCCAGATCGCGCGGCGGCAGGCCTCGGGCTCGGGGCATCTCGTGCTTGCCGACACGCCCAAGGGCATGGCGGATCTCATGGAGGAATGGGTTCGGGGCGAGGGAGCCGACGGCTTCACCATCCTCTGGCCCTATTACCCGACGCCGGTGGACGATTTCGTCAACCTCGTGGTGCCCGAACTCCAGCGGCGCGGGATCTTCCGCAGCGAATACCAAGGGAAGACATTGCGGGAAAATATGGGACTTCCCTTCCCTACACGCAATTAGGGTAGATTTAAGTCACTCTTTTCAGCAAAACTTGGCCCCGTAGGATAGTGCCTAAGGGGGCGAAGCAAGGGATGACCACCGCTTCGACACGCCGGACCTACTCGTTGCGGTTGCACCTCGTGCTGATCGCGATGTTCTGTATGCTGCCGGCCCTGGTCATCTCCGGCTATCTGGTGCTGCGCCTTGCCGAACGCGAGAGCGAGCACGACCAGGAAGAGATCCTGCTCACCGCAAGAACCATGGCTGCCGCGATTGACCGGCAGATCCAAACCCAAATCGATGTCCTGAACGCGCTGGTCTCCGCGCCTGAGCTTCGCAACAGGGACCACGAGAGCTTCTTTCGTCACGCGGCGGAGGTGGCCAAGGGCCACGATGCGTCGATCCTGCTGATCGCGCCCGACGGCACCCGTCTCTTCGATACCGGATTGGCCTATGGATCTCCCAAGGCCCAGGTGGTGAATGCCGAGCGAGTGCGCCGCGTCGCCTCCAGCATGAAACCTGAGACCTCCGATGTTTTTCGAGTGCCCTCGGGCCGCTCTCTCGTCGGAGTTTATGTGCCCGTCGTCCTGGACGGCAAGGCGCCCTTCGTCTTGGGCATGGTGAGATCGGTGACGAAGTTCAGCGAGGTTTTCACGGAGGTCCAGAGGTCAGGCACCTGGATCGGCACCATTGTCGACGCCAATGGCGTCATCCTCGCCCGCAACCTCCGGGCCGAGACCTTTGTTGGCCAACCCGCTCCCGATGCGCTCCGCAGCCGGCTAACGGGCAACCGGGAGGCGATCTTTACCGCCGATACCCTGGAAGGCGTTCCGACCTATGCGGCGTCTTCCCCATCCCGCCTGTCGGGCTGGCTCATCGCCGTTGGAGTGCCCAAGGCGGAAATCGACCAGACGATCTTCAACTTTCTGAAGGCGATCCTCGCCGGCATGCCGGTGGCGGTGTTCCTTGGCCTCCTGATCGCCCTGGTGATTGGCAACCAGATCCGCAGATCGTTGCGCGCGCTTGCCAAATCGACGCTGGCGCTGGGTCGCGGGCAACCCATCGAACCCGTCCGCACGACCATCCAGGAGATCGCGCTCATCGCCAATGCCGAGAACGTGGCCCATGACCTGCTGCAAGAGCGTGCGAGAGAGCGCGACCGCGCGGCGGCGACTTCCCGCCGCATGCGCGAGCATCTCATGATCGCGCAAAGCGTGGCGCAAACCGGCAGCATCGAATGGGACGCGGCGACGGACGCCCTCACCTGGTCCGGCGAAACTTTCCGTATCCTGGATTTCGACCCCACCGGCGGCCAGCCCGATCTCGAAACCTTCATGCGCCAAGTGGATGAACGGGATCGCGATAAGGCTCCCATCCCCTTCGATCTGCTGCATCGGGGCGAGACGCCGCCACCGGTCGAGTATCGCTACCGGACGACTGGTGGCGGCGAGCGCATCATCTTCCGCGAATTCAGGCTGCTGCCCAAGGCGGATGGAACGCCGGAGCGGGCGATCGCGATCCTGCGCGACATCACCGAGTTGCGCCATGCCGAACGGAAACGGCGCGAAGCGGAGTCACAGCTGCTTCATGCCCAAAAGCTGGAGTCGCTGGGCACGCTGGCCGGCGGGATCGCCCATGACCTCAACAACACGCTCGTTCCGGTCATCGGCATCACCAAGATGATGCGGAACAAATTTCCAGAGGCGTCCCCTCAGCGAGAACAGCTGGACCTCATCCTCGAAGGAGGCGAAAGGGCGAAGGAACTGGTCAAGCAGGTGCTGGCCTTCAGCCGGGCGGAGCCGTCCCAGAAGATCGCCCTCGACCTGGGCGCGGTCCTGCGCGATTCACTCAAACTGCTGCGAGCGAGCCTGCCCAGCACCATCGTGCTGCAGGAGCGGATCGAGCCCGTTCCACAGATCTCTGCCGACCGGGCGCAGATGCATCAGATTATCCTGAACCTGGCGACCAACGCCGCCCAGGCGATCGGCGACCATATGGGCACGATCGACGTCATCCTGACAAAAGCGGGATCCTCGGTCCGACTTACCGTCACGGATACCGGCAAAGGCATGGATGATCTGACGCTCCGACGCATCTTCGAGCCCTTCTTCACCACCAAGGACGTCGGGGAGGGGACCGGGCTCGGCCTCTCGGTGGTTCATGGCATCGTGAGCGACCATCAGGGGACCATCTCGGTGACGAGCGAAGTAGGGGCGGGCTCGCGCTTCGATATAGAGTTCCCGATCCCGGAGGTGACAATGACGGCAAGCAGGGAGACCATGTCATGACCACAAAGATACTCGTGATCGACGACGATCCGCTGGTCCGGCGAAGCTTCGAGCAGTTCCTGACCGATGTCGGCTATGAAGTCGCTCTCGCCGCGAATGGCCGGGCGGGCCTGGCGCTCTTCACCAAGCTCCATCCGGACATCGTCGTCACCGACATCATCATGCCGGAGCAGGAGGGCATCGAGACCATTATACAGATGCGGAAGCTCAACCCGAAAGCCAAGATCATTGCCGTCTCGGGCAGCGGCCGGGTGAGCAACCAGGATTTTCTGTCCATCGCCGCCAAGTTCGGAGCGGCGGCGACGCTCATGAAACCTATCGATCAGGACCAGCTTGTGGACGCGGTCCGAAAGCTTCTGGACGGTTAGAAACCTCTCCCGATTTCTTCAGGTAGAAGCCCGTCCCGAAGGCAGTATAGCGCTGGTTACGCCGCGCTATTCTGGCGTTTCGTCGGCGCCTCGCCCCAGGTCCCATCGGACTTCGAGCCGGGACCCACAGATTTTTGCAGGTAGCCGTTGTTGAAGAAATACCAGTCCTGCAATTCCTGATAGGTGATCGGCGGAAACTGCGCCGGCTTTTCCGCGCTCTGGCAGGTCGGCAGGCATTCGATCTTCGCATCGAGATCGGCGCCGAAGAAAAGCGGGATCGAATAGCGCTCCTGGCCGGTCATGTTGATGACGTGATGCTTGGTCGACAGGAAGCGGCCGTTGGTCCAGCGGGTCAGCGAATTCCCCGTATTGACCATGAAGGCCCCGGTCATGGGTTCCGCCACCTTCCAATGACCGGACGGCATGCGGACCGCGAGGCCCGGCACGTCGCCCAGGGCAAGGATCGTCATGACCGTGTTGTCGGTATGCGGCTTGATGCCGAAGAGGGGGTTTTCCTGCGGCTCCTGCGACGGATAATGGATGAGGCTCATCGCCAGATAGGGCTCGCGGAACGAAGGCGCGAAATAATCCGCCGGCAGATCGAGCGCCGCCGCCCAGAGCGGCATCATCGAAAGGCCGACCTGTTCGACCCCGTTCAAATATTCAAGCACAGGCTCGCGGAAACCGGGCAGGAAATCCGGCCAATCGTTGGGCAGGCGATAGGGATGATTGGCGTCGAGCAGCGGATGGCCGGGCTCGCGCTCGCGATAGACATGGTAGCTCGACCTGAGGCTGATCGGCGGATCGTCGGGATGGGCCTCGGCGATCTTGTCCTCGACCGCGTCGTAGCCGCCGCGCGTCCGACGGGGCATACGGCGGCGCGTTTCGACCGGAAGCTGGTTGAAGCGCTTGGACTGGGCGAAGACACCGTCGATCACGCTCTGCTGCATGCCATGGCCAACGAGGTAGAAGAAGCCGATGGTCTCCGCGATCTCGCGGAGCTTCGCGCCGATCCGCTCCCGCGCCCCGGGCTCGCCGGCAATGTAGGGAGCGATATCCAATACCGGAATTTCTTCGGTGGAATCCGGATGCTGGATCAGGGTGAGTTCGTCCGCGCCGTCCATCTTGGTCTCCATCCCGGTAACGCTTTTCAAAAGCATGCGCCAATTGCGCGGATTGTCAACAATCCCGGGTGGAGGCCGCAAGCAAAAAAGGGCGGCCCCATAGGACCGCCCTCTTGTTCGACGCGCGCGATCAGCCTGCGAGTTCGCAGGCCTTGAGGCCCGTAAGCTCAAGCCAGCCGGGCGGGATCTCGAAACCGAAGCCGGTGATGATCTTCTGCGCCTCGCCCGACTGCTTCATCTTACGAAGCTCGGTCTGGAAGGCGTCGAAGAATTCGGTGTCCGCCTTGCGGAAAGCGGGACCGGAGCCATGCGGAATATCGTCCGGAACCGGGAAGACGATCTCATAGGCATTGTTACGCTGGGCACGCAGGTCACGGATGGCGGAATAAGAAGCCAAAGCGATATCGATGCGCTTCGTCTGCAGACCATCCAGCAGCGATGGGGTGTCGGTGTATTGCGTGACGTTGCCCTTGTCCTTCGCGGCAGCTTGAATGGCCGGAAGGAGATAACCGCCGGTCAGCGCGCCGACCTTGAGCCCACGCTCGCCGGCTTCCTTGATGGTCTTGGGCGGATTGGCGAGGTTGGCGGAGACGTAACCCATGCAGGCCCCATCGATCACCACGGGATCGGAATACTGCACCTGCTCGCATCTAGCCTTGGTGATCGTCATGGAGGCGGCGATCATGTCCCAACGGCCGGCCTGGAGACCGGGGATCAACTCGCCATAGGCGACGGCCGAGGCTTCGATCTTGGTGATGCCGAGGCGGTTCAGGATCGTCTTGACGATGGCTGGGGCCGCTCCGTCGATCGATCCATCGGGATTGAGCGAGCTATAAGGCGGCTGGTTCGCGACCGCGACCTTGATGGACTTCTGCGCCTTGAGCCTTTCCAGCAGGTTGCCGGATTGCGCCTGCGCCGGAAGGACGATCCCGCTCGCAGCGCCGGCAACAGTGCCGGCCGCGGCCAAACCCAAGAAACCTCTTCTCGACCATCCTGATGCCATGTTCTTCATCTCCTCGGTTGGTACTTATTCGACCCAGCGGCCCCTTTGCTCGGTATCCGGCCCTTCGGCCTTCTTATCGTAGCCGCGGTCGATGAAATACCACTGCATCAAGTCTTCGTATTTGATCGGCGGAAATTCGGTCTCGCCATTCGGTCCGAGGCAGGTCGGGACCGTCTCGATCATCGCATCGGGATGCGGGCCGAAAAAGACAGGGATCGAATAGCGATCAACGCTGGCCTTGTTGATGACCCGGTGCTTGGTCGAGAGATAGCGCCCGTTGGTGAAGCGCACCATGGTGTTGCCGGTATTGACCATGAAGGTACCGGGGACGATGTCCGCGATCCGCCAATGGCCCGAGGGCATCTCGACGGCGAGGCCGGGCACGTTGGCCTGGGCCAGGATGGTCATGGTGCTGTTATCGGAATGGGGCGAAATGCCATACTTCCGATTGCCCACTTCCTTCTGCGGCGGATAATGGGCAAGCCGGATCGACATATAGGGGTCGGCGAAGGCCTTGTCGAAATAGTCGTCCGGCAGGTCGAGCGAGGCCGCCCAAAGCGGCATCATCTTTTTACCGAGCGCCTCGATCGTCTTGTAATAATGCAGCACGTTCTCGCGGAAGCCGGGCAGGTCTTCCGGCCAGACATTGGGACCCCAGAAGGGATGATTCGGGACCAATCGGGAGTGATTGGGAGGAAGATCCCGATGCAGGACATAGGTGTTGGTGAGGCTGGCCGTGGGGGTTCCCGCAGCGGGAGAATCAGACGCGAGCTGCTCCAGGCTGTGATAGCCCACGCGCTCGACCTTCGGGATGCGCGCCTTCGCCTCGGCGGAAAGGGCATGGAGCCGGCGGGCCTCCTCGAAGGTCTGATCGACGAGCGACTGCTCGACCCCATGGCCGGCGAGATAGAAGAAGCCCACCGTCTCGGAAACCTCGCGAAGCTCGGCAGCGATGCGCTTCTTGGCACCCGGCTCGCCCCGGAGATAGGGTCCGATATCGAGCAGCGGAAGTTCCTCGGTGGAATCCGGATTATCGACCAGATAGAGATCGTCGGCGCCGTCCATAACAACCCTCCGTATACAATTCCCGGCAGGCTATCATGGGGTGTGCGAAGCAACAAGACGTTGGCCCCGCGAGCCAACTTCAGGAGACGAACCCATGGCGATCGATATGGTGAACATCCCTTCAAACCGCTTGAAGGAATGGAGCCCCGGGACCGGCAAGGCCTTCCGCGAGATGCGCGACGCCATGGAAACCGATGGCCCGCTCGACAAAGAGGCCCGCGAATTGGTCATGCTTACGGGCTTCACGGTCAAAGGTTTCGAGATGCCCTTCAAGATCCATGCGGTCCGCGCCTTGAAGGCCGGCGTGAGCAAGGATGCCATCAAGCAAGCCGTGCTGCTGACCATCGGCGCCCATATCTCGATGTTCGAGGGAACGCGGGCGCTGAGCTGGCTCGAAGAGGCTGCGGCGGAGGTAGCGGCACAGGGATAGTTGCGCGGGGCGCGTAAGGGCTCCTACGATCCCTCTCCCATAACGTGAAGGCGCAGAACCGATGCTGATGCATGTAAAATCGCCCGACGGGGTCGAAATCGGCCTCGAAAAAAGCGGCAGCGGCTCCCCCGTTCTCCTGGTTCATGGCACGAGTTCCGACCGCACCCGCTGGCTGCCCGTGATGAAGGCCTTCGAGGCCAGGCACACGGTCTATGTCATGGACCGGCGCGGGCGCGGCGCGAGCAGCGACGGCAAGGGGCCGCACAGCATGACGCTGGAATTCGCCGATGTGACCGCCGCCATCGACGGGGCCGCCGCCGCCGAGAATGGCCCCATCGATGTGGTCGGTCACTCCTATGGCGCGATCTGCTCCATCGAGGCTTCGGTCCGGACGAAGAATATTCGGCGCCTCGTCCTCTACGAACCGCCGATCACCATGCCGGGCGTAACGGAAGCGCCGGGGCCGCAGCTTGCGGTCATGGAGAAGCTGCTGGCCGCGGGCGACCGAAAGGGCGTGCTGGAAACCTTCTATCTCCAGGTGCTGCGGGCACCCGCCGCGGAATGGGAAGCATTGCAGAAGCTGCCGAATTTCCCCGCCCGGCTCGAAGCCGCCCATGCGATCCCCCGGGAATTGACCGCCGTTCGCTCTTACGAATTCGAGCCCGAGCGCTTTAGGGATATGAAGACACCGACGCTTCTGATGCTGGGCGGTGACAGCGCGCAGAGGTTCCGGGCCGCCACCGACCTTCTGCGCAAGACCTTTCAGAACAGCCAGATCTGCATCCTGCCCGGGCAGTTGCATAACGCGATCAACACGGCGCCGCCGCTTTTCTGGGGCGAGGTGCTCAAGTTCCTGGAGGGGTGAGCCATGGTTGAAAAGCCTCCCGAACCGTCATCGCCGGTGTGCTACGCCGGAGAGGCGAGCGACGTCTATATGGGCTACGCCAGCCGGGACGAATTGATCCCCTTCCTGATCGAACTCCTGGAGGCCGAGCGGGCCGGCGCAAGGGTCGGTCTCAAGACCGCCCAGGAGACGGACGATCCGGCGATGAAGGCGCTTTTCCAGGCGATCCAGAAGGACGAGGCCAAGTGGTGCCGCATGCTGCTCCGCTGGATCAAGAAACTTGAGGCGGCGCCTTCCTGTATCGTCGGGGCCTTCTACGAGAAAGCCATGGCGGTGAACCCGCTGCCCGACCGCATCCGCTTCCTCAACCGTGGCCAGGGCTGGGTCGTGAAGAAACTGCGCGAAATGCTGCCCAAGGTCAGGGACGACAAGCTCCATGCCGATCTCAAGGAGATGCTGGAGAGCCACGTCGCCAATATCGCCACGGCCGAAGCGGCCATCGCCGCCCCATAAGAAAAGGCCCCGCGAACGAGCGCGGGGCCTTTCTCCTGCTTGACCGCGTTTAGCGGAGCGGGATCACGAAGTTCAGCGACGGGGCGCCATAGCCGTAATAGGCAGGCGGCGTATAGACGTAGCTCGGCGCGCGATAGCCGTAGTTATACGCATAGGGCCGGTAGGCCTGGTGGTAGCGGTGATCGTAGCGGCCATGATCGTTTCGATCATGATGCCAATCCGCTGCCATCGCCGGAGCCGCCGTGGCGCCGGCAACCGTGACACCGAGTGCCAGGGCCATCGCGACCTTCTTGAGGTTCCAGCGGGACGTCTTTGCTTCGGTCTTCATGATAATCCCCCTCCTTTCCAGGGGCGATCCCGAGGTTGGGATCAATTAGCTATGCTTATGATAAGCAAGCTTATGGAAAGGACATCCCCTTACAAATTTGTAATCTTCGGGGGACGGGGAAAGACCCTATGACGCCGGGGCTCGGGCCGTCGAGGCGCTCGCCAAACTACCGGCCGTCAGCCGGAGCTGTCCGATATCGTAATGGGCCTGATCCGCATCGATCAGCGCCACCACATAGGTCGCGAGATCTATGGGATTGCCACGCCGGGTCATGCCGCCCCAGCTCATAAGGGATTCGATCTTGGCATAGCGGATCTGCCCCGCCTCAATCCGGGCATTCTTGAATTGGTTGGGGAAGGCGAGATCGGAGGAGACCGAGATCAGGTAGGTGCCTGGCGCGATGTCGCGATAGAAGACCTCGCCGCGCCAGAGCAAACCGACCTCCTGATTGTTGAGGGAGATCTGGGCAACTTTGCCGGACTCGGCGTAATCCGCATCGCGATAGAAAAAGACCCGGGCCATGCCCGCCGGCACCGGTGGCAACGACGCCTCCGGGTTGACCGGCAGGGCCACGACGCAGCCCATGAGGCCGATGGCGGCAAGAAACAAGATCGAGAAGCGGCTCAACATCGACGGCTCCATTCGGGAAAGGCTTCAGGCCCGATCTTTGGAATATAGGCAGATGCGAGCGCATCGACGACCCCAGACCGTCCGCCGCCTCGCAGCGATCAGGCCCTCGCGCCCCGTCGGCCTGCGGGCTGGCGATACCAGCGGATGGCTCCCAGCAAGGCGATCCCCAATCCGATCGCCAGCACCACGGGTGCAGGCCGGACACCCGCCTGGAAGGTCCAATTGACGCTCAAGACCCGCATCGGGTCCACATGAAGCACAAGCCAGAACCACCCGGCCTCGCCCAGCGCCGTCAGCAGCCCGGCAGCGATCCCCAATCCCAGAACCCAGCCGGTCGCCAGATGCCCGCGCTTGGCGAAACCCCAGGCCAGCAGGCGATATCCGATGAGCCAGAGGTAAAGCCCGGCGACGATGGTGGGCTCCCATTGTTCCAGCTTCGACTGCATGAAATAGTGGATGCAGGCGAGGCCCGCGATCCCATAGGCGATGCGATGGAGCGTGGACCAGCGCCGCCCAAGCCGCCGCACTATGGCGTCCGTGGAAGTCGCGGCCAGCGCCGCCAGTCCCAGGAGCGCCACGAAGCCGATGGTGAGATAGATCCGCAGCGCGATCTCGGAAGCGACTTTGCGGAGGTCGAAAGCCTCGTCCGCCGCATAGAGCGTGAGATGGATCATGACGTAAGCGAAGGCCGCCACGCCCAGCATGCGCCGCACCAGCACGAGGCTCGGCCAGCGCAGGATGTCCCGTAGCGGCGTGATCGCCAGAGCCAGAAACAGGAAGCGCAACGTCCAGAGCCCGATCTGATGGATCGCCTCCGTCAGCGGCCGCGATCCGAGCATGCCCAGGGGATATGAGGCCGCCGCCCAGAGCGCCGGGGCGAAAAGCGCCAGGAACACGATGAGCTTCGGGGGCGAAAGGCGGCCGCTGTAATCACGCCATGGAATCATGCGCTGCCTGTCGCCCTCTTCAGCATTCTCACATCGGCGGCTTGACGCCGTCCTTCTCCACCGTCACCCGCGCGGCGGAGAGGCTGCCATCCGCCTTCTTCTGCGCGAAAATGAAGACTGCGGCGCCGGCTTTCAAGGCCGAAGCGTCTGAGGGAGCATAAGCTACCACTGGCGTGTCCGGCGTCACGAAGACCTCGGCGTCGGTGCCCTTGTAGTTGACCTTGATCGACTGCGATCCGGGCGCCGCCGCGATGCCGGTCACCACCGCGTTGGTCATGAGGCTGTCGGGCGCCAGGTCCCAGGGCGTCTGCCCCTCGGCCGTGGCACGCGCCGATTCCGGCAGGAAATGCAGCTCCAGCGCGTGCAGCTTGCCGTCGGTGCCCTTGACCGAGGTCGAGGCCACGAAATCACCGGCCTTGATGTCGGAGAAACTCTTCTTCACCACTGCCGCGACGGTGAAATTGGCATCGAGCGCGATGGTCGCGGAAGAGCCTTCCCGGGTCTTCACCACCAGGGTCTGACCGTCGAGCTTTTCGACCGTGCCCCGGATCCGGGACGGCGTCGTCTGTGCCAGAGCTGGAAGACTGAGAAGGGCGACCAGCGCCCAGACTAAAGCAAAAGTGCCGCGCATGCCCTTATCTCCCGGTTGGAACTCGTCAGTAATATGGCGTGGTAGCATGGCGCCGCCCGCCGTGGGCGGGCATGATGGTCACAATCGCGCGACCGTGCTGTGAGACAGTCAGCCGGGACCGCCATAGCGCTTGAGATCCCTGCCGTCGATATGGACATTGGCGTCCGGTCCCAATTCGCGGGCGCGAAGCTTTGCCTCCGCCACCCGTTCGAATTCCGTGCGGTGAAGATGGAGAAACTCCACGCATTGCTCGGGTGTCGGCCGCATCTGCAGCACCCCGTGGATGGTCCGCCGCGTGACCAGCACCAGACCGCGATACTCGCCGAGTTCCACGTCGAACTCGACCACCTCTCGCTCTTCATTCCAACGCGGATCACCGGGAAAACTGAAGATCGGCAAAATTCCTCCTCGGGGCATGACTGCCCGGACGAGAAGCCTATAGGGCGGCGAGGCTCCTCATGACAATATCCCGCGCCCAAAACGAAGAGAGCAGGGATGGCGGGAATACCGGTGGCTGAGGAAAAACAGCGCAGAGGCCTGAGCGACGGGGGCGCCTACGTCATCCTGACGATTGCCATGGCGGCCTGGTCGGGGAATATCGTGGTGGCCCGCGCCATCGTCGACGTGGTTCCGCCCTTCGTCTTCAGCCTGGGGCGCTGGAGCATCGCTTTCCTGGCCGTGCTCCCCTTCGTGGCGGGAGAGCTTTATGCCAAGCGGGCGATCATTTTCCGGCAATGGCCGTTGCTTCTGTTCCTGGGCGTCTTGTCCGTAACCCTGGCGAACGGCTTGACTTATGTGGGCGCCACGATGTCCACGGCCATCAACGGCGCGATGGTAACTTCAGCAGGACCCATGGCGACGGTAGCGGTCGCCTATCTCTATTTTCGGGAAAGGGCCTCCTGGCGACAGATCCAGGGGATCGTGCTGTCGAGCGTGGGCGTCTTGACGATCCTGGCTCATGGGAGCGTCGAGAACCTCGCCCAATTGAGTTTCAATTGGGGCGATCTTCTCTATTTCTTCGGCATCCTCGCCTGGGCGCTCTATAGCCTGCTCCTGCGGCGGGTTTCTCCAGAACTCTCGCCCCTGGTGGTCGTCACCCTGATGTTCGCTGTCGGCATCCTGACCTTCTTGCCGCTCCACCTCATCTTCGAGGAAAAGTCCTTCGGCGAAATTCCGCCGACGCTTCCGGTGATCGCCGCCTTTTTCTATGTGGGCCTTTTTCCTTCGGTGCTCTCCTTCATTTCCTGGAACGTGGCGGTGAAGGTGATCGGCACCAATCGAGCCATACCTTTCAATCATCTCAATCCCTTGATCACGACGATGCTCGCCTTTCTCTTCCTTCACGAGGAGATCGCGGCCTATCATCTGGCCGGCGCCGCGCTTATCTTCGCCGGCATCTTCCTCGCGGGGCGCAAGTCTCGTCCCTGACCCTCAAAGCAACTTCCGGAGACCGATGAATTGCCGCTTGCGAACACTGATCCTGCCTTCGATTTCCGTAAAGCCGGCTTCGGCGAAATCATGGGGTTCGAGCGTCTGGAATGGGGAACTGGACATGCGAAGCTCGCCTGCGACCTGAAGCCCTATCACATGAACCCCCTGGGCATCGTCCATGGCGCGGTCCTGATGGCGCTCCTGGACGTGACGGGCTGGCTCGCCGGCGCCTGGGTGGGCGATCCCAACAAGCGCCGCTCCGCCGTCACCGCCAGCCTTACCTCAAACTTCGTGGGCCAGGCGCGCGAAGGCCGCATCATCTCCACCAGCAAGTTGATGCGCGAAGGCAAGACGCTCTATTACTGCCACACCGAGGTCCATGACGAAGCGGGCGAGCTCCTGGCCTATGGGTCTTCGAGCTACCGGATCCGCCCCCCGGTCCCGGCCAAAGTCGCCGGCTGATCGAAGGGGCCGGTTGCCATCCTGCTTTCCGCCCCGCAAAATCGCTTAACGAAAGGGAGAAACGCCATGTTCACGCTCTATTTCAGCCCCGGCGCCTGTTCCACCGCGTCCCACATCACGCTTGAGGAAACCGGCGCTGCCTATGAACACAAGCCGATCCTGCTCGCGAACAAGGAGCAGCTGAGCGAGGCCTATCAGAAGATCAACCCGCGCATGAAGGTCCCGGCGCTGCAGCTCGAGGACGGCTCGGTGATCACCGAGAACACGGCGATCCTCTATTACCTCGGAAAAAAATATCCCGACGCGAAGCTCCTGCCCCAGGACACCCTGGGCGAGGCGCGCTGCATCTCCTTCAACGCCTGGCTGTCGAACTCCGTCCACCCCTGCTTCACCCACGTCGCACGGCCTGAACGTTTCACCGCCGACGAAGCCGGCAAGGATGGCGTCAAGACCCAGGGCAAGGCTTCCTTCTGGAAAGCGCTCCAGGAGATCGATTCCCATCTCGCGGGCAAGCAGTTCATCCATGGCTCGGATTACACCTGCTCCGACGCCTATTCCCTGGTGTTCCTTGGCTGGGGCACCCGGATCGAGCTGCCGGTGAAGGAACTCACGAACTATCAGGCCATGAAGGACCGCGCCCTGAAGCGCCCCGCCGTCCGCAAGGTGCTGGAGCGCGAGGACAACGTCCTACTGAAGTCCTGATCAGGGACAGTTCAGCGGATAGGCGTAGTTCTGCTGCGGATTGAAGCGCAGCCGGCGGGTTCCGATCTCGATATCCAGGATAACCGGCGGGACGGTCTTTAACGCGCCGGCCCGCGCCGCCGTGCGGACGTCCGGGCAGGAGATTTGCGGCCCTGACAGGCTGCCGAACATCGACCAAAGGCCATCGGCGCCCCGCTTGAAAACGGCGGCGTTATTGACCGCGGGGGACACGTTGTTGGGGCCGATGAGGATGATCTCCTCGGCCCCATCCCCATCGATATCCAGGAAGAAGGCATCGCATTGCACCGCTCGATTGTGGAGACAGCCGGGCGCATTGTAAGTGGACTTCCAGTCCTGGGCGAGAAATGCCTCGGGCACCGCCCTTCCCTCGGGATGGGCCGTGATATTACCGGCCAGTTCCAGCGCGGTCGGCGGAGCGAAGCCCGGCCCGTAGCGATTGGTGAGCTTCAAGGCCGTCTCGGCTTGCTGGCGGATCGCTGCGGCATTTTCTCCAACCTGTAGATCCTTCAGGCGCTCAAGCGCCTCCCGGCCATAGCGCGCGCCGTCGAAGCGCAGGTATTTGAAATCGAACTGGGCAACCGGGACCTTGCCCGCTTCGAGCCGCGCGACCTGATTGGCCACCGCGATGCGGGCCGGGTCGGCAATCGGCGTGAAAAAGGCCAGGATCAGGCCCAGGACAATCACGGCGGTCGCGATGTTTACAGTCTCCAGTCGTCTCAGCCATTCACCCCGCATCACCAGAGCCCAGACATAGCCCAGGGCATAGCAGACCAGAACGCCGATAGTCGCGGCGACGAAGATCCGGGAACTCGTCCAACCGCGCTGTTCCACTCGAAGGAAGAGGGCATAACCCGCAAGTCCCACGAGCACAGGCAAGGTAACAACCGCGAACGATCCCGCGTAGCGCAGGAGCCGGGGCGGCGCGCGCTCCGCCTGCCCATCCTGATAGGCAGAGTTCACGAGCACTATGAGCGCCACCGAGGCGGCGATTAACAGCCACACGGCGAACCTCGTCCGCCACAAGGGATCGAGGCCGGTGAAAGGTAAGGCCACCACGAAACCCACGGCAATGAGCGTCATCAGCGGCAACAGCCAGGACAGCAGGGTGAGCTTCAGGGTCCGGATGCCGCGCACGATGGCGACCCGGATATCTGTCAGATGGATTGCCGCGGCCAGCGCAAGCGTGGTGATCGGCAGGGCGAACCAGCGATGTTTGATAAGGTCCGAAAAGAACCTGATCTTGAGAAGCTCGAAAAGCTCTGTGCCCAGCGTCAACACCCCCCAGAAAAGCCCGACGAAGACCGCCGAGAAGATCAATTGGACGGCACATTTCCAGGCTTCGTCGAAATAGCGCGAATAGCTGGCCGGGATTTTCCGCTCGGCCTCGCTGGGGATCACTAGGCATTGGGCGATGAAAAGCGACAAGGCGATGGCCGCAAGCACCATCGGCGAGGGATAGCCCAGGACCGAGGGCTCCAAACCATAGGGCCGCTCCGCACCCCGATAGATATCGCAGGCCGCAAGCCCCCCGACAAACACACTGGCAGCCAAGGCCCAGAGGGCCAACCGCGAGACCTTGAGCACTCCAAGATCGAGCAGCAGGAACACGGGAACGAAGAGCGCCACCGCGAAAAGCGGCGCGAAGATCATCGGTTGCGTCGCGGGCCAGACCGGCCCATCCGTAGACCGGACCAGGAGATAAAGCGCCAGCCCTTGCAATAGGCCGATCGCCAGACGTGTCCGCCCCCGCGTACCCTCGGATGTCGCGACAATGTTCTCGGACATGATTGCCCCCTGTCTTCCGGTCAAGGATGCCATGGAGCCGAGCCGTCGGCCATCCCGTTCCAGGCGATTACCGGGGACTTGAGCCGCGACTGTGGCGCAAGCGCGGCGATTTAGCGATTTCACATCCTGGAACGACGGCCTTGGCATCCCCGGCCATGTGGGGCAGAGTTGTGCACAATAAGACCGAACCCGAACCAGGAGGCATGGATGTCGCTCGTCCCGCTGGCTAAAAAAGGCAACTTCTTCCACATCTACGATTTCCGCGTGAAAGCCGGAAAGGGTGAGGAATTCATCCAGTCCTTCAATGACTTCGACTATGGGCCGGACAATCCCATGCATAAGTCCCCGGCCCAGGTAAAGGACGGCGTCCTCTGCCGCGACGCCAACGATCCCGACCGTTTCTGGCTGATCGGCGAATGGTCGGACATCGAGGTTCATAAAAAGATCCGCAAATATCTCGCCGAGGAGATGAAGCCGAGCTTCGTCGGGCTTATCGAGGGCGGCGGCGCCAAGTTCACTTGCGACTATGGGGAGATCGTCTCCTCGACTCCGCAGGACATCCTCGACAAGGCTAACGCCGCACGCTAGGGGGCTTTCGGTCCATGGGTAAGGAACAGGGGATTGGCGCGCGCGTCCCGCGTAAGGAAGATGCGCGCTTCCTGCACGGCCGGGGCAATTACGTCTCCGATATGCATCTCGACGGGCAGCGGGAGGTCGCCTTCCTGCGAAGTCCCCTCGCCCACGCCCGCATCAAGTCGATCCGCTGGCCCGAAGGTGCCCCCATCGTCAGCTGGGCGGAAATGGCTGGCGTCAGCCCTATCGTCGCGCCCTCGAACCTGCCGACCTTCAAGATTTCCGAACAGCACCCTCTAGCCTTCGAGAAGGTGCGTTTCGTCGGTGAGACGGTCGCAATGGCCTATGCGCCGACCCGCGCCGAGGCCGAGGACTGGCTGGAGAAGATCGAGGTCGAATACGAAGAGCTGCCGCCACTCATCGACAGCCACCTGGCTCGAGCGAACAAAGAAGTGCGCGTCCACGAGCATTGGGACGACAACGTCTTCCTGACCCTGAACCTGGACAACGGCTTCGAGGAGAAGTCGCGCAACGCGCCCGTCGTCGTCAGAAAACAGGTCCAGCTCAACCGCCAGGTCATGGTGCCCATGGAGGGGAAGGCCGCGCTCGCCCAATGGGACGAGCGGGTGGACCAGCTCATTCTTTACGCCTCGACCCAGATCCCGCACATGATCCGCATCGGTCTGGCGGATGTGCTGGGCCTCGATCATGGGCAGGTCCGGGTCATCTCCCCGGATGTCGGCGGCGGCTTCGGCTACAAGTGCCAGCTCTTCCCCGAGGATGTCTGCTGCGCCTGGCTCGCGCTCAAGCATCGCCGGCCTTTCCGCTATATCGAGGACCGGCGCGAGCATCTGGTGGCGGGCGCCAATTGCCGCCAGCATCATTATGACCTGACGGGCTATGCCGACGAGAAGGGCCGGCTCTTGGCGCTCGAGGCCGAGGTGACGATCGACGGCGGGGCCCATTCCAACTGGCCCTTCACCATCGGCCTCGAACCCGGCCAAGCCACCGGTAACCTGCCGGGACCCTACGAGTTCCAGGGCTATCGGGTGAAAACCGTTTGCGTCGCCACCAACAAGCCGGGCTTCATGCCCTATCGCGGCGTGGCGCGCACCGGTGTCTGTTTCGCCATGGAATTGTTGATGGACGCCATTGCCCGCAAGGTGGGTCGCGAACCCTGGGAAGTCCGCCACGATAACCTCGTGCCGGCCGAGGCCATGCCCTACGACAATGTGGCGAAGAAACATTACGACAGCGGCGACTACCGCAAGGCGCTGGTAATGGCGCGGGAGAAGCTCGACTTCGCCAAATGGCGTGAACGGCAGAAGACACCCGAGGCCGACGGCCGCAAGATCGGCGTCGGCTTCGCGAGCTATTGCGAACAGACGGCCCATGGCAATTCGGTCTTCGCCGCCTGGGGCCTGCCGATCACGCCCGGTTATGACCAGGCCTTCGTGCGGGTGACCCCGGACGGCGGTCTCGAAATCCGCGCCGGCGTCCATTCCCATGGACAAGGCATGGAGACGACCTTCGCCCAGCTCGCCCATGAAGTAATGGGCATCGATATCGCCAAGATGCGGGTGCTTCTGGGCGACACCGGCCTCACCCCTTTCTCGACCGGCACTTACGCGTCGCGCAGCATTGTCATGTCGGGCGGGGCGGTGGTCGCGGCCTGCAAGGAACTGGTGCCCCGCTTCGTCGAGATCGGCGCGCATCTCATGCAAGCCGCGGTGGTCGCCTGCCGCTTCGAGGACGGCCACGTGGTGGGTCCGCAATCGAAGATCTCGGTCAAGGATATCGCCGACGCCTGGTACAAGCATCCGGAGCGCCTGCCGCCCAATGTGGACCGCACCGGCCTTGAGATCACCATGGCCTATAAGCCCGAACGGGACACCGGGGCCTTTGCCTATGCGACACACGCCTGCGTGGTGGCCGTCGATCCGGAACTCGGCCATGTGGAGATCCTCGACTATGTGATCGTCGAGGACTGCGGGACCATCGTGAATCCCATGATCGTGGACGGACAGACCTTCGGCGGCGCGGCCCAGGGCATCGGCACCGCGCTCTATGAAGAAAGCCCCTATGACGCCAACGGGCAGCCGCTGGCCTCGACCCTCGCGGATTACCTTCTGCCCGGCCCGACCGAGTTGCCCAACTTCCGCATCTTCCATATGCAGACCCCCTCCCCCTATACCCACAGCGGCATCAAGGGCATGGGGGAAGGCGGCGGCATCGCGCCACCCGCCGCGATCTGCAACGCGGTCAACGACGCGCTGAAGGAATTCGGGGTCGAGATGGCGGAAACGCCGATGACGCCACGCCGGATTCTGGAGGCCCTGGAACAGGCCCAGAAAAACCCAGGGGAGAAGGCGGCATGAAGCCCGCGGCTTTCGAATACCTGAAACCCCGCGATCTGCCGGAAGCGGCCGCAGCGCTCGGCGCCGAAGGATCGAAGCTCCTCGGCGGCGGCCAGTCGCTGGGTCCCATGTTGAACCTGCGGCTCGCAAGACCCTCGCTGTTGGTGGATGTCTCGAAACTCGACAGCCTGCGCCGCATCGAGGAGACGCCAGACCTCTGGCGGATCGGCGGTTCCGTCACCCATGCCCAGATCGAGGACCGACGTGGCTCCCTGCCCGGCATCGAGATGATGGCCGAAGTAGCGGCCGGCATCGCCTATCGGTCCGTACGCAATCGCGGCACCATCGGCGGCTCGCTCGCCCATGCGGATCCGGCGGCGGACTGGCCGCTGGCCCTCGCCGTGATCGACGCGACGGTGATTGCCAGCGGCAAGGCCGGCTCGCGGAAGATCCCGGCCGACCGCTTCATGATCGCGACCTTCACCACGGAACTGAAAGCGGATGAGATCATCGAGGCGGTCGAGGTCCCGAAGCTTTCCGCCTCCGCCCGCACCGGCTATTTCAAGTTCTGCCGCAAGACCGGTGAATTCCCGGAGGCCAGCGCCGCCATCGTGCTCGACGGGCCTCGGCGCGTGGCGAGGCTCTTCATCGGGGCACTCAACGGGGCACCACAATCGCTCCCGGCTCTCGCTGCGGCGGTAGCGGAAAAGGGCATGGCCGCCGCCTCCAAGGAAGCTATCGTCGCGGCCCTGAAAGCGGCTGCCCCGGAACTAGACGCCGTAGGATTGAGAATGCACGCAGGAGCGGTCACCCGCGCGATCAGCCAAGCGGTGGGGCCATGACCGCGATAACCCTCACGATCAACGGCGAACGCACGCCGCTGGAGGTCGAGCCTCGCACCCATCTCGGCGATGCGATCCGCGAACAGGTCCGGCTGACCGGCACCCATCTCGGCTGCGAGCATGGGGTCTGCGGCGCCTGCACCGTCCTGCTCGACGGCGTGCCGGTGCGATCCTGCATCACCTTCGCGGTGGCCTGCGACGGGCAGGAGGTCCGTTCCATCGAGGGTTTCGAGGAAGATGTCGCCATGGCGCAGCTTCGCGACGCCTTCACCAAGGAGCATGGGCTGCAATGCGGCTTCTGTACGCCCGGAATGCTGATCGCTTCACGCGACATCGTGCTGCGCATTCCCGATGCGGACGAAGAGCGGATTCGCCACGAGCTTTCCGGCAACCTCTGCCGCTGTACCGGCTATGTGGGGATCGTGAAGGCGGTGCGCAGCGTCATCGTCACGCGCCAGGCGATGAGCAGAACCGCTCCGGTTGCCGCAAAGCCGACGGTCGAGGCGAAACCCTTCGCGGCTTTCACGCCCGCCGCTCCGGTCGCGACGCAAAGCGTGACGGCCGCCGTGTCCGATACCGCGCGGCAAGGCTGGACCCGCTTCGAGGAAAACTTCGTCATCCGCCGCACGCCGGCCGAAGTCTGGGAAGTGCTGAAGGATTTTCCCACAATCGCGGCGGCGCTTCCGGGCGCGGAGCTCATCGAGCACGACGATGCTCACGTCAAAGGCCGGATGAAGGTGAAGCTAGGCCCGATCGCCGCGAGCTTTGCCGGTTCCGCCCAGGTGGAACGGGACGATAAGGCGCTGATCGGCATGGTGCGGGGCGCCGGCAGCGACAGCGGCTCCGGCTCGCGCACCAAGGCGGAGGCACGCTATCAGGTGACGCCCCATGGCGACGGCGAGGCCAAGGTCACGCTGACCGTCGAATACAACCTGCAGGGACCCTTGGCGCAGTTCTCGCGCTCGGGTCTCGCCCAGGACTTGGGACGCCGGATCGTCGGGGAGTTTGCGGCGAACCTCAATGCCAGGCTCGGCGGAGGACCGGCGGTCGCGGCGGCGGTCGCGCTCGATGCGGGTAATATGGTCGGGGCCGTGCTGTGGATGAGGATAAAGGGGATCTTCACCGCACTTTTTGGGAATAAGACCTGACAATTACCCTCACCCTCCCCGTCGCAGATGCGACGGGTCCCCACCCTCTCCCAAGCCTGGGAGAGGGTGCCCGAAGGGCGGGTGAGGGTCTTCGTCAGGTCCAGGACTAAAGACAGATGCGCGACTTCCAATCTCCCGGCCGATCCATCGTCTATGCCACGCGCGGCATGGCGGCCTCTTCGCACCCTCTGTCGAGTTTGGCCGCCATCGACACCCTGCGGCGGGGCGGCAATGCCATCGACGCGGCCGTTGCCGCCATCGCGCACCAGGGCGTGGTCGAACCCATGGCGACGGGTATCGGCGGCGATTGTTTCGCGATCATCTGGAAGGCGAAGGAGCAGCGCTTCGTCGCGATCAACGGATCGGGCTGGGCGCCCCAGGGGCTGAGTTCCCGCTGGATGCTCGACCAAGACATGAAGATGGGCCTGACCAGCCCCCATGCGGTGACGGTCCCCGGCGCGGTCGATGCCTGGTGCCGGCTCATCGCCGATCATGGGAAACTACCGCTCGCCCAGGTACTGGAACCCGCCATCGACCAGGCCCGGCATGGTTTTGCGGTCACACCTAATGTTGCCGAGGAATGGCGCGGCGCAGAAGGGAAGCTAAAAGCCACCGCCAATGCCACGCACCACTATCTGCCCGGCGGGCAGGCCCCGAAGGTTGGCGATATCTTCCACTCCGGCCCCATGGCCGAGGCGCTCCAGGCCATCGCCGACAAGGGCCGCGACGGGTTCTATAACGGCCCGGTGCTCGACGATATGCTCGCGTCGCTGAGGGCGGTGGGTGGGCTGCATGCAGCCGACGACTTCACCGCCTTCCGCTCGGAATATGTGGAGCCGATCTCCTCCAGCTATCGCGGGATCGAGCTTTTCGAGCTGCCGCCCAACGATCTCGGCGTCACCACAAGCCTTATGCTCAACATCCTCGAACGCTTCGACCTGAAGGCGCTCGAAGCGGGATCGGCGGAACGCTACCACCTGCTCCTCGAAGCCAGCCGGATCGCCTTCGCGGTGCGTGGCGTCTGTCTCGGCGACCCCCGCTTCCACACATCACCGATGGCAAGGCTTCTCTCGGCGGACCTCGCCGACAGTCTCGCCAAGCGCATCAAGCTCAACGGTCCCATCGCTGAACTGCCGCCGGCGGCAACCCTCCTCGGAACAGATACGGTCACAGTCTCGGTGATGGACGAGGAACGCAACATCGTCTCCATCGTCAATTCGCTCTTCCACCGCTTCGGCAGCGGCATCGCCAGCGAGCGCTACGGCATCATGTTCCATAACCGGGGCACCGGCTTCGTCGTCGAGCCCGGCCATCCCAACGATGTCCAGCCCCGGAAGCGCCCGGCCCATACGATCATGCCGGCGATCCTGAAGAAGGACGGCAAGCCCTGGCTGTCGCTGGGCGTCAAGGGTGGCCTCTACCAACCCGTAGGCAAGGTACAGATTGCCACCAGCCTCATCGATTACGGGATGGACCTTCAGACGGCTCTGGATTTTCCCCGGGCGAGCTACGGGGAATCGGGAGGCGTCGACGTGGAGCGTGGGGTAGCACCCAGCACCTGGGAGGCGCTTGCGGCCATGGGTCATCCCGTAGCGCTGGCAAAGGAACCGCTGGGCGGAGCGCAGGCCATCATGATCGACGGGAAAACCGGTGTCCTTGCCGGTGCGTCCGACAGCCGCAAGGACGGAGCCGCGCTTGGCTACTGAATTTACAGGGTCGGCAAAGGCCGATACCCTCCAGATCAACCGCTGCTTTTTGTAGGATTAAACCATGGACGACGCAGCCCCCCGTCTCAGGAACGATACCGACTTCCGCTGGCCCGAGCAGGGCCTGCAAGTAATCCCCGATTGGATCTATACCAGCGAGGAGATCCTCAATCGGGAGCGGGAGCGGATCTTCAAGGGCCATGTCTGGAACTTCGTCGGTCTCGAAGCCGAGATCCCGAAAGCCGGCGACTTCAAGCGGTCCCATATCGGCGATATCGGGGTGATCGTCAGCCGGGCCGAGGACGGCTCGATCCATGTCTTCGAGAACCGCTGCGCCCATCGCGGTGCGGAGATCTGCCGCCGCCATAACGGTTCCAATGCCGAATTCGTCTGCCCCTATCATCAATGGACCTATGGGCTCGACGGCAGTCTCAAGGCGGTCCCCTTCCGTCGCGGCGTCGGCAAGAAGGGCGGCATGCCCGGCGACTTCAAGATGGAGGAGCATGGCCTGACGCGGCTTTCGGTCACCACCCATCGCGGCGTGATCTTCGCCTCCTATGCGAGCGACATGGAGTCCATCCCGGAATACCTGGGCGCGGAAGTCCTGAAGGACTTCGAGGCGACCTTCGACGGACGCAAGCTCAAGATCCTGGGCTATTACCGGAACCTCATTCCGGGCAACTGGAAGATGTATCACGAGAACCTGAAGGACCCCTATCACGCGACCCTGCTGCACAGCTATCTAGTGGTTTTCAATCTGATGGTAGCGGGGCAGAAATCGACCATGACCGTCGATCCCACGGGCCGCCACGGCTCCATGGGATCGGCCAAGGGCGATCAGGTGGACGAGACCGACACCAGCCAGATGCGGGCCTATCGCTCCGACATGCGGCTGCGCGACCCGCGCATCGTCGATTTCGTGAAGGAATTCGACAGCCCCTGGTCGGTGACCATGCTGACCATCTGGCCCAATATGATCGTGCAGCGGGAGTTGAACACGCTGGGTACTCGCCAGATCGTGCCGCGCGGCCCAAACGAGTTCGAGTTGAACTGGACCATGTTCGGTTATGAGGGCGACGACGAGGCGATGACCCGCCATCGGCTCCGTCAGGGCAACCTGATGGGTCCGTCGGGGTTCCTCGGTCTCGAGGACAACGAGGCGATCAAATTCGTGCAGGACGGCCTTCGCCATTCGACGCCCGAACATGGGACCCTGGCGCTTGGTGGCACCGAGGAAGGCACGACCCAGCATCTCATCACCGAGGCGGCGATCCGGTCCATGTATCGCCACTATCGCGGCGTGATGGAGCTCTGACGGTGGGAACGACGGAACTCAGGGGCGAGATCGAGGACTTCAACTACGCCTATGCCGATGCGCTGGATTGCGGACGGCTGACGGAATGGCCGACCTATTTTACCGAGGACGGCTTCTACTGCATCCGGTCCCGCGAGAATGCCGACGCCGGGCTTCCGGTGGGGCTCGTCTATTGCGAAGGCATGGCGATGCTGCTCGACCGGATCGACGCGCTGATCCATACGGCGATGTTCGAGCCGCGCTATTACCGGCATATGATCTCGAACACCCGCGTGCTGGGCGTCGAGGGGGGCGTGATCCGGTCGGAATCCAACTACATGCTGCTGGAAACCCTGATCGACCAGAACACCAAGATCCTCCAGGCCGGAAAATACGTGGATGAATTCGTCAAGGTCGACGGCAAGCTCAAGCTCAAGAGCCGCGACTGCATCTATGATTCGCTGATCGTCCAGACCGCGCTGATCTACCCGGTGTAGCGGTCACCTTCCGACGACATCGTCATCGCGAAAGAAGCGACGCAATCCAGAGTCTCGCCAAGTGGCAAGACCCCTGGATTGCCGCGACAGCTACGCCGTCTCGCGATGACGCAGTCGGGTCAGGCGCCTATCCCGCGAGCCACTGGGCGAAGCGTTCCTTCAGGGAATCGAGGTTCTTGCCCAGCCATTCGGCATCGGGTTTGAAGGCGACCTTCAAATGGTCCGGCGCGGTCGGCAGCTTGTCCGCCTCCGCTTTCGACAGGAAGTCGAAAGCCTTGGGATTGGTCGGCCCATAGGGCATGCGCTTGGCGAATTCGGCCTGGGGCTTGCCCTGGGCCGCGAAGGCGATAAATTCCCAGGCGAGCTTGGCCCTGGGCGTGCCCTTGGCGACTTCCCAATAGACATCCTGGAATTGCGCTTCGTTCCAAACCATCTGGATCGGCGCGCCGGCATCGACCAGTTCCTGCGCCCGGGCGTTCCAGAGCGGCAGCATGTCGACCTCGCCGTCCTTGATGATCTGCTGCGACTGGTTGCCCTGGGTCCACCAGACCTTGATATGGGGCTTGATCTCGTTGAGCTTCTTGAAGGCGCGGTCGAGATCCATCGGATAAAGCTTGTCCTTCGGCACCCCGTCCGCGAGCAGCGCATAGGCCACTATGGTATAGGACTGGTTATAGAGCGCGCGATTGCCCGGGAATTTCTTCACATCCCAGAAATCGGCCCAGCTCTGGGGTCCGCCGTTGGGGAACTTGTCCTTGCGATAGCACAGCAGCGTGCTGAGGCCCTGGGAGCCCACCGCATAGGGAAGGACTTGGCCGGGACCGAAATTCTCGGCCTTGATGATCGAGGTGTCGACGGGCTCGTAAAGCCCTTCCGCCATCCCTTGGGCCAGTTCGACGGAACCGAAGGTCGTGATGTCCCAATCGTATTGCCCGGTCTGCACCTGGGCCTTGAGTTTGGCGAAGGAAACCGGCGTCACAGCCTTTACCGGAATGCCGGTCGCCGCGGTGAACGGCTTGTAGAACGCATTTTCCTCGGCCTCGGTGAAGCCGCCGCCCCAGGTGTTCACATAGACGACCTTCTCCTGAGCCGCCACCTCTCGGCTGATGATCGCCGGGGCAAGGCCGGCCAGTACGGTGGAGGCTGCGCCTACCTTGATGAGCCGCCGGCGGGAAATCAGGAATTTCGTCATAGCTGAGCCTCCTCTCGTCGCTGCACGGCCGTCGGGCGGCCGTTTGGAGAAAGAATACATTATCGGTGTGTCACAGGCCAGCGGGAGGCGTTGCGCGACCGCGCCGATCAAAGTCGGTTTATGCGGCTCGTCAGCACGTCCAGGACGCGATCCCCATCGGCTTCGTAAACCCAGGTCGCATTGGGCCTTCTATCCGTCACACCCCAGAAATCGACGACAGTCATGCCGAGGGTCAAAGCGGACTGCACTTCGATCTCCACGTTGACGTGGCGCGCCTGGAAGAGAGTCGGATCGAGCAGATAGGCGATCACGCAGGGATCGTTCACCGAAGCGCCATCCGTGGTGAAACCGAACTTCCGAGCCCGCACGGCATCGTAGTGGGCGATCAAATCCGCCATGGTCATCGCGATGCGCCGGCCGGAACCTCTCAAAACGTCTAGCCATTTCCGCCCGCACAAGACCCGGCTGCAAGCGTCGAGGCTGATCGCAACCACCGGGCGGCCGGACGAGAAAACCACCTGCGCCGCCTCGGGGTCGAAATGGATGTTGAAAGTCGCGGCCGGGGTCACATTACCGCCGGTGCTGCGCGCACCGCCCATCAGAACGATCTGCCGAATTTTCGCCCCCACCTCCGGTGCTTTCAGCAGAACGGCCGCAAGATTGGTGAGAGGTCCCAGGCAAGCGATGGTGATCGCGCCATCTTCGTCGGCTAAAAGCGTATCGATGATGAAATCGACCGCAGGTTTCTGCTCTGCCGGAAGACTCGGCTCGAAGCTCGGGAACCCATCGAGACCCGATTTCCCGTGAACGCTGGCATAATGGGAGAAGCGTCTCAGCGGGCGCTCGGAACCGGCATAGACCGCTATGTCCGATCGGCCCGCGAATTCGCACAGCATGCGGGCATTTTTCTGAGTGAGTTCGACACTCACGTTTCCCGTCGTCGTGGTGATTCCCAGGATGTCGAACTCCGGGGACGCGAAGGCGAGCATCAAGGCGACGGCATCGTCGTGACCGGGATCGCAATCGATGATGAGGCGATGACGCAGTTCCACGGTGCTCCTTGCAGCTTATCGGCAGGATATACCGGTCGCCCGACCAATAACACCGCTCGGGGAGCGCCTGGACCCAAGTGGAAAACGCCGCCGGCGACAAGGCCGGCGGCGCTTGTCAGACTAACCAGCCACCCATTGGGTCCAGCGTTCCCGCATGGGGCCGAGGTTCTTGCCGAGCCAGATCGCGTCAGGCTTGAAAGCGATCTTCAGATGCTCGGGCGAGGTCGGCAGTTTGTCCGCCTGTTCCTTGGTCAGGAAATCGAAAGCCTTGGGATTCGACGGTCCATAAGGCATGCGCTTGGCGAATTCCGCCTGGTTTTTGCCTTGGGCGGAAAACTCGATGAACTGCCAGGCGAGTTTGGCGCGCGGCGTGCCCCGCGGCACTTCCCAGAAAACGTTCTGGAACTGCGCCTCGTTCCAGACGATCTGGAGCGGCTGGCCCTGGTCGATCAAATCCTGGGCGCGGGCGTTCCACATGCACATCATGTCGACTTCGCCGTCCTTGATGAGCGACTGGGACTGCGCGCCCTGTTCCCACCAGACCTTGATATGCGGCTTGATCTGGTCGAGCTTCTTATAGGCACGGTCCATATCAAGGGGATAGAGCTTGTCCTTCGGCACGCCGTCCGCCAGCAGCGCGTAATTGACGTTCGTATAGGACTGGTTGATCAGCGACCGGTTGCCCGGAAACTTTTTCACGTCCCAGAAATCGGCCCAGCTCTGCGGTCCGCCGTTGGGGAACTTATCCTTGCGATAGACCAGCACCGTGCTGATGCCCTGGGATCCGATGCCATGGCTCTCGATCGCGCTGGCGGCGAGCTTGGACTTGTCGACCACCGAGAAATCCACAGGCTCCCAGAGGTTCTCGACCTTGGCCTGCTCGTATTCGATATCGCCGAGAGTGGTCACGTCCCATTCATAATTGCCCGTCTGCACCTGCGCCTTCAGCTTGGCGAAGGAGACCGGCGTCACCGGCTTCACCTGGATGCCGGTTGCAGCGGTGAAGGGCTTGTAGAAGGCGTTTTCCTCAGCCTCGGTGAAGGGGCCGCCCCAGGTGTTGATATAGACCACCTTTTCCTGGGCCTGCGCCTCGCGGGCGATGATCGCGGGCGCGATCCCGAAAAGCGCCGTGGAAGCGGCGCCGGCCTTGAGCAGTCCCCGGCGGGATATCACGAATTTAGTCATCTGACGTTTCCCCTCGTCTGCGCGGCTTATTTTGTTGCTGCGCAAAAACTATACAGACGCCTAATAATTATGCAATTACGCCGCGTGACAAGGCAGTCCGGGCTTATCAGCGATCCCCCTTCGCGTTAAGCTCGGTTTAAAGAATCACCCGAGGAGGAGATCCCGATGACACACCCCTTCAAACTACCGGAAGACCTCGTCAACACCATGAAGACGCGCCGTGGGGTCGTGCATCCCTATGAGCGGATCGAGGCCAAGCGCACGGCCATGATCGTCATCGACATGCAGTATTATTTCATGGGAGCAGGCTATCCGGGCGAAGCGCCCATGGCGCGGGAGATCGTGCCGAATATCAACCGGCTGGCCTCGGCGGTCAGGGCCGCGGGCGGGCGCGTCATCTGGGTCCAGAACAGTTCCAAGGGCACCGACGAGACCTGGACCGTGCTCCACGACCATCTCCTGAGCCCGGCGCAGAAGGAAAAGCGCCTGGAGCAGATGAACGAGGTCCATGAGGGCTACCAGATCTGGCCGACGCTCGAGGTGAAAGCGGAAGACGACCGCATCATCAAGAAACGCTATAGCGCCTTCATCCGGGGCTCCTCCCCGATCGAGGAACTCCTCAACCGGCACGGCATCGACACGATCCTGATGACCGGCGTTTCCACCAATGTCTGTTGCGAGAGCAGCGCACGCGACGCCATGATGCTCGACTTCAAAGTTGCCATGGTGAGCGACGCCTGCGCCGCAAGTTCAGACGCCTTCCATCAGGCGTCCCTCACCAGCTTCTACCGCTCCTTCGGCGACGTGCTGACGGTGGACGAGGCGATTCGCGGGATGAGGGAGATTGGCAAGGCGGCGGCGGAGTAAGATCCGCCGCCACAAGGCAGGCGTCTTACTCTTCGAAAATATCCGTCGGCAGGAAGGCCGAGACGATGACGTTCGGCACGTCCACCGCCTGGCTGATGCGGAGATCGACCGCGACGCTGATGAGGCAATAGGCCTGCTCCGGCGTCAGACCCCTGGTCGTCACCAGATAGTCGATCATGTTGAGAATCGCGTTCTCCGCCGCGACGTTCAGGTTTTCCGATTCGTTGCGGCCATCCTTCCGCACGGAATTCCCCGTGGTCGCATAGAAGGGACGCGCCGCCAGAGCCGGGCTCGGCCGCGCACCGTCGTTCGAGAAGGAGGGATCGGTTTGGCCCCGCCGCTTCGCCTCGCCTTTCAGAAGCTCGAAACGGGCGACGAAGGTCGAGGCGGTCTCGATGGCGGTGCCGCAGCTCTCCCCATCCCCTTGCGCGAAATGCCCGTCGCCCACCGAGAAGAGCGCGTCCTTCTGATAGACCGGCAAATAGAGCGTGCTGCCCGCCACCAATTGCTTGATGTCCATGTTGCCGCCCACCTCGCGCGGCGGGACCGTCCGAAGCGCGGTCCGGGCGATCTGGGGATCAGCGGGCACCGCTCCATCGGCATTCGGGGGCATGACCATCCCGCCCCGCGCCAGAAGATCGGCTTCGCGCGCGGAGATGCGGTCGAAAAGCGCCTGGGACGGGGCGAGCCCCATCACGCCCATGAAAGGCGCGCCCGGGATCTTGACCCCGGGGATCTGGGCCGAATGCGCAAAGCCGTTCGCCATCTCCCAATGCACGAGGAAAGGTTTCGGAAAATGGTGGCGCAGGAAGCCGAAGCCCGGTGAGATTACCGTGAAGCCCCGGTCGATGGTCGAGATTTCCTGGATCCTTATAGCCAGCAGGTCACCGGGCTCGGCTCCCTCCACCGCGACCGGCCCGGCCAACGCATGGACGCGGCTGGACTGCAAGGTCGCGAGATCGGCGGCCGTCATCCCCGGCTTGATCTGGCCGTCCAAAGGATCGAGGCATTCGATCTCGACCTCGGTCCCCGGCGCGACACGAAGCGCCGCTGGAATGTCGGGGTGCCAACGGTTGTGCCCCTTGTGCGATTGCGCCGACAAGGGCAGCGACCGGTCGAGATGCAGATGCGCGCGTGCCATGGAAGCCTCCCCGCTGCTGTTGGTTGCCCCTATCACGCCCGGCTCCGGGGCCAAGGTCAAGCTTCCGAGGAGTGTCGGAATCTCATACTTAATGGCAGTTGTGTCCTTTCGGGCAAGGCCCTAACCTCGCGGCCGGGTTAGCCGCGATAAGGATCATTCGCTTTCATGCCCCTGTGGCTGCGAGGAGCATCCACCGCGATCTGGTCCCTGCGCGTGCTCCTGGTCGCGGCGGTTCTCGTCCCCTTCCTCCTGTTTGCGCTCGCCGCCGCGGAGAATTACCGCCAGGTCTTCCGAGACGCGGAACGCGATACAAACCGGGTGACCGCGCTCTTGCGGGAACATGCCCTCAAAGTCATCGAAACGGACGAATTGATCACCGGTCGCGTTCAGGACCGGGTCCGGGACATGAGTTGGGAGGAGATCAAGGCTTCCGAACAGGTCCACGACTTCCTGGCCGAGCTTAAGACGCAATTCCCCCAGGTCGAATCCGTTTTCCTGACGGGTCCCGACGGCGTCATCGCCTCCAGCAGCCGGCAGTTCCCGATGCTTCGCTTCGATGCCAGCAACCGGGAATATTTCACGGCTCACCGGGACGGCGAAAAAGGGACCTTCGTCAGCGAACCCTTTCGCGGCGGCGTGCAGGGAACCTGGGCTTTCACGGTCAGCCGACCCCGCCAAACGCCGGGCAAGGCTTTCGACGGGGTGATTGCGGTCACCGTATCCCCCGATTATTTCGCCACCTTCTACCGCCCCTTCACCGAGGGCATGGCCGCGGTGATCGCGATCCTGCGCGATGACGGCAAGGTGCTGGTGCGTCATCCCCCCGTGGACCCGTCGATAGAGCGCCTGGATCCGGATCTCGAAACCATGCGCGCCCTTCGCAGATCGTCCTCGGGCTTCATCCCGCCGCACGCGGCAGTAGACCGCAGCGAACGCATCTCCGGGTTCAGTCGGGTCGGCCCCTATCCGATCTGGGTGGTCTTCGGATTGCCGACCGCGAGATTGCACCAGGAATGGCGGGCAAACCTTGTGAACTTCGGCTCGGTAGCGCTGCCCGCAGCCCTGGCGCTCTGCTTCGTTGGCTGGCTCGCCCTGCGACGGACCCGGGCGGCGGATCGGGCGCTCGCCCATTGGCACGAGGAGGCCGAACGCCGCCGGGAAGCCGAGGCCGCCGCCCTCGATAGCAAGGCGCTCTATTCCGGCATATTCCATCATGCCGCCGATGGGCTCTTCCTGGCCGCCGTGGAGAAAGCCAAGCTCACCCGCTACGAAGCGATCAACCCGGCCTTCGCCGCTATAACGGGTCTCTCGGAAAGGGAAGTCATCGGCAAGACGCCGGGCGATATCTTCACGCCCGAGGAAGCCGCCCGCATCGAAGCCCATATCGGCCGCGCCGTCGCCCAGCGGGGACCGCTGGTCTTCGAGCAGACCTTGTCCCTGCCCGGCGGCGAGAGGGTGTTCCAGACGACCGTGGCGCCGGTTCGCGGGGCCGAGGGCCGCATAACCCGGGTTGTCGGCGCGCTCCGCGATGTGACCGAGCAGAAAGCGGCCGACGCGACCCTCGCCCAGTCACGCAAGATGGAGACCGTCGGCCGGCTCACCGGCGGCGTGGCGCATGACTTCAACAACCTTCTTACCGCGGTCACCGGCAATCTCGACATGCTGCTCATGCGGAACAAGGATCCGGAGCAGGAGCGGCTTATCCAGGCGGCGCTCAGGGCTTCCGAACGCGGTGCGCGCCTCACCCGCCAGCTTCTCGCCTTCTCGCGCAAGCAACAGCTGGAACTCAAGCCCGTCGACCTTGCCGACCTCGTACGCGGCATGCAGGACATCCTGGAACGCACTCTCGGCTCGCCGATCACCATCGAAACCCGGCTCGCCGAAGGCATCTGGCCCGTCCTGGCGGATCGGACGCAGCTCGAATTCGTTCTTCTCAACCTCGCCCTCAATGCGCGAGACGCGATGCCAGAAAACGGCGCCATCGAGATCGAGGTGGACAATGTCCCGGCCTCGGACAATCGGCGGCCTCCCGACCTCCCGGCCAGCCTCGACTGCGTCATGCTCGCCGTCATCGACAAGGGCACGGGCATGGCGCCCGAGGTGGCGGAACGGGCCTTCGAGCCCTTCTTCACGACCAAGGAAGTCGGCAAGGGGACCGGCCTCGGGCTCTCGCAGGTCTATGGCGTGGCAAAACAGTCGGGCGGGGCGGTCCGGATGGACAGCAGGCCGGGCCAAGGCACCACAGTCCAGGTTTTCCTTCCAAGAGCAACCGTGGCGGAGCGCGATGCTCTGGGTCTCGGATCCGCCACGGGCAAAACCGTGCTGATCGTCGACGACGACACCGCCGTTCGGGAAGTAACCGCCGAATGGCTCAGTGAGGCGGGTTTCACCGTGATCGAGGCGGCGAGCGGCCACGACGCGCTCGAACGCCTCACCCAGACGCAAAATATCGATTTCCTGGTGAGCGATGTCGCCATGCCCGGCATGAGCGGAACGGTTCTGGCCGAGACCGCGCTGCGGCTTCGACCGGACCTCCGCATTATCCTCATCACCGGTTTCGCGGAAAGCCTTACGTCCCAGGATCTCCGCCGGGCGTCTCTCCTGCGCAAGCCCTTCGCCCGCAGCGAGCTTATCGCCGAGATCGGCCGGCTTTCGTCGGCGGGATAGCGAAGCCCTCGGGAGGAGAGCCGCTGCGAGCCCGCTCCACCATCCGCTCGAAGGCCGTTTCGAGATCCCGCGCGTAGATCTCCGTATCGAAGAGCGGAGCCGTGTCGCGTTTGACGGCGAGCTTCGCTTTCAGGCTGTCTATGGCGCCCGGCTCCGTCGCGAGACGGATCGCTTCCGCCTCATAGGCATCCAGCGAGGCGGTCACCAGCTCCGGCAATCCCACTGCCTCCAGAAGCGAGGCGGCTACCCGGGCGGGGAAAGTCTCACCGCGGCAGGTCAGAACCGGCACCCCCGCCCAGAGCGCGTCGCTGGCGGTCGTATGGGCGTTATAGGGCAAGGTATCGAGGAAGAGGCCGGCATGGGCGTGCCGCGCCAGATGGTCCGCGGACGGCACCGGCCGCGCGAAAACAAGGCGGTCGGGATCGACGCCCCGCGCGGCGGCTTCCCGTCGAAGATTGTCGCGGACGAGATCGTCTTTCGCCAAGAGCCAGAGCACGCTCCCCGGCACGGCGCCGAGAATGTTCATCCAGCGCTCGAAAATCCGGGGCCGCAGCTTCGCCGAACTATTGAAACAGCAGAAAACGAAGCCTTCCGCCGGCAGCCCGCAATCGATGCGGCTTGGAGCATCCGCCGCGATTTCCCGCTTCCGGTCGTTCGGCTGGTAGCAGAAGGGGAGGCGGACGATGGCTTCGCTGAAGAAAGGCTCAAGTTCCGGCGGCAGTACAACCGGGTCGGCGATCATATAGTCGATGAAATCGGCCCCCATGGTGCCGGGATAGGCAAGATAGTTGACCTGGATCGGGGCCGGCCGCTGGCCGAGGATCGCCGGCCGAGCCAAGGTTGTATATCCCATGAGGTCGATCAGGATATCGATCCCATCGTCCCGGATGCGGCGGGCCGCGGACTCATGATCGAGCAGCCGCATATCCACGAAGCGCTCGAAAGCCTCTTCCATCCGCCGCCGCATCGGGCTGCCGTCGTCGGCCGCCAGTGAATATCCCACGATCTCGAAGCGGGAATGATCATGGGTCTCGATGAGATCCGCCAGGAGATGGGATGTCGCGTGAGCCCGATAGTCGGCGGACATATATCCCACCCGGATCCGGCGATTTTCTGGAGGCGCGGAGACCCCCTGGCGCCCCTCGGTCTTCGCGGCGAAGGTCCGGGCATATCGCCGAGCCGTGTCGAGTTGCAGTGCCGGATCGCACTCTATGAGGAAGAGAGGGAAAGGCCCGACCGGACCGGCGGTTCCCCTTGCGGCCTCCCGCATGCGCCTCTCATCGGCCTCGACCTCCCGCCAATCGCAGGCATGGGCGCGAAGATGGCCCAGCTGCATCGGCGCTTCGGGCGGCATGATGCGCGCCTCGACCGCACTCTCCGCCGCCGTGATGGCCTCGCCGAGACTGCCCTGCCGCCAGAGCGCGAAAGCGAGGTTGGCATTGGCCGCGCCATGTTTCGGATCGATCGCCAAAGCGCTGCGATAGCAGTCGACCGCTCCGTCGAAATTGTCGTAGCCCTGGGCGACCAGCCCCAGGTTCGCGAAAGCCTCCGCGCAGCGGGAATCGGCCGCGATGGCCTGGCGGAAAGCCGCTTCGGCCGCTTGGAGCTTCCCTTGCCGGCGCAGCACCTCCCCCAGGTTGTTTCGGGCGCCGGCATGGTGAGGAGCCAGGGCGAGCGCCCGACGCAGGCATTCCTCCGCCTCCTTCAGAACGCCCTGCTCCTGAAGCGCCCCGCCCAGGCTGTTCCAATATTCGGCGATATCCTTTCTCGCCACGACCGCGCGGTGGAAGCTTTGGATCGCCTCGTCGAAACGGCCAAGGCTACGCAGCACCGCGCCGAGGCTGTTATGGGCATTGGCATAATCCGGCCGCAAGGCGATGGCGCGGCGGAGGCTGCCGACGGCTTCTTCCGCCTTGCCGGACTGCCAGAGCGACAGGCCGAGATTGTGATGACCGTCCATGTAGTCGGGTGCCAGCTTCAGCACGCGCCGGCATTGGGCAACCGCATCCTCAGCCCGACCGACGGTGCGCAGCGCCTCGCCGAGATTGAGATGATAGGCCGCCATACCCGGCTGCAGCCGGATCGCATCCTCGATCAGCTCGATGGCCGCATCGCTCCGGCCGACCTGATGGGCGACAAGCCCCAGGAGATGGAGACTATCGGCATGCCGGGGGTCGGCCGCCAGGATCTCGCGATATCCGGCCTCCGCCTCGGCGAGGCGTCCGGCACGATGATGCTCGACCGCAGCGGCATAGAGTTCGTCGAGCGTCATCGCGCCTTAGCGGATATAAGCGACACGCCAGACAGTCCCCGACCCGTCGTCGGTGACGAGCAGCGCCCCGTCGGCCGCCGCCGTCACGCCCACCGGGCGGCCGCGCACCTCACCGCTCCTGCCGACGAATCCGGTCATGAAATCCACATAGGTCCCATCGGGCTTACCGTCCTTCAAGGGGATGCAGATCACCTTGTAGCCGGTGCGTTGGGCGCGGTTCCAGGAGCCATGCAGTCCGACGAAGAGATTGCCCCGATAGTCGGCGGGAAAGGCCGTGCCCCCGTAAATCGTAAGCCCGAGCGGCGCGGAATGAGGTTGGATCAGAACATCGGGAAGCCTGACCTTGCCTTTGAGATCGGCCGGCGCCTCCTTGTGGCGGGGATCCGGGTGATCGCCGATATAAAACCATGGCCAGCCGTAAAAACCGCCCCGCGCCACCCGGGTCACATAGTCGGGCGGCAGATTGTCCCCCAGAAGGTCCCGCTCATTGACGCTGGTCCATAGATCGCCAGTCTCGGGATGAACGAGAAGCGAGACGGGGTTGCGGATGCCCGAGGCAAAGACCTGCTCGCCGGAACCATCGGCATTGAATTCCAGGATATTGGCGCGGCGGGCCTCGCCCGCCATACCGCCCTCGGCGGCATTGCTGGCGGAGCCCACCGCGACCAGCATCTTCGAGCCGTCCTTCGAGAAGGTCACATCCCGCGTCCAATGCCCGCCCTGCGGCAGGTTCGGCACCACGACTTGGGCCGTCCCGCCCGCCTTCAGGTCGCCGGTCTTATAGGGATAGCGGATCACCTGTCCCTCGGTCGCCACATAGACGAATTGGGGATTGTTTCCCGTTGGCCAGAAGCCGATGCCATAGGGACGCTGGGAGATGCCCTCGGCGAAGACCGAGACCTCCGCTTTCGCGGCGCCGGGAGCCGCCCTGAGAACGAGAATCCGCCGAGAGCCGCTTTCGGCCAGGAAGACATCGCCGTTGGGAGCGACCCGCATCTGGCGCGGCATGCTCAGCTTCTCGGCGAAAGGCGTCACGGTGAAACCGGCCGGCACCTGCAATCCCGAATCGGATGCCGCCGCAGCGCCACGGGAGGAGTTGCTCGCCGAGCGCGTGGCGAAGGGCGGGGGCAGATCGCCGGGGCGGATATGCCGGACCACACCAGGTTCCGAGACCGTCGTATCGCCATAGGCCGCCTCGCCGGTCAGCACGGGATCGGCGGCAAAGGCGGTCGATCCCAAGGTGAGGGCCCAAGGCAGAGCGAGAAGCGCGAAACGGCGGCGGACCGGCATGGTCATCCCCTTGGAAAAGCGCCCGAGCCTCGCACAGGCCCCGGGCGAGGCACAACGATTAGATCGGATCAGACCCTTCCGCGCGCCGCCCAGGCTGTCGCGGCCATGCTGCGCGGGACCGTCCGTTCCCCCAGAGAGATAGGCCCGGCGGACCGCCTCCGCCAGCCACTCTCATCGCTCGGCATCGACTTGCCTCGTGGTGGCCAAGGGTAGCGGACGCAAGGTCATGAATGTCGCCAGGATCGATGCGGACATGGGCGGTCGTCTGGCCCTACTTCACTTCACGATCTTGCCTTTCAACCGATTGCGCGCGCTGAGCTTCATGGCCGCATCTGCCTTCGCTATATCGAAAATGAAATAGCGTTATGCTTCCTTTCGCAGGCACCACGCTATATCTTTAGAGATATAAAGATCATTCAGGAGCTCTTTAATGGGGTTAACTGTTCGTATCCGTGCGTTTCTGCTTCTCGGCCTCGGATGGATGCTGGCGCTGCCCCTGGCCCAGGTCAGGGCCCAGGACCCGCTCGTCCTCGCGGCAGCGAGCCTCAAGGACGCACTCGACGAAGCAGCCGGCATCTGGAAACAGCAGAGCGGCGGCGGAGCGGTCACGATCTCCTATGCATCGAGTTCCGCTCTCGCAAAGCAGATCGAAAATGGTTCGCCGGCCGATATCTTCATGTCCGCCGATCTCGACTGGATGGACTATCTCGACAAGAAGAACTTCTTGAAGCCAGGGACCCGCTTCAACTGGCTCGGCAATAAGCTGGTGCTGGTGGCCCCGGCAACCAATGCCGTCATGATCGACATCAAACCCGACTTCCCCCTGTCGAAGCTTCTGAACGGCGGCAAGCTCGCCATCGCCCAGCCCGAAAGCGTCCCGGCCGGCAAATACGGCAAGGCCGCGCTGGAAAAGCTCAACGTCTGGTCCTCGGTGCAGGGCCAACTCGCCACGGCCGAGGATGGGCGCGCCACGCTGCGCTTCGTTTCCCGTGCGGAAGCCCCGCTCGGCATCGTCTACCAGACAGACGCCGCTTCGGACAAAGCGGTCAAAATCGTCGGGACCTTCCCTGAGGGCAGCCATCCGCCGATCATCTATCCGGCGGCCCTGCTGAAAGACGGCAAGAACGACAAGGCGGCGGCGTTCCTCGCCTTCCTGCGTTCACCTGCGGCCCAGCCCGCCTTCACGAAGCAGGGCTTCGAGGTATTGAAGTAATTCCTATGGCCTTGTGTCCCGGGCCTTCTACGGCTTAGACACAAGGCCATGTGGACCCTTTCCGACGAAGAGCGTTCCGCGCTCTGGCTCAGTCTTCAGGTTTCGGCATGGGCGGTGGGCGCGAGCCTGCCGCCCGCCCTGCTTTGCGCGCTCCTCATGGCCCGCGTCCGCTTCGTCGGCAAAAGCATCTTCGAGGGGCTGATCTACCTGCCCCTGGTGCTGCCGCCGGTCGTGACAGGATATCTCCTGCTCATCCTCCTGGGACGGCGGGGATATATCGGCTCCTGGCTTTACGATACCTTCGGCATCCTCTTCGCCTTTCGCTGGACGGGGGCGGCCATCGCCTCGGCCATCATGGGTTTTCCCCTGATGGTGCGGGCGATCCGCCTGTCGCTGGAATCCGTCGACCGCCGCATCGAGACTGCCGCCAGGACGCTCGGCGCCGGACGCTGGCGGGTCTTCTTCACCATCACCCTGCCCCTGACCCTGCCGGGAATCGTCGCCGGCAGCGTACTCTCCTTCGGGCGCAGCCTGGGCGAGTTCGGGGCGACCATCACCTTCGTGTCGAATATTCCCGGCGAGACGCGGACCCTACCCTTGGCGATCTATACCCTGACCCAGGTGCCGGGCGGCGACGAGGCGGCGCTGCGCCTCATCGTCATCTCGATCGCGCTGTCGTTGGCGACGCTCATCGCGTCGGAGCTTCTGGTCAGGCGCGCGACCGAGCGGCTGCACGGCTAGCTATTTCGCGAGCCAAGCCTCGGTCCAATAGCCGCTGCCCTGGGCCTTACCCCAGACGCCGCGCAGGCGCTTCGACGCCGCGTCGTTCTCCTTGTACTGACGCAGCGTGAAGACCGGCAGATCCTCGGCGACGATGGCCTGGGCCTGCTTATAGAACGGCCCGCGCTCGGCAAAATCGGTCGCCCCCTCGCCCTTCGCAAAAAGCTCATCGACGAGCGGATTGGAATAGGCCGAGGGATTGCCGTAGGACTTGCCGATGACTGCCGTGCTCCAGGTCCGGGCGACACCCAGGGCCGGGTCCGAATAGCTTGTATAGGTCTGCACGGTGGTATCGAAGTCCATATCCGTGAAGACCTTCTTGATCATGGTCGCGTCTTCGAGGGCTTCGGTCGAAGCCTCGACACCCACCGCCTGCCACATGCTGCGCATGGCCGCGGCGACCTGCTGAAACTCCGGATACTGGTTCGAGAAGATGCTGATCGTGGTGCTGAAACGCTTGCCGTCGGGTCCCCGCTTCAGGCCCGCCTCGTCGAGCATCGCATTCGCTTTGGCGACATCGAAGGGATACATCTTGCGGTAATCGATGTCAGGATTGGCGGCCCAGGCGATCTCCGTGGTGAAGGGCGCGGTGCCCACTTGCCCTACCTCGAAGAAGGCGTTCTTGAAGATATAGTCCCGGTCGATCGCCATGAAGAGCGCCTTGCGCACGAGCTTGTTGTCGAAGGGCTTCTTCTTCGTGTTGTAGAAGACGAGCGTGGTCAGCGGCGCGGAATCGCTGGTCTCGACCTTCAGGTTCGGCGCGGCACGCACCGTCGAAAGGTAGTTGGGCGGGAAGGCGCGCGAGACATCCACCTCGCCGGCCTGCAGCGCCTGCACGCGTGCGGAGGCCTGGGAGATGACCTTGCCGATCACCTCGTCGAGGTAGGGCTTCCCCTCCATATAATAGGTCGGGTTCCTGACCAGCTTGACGTGATCGCCGTGCTGCCAGCTCGAATATTTGAAGGAGCCGGTGCCCGCGAGCTGGGAGATATTGGCTGCGGTCTTGACCGGATCGGTGCCCTTGAAGATATGCGCCGGCATGATGGCCGCGCCCTGGATACAGCCCAGCGAGATCAGGAAAGGCCCGAAGGGACGGGAGAGCTTGATGACAACCTTGTCCGGGGCCGGCGTCTCGATCTTGTCGATGACGCGCCCGGCCGGGGCGAAGACCGAGGAATATTTGGCGCTGACATCGATCAGCGAATAGGCGACGTCCTCGGAGGTGAAGGGCTTGCCATCGTGCCAGGTCGTCTTCTGCAGCTCGAAGCTGTAGGTCAGCCCGTCGGGCGAAACGCTCCAGGATTTGGCAAGGAGTGGCATCAGCTTGTAGTCGGGCGAAAGCATCAGGAGGCCTTCGTACATGATGCAGCCCAAGACCCTGTCGCTGACATTCGTCGACAAGGCGGGATTGAGAGAGGTCGGCTCCTGCGGCAACACCGCGATGGCGGTGCCGCCCCGCACCGGCGTCTCCGCGGTCTGGGCCTGAACAACCGTCACGCCACCGATACCGGCAGCCATCGCAACAAGGCCCCCGAGGATAAGTTTTTTCATTTCCAAGCTTCTCTCACAAAGTGCCACACATGGGGCGGCATCGTCGGGGAATCCCACTAATCCGTCAACCGACGCTCCACCGGCGATTGCCAGGAAGCCCAGGGCAAGCTACCCCTGTATCCGGGGTGGATTTGGGGAAACAGATGACCGGACAATCGGACCGCAGCGCGGCAGTCGAATACATCCATGGCTGCTATCGCGAACTCGCGCCATCGATCATGCAGTTGGCGCTCCTCTCGCAGAGGCAGAAGGCGCGGATCTCGGCCCCCCTCCGCTACCTCGAACTGGGTTTCGGCCAGGGCCTGTCGCTCAATATCCACGCGGCCGGAACCCCCGGGGAATATTGGGGAACGGACGCCAATCCGGCCCATGTCGCCAATGCCCAGGAAATGGCGGCGGCCTCCGGCGCCGACGCTCACTTTTTCAACCAGTCCTTCGCGGATTTCGCCGCCCGGGACGATCTGCCGGAATTCGATGTCATCGCCTTTCACGGCGTCTGGAGCTGGATAGCCGACGAGGACCGCAAGGCCGTCATCGATATCCTCGAGCGCCGGTTGGCCGTGGGCGGCCTTTGTTACCTGAGCTACAACGCGGTGCCCGGCTGGTCGACCTTCATGCCGCTGCGGCATCTCATGACGCTCCATTCCGATCTGATGGCGCCCCAGGGGCAGGAGGTCGGGGCGACCATCGACGGCGCGCTCAACTTCGCCCAGACCCTCGCCGATGCGGGCTTGCTCTATTTCCGGGCGAATCCGGCGGCGGCCGAACGGGTTAAGCAATTGCGCGATCAGGCGAAGAACTATCTCGCCCACGAGTTCCTCGCCGCGGATTGGACCCCGATGGCCTTCTCGGAGGTAGCGCGGTGGATGGACGGCGCGCGGCTGAGCTTTGGCGCTTCCGCCCATCTCCTCGATCACATCGATGCCTTGAATCTCACGGTCGAGGGTCAGAAGCTCATCAACAGCGCAAGCCATCTCGTCATGCGGGAATCCTTGCGCGATTACGCGATGAACCAGCAATTCCGGCGGGATGTCTTCGTCAAGGGGCCTCGGTCGATGACCTTGGCGGAACAGGCCGAATGCTTTCGCGAGATGCGCTTCGCCCTCATCGTTCTGCCGAAATCGGTGCGCTACACCGTGAAGGGAACGCTCGACGAAGCGACCTTGCACGAGGCGGTTTACCGTCCGGTTGTCGAAGCGCTGGCAAGCCGGGACTATGCCGCGAAAAGCGCGGGCGAACTCTTTGGCATCGTGGACGCCAGCGGGGTCGGTTTCCCGCAGCTCTTCCAGGCCCTCATCGTGCTTACCGGCATGGGCTATGTGCATCCGGCCCAAAGTAGCGAGGTCGCAGCAGCGGCGACTGAGACCGCCCGTAAGCTCAATGCATATCTGATGGAACGGGCGGTTCACAGCAGCGAGATCGGCGTCATGACAAGCCCGGTCACGGGCGGTGCGGTGGGATTGTCGCGTTTCTCCCAGCTCTTCCTGCGCGCCCGCATCCGGGCGACCGAGCCCTCAAAACCCGAGGATTGGGCGCGCGAGGCTTGGACTGTCGTGAGCGCCTTGGGTCAGCGCCTGATGAAAGACGGCCAACCGCTCGACACGGCGGAAGAAAATATCGCCGAACTCACTATCCAGGCCGAGGAATTCAACGATCTCCTGCCGCTGATGACGGCGCTCGGCATCGCCTGAGCGCCGTCTTTAGAGCGGATTACTTCAGTCCGCAGCGGGCGTAGAGCTTCAGGGCGTTGTCCCAGAGAAGCTTGTGCTTGCGCTGCTCGTCCATGGTTTTCCAATCCATCACGAGATCGACCGACTTCGGGAAATGGCTCTCGCCATGGGGGTAGTCCGAGGCATACATCAGGATGTCCTCGCCGACGAGATCGATCACCGAATTGGTGAGCTTCTCACCCTCGGGGATCTCGATGGACTGGAAGTAGCGGCCGCCCAGCACGTATTCCGAGGGCTTGTGCTTCAAATCCGCCGGCAGGGCCGCCCGGATCGTGTCCCAATGCTCGTCGATGCGGGCCATCCAGAAGGGCAGCCAGCTATGGCCGGCCTCCAGGGTGCCGATGCGCAGCTTCGGATAGCGGTCCATGATCCCGCTGCCGATCAGCGAGGCCATGTTCCGCATGCCGCACCAGGGATGCGCCGCCGAGCGCTGCAGCCAGAGGTTCTCCCAATTGTCCAGCCCGCCCGGCGCATAGGGTGGCATCACCGTGAAGGTATGGAGCGCCACGCAAAGGTCGTGAGCCTGGGCTTCCGCCCAAATCGGCTCGAAGTCCGGATGGTCGAGCGGCACACCCACCGGCGCATAGAGCAATACGCCCCAGGCCCAGCGCGATTTGCCCCAGCGCTTGATCTCCTTGACGCTGCCCTCGACGTCTCGGGCGCCGCAGAGGATCACACCGCCAAGGCGGTCGGGGAAAGCCCCGCAGTAATCCTCCATCCAGCGGTGATAGGCGGTATACATCGCCATCTCGAGCTTGACGTCGTCGCCGGTCGTCCAGGTGCCGAACCAGCCTGACGGCAGCGTCAGGTTCACGTCGACCCCTTCGTAATCCATGTCCTTGATGCGCTCGGCCGGATCGTCATCGACCTTGGGCGACACGTCCCGCTCGCGCTTCGGACCGGTGAAGCCCGCCATATAGCCTGCGGGCCGCGTGTCCGCGGCCGCCGTGCCGAGTTGCCGACGATAGACCCGCTGGCCCCGGTTATAGGTCACATGGCCGGTCTTGGTCGTGGTCTTCCACTGGTCCCAGAGAGCGAGCCGGGCCTTGTCCTCGGTCGAGAGATACTTGTCGAGGATGTCCGCATAGGGACCGACATGGGTGTCGCTGTCGAAAATCTTATAGCCGTTGCGCGCCATAAATGCCTCCGGATGTGTCCTGCGGAATGGGTGGGATAAAAAGTGCCTAGTCGATCTGGACGCCCTTGGGCGTGCGGCGGTATTTCTCCAGGCTCGCCGCCGAGAAATAGCGCTCCTCAAGCTCGCGCTGCTTGTCGAGCCCTTCGCCCTCGGGACCGACTTCGGGATAGGGATAGGGGCGGTCCCTGCGGCTCGCCTGAAAATCCTCCCAGGCGGCGATGCCCCGGGCGTTGAAGTCCTGCATGAAGTCCCAGGTCGCGGCCCAGCCGACATGATGGGTGAAGCCCGGATACCAGGCGATATTGACGCCCAGTTCCAGATGCTCCTCCAACCCCAGGTAGCGCGGCAGCTTCCCCTTCATGAAAGAGAGCGGCCCTGGCACCACGGCGCGGGCGCGCTTGATCTCCTCGACGGAATGGGGCGATTCGAGCTGGACCCAATCGACGCCCGCATCCTTCTGATAGGCTTCGAGGCGGCGGAGCGTGTCTTCCAAGTCGCTGTTCGCGGCGTCCCGGGCATAGCACTGCGACATAATCACGAAATTGGGGTCGAGTTCGTTGCGCATATCGACGGCGGCGCGATAGCGGGCGATGGCGTGTTCCAGCGGTACGACTTCCAGCCCCGCGCTCTGGGTGCGGCGCTTGCCCTCGATCGGCTGGTCGTCGATGCGGATGCCGGCGATCCCGGCGTGGATGCATTCCCGCACCAGTCGCCGAACCGCCATGATCCCGCCATGGCCGGTGTCGCCGTCCATGATGATCGGGAAATTGACGGTCTGTGCGATCCAGCCCGCGACCATGATGCATTCGGTCATGGTCATGGTGCCGACATCGGAGAGGCCGGTATAGGCCCCCACCACGCCGCTGGTGCCGACGAAAGCCGCCTCGCAGCCCGCCTTCTCCATGATCCGGCCGAGCGTGGCGCTGGGCGTATGGAGAACCGAGAGGACCTTGTCCTTGCGCTTGATAAGTTCCTGGAGCCGCTTGGTCTTGGCCTTGGGATCTAAGACGCTCATGTGGCCTGCACCTCCCATTTTTCGACGGTGCGTTTCTCGATCGTGTCCACGATGAGCTTCTCCGTGAGATAGCCAACGATGCTGACGAGGATCATGGCGGTCATGAGATCGGCCGCGCGGAACTGGAAGCGCGCCTCCATCAGCATGTAGCCGATGCCGTCCTGGGAGGCCAAAAGCTCGCCCGCCACGATCATGCGCCAGGCGGTGCCGAGGCTGATCCGCAGCCCCGTCACGATATGCGGGACGGTCGCCGGGAAAATGACCCGGAAGAACATCACGAGGCCCCGCGCGCCGAAACAACGGCCCGCGTTGAGAACGGTCGGGTTGATTGCCCGGGCACCGGCCTCCGTGGTGAAGATCAGCGGGAAGAGTGAGGTCGTGAAGACGACGAAAACGACGGCGGTGTCGCCGAGCCCGAACCACAGGATCGAGAGCGGGATCCAGGCGATGCCTGGCACCGGATAGACCGCCTTCACCAGCGGCATGACGAACTCGCGCACCGCAGTGGAACGGCCGAGCAGCAACCCCAGGGGGATGCCTATCACTGCCGCGCTCAAGAACCCGGTCATGCAGCGCAGGAAGCTATGCTCCAGATGCACATAGATATTTGGCCCGTAAAGCCAGCGGTTGTTCGCGAGGAGCAGCGTGCGGACCGTGTTCTCGATCACGACCAAAGGGCGTGGCAGGATGAGCTGGATGCCGAAATAGCGCGACATCGCTTCCCAGATCAGCAGCACGGCCAAGACCCCGATAGTCCCGCGAAAGGCCCGGCGGAGCAGGATGCGGCGACGCTTCGCCTTCATATAGGCGTCGTAATCCCCGAGCACCGCAGAGGTCGCGAGGCCCCGGGGAATGGCGTCCTGGGATGCCGAGGTCGGGGCGGTGATATTGCTCATGGCTTTTCCTTCCCCTTCGGTGTCGCGGTCATCAGTGGGCCTCCTCGGGATCGAGGCCGTGGCTGCGCATCTCTTCGGTGATCCGCATCTTGAAAGCAGCGAATTCCGGTGAGTTCCGGTCGCGCGGCCGGGGCAGGTCCACTTTCAGATCCGCAGCCAGCCGTCCGGGCGAGGGCTTCAGAATCACGACCCGGTCGGCGAGATAGGCCGCCTCCTCGATGTCGTGGGTCACGTAGATGACCGTGCGCTGCTCTTCGAGCCAGGTCTGGACGAGGTAGTCCTGGAGCGTCATGCGGTTGATCGCGTCGATCGCCGAGAAAGGCTCGTCCATCAAGAGGAGCGCCGCGTCTTGGAGTGCCCAGGCCCGGGCGACCGCCACCCGGTGTTTCATCCCGCCAGAGAGCTGATAGGGATAGAGGTTCGCATATTGCGCGAGACCGACGATATCGAGCACATGCATGGCCCGCTCGCGCGCCGCCGCCTTCTTCCAGCCGCCCATCTCCAGGCCGAACTCGACATTCTTGATCACGGTCAGCCAGGCGAAAAGCGCCGGTTCCTGGAAGACGATGCCCCGGTCGAGCCCCGGTCCCTCGACGGGCTTGCCGTTGAGCAGGACCTTCCCGCCGCTCGGGTGCATGAGCCCGGCGACGATTTTCAGGAAGGTGCTCTTGCCGCAACCGCTCGGTCCCAGGATGCAGACGAATTCGTTCGGCGAGATTGCAAGGTCGAGCTTTTCCAGCGCGTGGATCCAGCCGGTCGGACCCTCGTAAAGGTGATCGACCCCAACCGCTTGGACGACCGGTGTTCCCAAAAGTGCATCACCCCGCATGAGCGTGCCTCCCGGCCTTGCCCGATCCCAATTGCGCCGAGACCACGCGGGCGCCTTCGACAACCAGGTCGATCGACTTCCGCCGCACCTCCTCGGTAAAGCGGTTGACCGGGATCGACACGGTCAGCGAGGCCACCACCTTTTCGGTCGAGTCATAGACGGGCGCCGAGGCGCCGGCCCCGCCGGAATTGCGCTCGTCGAAGCTTTCCGCAAAGCCCTGGCGCCGGATCTTCTCGATCTCCTCCCGCAGCGCCCCCGGTTCCGTAATGGTGCGCGCGGTCAAGGCCGTGAATTTCGTTCGGGCAATGTAATCGGCGATGTCTTCGTCGGTCATGCCCGCCAGCAGGGCCTTGCTGCCGCAGCCTGTATAAAGCGGCTTCTGGACACCTAGCGCGATGACCCGACGCACGTCCCGTGTGCTTTCGAGCTGTTCGAGGTCGGCGCGCATATCCCCAACCCGGACGCTCAGGAAGACGGTCTCGTTGAGCGCCTCGCGGATGCGCCGCATGGTCGGCAGCGCCTCTGCCACGAGGCCCGAGCGGATCTTTGCGATCTCGGCGAGCCCGATGAGCGCCCAGCCCAGGCGGTAGCGGTTGGTATCCTCGTCCTTGTTGATGAGCCCCCGGCTGCGCAGGGTCGCGAGGAAGCGCAAGGCGGTGGACTTATGAAGGCCAGCGGCCAGCGCCACCTCGTTGAGCGTAAGCTCGGGCTTTGCGCGGCTGAACACTTCCAGCACGCCAATGGCGCGTTCCACGGTGGCGAGGATATAGCCGCCGTCCTCACCCTTCGATCGCCGACTGATCGCGACGGGCATCGGTGATGCCTCTCAGCGCCGGGGATCGAGGCTGAGATCGAAGAGATCGGACATCTTCACGTCCGGCCCGATCTCCTTGCGCGCCCGCATCGCCGCACCGAACACTTCCCACCAGGTCTGGGCGCCCTTTTCGGTGAGCGTCACCCGAGGATCGAAGCGCGCGTAAAGCCCCTCCAGCATCTGGTGATCCTGCTTGGTCCATTCGGCCATGATCGCCAGCATCTTCTCGCGCGGCTCCTTGTCAAAGCTGTCGCTCGCATCCTCCAGCGCCTTGATGAAGCGCTTCGTGACATCGGGGTTCTTCTTCATGAAGGCGCGATTGGCGCTGACCGCGGTGCTAGTCACCGTGGAAAGCCGCTCGCCCATCGAGCCATCGTGGTTGGTCATCAGGACGAAGCCGATGTCCTTGTCCACCGTGAGCGTCGCGGTCAGGGCGTCATGCATATAGCCGTCAAGCTGGTTGCTCAGTAGGGCCGGCATCATGTCGGGGGCCTGGAGAGGTAGGAATTTCCACTTGATGTCGTCCGTCGTCATCTTCCGGTCGTTGAGGAAGGCGCGAAGCAGCACGAGGTGGATCGACGAGGGGTTCGAGATGCCGATCCGCAGCGGCTCGTTCTTCAGATCGTCGAAGGTCTTGCCCTTGAACTTGTTCGACAGGAGCACGTAGGTGCCGCCCCGGTCCGCGCCCTGGATGATCGCGAGCGGCGTGCCTGCGCCCGCCTCGATCGATTCCGAATTGGCATGCGCCACCTCGGCGCCCGCGCCGATATAGAAGTCGATATTGCCGCGCAGCATCTGCTCGATGCCGGCCACGGTCTGGCCCGACGGGAAAGGATGTTCCTCGACCTCAAGGCCGTTCTTTTCGAAAGCTCCCGTTTTCACCGCGATCCAATAGATCACGGAGATCACATTCGGCTTGAGCATGCCGACCTTGATCTTGTCGGCGGCGGCCGCAGGTCCTGCAGCACCCATGGAGAGGAGGAGAAGGAGGGCGGAAAGCCCAACTAGAGTCCGTTTCATCATGCGAATCGCTCCCTCGCGTTCGTCGTTTGTGCAGAGGGAAAGCGAGCGTCGCCTGGCTTTCCTTCCCTCTTGCGGCTCACCAAAACGGCCGCTGTTTCGTCTAGTGAAACATCGTCTTATATGTTGGATCAATGCTACCGAGAGCCCGGCCGGCGAGTCAAGACTCATCAGTTTCGTTTCTACAATGGCGCTCGCCGAAAGAACGAGGCAGGTTAGGAAACGAAACTGGATCCAACAGCTTGCGGGAAGCGGAAATGACACGGACCGCCCATGTGATCGGGGCCGGGATCGGCGGATTGGCGACGGCGGCGGCGCTGTCGAAGCGCGGCTGGCAAACCACCATTCACGAGCGTGGGGGCGACCTGCGCGAAATCGGCGCCGGGATCTATATCAAGGCGAACAGCATCCGCGTGCTGCGCCAGATCGACTGCTTCGAAGCGGTGATCGCCGATGGCGAGTTGATCAAGCATTCGGAAATCCGAGACCACACTGGCCGCGCGATCAACGCCCGCACCATGGCCAAGGAAGAGGGCGTCTATACGGTTCTGCGCGCCGACCTCCATCGCGAACTCGCCAACGCCGCCCAGCGCTGCGGCGTCGAGATCGAGACCAATTCCGAAGTCACCAGGGTCACGCCCGAGGGCCTCATCGAGACAGCCGCCGGCAGAACCTATCAGACCGATCTCATCATCGGCGCGGATGGCGCCAATTCACTCGTCCGCAAGCAGATCGGGGCAGAGGTCCGCGCCGGTCCCATGATCAGCGGCTCGACCCGCATCCTGATCCCCCGGATCCCGGAAGACGGCGACGGGCTCAGCTTCGAGCATTGGCATCACCACATGCGGGCGCTGGTGACGCCGGTCACCAAGACCCAGACCTATATCTGCGCTTCGGCGCGGGAGGACGACCGGCGGGCGACCTCCATCCCCTTCGACATCGACTATTGGACCGCCACCTTCCCGAAGCTCGGGGGCGTCTTCGCGCGCGTCGATCCGAACAATGTGCTGCACCACCGCCATTCCAGCGTCCGGGTCTCCCGCTGGAGCCTCGGCTGCGTGGCCATTCTGGGCGACGCGGTCCATGCACAGCCGCCGAATTTCGGCCAGGGCGCCGGACTCGCCATCGCCAATGGCGGCAGCCTCGCCGATTTCATGGACCCCGCGGGCGATATCCAACGGAACCTCGCCGCCTGGGAGGCCGCACGCCGCCCGGTAACCGAGGAGGTCCAGCGCTGGTCCGAAAACTGGGACCACTTCATGCACCGCTGGCCGAGGCCGGTAGAGGGCCTGAGATCGGCGGCCGTCTGGCTCCTGGCGAATGTGCCGGCGACCCGGCGGCGCTGGGGACTGCTCTACAAGGGTGAGACGTCGCAACGGGCTGCTTAGGGATTCAGGGGGAGATAAAGGGATGAAAAGGGGACTTCGGGGGATTCTATCGGTGGCGACCTTGGTCGCCACGGTCACGGCAGCTAACGCCCAGCAGCCCCAGCGGGGTGGCACCTTGATCCTCGGCTTCGGCTCCGACCCGCCGACCCTGAGCCGGAACCTCTCCAGCGACATCACCGTGGGGCTGATCGGCTGCATCCTCTACCAGGGCCTGACCCGGGTCACGGGCGCCGGCGAGGTCAAGCCGATGCTCGCCAAGTCCTGGACGATCTCGCCGGACGGCAAGACCTACGACTTCCAGCTCAATACGGCGAATTGGCAGGACGGCAAGCCCGTCACCTCCATGGACGTCGCCTATTCCCTGACCGAGATCAGCGCGAAATACAGCGCGACCTTCGCCAGCGCCGGCCGGATGATCGACAAGATCGACACGCCCTCGCCCGATCGCGCAACCATCCATCTGAAGCAGCCCTATGGCCCCTTCCTGCTGTCGCTCGCCTGCACCCAGGGTGGCGGGATCATGCCGAAGCACGTCTATGAGGGAACCAATCCTTTGCAGAACCCGGCCTCGACCCAGAAGCCGGTCGGCATGGGTCCCTTCCTCTTGGAGGAATGGAAGCGCGGCGACTACCTGCGGCTGACGAAGAACCCGAACTATTGGGAAACGGGGAAACCCTATCTCGATGGGGTCATCGCCAAGGTGATCCCGCAGCCTGCGGCCCGTCACCAGGCGCTCCAGGCCGGTGAGGTGGACTACATCACCTATTACTTCCTGCCCGTGAACGACTACGGCGCCGTCAAGGCCAACCCGAAACTGAAGCTCACGCCTTCGACGGTGCCGCCGGGGGTGGACCTGCTGCTGTTCAACGTCAATCGCAAGCCTTTCGACGACGCCCGCCTCAGGCAGGCGCTCTTCGTCGCAACGGACCGGGATTATCTCCTGCGGACCGCCTACCTCGGCCAGGGCACGGTCGGGACCATGCCCTTCACCAACCGCATTCCCTGGGCGATCAACCCGGATGTCGATTTCAACAAGATGTATCCCTTCGATCCCGCGAAGGCGAACAGGATGCTCGACGAGGCGGGCTATAAGCGCGGCGCCGACGGCAACCGCTTCAAGGTGAACATGGTCTATGCCGCGGACGATCCCGACCCGCCCCTCGTCACCGCCGCGCTCAAGAACATGTGGAAGGCGGTCGGCATCGACGTGACCATCGAGAGCCTGGAACGCACGGTCGCCGCCAAGCGGATGTTCGAGGACCGGGACTTCGACGTGACCTTCGTGCCTTACCTGAGCTACGGCGACCCGGCGCTCGGCATCGCGCGGATCTTCGTGACCTCCTCGATCGGCAAGCCCTATGGCAATTCCTCGGGCTATTCCAATCCCGAGATCGACAAGCTTTTCGAGGAAGGCGAGAAGGTCACCGAGCAATCGGCCCGCACCAAATTCTATCAGCAGATCCAGGCGAAACTGGCCGTCGACCTGCCCGTGTTGACGCTCCACGAGCGGATCCTGCAGGACGGCTATTCGGCGAACCTGCGGGGGATCGAGGAGGAGAATTATTCACCGAGCTGGCGCGACGCCTGGCTCGCGAAATAAGGAGCTCGAGTGTTTTACGAACCGAGCAAGGGTCACGGCCTCAAGCGAGATCCCTTCAAGAACCTCGTTGTGCCGCGACCCATCGGCTGGATCTCGAGCCTCGACGGACAGGGCGTCGCCAATCTGGCGCCCTTTTCCTTCTACAACGCGATCTGCCTGGAACCGCCCATCGTCGTCTTCGGCCTCGACCTGAAGCCCGACGGCAAGGAGGTCAAGGACACCCTGCGCAACATCGAGGAGACCCACGAATTCGTGGTCAATCTCCCGACCTGGGCGCAACTCGACGCGGTGCTCAAGAGTGCGACCCACGCGCCGCATGGGGTGAGCGAATTCGATCTGGCGGGGCTCGGCCGCCTGCCGTCCAGATTGGTGAAGCCGCCCCGCGTGGAGGGGGGGCTCCGGCCCACCTCGAATGCCGCCACCTGCAGACGACCGTGCTACCCCGCCCGACGCCGAACCCCAGGAACTTCGCGATCTTCGGCGAGGTCGTCGGGGTTCATATCGACGATGCCCTGATCAAGGACGGCATGGTCGACATCGTCAGCGCCCGCCCCTTGGCGCGGCTCGGATACCTGGACTATGCGACGGTTGACAGCGCCTTCAGCGTGCCGAGGCCCGACTGAGCGAGGCGTCACGACCCGTCACAGGCGCGTGACGAGCCGCCATGCCCCTTGCGGTGGGCGGGTCGGATGCGGATATCTGGATCCCGCAGTTAGGAGGCCTCACATCATGATCCTGAAACGTACCCTCTTTATCGCCGGGCTCGTCGCGCTGGCCCTCGCCGGAGCGCAGATCTATCCGTCCTCGGCGGGGGAAGAGGCCAGGGTCATCCCAGCCCCCGCTTCGGACGAGGCAGCGGGTTCGGCCTCCACGGAAGTGGCGGTGATCGCCGGCGGCTGTTTCTGGGGCGTCCAGGGCGTCTACCAGCATGTGGAGGGCGTCTCCAGCGCCGTTTCAGGCTATGCCGGCGGCGAGGAGAAGTCGGCCCATTACAACATCGTCGGCATGGGCTCCACGGGCCATGCGGAAGCGGTTCAGGTGACCTTCGATCCCAAGAAGATCACCTATGGCCAGATCCTGCAGATCTATTTCTCGGTGGCCCACGACCCGACGCAATTGAACCGCCAGGGACCGGACACGGGCACGCAATACCGCTCCACGATCTTCCCGCGCAGCGCCGAGCAGGCGAAGGTCGCCAAGGCCTATATCGCGCAGCTCGATGCGGCCAAGGCGTTTCCCAAGGCGATCGCCACGACGATCGAGCCGGACAAGGCCTTCTACCCCGCGGAGGATTACCACCAGGATTACCTCACCCTGCACCCGAACCAGCCCTATATCGTGATCAACGACCTGCCGAAGGTCGAAAACCTGAAGCGGATCTTCCCCGACCGTTTCCGGAGCAAGCCAGCCCTGGTCCTCGCCAAAAACTGAGAGCGCCAGACGGCGCCCGCCGCGAGAGAGATCGCGGAGGGTCCTTACAGGCGGGCGGGGGAGGGTCGCAAGACGTCCCCCAGCTCGACGCTTTCGGGATCGGCGACCGCCGCCGATATGGCCTCCCGCAGCTGCGGCGCGGCGTTGACCTTTGCGGCAAGCGCCGGCTCCACGATGCCGGCGACGATGGCCGAGAAATTCACCTGCCCCCGCCGCCAGGTATCGCCATAGCCTTTGCGTAGTTTTGCCAGGCGGGCGACCTCGAAAGCGAAATCCGCGCCAATCGCCGCAGCTTGTTCGACCAAGGCAAGCCAGGTCTCCAGCGTGGCCTGCTCCTCGATGTAACGCAGGGACCGGGGGCGGCTGCCCCGCAGGCCCGCCGCGAAGCGCAGGAGAAGATGGCCGAAGACCCCGGTGCTCCTGATGCGTACCGGGATATGAAGCGCTGCCCGCGAGGGCTTGCGGGAGGCCCAGTTCCGCAAGGACCGGCCCAGCCCCCGGGGCAAGACTGAGGCGATCTCGTCGAGACCGGGCTTGAAAATCTCGGTCACATGCACGGGCTGGTCCGCCCTGGCGCGAGCCTCGGCGCGGACGCGCTCCAGGCGTTCCGGCCGGCTTTTCACCTGGGCGACCCGGATCACATCTTCATAGGCCATCCACAGCGCGAGTTGCCGCGCGATCTCCAGAAGCGGTGCCTCGGGATAGTCCCGAACCTTGCCGAGACGTTCGAGATAGAGCCGGGCATAACTTTCGTCCTGGTAATCGACAAGCCGTCGAATGGCCTCTTCGACCACCGGCAAGGCGGCGGGTGGAAAATCGCGAGCGGCCCCGGCGAGGGACGCACTCGCGGAACCCCGGGCGGGCGATGATCCGGTATCGGGAATTATGTCGGATTCCGGCCCCTTGGCGCCGATGGCGAGACCGATCCTGAAAGCCGCGAGATTGGGTTCGACGGCGACGCCCCGTTGGCGGATGGCCTGCTCGAAAGCGGGCTCCTCGACCGGCAGCCGCCCGGTTCCCGCGAGCGCGCCGAGAAGCACCGCGTTGAGCGGCAAGGCGCGGGTCCGGGAGGAGCGTGTCAGGTCGAAGAGCAGCGGCGTCTTCGCCATCCGGCGGCAAGCTTCGAGAACGCGCGAGGCATCGACGCGCCCATCCTCCATGTCCATCTTTTCGATGGTGGCATAGACCCGATGGGCCGCCGCGATGAGAATCGTCTGATCGGGGGTCACATAGCCGTTCTCGACCGCCCGCCCCGCCTCCAGAAGTTCAGACGACACGAGGATGTCGATGTCTCCGGGCGCCGGATAAAGCCCCATGACCGGCCGCCGCCCCCCGAGCATCGCCTGGGTCCCCGGGTGGATTTCAAGGTAATAGGTCGTGGCCCCGGTTCGCTGGGCAACACCGGGGATCGAGGTGCTCTGCACGGGCAAGTCGGAGGCCATCGCGGCACCAACCAGCCAGTCGGCCAGCAAACCGCCGCCCTCGCCGCCCAGAGCCGCGATCAGGATCGTGATCGGCTTGGCCGTCATTCGGCGGGAGCCACCTGAGCTTTCGGCAGGCCGATCACCCAGGATCGGATGCGCCAAAGGAACCGGTCGAGAAAGCCTGGATTCTGCACAACGTCGGCCCGCCAGAACGAAGGGCAGAGGGCGGCGGCGTCCGCCACCTCTGCGCAGAGGCCGCAACCGACGCATTCATTGTTCACATGGGCCACCGGATCGCGCCGCAGGGGATCGGGCGTATCCTTGAGAGTCAGGGACGGGCAGCCCGAGAGCCGGATGCAGGAATGATCGCCCGTGCAGACCTCGTCATCGACGCCGTATCGGGTGCGCACGACCCGCTCGCCCGCCGCCAGCTTCTTGGCCGCCAAGGGTTTCACGCGGCGCTGGACCGCAAGCTGGCATTCGGAATTGGCGATGACGACCTTGAGGCCTTTCTCGGTCGTGGTCATCGCCTCCTTCAAGACGCGCTTCATCTTGCCGACGCTGTAGTTGCGGACCGGCCGGATCCAGCCCACGCCCATCATCGCCAGCGCCTTCTCGATGGTGACGCGCGGCCGGTTGCCTTCCTTTTTGGATGAGAGGATCGATTGCTGCCCGGTGGCGGAGGTATAGCCGTTGTTCATCACGACCAGCACAGAGTCCTGCTGGTTATAGAGCGAGCCCGCGACGCCGCTGACGAGCCCGTTGTGCCAGAAGCCGCCATCGCCCATGACCGAGATGACGCGCTTGGAAAAATTGGGCGTGACCCCCGCCGAACTCGACAAGCCCAGCCCATAACCCAGGATCGAATTGCCGAGGTTGAAGGGTTCCAGGGTCGAGAAGCTGTGGCAACCGATGTCCGCCGCGATATGGATCTTGCCAAGATCGCGCTCCAGAAGCTTGATCGCGCTGAAGACCGGCCGCTCGGGACAGCCGACGCAGAAGCCGGCGGGGCGCTTGGGCAAGGGACCGCCCAAGAGCGCCGCCGCATCCCGCTTGGCGATCCGCGCCCGCTCCGCCGCGGCGCCGATGCCCTTGAGATCGAGGCCCTGGGGCACCGCGCCCTCGATGAACTTCGTCACCCCTTCCAGCATGACCGAAGCGGTATATTCCCCCCCCATGGGCAGGACCGACTTGCCGACGATCACCGTCTGGAGATCGGCCTTCCGCAGCATCGCGTTGAGCGCCTGTTCCAGATAGTCGGGCTGCCCCTCCTCGACCACCAGGACCGCCGTCTTGCCGGCGCAAAATTCCGTCACTTCGCCGGGCACCAGCGGATAGGTCACATTGAGGCAGAGGATCGGGATCTCGCTCCCGCCGAAAGCGTCCGCCAAGCCCATCTGCTGGAGCGCCTTCACCACGGAATTGTAGAGCCCGCCCTGAAGGATGATGCCGATTTCCTTGCAGGAGCCCTCGAAATGCTCGTTGAGCTTTTCGCGGCGGATGAAGTCGAGGGCGGCCGGCAGGCGCACCTCGATCTTGTGCTTTTCCTGGAGGTAGGTCGACGGCGGCAGCGAAATCCGGCCCACGTTGAACACCGGCTCGCTCAAGCGAGAGAGCGAAGAAACCGCCGGTTTCACATTGTCCTTGGCAATGAAGCGGCCATGGAGATGACAGGCCCGGATCCGGAATTCGGCGATCACCGGCGTATTGGTCGCTTCCGAAAGCTCGAAGCCCTTGGCAATAAGCTCGACCATCCGGCCGTGGTCGGGCCGGGGATCCATGAGCCACATCTGGGACTTCATGGCGAAGGCGTGAGTGCGCTCCTGGATGATGGAGGCGCCTTCGCCGTAATCCTCGCCGACGATGATCATGGCGCCGCCGACGACCCCCGCCGAGGCGAGGTTCGAAAGGGCATCCGAGGCGACATTGGTGCCGACCGTGGATTTCCAGGTCGCCGCCCCCCGGATCGGATAATTGATCGAAGCCGCCAGCATGGCGGCCGCCGCCGCCTCATTGGCGGAATTTTCGAAATGGACGCCGAGTTCACCCAGGAAACCCTGGCCCTGGGACAAGACGTCGAGCAGATGGGAAACCGGCGCGCCCTGGTATCCACCGATATAGGAGACGCCCGCCTGGAGCAGCGCCTTGGTGATCGCCATGATCCCCTCGCCCTCGAAGACTTCGCCTTCGCCCTTGCGAAGCTGTTCGATCTCCTTGGCGAACGACCGTTCCATGCTGTCTGTCCCCTGCGTTCCCTGCCCCAGAGTGCCATGAAGCGGCAACAAAGCCCAGAAGCACGGCGTGATTGCATAAAATGCAGTGAATCCACTTCTGAGGGTGATTACTTCATGGTATGAAAGACTATGGCAAGGATGCTCGATGCTTCCGGCCGTTTCCCTGTAGGAGCTGACCGCCGGGTCGCATCGGTCTCTCCTCCGCTTGACTCGGGAACGGCTTTCACGCTTCGCGCCTGGTTGCCGACGTCCCTGGCGGGCGTCGGGCCTTTTGGCTGGTTCGCCGCCAATATCGTGGTTGTGGCGCTCTATTTCGCGCTTGGCCTGATCGTCAGTTGGTTCTTCGCATCTTACGGTCTCTTTCCGGCGCCCATATGGCTACCGGCGAGTCTGGCCGTCGTCGCGGCGATGATCGGCAATATCTGGCTTTTGCCGGGCATCTTCCTCGGGTCCTTCCTGACCAACGAGGTCCTGTTCGCTCCACCGCTCCATGTCACCGCGATCATCTCCCTGACCAATGCGCTGGGGCCGGTGGCGGGGGCGCTGTTGCTGCATCGGCTGCGGCCGGAGCGTGGCCTCTTCACCTCCTTCGCCGGGGTCATGGCGTTTCTTTTGGCCACCACCTTGGTCAACCCGGCGATCAGCGCCTTCGGCGGTGCGGTGGCGATCAGCATCGGGCAGAACGCAACTCTCTCAAGCTTCTATGCGGTCTGGGTCAATTGGCTGCTCACCGACAGCGGAGGCACGCTTTACCTGGCGCCGGCCGTCATCCTCTGGCTCGGCCTCGAACAGGATAACCGCTGGCGAGAGACCGGCTGGACACCCAGCCAGCGCGAAATCATCGTCTGGGCGGTCATCGCGCTCGCCGCCTTCGCGCTCTTCCTGACCCCGCCCCTGAAGGGCTTCGACATCCGGGCCGCCTTTCCCTTCCTGCTGGTGGTGCCGATCTCCTGGATCGCGCTGCGCATGTCCCAGCGCGCGGCCTATACCCTGGTATCCCTGGTCGCGATCGTCGCGACGGTTGGCACGGTCGCGGGATATGGCCCCTTCCAAGGCTCTATCCTCGCCAATCCGCTGCAACTCGTCGGGACCCTCGTCGTCGTCCTCGCGATGAACGTGCTGACCATCGTCGCTCTCGTCAACGAGCGTCGCGAAGCGCAGATCGCCAACGAGGTGAAGTCGCGCTTCCTGGCCAATGCGAGCCACGAACTGCGCACGCCGCTGAACGCGATCATTGGCTTCTCCCAGATGATCAATCATGAGGTCTTCGGACCCATCGCCAACAAGCGTTATGCCGAATATGCCTCGCATATCCAGACCAGCGGCGAGCAGCTCCTGGCGCTGATCGACGATCTTCTCGACCTCTCGAAGATCGAAGCGGGGCGCGTCGAGATCCGGGAGGAGGACGTTCCCCTGAAGGATGCCGTCACCCAGGCGATCGAACTCATCGAGGTCCAGGCGAGCGCGAAATCGATCCCGATCCGGGTCGATCTCAAATGTCCCGAGGCCATCCTCAAGGCAGATAAGACCGCGCTTCGGCAGATCCTGCTCAACCTGCTGTCGAACGCCGTCAAATTCACTCCGGGCTACGGCAAGATCGGGGTCACCGCAAAGCTTGGACCGGAGGGCGAACTCGTCATCGACGTCACGGACACGGGCATCGGGATCGCGGATAGCGATCTGGAGCGGGTCTTCTCTCCCTTCGAGCGGGCACGGGAAAGCATCGACGGGAAGTTCGAGGGCACGGGCCTGGGTCTCGCCATCTCGCGAGGCCTCGTGGCGTTGCATGGCGGCACCATCACCCTCAGCAGCGTGCTCGGCCAGGGCACGACGGCGACCGTCACCCTGCCTCCCGACCGGGTCCACGCGAAGTCGGCTTAGGCCTGCCTCTGGCGCTCCCGGAAGGCAGCGGCGAAACGCAGGATCAAGTCGCGCAATTCCGGCTCCCACACCAGTTCCGCCGCTTCTTCCGGCAGCATCCAGCGGGTGACCCGCTGCTTCTTCTCGCGCCATTTCTTGCGCTGCTTCTGAACCAGCAGCGGAAAGACATCGACGCGGCAGATGACCGGGACATCGTGCTTCAGGCGCTTCTCATAGTGAAAGAAACCGAGGGGCTTCTTGCCGATGGTTCCTTCGAGCCCGGCTTCCTGCCGGGCCTCCAGCGCGGCGCAGACATGGGGGGCCTTCTCCTCGATGGGCCAGCCCTTGGGAATGATCCAGCGCCGCGTCTCGCGCGACGAGATCAGCATAACCTCCAACCGATCCAGAAACCGATGGGGCAGCGCGCCGTACTGGGTTCTCGCTTCGGGCTCCGGATCACCGGGCGATGCCGCTCCGCCTGCTCCGCCGCTCATCCCAGCTTCACGGAAATTGTGTAGAAGATCGCAGCGATCAGGGCAGTCGCCGGCATGGTTAGCACCCAGGCGATCACGATGTCCTTGGCGACGCCCCAGCGCACCGCCGACACCCGCCGCGACGCGCCGACGCCGATGATCGCCCCCGTGATCGTATGGGTGGTGGAGACGGGAATACCGAAGTGCGTGGCGAGGAAGAGCGTGATCGCCCCGCCCGTCTCGGCGCAGAAGCCCTGCATGGGCGTCAGCCGGGTGATCTTCGAGCCCATGGTATGGACGATCCGCCAGCCGCCAAAGAGCGTTCCGAGCCCCATAGCCGCCTGACAGGTCAGCACCACCCAGAGCGGCACATGGAACTCGCTTCCCAACATCCCTTGGGAATAGAGCAATACGGCGATGATGCCCATGGTCTTCTGCGCGTCATTCCCGCCATGCCCCAGGGAATAGAAAGACGCGGAGACGAATTGCAGCATGCGGAAATAGCCATCCACCGCGAGCGGGGTCGAGCGGATGAAGAGCCAGGACACGGCCAGCACCAGCATCAGGGCGAGGAGGAAGCCTAGGAGCGGTGAGACGACGATGGCCCCCGCCGTCTTGAAGAAACCGGTCCAGACCACGGCGCTGAAGCCGGCCTTGGCGATACCCGCGCCCACGAGGCCGCCGATCAAGGCGTGAGAGCTGCTGGAAGGGATCCCCGCGAGCCAGGTCAGCACGTTCCAGATGATCGCTCCCATGAGCGCGCCGAGGATCACATGGGTGTCGACGATCTCCGCGGAGACGATCCCCGTCCCGACCGTCTGCGCCACGCTCAGGCCGAAAAAGAGAAAGGCGATGAAGTTGAAGAAAGCCGCCCAGAACACCGCGTATTTCGGCGAAAGGACCCGCGTCGAAACAATCGTCGCGATCGAATTCGCGGCATCGTGCAGCCCGTTCAGGAAATCGAAAAGCAGGGCGATCCCGATCAGCACAATCAGGAAGGTGAGCGGAACCTGGGCCTCCACGGGGCTTTCCTCCCGCGCTCAGACGTGCTCGATGACGATATCGTTGACCCGGTTCGCCACATCCTCGAACCGGTCCACCACCTTCTCCAGATGTTCGTAGACCACCTGCCCAATGATGAAGCCCATGGGATCCGTCGGGCCAAAGCGCTGGAGCAGCGCCTTGAGTCCCAGGTCATGAAGCTCGTCGGAGCGCTCTTCCAGCTGGCGGATTTCTTCGGTCAGGGTCTGCAGCCGAACCGTTTCCTTCTTCATCGTGCCGAGGAGCTTGACCACCTCGGCGGTGACGGAGGCCGATTTGACGATGATGTCACCCAGTTCCTGCATCAGCGGTTCGAAAGTGCGGATCTCGTAAAGACCGATGGCCTTGGCGGTCTGGCGCATCTGGTCGATCGCATCGTCCATGGAAGAGATGAGGCTGGTGATATCGCTCCGGTCGAAAGGGGTGATGAAGGTCCGCCGCACCGCCTGCATCACCTCCTTGGTAATGTCGTCGGCCTGCATCTCGTAACGCATCACGCGGCCGCAGGCCTCCGGGATCGCGTCTCCGCCGGCAAGCGCGTCGCGAAGCGCCTGGGCGCCCAGGATCAGGGTCTGTCCATGCCGGTTGAAAAGATCGAAGAAGCGGTCTTCCTTGGGCATGAGGGCCTGGAACCAGCCAAGCATTCGCAACTCCTGAAACTCGAAATCGGCACCAATCCGCACAATGAGCGATAGACAATCGAATGTGAAGGTTTGATGACGGTTTTATGACGCTCCTGTCCCATCCCTCATGGCTTGCGCAAAAGCCGCCTTGCGGGTCCAATAAGCGCACCAGCCGAAGAGTTGGAGCAGGAGGAACCCATGACCGATCCCGCCGCCGTCTCCCGCGCAGATTTCGACGCGCTTTGCCGCCTCCAGAACCTGACCATGCTGCCGGGCGAAGCCGACCGCCTTTTCGAGGCTTATAAGAAGCTGAGGGTTCTCCTCGCCAGGATCCCCTATGACGGGGACATCTTCGAGGAGCCGTCGCCGGTCTGGGCCCCGGGCGTCAGGAGGCTGACGCGATGAGCGCCCCCGCCTATCTCACGCTCGCCGAAGCCTCCCTGCTGATCAAGAACCGGGAGTTGTCGCCGGTCACCCTGACCGAGCGCTGTTTCAAGCGCGCCGACAAGCTCCAGCCCCACCTCCATGCCTTCGTGCTGATGACCCGCGACACGGCCATGGCGGAGGCCCGCAAGGCCGAAGCCGAAATCGCGGCCGGACGGTGGCTGGGGCCGATGCATGGCATTCCCATTGGGATCAAGGATATCTATTCGACCAGGGGTGTCCCCACGACCTGCCATTCCAACCTGCTGAAGGATCACGTCCCCAGCGAGGATGCCGAAACGGTCCGCCGCCTCAAGGAGGCGGGCGCGGTCATCATGGGCAAGCTCGCCACCGACGAATTCGCTTTCGGAACGGGCACGAACCTGCCCTTTCCCGTCGCCCGCAATCCCTGGAACGTCGACCATGTGCCGAGCGGTTCGTCGAGCGGCTCGGGCGTCGGGCTGGCGACCGGCCAGTTCCTGGGCGCGACCGGCTCCGACACCGGCGGTTCGATCCGGAGCCCTGCCGCTTCCAACGGCGTCGCGGGCATCAAGCCGACCTATGGCCTCGTAAGCCGGGCCGGCATCTTCCCCTTGAGCTTCACGGCCGATACGGCCGGCCCCATGGGGTGGACGACGGAAGATTGCGCGATCCAGCTTCAGGTCATGGCGGGCTACGACCCCAAGGATCCAGCCTCGGTGGATCTGCCGCTCCCCGACTACCATCAGGAACTCGGCAAGCCGGCGAAGGGCCTGAAAGTCGGCGTGATCCGGCACTTTTACGAAGGCCGGGACGGCTCGGATCCCGAAACCATCGGCATCTTCAACCAGGCTTACGACGCGATGCGCGGCCTCGGGGTCGAACTCAGGGACGTCACCCTGCCGGATCTCATGGATTTCCATGCCTGCGGACGGGCTGTGATCCTGCCGGAGATCTATGCGATCCACCGCGCGATGCTGGAGAAGACGCCGGAACTTTACGGTGAAATCACCCGCGAACGGGCTCGGCTCGGCGCATTGGTGACGAGTGAGGAATACCACCGCGGCCAGCGTTTTCGGCGACAGTTGATAGATCGTATCCTGAAGAGCATGGAGGGCCTCGATCTCCTGATTGCCCCATCGGCCTATGGCGCACCGGCCCACGTCAGCGAGATCGAGATATTCCCCTACTTCGGAAAGCCCAATCTCAGCATGCCATTCAACCTCTCCGGTCAGCCGGCCCATGCGATCTGCGTTGGTTTCGGCAGAGAGGGGCTGCCACGGTCGCTCCAGATCGTCGGGCGGCATTTCGATGAAGCAACGGTCTTGCGTCTGGGCCACGCCTATGAGAAGGCGACGCCCTGGCGGGATCGGAGACCCGCAGTTTAGGATCAAGCAAACGACCCCATGACCGAAATCTATGTGGATGCGGACGCCTGTCCGGTACGGGATGAGACCTATCGCGTGGCGCAGCGCCTGAAGATCCCCGTCTGGGTCGTCTCCAACGGGTCGCGGCCGATCCTGCCGTCGCGCGATCCCTCCATTCGGATGATCGTCGTGAACGAGGGCGCCGATGCGGCGGACGACTGGATCGCCGAGCGGATCGGGAAAGGCGACATCTGCGTCACCGCCGATATCCCCCTGGCCGCCCGCTGCCTCGACAAGGGCGGGGAAGCCCTGGCGCCCAAGGGAAACATCTGGACCCGGGACAATATCGGCAACGCGCTGGCGGGACGCGAAGTCTCGCGGCATCTGCGGGAATTGGGGGTCGCGAGCGGGGGAGCCGCCCCTTTCTCGAAGCAGGACCGGTCGCGTTTCCTCAATGCGCTGGACAAGCTCGCCCAGGCGGCGCTCCGCCAGCCTCAGCGCTGAAGCGCCGCCTCCCGGGCCGCCAGGATGCGGTCGAACTCTTCGAGACGCTTCGTCACCCGGCCGAAGATGCTGTCCGGCGGATAGGCTCCGTCGGGGCCGATTTCGCCCGCCGGCGCTCCCATCAGGATTTCCGCCGCCTCGACCACGTCGGTCACCGCCCAGATATGGAAGCGGCCCGCCGCGATGGCCGCCTGGACCTCGTCGCGCAACACGAGATTGAGCCGGTTCGAATCCGGCACGATGACGCCCTGGGTCCCGGTCAAGCCGCCTGCCTTCGCCTCGCAGACCCGGAAGAAACCCTCGATCTTCGAATGCGCTCCGCCGATGGGCTGGACCTGTCCCACCTGGTTCATCGAACCCGTCAGCGCCACCTCCTGCCGAATGGGAAGCTGCGACAGGTCGGACAGCACCGCCAACAGTTCCGCCATGGTGGCGCTGTCGCCCTCGACCCCGCCATACATCTGCTCGAAGGTGAGCGAACAGGTGAAGGACAGAGGCCGCACCTGGGCGAACCGCCCGGCGAGGTAGCCCTGGAGCACCATGGCGCCCTTCTGCTGGATCGGCCCGCCGAGCGCCACGTCGCGCTCGATATTGATGATGCCACCCCGTCCCGCCGAGGCGCGGGCGGTGATTCGCACCGGCGTGCCGAATCGCGCGCCGCCGCCTTCGTGGACGGTCAGGCCATTGACCTGCCCTATGGCGGAACCCGCAGTGTCGATCATCATCATGCCGTCGACGATATTCGCCAGCATGCGATCTTCGATCCGGGCGCTGCGATAGCGGCGGGCCTGATGAGCCTCGATCACCGCGGCTTCGGTCAGCATCTTTACCTTTGCCTGGCGCGCACGGACAGCCGCCTCAGTCACCACGTCCTCGATCAATTCGATCTGGGCGGTGAGGCGGTCGCGCCGCTGGTTCCAGCGGGAAGCAATCCCGAGAAGCCGTTCCATCGCTCCCGGCGTCACCCCCTCCAGCGACTGGCGCCGCGCCATCTGCTCGATCAGTCCGGCATAGATGCCGAGATTCCTCTCCGAAGCCGGGATATCCGTATCGATATCCGCCTTGATCTTGAAATAGACGTCGAAGTCGGGATCGCCTTCGAAAAAAAGCGAATACCAGCGGGGCGCTCCAACGATCACCACCTTGAGTTCGAGCGGAATGGCCTCCGGCTTGGGCGCGCCTGAAATCGGCTGCGCCTGGGCGCGCGCCAATTCCTCGATCATGATCCGGCTGTCGCGCAATGCGGCTTTCAGGAAACGCCAGCTGACCGGATTGGCGGCGAGCGCTTCGGCGCGCAAAATCAGAATCCCGCCGTTGGCCCGATGCAACGCACCTGCCCGGATGAGCGTGAAATCCGTCGCGATACTGCCTTGCGACTGTTCGTATTCGATGCGGCCGAACAGATTCTCATAAGTCGGATTGCTTTCGAGCACGACGGAGGGATGCTTTTCCTCGCCGTGATCGACCAGCAGATTGACCGCGTAACGCCGTTCGGGCATGTCGAGAGGGCTCGCCCCCTCGGTTTCATCAGACGCCCGGAACCGCATGGGATTTTCCAGCATGTCCACACGAAGGGCCGTAAGCCAGCGGGCAAGTAAATTGAAGCTTGCGAATTCCTCCAACAGCGCATCGAGCGCCGGCCCAAGGACTTCTTCGGCGATTTCGACATGCAGGTCATGGATCTGCGTCGTCAGCGAGGACCGCATGCCGATGGAGCGAAGCTGGAACCGGGTAAGCGCCGCGCTCACTTCCCGCTCTCCCGCTTCGCGGTCGGTAGGAGAAACAGCCTCTTTATCCTTGGCAGGAACGACACCGAAGGTCCCGTCTTCCGTTTGGCTCAATCGCCAGCCATGGCTCGCGGCAAGGCTCTGGACTTCCACCAGAGCCGCCGAAACCTCCGCTTGCGCCCTTTCACGAACGGCTTGTAGGCGCGCCTGGAAGGCTTCCGAGGTAAAGGCGATAGCGAGCGCCTCCCGCAGTTTGGGGATCAGGGCCGCCATTCGCTCGCGCAACCTCCGTCCCGTGCCCGGCGGCAAACGATAGGCGAGCGGATTTTCCGGATGGCGGAAATTGTTGACGTAAATCCAGTCGCTCCGTGGCGGCCGGATTTTCAGCGCATCGTCGAGGAAGGCGAGCGTGGCCGTCATGCGCCCCACCCGGTCCTCGCCCGCGACGAAGATATTATAGCCGAGCCCAGGGACCGACAGCCCGAAGCTCAAGGCTTCCCGGGCACGGGAATGGCTGTCGAGATCGAAGATCTCCGCATCCTTTGCGGGCGAGGCCGAAAATCGAGGAACTCCGGCCTCTTCCGCCGAGAGCTTGCGAACCGTCATAAAGCTTCCTCCGCCTTGCCGGTTCGAGAGGGCCGGCATGGCGGCGAGCCTAACGGCGGCTCCGCGCTTTGTATATAAGGGCTAGCTCGTCAGGCAATCGCCGGGCCTACTCATTTCATCAGCCAGGCGTCGCCGAAGCGGCCCTCGCCACGGGCGACACCCCAGGCGTTCTGCAGCTTTTTGGAGGCGCCGTCGATCTGGTTGTATTGGCGCAGCGACATCGCCGGCAAATCCTCGGCAAGGATCGCCTGGAGTTTCCTATAGGGCACGCCCCGCTCCTCCAGGGTGGTGGCCCGGGCGCCTTCCTCGAAGAGCTTGTCCACCGCCGGATTAGAATAGCTGGTCGGATTGCCGAAGCGCTTGCCGACGCCCGCCGTCGTATAGGCCCGCGCGATGCCCAGCGCCGGATCGCCCAGCGTCCCATAGGCCATCAGCGCGAAGTCGAAATCGAGATCGTCGAAGACCTTGGTCACGATGAGCGTCGTTTCCATGGAATCGCTGCTGGCCTCGATGCCCACGGCCTGCCACATGCTCCTCAAGGCAGCCGCGACCTGCGCGAATTCCGGATATTGGCCGACATAGGTCGCAATCTTCATGGAGAAGCGCTTGCCGTCCACGCCTCGTTTCACGCCCGCCTCGTCGAGCAGCGCGTTCGCCCTGGCCGGGTCGAAGGGATACATCTTCCGATAATCCACATCGGGATTGGCAAGCCAGCCGAAATCGGTGGAGATCGGTGCGACCCCGACCTCGCCGATGTCGAAGAAGGCGTTCTTCACGATGTAGTCGCGGTCCGTGGCCATCATCATGGCCTGGCGCACCCGCTTGTCGTCGAAGGGCTTCCGCTTGTGGTTGAAGAAGCCCCAGTTGACGTTGGGCGGGAGGTTCGAAGCTTCGATCTTGAGCTTCGGATCGGCCTTGATCGCGGCGAGGCCGTTGGCGGGCAGGGCTTGGACGAGATCAACCTCGCCGGCCTGGAGTGCCTGGATGCGGGCGGCGGGCTGGGTGATGATCTTGACCACGACTTCGTCGAGATAGGGCTTGCCCGGCTCCCAATAAGTGGGGTTGCGGATCATGCGAATCGCGTCTCCACGTTTCCATTCCGCAAGCTTGAACGGCCCGGTGCCGACGGGTGTGGTCAAGGTCGCCGTGTTCTTGAGCGGATCGGTCCCTTCGAAAAGATGCTTAGGCATGATCGCGCCGCCCTGCTCGCAGGCCAGGGACATCAGGAACGGCCCGAAAGGCTCCTTGAGCTTGATGACGAGCTTGTCGGGGGCGGGAGTCTCGATACTTTCGATGACCTGGGCGGCGGGCTGGAAGCTCGGCTTCAGCTTGGAGGTCACCTGCTCGATCGAATATTTCACATCCGCCGAGGTGAAGGGCTTCCCGTCCTGCCAATTCGTCTGGACGAGGTCGAAGCTGTAGGTGCGCGCGTCGGGCGAGATCGTCCAGGATTTGGCGAGCACGCCCTTGGGCCGGAAGTCGACGTCGAGATCGACCAGCGGTTGGTAGACCATGCAGCCGATCGTCATGTCGAGAAGCGAGTTGGAAATCGCCGGATTGACCGAGGCGGGGTCCTGGGCGAGGACCATCAGAAGGGTCCCACCCCGTTGCGGCAGCCCCGGGTTCTGAGCGGCCGTCAGGCCGGAGGTGAATGCCAGGACGACGAGAGCGGCTGCCGCGGCCCGAAGTTTCAAAGCCATCCCCCTATTTCATGAGCCAGACATCCGCGAAGCGGCCGTCGCCCCGCGTCTGGCCCCAGACGCCCTGAAGCTTCTTGGTTGCCGCATCGTTCTGGTTGTATTGCCGGAGCGTGATTCCCGGCAGATCCTCGGCAAGAATGGCCTGGACTTTCTTATAGGCGTCGCCCCTTCCTTCGATCGTGGCGGCGCGCTCGCCTTCCAGGAAGAGCGCATCGACCGCCGGATTGGAATAACCGGAGGGATTGCCGAAGCTCCGGCCAATGCCGGCTGTGGTAAAGGCCCGGGCGACGCCCAAGGCAGGATCGCCCAGCGTTCCATATGCCAGGAGCGCGAAATCGAAATCGCGATCCTCGAAGACTCGCTTGACGAGGGTCGCGCTTTCCATCGGATCGCTGGTGGCCTCGATCCCTACGGCCTGCCACATGCTCCTCATCGCCGAGGCCACCTGAACGAATTCGGGATATTGCCCGACATAGGTCGTGATCTTCATGGCGAAACGCTTGCCGCCCAGCCCTCGCTTGATGCCCGCCGCGTCGAGCAATGCATTGGCCCTCGCCGGATCGAAGGGATACATCTTCCGATAGTCGATGGCCGGATCGGTCAGCCAGGTGAACTCGGTGGTGATGGGGGCCACGCCGACACTGCCGATGTCGAAGAACGCGTTCTTGACGATATAATCGCGGTCGGTCGCCATCATGATCGCTTGGCGCACCCGCTTGTCGTCGAATGGCTTCTTGGTCGTGTTGAAGAAGGACCAGTTGATGCTTGGGGTTTGGGTGCTCGCCTCGACCTTCAACTTGGGATCGGACTTCACCGCATCCATGCTGTTGGCGGGAAAGGCCTGGACCAGATCCACCTCGCCGCCCTGGAGAGCCTGAATGCGGCCGGCTGCCTGAGTGATGATCTTGACCACGATCTCGTCGAGATAGGGCTTCCCCGGCTCCCAGTAGGTCGGGGATTTGGCGAGCTTGATATAGTCGCCGCGCCGCCATTCGACGAGCTTGAAAGGCCCGGTCCCGATCGGCGCCGTGGTGCTCGCCGGGTTCTTCAGAGGGTCGTTGCCCTGGAAAAGATGCGCGGGCAGGATCGCTCCTCCCTGTTCGCAGGCCAGCGACATCAGGAAAGGTCCGAAGGGCTGTTTCAGTTTGAAGACAACCTTGCGGGGATCCGGGGTCTCGATGCTGTCGATCACCTTGGCCGCCGCCTGGAAGCTCGATTTCAGCTTCGCACTCACCTCTAGGATCGAAAACTTGACGTCCGCCGAAGTGAAGGGCTTGCCATCCTGCCACGTCGTATCGACGAGATCGAAAGTATAGATGAGGGCGTCGGGCGAGACCGTCCAGGATTTGGCCAGCATCGCCTTAGGCCGGAACCCCATGTCGAGGTCGACCATCGACTGATAGATCTGGCATCCCACCGTCATATCAGGCACGAGGTTGGAGATCGCAGGATTGACCGTACCCGGCTCTTGCGGCAGGACCATGAGCATCGTGCCGCCCCGCTGCACGGGTCCCGGATCCTGGGCCACCGAAACGGAGGGGATCAGCAAAAAGCCGGCGAATACGGCCAGCGCTGCGCCGCTTAAAAGACTATTCGACCGCCACATAAATCTGCCCCCCGATGCTTTTCATTCTTGTTTCCAAGTTGAGAAAAGCATGGGGAGCAGGTTCGATTGTTGTCAAACGGATTGTTGGCAATCCGTTGCTGTCAGGCGCTCGCCTGGGTCACGAACTTCGTCACGAAATAGGGCTCGATCCCCTCGGCGCCACCTTCGGAGCCATAGCCCGAATCCTTCACGCCCCCGAAAGGCACCTCGGGCAGGGCAAAGCCGTGATGGTTGATCGTGATCTGCCCGGTCTCGACCCGGTCGGCCAGCGCCGTCGCCGTCTTGACCGAACGGGTATAGGCATAGGCTGCCAGCCCATAGGGCAGCCGGTTCGCCTCGGTCACCACCTCGTCGAGATCCCGGAAAGGCGCGATCAGGGCGACGGGGCCAAAGGGCTCCTCGTGCATGATGCGCGCATCCATGGGAACATCGGTCAGCACAGTGGGCTCGAAATAGAAGCCCTTGTTGCCGATCCGCTTGCCGCCGGTGCGCAGGGTCGCGCCATGCTTCACCGCATCGCCGATGAAGGCTTCCATGGCGGTGATGCGCCGGCCGTTCGCCATGGGGCCCATCTGGGTCCCCTGCTCCATGCCGTCGCCGACCTTCACCTGCTTGGCGGCGGCGACGAATTTCTCGACAAAGTTCTCATAGACCTTCTCCTGGACAAGGAGACGGGTCGGCGAGACGCAGACCTGGCCGGCGTTGCGATACTTGGCCCCGCTCAGGAGCTTCATGGTCGCGTCGAAGTCGCAGTCGTCGAAGACGATGGCTGGGGAGTGCCCGCCCAATTCCATGGTGCAGCGCTTCATATGCGCGCCCGCCATGGCCGCCAGATGCTTGCCCACGGCGGTCGAGCCGGTAAAAGACATCTTGCGGATGATCGGATGCGGGATGAGGTATTCGGAGATTTCCGCCGGAACCCCATAGACTAGGTTCAACACACCGGGCGGCAGGCCAGCGTCGTCATAAGCCCTGATAAGTTCGGCCGGCGAGGCCGGGGTTTCTTCGGGAGCCTTGACGATCACCGAACAGCCGGCGGCCAGGGCGGCCGCCACCTTCTTGTTGACCTGGGCGACCGGGAAATTCCAGGGCGTGAAGGCCGCGACCGGGCCGACAGGCTCCTTGATCACCAGTTGATAGATGCCCTCGCCCCGGGCCGGGATGACGCGCCCATAGGCGCGGCTTGCCTCGCCTGCGAACCAGTCGAGATTGTCCCCCGCCCCCATCGCCTCGGCGGTAGCTTCGGCAAGGGGCTTCCCCTGTTCCAGGGTCAGGAAACGACCGATCTCAGGCGCGCGCTGCCGCATGAGTTCTCCCGCCTTGCGCAGGATCTTAGCCCGCTCGTAGGCCGGCACCTTGCGCCAGACGGCGAAACCCTTGCGGGCCGCCTCCAGCGCAAGGTCCAGGTCGTCGGTATTGGCATGCGCGACGCTGCCGATCACGTCCTCGGTCGCGGGATTGATGACGGGAAGCGTCCGGCCCGAAAGGCTCGGACGCCATTTGCCATCGATGAACAGCAGAACGTCGGGATACATGCTTTTCTCCTAGGGTTCAGGCGGCGCCGTAGCCGAGCACGGCCTTGACTTCGAGGAAGCTGTCGAAGCCGAACTCGCCATGCTCGCGGCCGTTGCCGGACTGCTTGTAGCCGCCGAAGGGCGCCTTGGTGTCCGAGGGCGCCCCGTTCATGTAGATGCGCCCCGCCCGAAGCTTGGAGGCGACCCGGCGGGCATTGGCGACGCTGCCCGACTGCACATAGCCGGCAAGCCCATAGCTCGTGGCATTCGCCATGGCGATGGCCTGCTCCTCGGTGTCGTAGGAGAGCATCGACAGCACCGGCCCGAAGATCTCCTCGCGGGCGATGGTCATGTCCGGCGTCACATTCGCGAAGACCGTCGGCCGCACGAAATAGCCGCGGTTGACGCCTTCCGGACGCCCCGTGCCGCCAGCGGCGAGCGTGGCGCCCTCCTTGATACCGACCTCGATCAGGTGCTGAACCTTCTCGAACTGCATCTTGCTGACGAGCGGCCCGAGGATCGTGCCATCGGCCTTGGGATCGCCAACCTTGACGTTGCGGGCGGTCTCGGCGGCGATGGCGACGGCTTCGTCATATTGCTTGGCCTGGACGAACATCCGGGTCGGGGCCTGGCAGGACTGTCCGGTATTGTAGAAGCAGCGCATGGTCCCCGCCGCGATGACCGCCTTCAAGTCGGCGTCTGGCAGAATGATGTTCGCGGACTTGCCGCCGAGTTCCTGCGTCACACGCTTTACCGTCTCGGCCGCCGCCTTGGCGATCAGGATGCCCGCCCGGGTCGAACCGGTGAAGGACACCATGTCGATGTCGGGATGGCTGGAAATTGCGGCGCCCACGGTCGGCCCGTCGCCATTCACCAGATTGAAGACGCCCTTGGGCACGCCCGCCTCGTGGAGGATTTCAGCCAGCAGGATCGCGCTCAGGGGGGCGATTTCGCTGGGCTTCAGCACGGAGGTGCAACCCGTCGCCAGCGCCGGGGCGAGTTTCGCCACCACCTGGTTGATCGGCCAGTTCCAGGGCGTGATGAAGCCGCAAACTCCGATGGCCTCCTTCGAGATCAGGGTGCTGCCGTCGATATATTCGAAGCGGTAGCGGCCCAGGATATCGATGGTCTCGTCGAAATGGTCGACCGCCGTCTTGGTCTGCACATCCCGCGCGAAACCCTTTGGCGCGCCCATTTCGGTCGTGATCGCATTGGCGACCTCGTCGTAGCGCGAATTATAGACTTCCTTGATCCGGCGCAGGAGCTTGATGCGCTCTTCGACGCTGGTCGCGGAATAGGATGGGAAAGCGGCCTTGGCGGCCGCGACGGCGCGGTCCACATCCGCGGCCGAACCCAGGCTGATGGTGCCGGCGACTTCCTCGGTCGCGGGATTGACGACCTCAAAGGGCTTCCCGCCGCCAATCGGATCGACCCAGGCGCCATCGATATAGAATTTGCTGTTATTCGCGCTCATTCGTTTCCCTCTCCCTAATGCGTCAGCGCCGCCGCCGGGGCTCCGGCGGCAAGCTCCGCGATTTCCTCGATATCGCCACGGCCCACCTTGAAGGAGACGGAAAACCCGTCCGGTGTCTTCATCGTCAGGATGAGACAGGAATGGCCTGGCGCTTCTTCGAGCTGCCAATCGCCGAGAGGATAAACCAGCCGGAGCGAACTGTCGTGATGCTTCATGCGCAATGCTGTCGCGGCGATGCGCGGCATGGTCATGACCAGCTCGTTAAGGCAATCGGTCGGCAGGGTGACAGAAGCCGGCTCGCCCTTCGCATCGCTGAAATTCAGGCGGAAGTGATCCCCGTCGGGATCGATCTCGAAAGTCGTGAGCCGCTTGCCGAATATTTCCATCGCCGCCGCCTTTCCTGGATGCCACACCGTCACGCTATATCCAATTGGAAATAACGACAAGCCCGCGATGCCCGCCGAAAGGTTCGGGACGAACGCACCCCTTAACGGCATGGCTGGGGGCAGATCCATTTGCTATCTTGTCCACAAGAAACCTCTCTGACGGCAAGGTCTGGCATGACACGACAAAGCCCGCGCGGCTTCATGAAGCTCGGCGCTTTCTTCCATCCCACCGGCAATCATGTGGCCTCCTGGATGAGCCCGGACGCCGACCCCATGGCCCCCCAGAGCGTCGAGCATTACATCCAGATCGCCCAGACGGCGGAGAGGGGCAAGTTCGACCTCATGTTCCTGGCCGATGCGGTCGCGACCCGCGACGGTAATCTCCAGGCCTTGAGCCGCTGGCCCCAGTACATGGCCTATTTCGAGCCGATCACGCTGCTCTCGGCCATCGCGTCCAAGACCAAGCATATCGGCCTCGTGGCCACGGCGACCACCAGCTACAACGAGCCCTATAACATCGCGCGGAAATACGCCTCGCTCGACCATATCAGCCACGGGCGGGCGGGCTGGAACGTCGTGACCTCGGCCAATAAGTCCGAAGCCTATAACTTCGGCCGGGAGGAGCATTTCGAGCACGGAGAGCGCTACGACCGCGCCATCGAGTTCGTCGATGTCGTCCAGGGCCTCTGGGACAGCTGGGAGGACGAAGCCTTCGTGCGCGACCGCTCCCGAAATCGCTATTTCACTCCCGAAAAAGTCCATTTCCTGAACCATAAGGGCGAGAATTTCTCGGTGCGCGGCCCGCTCAACGTCGCCCGCCCGCCCCAGGGGCATCCGGTGCTGTTCCAGGCCGGCGCATCGGAACCCGGCAAGGAACTCGCCGCCCGGATCTCGGAAGGGGTCTTCACCCCGCTCCACTCGCTGGAAATGGCGCAGGCCTTCTACAAAGACCTGAAAGGCCGCATGCCGAAATACGGCCGCGCGCCGGAGCAGTTGAAGATCATGCCCGGCCTCAATGCGATTGCCGGCCGCACCGAAAAGGAAGCGCAAGAGAAGTTCGAGCACCTGAAGTCGCTGATCCATCCGGATGTGGGCATCGAGCTTCTGAGCAACGCGGTCGGAGACTTCGATCTCCGGGGCTATCCCCTCGATGGCCCTTTGCCCGAGGCGGTTGATGCTACCATCGACCACCGGGCTTCGTCCTCGCTCAAGAATGTCGTCCGCTGGGCGCGAGAAGAGAAGATGACCATTCGCCAGCTCTATCAGCGCTTCGCCGGGGCGCGCGGCCAGCGCTCGCTGATCGGCAGCCCCAGTCAGATCGCCGACGAAATGGAAACCTGGTTCCTGAACCACGGGGTCGACGGCTTCCTGATTCAGCCCTCGACCCTGCCCGGCGGGCTTGACGATTTCGTCGCCCTGGTGATTCCGGAGTTGCAGGAACGCGGGCTCTTCCGCACCGAATACGAAGGTCCTACCCTGCGGGACAACCTCGGCCTGCCACGGCCCAAAAACCGCCATGCGGCGGCGGAGTAACCGACAATGACTCGAAAGAGCCCTCGCGGATTCATGAAGCTCGGCGCCTTTTTCCACCCGACGGGCAACCATGTGGCGGCCTGGATGGACGAGAGCGCGCAGATCGACGCCGGCCAGAACCCGGAACACTACCAGTCGATTGCCCAGACGGCGGAGCGGGGAAAGTTCGACCTGATGTTCCTGGCCGACGCCGTCGCCACCCGGGACGGCGACCTCAACGCCCTGAGCCGCTGGCCGCAATACATGGCGTTTTTCGAGCCAACGACGCTGCTCTCCTCGATCGCTTCGGTCACGAGCCGCATCGGCCTCGTGTCCACCGCCACCACGAGCTACAACGAGCCCTATAACGTCGCGCGGATCTTCGCCTCGCTCGACCACATCAGCCACGGCCGCGCCGGCTGGAACGTGGTGACTTCCGGCAATGTGTCCGAGGCTTATAACTTCAGCCGCGACGAGCATTACGAGCACGGCGTCCGCTACGAGCGGGCCGAGGACTTCGCCGAGGTCGTGCGCGGTCTCTGGGACAGCTGGGAGGACGACGCCTTCGTGCGCGACCGCTCCCAGGGCCGCTATTTCACGCCCGAGAAGCTTCACTTCCTCAATCACAAGAGCAAGCATTTCTCGGTTCGCGGGCCGCTGAACGTGGCGCGCTCGCCGCAAGGGCATCCCGTCCTGTTCCTGGCGAGCGCGTCGGAGCCCGGGAAGGAGCTGGCGGCCCGCATCGGCGAAGGGATTTTCAGCCCGCTCCATTCTCTGGAGGCCGCCCAGGCCTTCTATAAAGACCTGAAAGGCCGCATGCCGAAGTTCGGCCGCGATCCCGAGCATCTGAAAGTCATGCCCGGCCTCAACGTGATCCCGGGCCGCACCGAAAAGGAAGCTCGGGATAAGTTCGAACATCTAACGTCCCTGATCCACCCGGACGTCGGGGTGGAACTCCTTTCCGATGCGGTCGACGGCTTCGATCTCCGGGGCTATCCGATCGATGGTCCCTTGCCGGAGGCTGTGGATGCGACCGAGACCAAAGCTTCCACCGGCCATTTCCGGAACGTCGTCCGCTGGGCGCGCCAGGAGAAGCTGACCATCCGCCAGCTTTACCAGCGTTTCGCCGGCGCGCGCGGCCAGCGCTCGCTCATCGGCACGCCGCAGCAGATCGTCGACGATATGGAGCGCTGGTTTCTGAATTACGGCGTGGACGGCTTCCTGATCCAGCCTTCCACCCTGCCTGGCGGGCTCGACGACATCGTCGCCATGGTGATCCCGGAATTGCAGGAGCGCGGGCTCTTCCGCACTGAATACGAAGGGCCGACCCTGCGCGACAACCTCGGATTGCCGAGACCGAAGAACCGCCACGTGAATTGAACATCCGACAGGCCGGGCGGGAACCGAACCGCTTTTGCCCGGTTATCGCTCCGGTTGAACCGGAGGCATCATGTCGATCTACGAAGAAATCAAGCGTGACCATGACGATCTCAGAGAGATGATCACGGCCATCAGAAAGATGCCCGCGACCGCCAAGGGATCGAAGCAGCGTCTCTTCGAAAAGCTGAAGGTCGCTCTCACCGACCATGCGCGGGCGGAGGAGAACATCTTCTATGCCGCGATCATGTCGGACGAAAAGGCGCGAAGCATGACGCTCGAAGGCCATGAGGAGCATCACGTCATCGATATTTTGCTCGCCGAAATTGTGGCGCTCTCTACCGGCGAAGAGACCTGGGATGCGAAGTTCGAGGTGCTCCGCGAAAACGTCGAGCACCATCTCGACGAAGAAGAGGACGATCTCTTCAAGACGGCCCGCAAAATCCTCGATCGCGAGGAGGCCGAAACGCTCGGCCGGCAATTCCTGGCCGAAAAGGACAAGATCGCCGTCACCATCATGCTCTGAAAACTTGAGTTTCCGGCCGTCACGCCATTCCGCATGACGACCGGGACCCCGGACCTTGCTAGCTGAGTTGCCACTCCTTGAAGCGGGCCGTGCTCTTGGCGAGGTTTTTCGCCCACCATTCGTCGTTCTTGACGAAGACCTTGTCCTTCAGCGCCTCGCTGTTGGGCAGCTTGTCGAGAACCTCCTTCGACACGAGCTTCAGCGCCTCGGTATTGGGGATCGCATAGTTCGTAAGCGTGATGTATTCGGCATCCGCATCCGCCGTGTTCAGCATGTAGTTCAGGAACTGGAAGGCTTCCTTCTTGTTGGCCGAACTGGCGACCACGCAATAGGGATTGCCGCTGACACCGCCGAAATTCGAGGTGTAGTTCACCGGCCCGCCCTGACCCATGACCGTGATCGCCCGCCCGTTGAAGCAGGTGGCCAGCGCCGCGGCGCCCGAGGTCAGATGCTGCATCGGCTCCGCGTTGGTGGTGTGCCAGATGATGTTCTGCTTGCCCAAGCGATCCAGCACCTTCAGCGCCCGGTCGATATCGAGCGGATAGAGCTTGTCGAGCGCCACGCCGTCGGCGAGGAGCGCGCCTTCCAGCACCGAGCCGTCGCTGATATTGGCGTAAAGCGACCGCTTGCCCGGGTACTTCTGAGGATTGAAGAAATCGGCCCAGGTCTGGGGCGCCTTGTCGTTCGGGACCTGCCGCGTATCCCAGGCCATCACATAGAGGTACAACGAGAAGGGAACCCCATAGGGCATCTTATAGGTGGGCGGGATGTTCTTCGATTCGATGATGCTATAGTCGTAGGGCACAATCAGCTTCTGTTCGATCGCTTCGAGATACTCGGGTCCGCTCAGTGAAATAATGTCCCATTGCGCGGCTGTGCCGGAACTGTTCTGCAGCTTGGCCAGGGCGAGCGAGGCGCCCGATCCGATATTGACCTTTATCCCGGTCTTTTTCTCGAAGGGTTGGGCGAAGAGCCGGGTCTGGTGTTCCTGGACGATACCGCCGTAACCCGCCATGCTGATGGTCTTGCCCTGCGCAAAGGCCTGACGGCCCATGACGCCAGAAGCAGCGAGTGCGGCGCCGCCGGCAGCCGACTGCAGGAAGTGGCGACGGTCCATCCCGGTGACGCCCGGACGGCTTTGCTCTTTCATCTCAAAATCCCCTCGTCCTTAATGATCCGTGCCACTCGCGCGGCCTTCCGCGGTGCAGCCCAATGAAACTCTCGTGGAGAGAGCGACATATTGTCAAGGGCAGAGCCGCATGAAACCATGGCGCTCACGGCAACGCTCCTTTACCATTTCAAAACTGGGATCGAGGTTGGGGGACCGATGAGGAAAGAGACGCAGGGACGAATCCGGCGGAAAAGCTTCGCGAGGCCATGACCGCATCGTCCTCCGGCGCGCTTCCCCAGCCCCGTCGCTTCCTGCGCCTCCTGAACTTTCGCGACAGCCTCTGGCTGCTCGCTCCCATCGCCACGCTCTATGGGATTTTCGCCCTGATCCCCTTCGCGCTCATCGTCCGCTTCGCCTTCGCGGACGGCGGCACGCATTTCGCGACGGTGCTGGAAAGCCGGATCCTGGTGCGGGTTGCCACCAACACCGTGGTCATCAGCCTCATGACCACGGTCGTGGCGCTGGTTCTGGGCTATATCCTGGCCGCGGGGCTGTGGCGCGCCGGGCCCAAGATGCAGCGGGTGATGCTCGCCTTCGTGATGCTGCCCTTCTGGACGGCCGTTCTCATCAAGAATTTCGCCTGGGCGGCGCTGCTTCAGGACAATGGGCTCGCCAATACGATCCTCCAGGGCCTGGGCTTGACGAATGGTCCGGTCACGCTGCTGCACAACCGGCTCGCCGTCATCATCGGCATGGTCCATTACGTGCTGCCCTATGCGGTCTTCCCGATCTACAGCGCCATGCAGGCGATCGACCGCAAGGTCGAGCGGGCGGCCCGCAGCCTCGGCGCCGGCACGCCCTCGGTCATCTGGTTCGTGATCCTGCCGCTGACCCTGCCGGGGGTCTATAGCGCGGCGCTGCTGGTCTTCGTCGTTTCCGTGGGCTTCTTCATCACGCCGGTCATCCTGGGGTCACCCGCCGACATGATGATCGCCAATCTCGTCAACTATTACGTCCGGGAACTGGTGGACTTCAACGCGGGCGCCGCATTGGCGCTCATGATCCTGGGCGCGGTGGTTCCGCTCATCGTCCTGCAGCAGAGCATGGGCCGGGGGGGGCGTCATGGCGCTCACTGAAAACCGCCCCTTCCCGCTGGGGCGGATGCTGCTCTATGCCGCTTGCGCGCCCATCCTCCTCCTCCTGGTGCTGCCGACGCTGATCATCGTCCCCATGGCACTGACCAAGGGACAGTTGATCCAGTTTCCGCCGATCTGGATTTCGATCCATTCCTTCACCGACTACCTGGCCGACGAGACCTGGGTCTCCTCGACGATCGTGTCCTTCAAGATTTCCATCCTGGCGGTGGTCATCGGCGCCACGGCCGGGAGCTTCGCGGCCATCGGACTCCATAAGCGCGATTTCCCGGGCCGCAATATCGTCGCGGGGCTCATCCTCGCGCCGATCATCATACCCGGCATCGTCTTGGCGCTCGGCGACTTCCTGCTTCTGGCGCCGATGCATCTCATCGGAAGCTGGACGACCATCGCCATTCTCCACGCCCTGCTGGTGACCCCCTATGTCTTCATCTCCGTCCAAACGAGCCTGACGGTGGGTCTCAGTCCCACGCTCATCCGCTCCGCCCGAAGCCTGGGTGCCGGACGGCTGGCCGTGCTCCGCTTCGTCCATTGGCCGGCGATCCGGCCGGGGCTCCTGGCGGGGGCGGTGCTCGGTTTCGCGGTTTCCTTCGACGAGGTGGTGCTGGCCCTGTTCATGCAGGGCTCGACCACCGTCACACTCCCGGTGCGCATGTTCCAAGCTATCGAATACGACCTGACGCCCAAGATCATGGCCGCAGCCTCGCTCTTCATCGCGCTCGCCCTTCTGGGCCTCACCGTCCAGGCGCTGACCGCCAAGCGCGCGAGGCCCGCATGAGCGCGCCGCGCCGCCTCGAGGTCAACGAGGTCTGGAAGAGCTACGGCGGGGATCTCTACGCCGTGCGCGACGTGAGCTTCGTGCTGGAGCCGGGAGAATTCCTCACCCTGCTCGGTCCTTCGGGCTCGGGCAAGACCACGACGCTCATGATGATCGCCGGCTTCGAAACCGTGAGCCGGGGCAGCATCCGCATCGACGGGCGCGATATCGCGGACCAATCCCCGGAGCATCGCAATTTCGGCATCGTCTTCCAGGGCTACGCGCTCTTTCCCCATATGAATGTGGCGGAAAACGTCGCATTCCCCCTGCGCATGAAGGGCATGGGCAAGCGCGAGCGACTTATCAAAGCCGCCGAGATGCTGGAGAAAGTCGGCCTGGAAGGCTTCGCGCAACGCCGCCCGCACGAGTTGTCAGGCGGGCAGCAGCAGCGGGTCGCCCTCTCGCGCGCGCTTGTTTTCGATCCAGACGCGCTGCTTCTCGACGAACCGCTGGGCGCGCTCGACCGCAAGCTGCGCGAACAGCTGCAGATCGAAATCAAGGAATTGCAGAAGCGCATCGGCATTTCGGTCCTGCTGGTCACCCACGACCAGGAGGAAGCCATGATGATGTCGGACCGGATCGCCGTCATGGCGGACGGCGGGATCGTCCAGATGGGCACCCCGGCCGACGTCTACCTCCATCCGGCGACGCCCTTCGTGGCGGGATTCCTGGGCGAGACGAATTTCCTGCCCGGCCTTTGCCAGGGTGCCTCCGAGGGTTATGTCTCGGTGAAATTCCGCAACGGCGAGATCGGCCGCGCCCGCCCGCCCCGCTTCGGCGGCGTGCCTGCCACGGGCGATAAAGCCCTCGTGTCGATCCGCCCGGAGCGGGTCCGCATCCTGAAGCCGGGCGAGACGATGGATTCAGTCATCGAGGGCCGCGTCGTCAGCGGCACCTTCCTCGGCCGCCACGCCCGCTACATCGTCGAGGCGGAGGGCCAACAGGTCGTGGTGAGCACCACGGAATGGTCGGAAGCCACCGCCGTTCCCCCCGGCACGGCTGTGCGTCTGGGCTGGTCGAGCGACGACGCCCAGAGCCTGGCGGACGTGAAAGTCTGACGCCTAGTAATCCTTGAAATAGGCGACGCAGATATCCTGACAGGTGATTGGCGGTTCCTTCGGCGGATTGTCCGGGCCTTGGCAGGTCGGCAGGCATTCCACCACGGCGTCCAGGTCCGGCGAGATGAACACCGGGAAAACGTAACGTTCGGCGCCCGAGAGGTTGATCACCCGGTGCTTGGTGGACAGAAAGCGCCCGTTGGTCCAGCGCACCATGATGTCGCCGGTATTGATGATGAATGTGCCGGGCTTGATGTCTATCGCCCGCCAATGGCCGGACGGCATCCGCACCGCCAGACCCGGCACATTCCCATGCGCCAGCACGGTCATGAAGGCATTGTCGGTATGGGGGGAGAGACCGTATTGCCGCTGCCCCACCATCTCTGGCGGCTGCGGCGGATAGTGGGTGACCGACATGGTGGTCCGCGGCTTATCGAAGAACTGCTCGAAATAGCCCTTGGGCATCCCGAGCGCCTCGTTCCAGAGGTCGAGGAGCTGCTTGCCCAACCCGATGATCGTCGAATGGTATTCGACCAGCCCCTCGCGGAAACCGGGCAAACCTTCGGGCCAGTGATTCACCATGCGCAAAGGGCGGTTCTGGACGTAGGGATCGTCGGGCGAAAGATCGAGGCCCACGGTATAGGCCTCATAGAGATTGGGCTTGATCCCGTCGATCAGCCGACCGTTGCCGGTATAGGAGGACGGCGGCACGAAACCGTTGAGCTTGTCCCGCTTGACCTTGTTCTTGATCTCCAGCGGAAGGTCGAAGAAGCGCTTGGCCTCGGTGAACATCCGGTCGATGCGGGACTGCGGGAAGCCATGGCCGGCGAGGAGAAAGAAGCCCACCGTCTCGGTGACATGGCGGAGTTCGGCGGCGGCTTTCTCACGGGCTCCGGGCTTTCCCGCCAGATAGTCCGAAATGTCGATCGTCGGGATTTCCTCGGTCGAATCCGGATGATCCATCAGATAGAGGGCGCGCGCGTCCTCGTCGAAATGCTCGTCCTGAACGCTGCCAACGGATGCCGCGTAGACCATCGCCTCAATCCTCCCACCCGGTCTTTCTACGATCTCGCTTATAGATCGTAGATTGTTAACAAACTAGAGGGAAGTGTCTATTCCTTGAAATAGGCGAGGCAGATTTCCTCGCAGGTGGTCGGCGGATATTTCGGCGGATTGCCCGGCCCCTGGCAGGTCGGGAGACACTCCACCTTGGCATCGAGATTGGGCGAGATGAAGACCGGGAAGACGTAACGCTCCCCGCCCGAGAGGTTGATCACCCGGTGCTTGGTCGAGAGGAAGCGGCCGTTCGTCCAGCGCACCATGATATCGCCGGTATTGACGATGAAGGTGCCGGGCTTGATCTCTACGGCCCGCCAATGCCCGGACGGCATCCGCACCGCGAGGCCCGGCACATTGCCATGAGCCAGGATCGTCATGAACGCATTGTCGGTATGAGGCGAAAGCCCGTATTGCCGCTGCCCGACAAGTTCGTCAGCCTGCGGGGGATAATGGGTGATCGCCATGGTCACGCGCGGGTCGTCGAAAAACTTTTCGAGATAGCCCGCCGGCAGGTCGAGGGCCGCGTCCCAGAGATCGAGGCACCGCTGCCCGAGCCCGATGACCGTATTGTAATAGAGCAGCAATTCCTCCCGGAAGCCCGGCAGGTCTTCCGGCCATTGATTGAGCCCCCGCAGCGGCCGCTGGGCCATCACATCCGGATCGTCCGGCGACAGGTCTTTGTTGATAGAAAAGGACTCGTAGAGATTGGGCTTGATCCCGTCGATCAGCCGCCCGTTGCCGGTATAGGAGGAAGGCGGCGCATAGCCGCCGTTTCGCTGTTTCTTGATCCGCTTCTTCACCTCGAGCGGAAGGTCGAAGAAGCGTTTGACCTCCTCGAACATCCGGTCGATGCGAAGCTGCGGGATCCCATGCCCCGCCAGATAGAAGAAGCCGATGGTCTCCGTGACATGCCGCAATTCCGCCGCCGCCTTCTCGCGCGCACCCGGCTTGCCCGAGAGATAATCGGCGATATCGATCGTCGGGATCTCCTCGGTCGAATCCGGGTGATCCATGAGCCAGATCGCCTGGGCGTCGTCGTGGACATGCTCGTCGGCCAGACTGCCGACCTTTGCCGCATAGACCATCGGATCTCTCCGTCAGTTCATCAGGTGGCCAGCCACTGGGTGAAGCGTTCGTTGATCGAGGCGAGGTTGGCCTGGAGCCAATCCGCATCCGCCGTATATCCCAGTTTCAGATGCTCCTCGGTCGTCGGCAACCGGGGAAGCTGATCCGGTTTGACCAGAGCCAGCGCTTTGGGATTGGAAGGGCCATAGGCCATGCGCGAGGCGAATTCGGCCTGACCCTCGGGCTGCGCCGTATAGTCGATGAACTTCCAGGCGAGCTTCGCGCGCGGACTGCCCTTGGCGACCATCCAATAGGAGATGTTGTTGGCGGCGCCGTTCCAGACGACCTCCAGCGGCACGCCCTGGTCGATGATCGAATAGGCCCTTCCATGCCACATGGCGATCATGTCGACCTCGGCATCCTTGATCAGGGTCTCGGACTGCCCGCCTTGCGTCCACCACACCTTGATATGCGGCTTGATCTCGTCGAGCTTCTTGAAAGCCCGGTTCACGTCGAGCGGGAAGAGCTTGTCCTTCGGCACGCCATCGGCCAGCAGCGCGAAGGCCAACGCCGTGAAGGCCTGGCTATAGAGCGAGCGGTTGCCGGGGAATTTCTTCACGTCCCAGAAATCGGCCCAGCTCTGAGGCCCGCCGTTGGGGAACTTGTCCTTGCGATAGACCAGCAGCGTCGAATAGGCGACCGAGGCGATGCCGTCGCCGACCACGACGCCCGGCGCGAGCTTGCTCTTGTCCACGATGGACCAGTCGATCGGCTCGGTCAGCCCGTTGGACTGAGCCTGCTTGAAGATCGCCGTGTCGAGATTGGTGCAGTCCCACTCATAGACACCGGAATCAACCTGGGCCTTCAGCTTGGGATAGGAAACGGGAGAGACGGGCCGGACCTGGATGCCGGTTTTCGCTGTGAAGGGCTTATAGAAGGCCGCATCCTCGGCAACGGTCCAGGGACCGCCCCAGGTGTTCACATAGACGACGTCCTCGGCCGCCGCCGGGCGCGAAAGACCGCCGAGTGCCCCACCCGCCAGCCCCATCGCGGCGCCAGCCTTCAGAATCCCACGCCGCGTGATCCGCTTTCCGATTTGCGCCATCCCCTGAACCCCTCTCGGATATTTTATTCAAAGAGAGCCTACAATCATCCGGGGCTTCCCGCCAAGCGGCGCCTGTTATTTTTCGGTGGCGACATAGACGCCGTCCCAATCGGGCGGCGGCGGATTCTTGAGGAAATCCTCGATGCGCTCCCGATAGACCCCGTAGCAAACCGCAAGCTCGGTCGCGAGCCCGCCGTCGAGGAGGCCCAGAGCCGTCTTCCAATCCTGCCCGCGATAGGCTTCGAGGAGTTTCATATGGCTTTCCAAAGCCGGACTCTTCACGGGCTGCGGGCTTGGTTCCGCATCGATCGGCAGCGTGTAGATATGGACGCCCTGGGTCTTGCCCTTCACCGCCACGATATCGAGTTCGATATAGGGCCAATTGGGCGACAATTCGGCGGTCTGCTGTCCGATCACGAAATCGACGCCATAGGACTTTGACTGTCCTTCCAACCGGGAGGCGACGTTCACCGTGTCGCCCAGCACCGAATAATCGAAGCGGATGTTGGAGCCCATATTGCCGACGCAGCATTCGCCGCTGTTGATCCCGATGCCGACCTTGATCGGCTTATAGGGCTTGCCTTCCGCCTCGGCGGCCTTCTGACGCTCGGCGTTCACTTCCAGGAGCTTGCGCCGCATTCCCTGGGCCGCGCGGACGGCGTTCTCCGCATGGCGCGGATCGTCGAGCGGCGCGTTCCAGAAGGCCATGATGCAATCGCCCATGTATTTGTCGATGGTACCCTTGTTCTCCAGGATCACCTCGGTCATGGGCGACAGGAAGGAATTGATAAACTGCGTCAGCTGATGGGCGTCGAGGCCCTCGGAAATCGAGGTGAAGCCCCGGATGTCGCAGAACATCAAGGTCATCTGCCGCATCTCGCCGCCAAGCTTCAGCTTGTCGTGGCTGCGCGCCAATTCTTCGACCAGATGGGGGGACATATAGCGCGAAAAGGCGGTGCGCACCTGGCGCTGCTGCGCCTCGGTGCGCAGGTATCCGGTGAGCGTCGCCGTGCCATAGACGATCAGAATGACGAGCGACGGATAGACCGGGTCGATCAGCAGTTGATAGGCGCTGAAGGCGTACCAGGAGGCCCCCACCGCCAGGACCAAAGCCAAAAGACCAAAGACAGCGCTGAGCCACGCCCCCGTGCGCGGCAGCGCCAGCGTAAGCGCGATGCCGATGATCAGGATGAAGAGACTCTCGGCATGAACCGTCCAATCGGGGCGGCTGAGGAACTTCCCAAGCAGCATCTGCTCGGCGAGTTGGGCGTGGGCTTCCACCCCCTTCATGATGGGGTCGAGCGGGGTCGCCACGAAATCCTGGCCGCCCGCATAGCTGGAACCCACGAAGACGATGTTGCCCTCGACGAGGCTCGGGTCGAAGGTGCCCTTGATGATATCCTTGGCCGAGATGTAGCGGCCGGGCACCGCCTCCGTGTAATGGAGCCAGACGCGCCCTCTGAAATCCGTGGGAAATATACTGTTGGGGAGCGCCGTGGTTTGGATCCCCATGGCTACCATGCCGGTGTTTCTGCCGTAATTTTCCTCAAGATTGGCGCCTGAACCTTTCAAGATAAAATTACGCACGCCCGTCGCAACTCGAAGCGCCTCAGCCGCGAGCGAGGGCATCGGCTGGCCCCGATAATTGAAGACGACCGGCACGCGCCGGAGCACCCTGTCCCATTCGGGGTCGTGGTTGAGATAGCCGTTTCCGGAGGCACCCGCTTCCAGGGCCGGCAGGTTTGCGACCACTCCGTCGAATTTCTTCACTGAAATAAGCGGATTGTCGCCTGCCATGGCAAAACCCGCCTTGACCTTGTAGTCCGGCGGGGGAGGCGCCCCGTCCTTGAGGATGTCGCCCAGCACCACGGGATATTTCGCAATCGTCGCCGCCAGAGTCTCGTCCCCGTCCGGCACACGTTGAGCCAGATCCGGCGGAAGGTCGAGATCGGGCGCTTCGCGGCGCAAGGCTTCGATCATCGCGCGGGGAGAGCTTCGGTCGGGCTCGGCAAAGGTTATATCGAAGGCGATCGAGGCCGCACCCGCCCCGGCAAGCCGCTCGATCAGCGTCGCGATCATCGACCGGGGCCAGGGCCATTGGCCCAGTTCCGCTAGGCTCTCATCGTCGATATCGACGATACGCACCGGCGCGTCCTCATAGGGGCGCGGGGAGACCCGCTGGTAGACGTCGAAACAAAGATTGGCGAGCCGGTCGATATAGTCCGAAGTGGTCGGCGCCCAGCGCAACCCTGCAGCGAAGAAGATCGCCAAAAGAGAAAGTAGAATGATCGCGCGCTGGTTCTTCATGTCAGCCAGTGAAGTCTCAACAATGAATCAAAACTATGTTCAATTTTCTTACAACAGCACCAATACCTAAGAGAGTGTCGGTCGCGTTGTCATTTTTCTCAATTATGTGTAGGTTGACATGCTTTTGCCGTCAATCCTCGGTTTATGGAAAACATGCACCTTCACATTGAGCGAGACAGGCGTTCGACGGGTCGCGCCTCTTCGCGCCGGTCGTCCCGGCCTTTCCTTCTTTCCGTCCTCGTGGCGCTCCTGGCCGCCGCCCCTTTCGCCGCTTCGGCGCAAACGCCGGGCGCGAAGGCCGATACAGCCGAGGACAGCGCAAGCCTCCAGCGGGAGTTCGACGCGCTCTTCCAGGAGACGCTGAAACGTCCCAGCGACCTGGACGTGACCCTGCGCTACGCGGTGCTGGCCAATAAGATCGGCGACTATGAGGCCGCCATTACCGCGCTCCAGCGCATCCTGCTGTACAATCCGGCGCTGGCCCAGGCGCGCGTCGAACTCGGGGTGCTCTATTTCCGGCTCGCCTCCTATGGCGCTGCCCAGAATTACCTGGAGGAGGCCCGGAACGGCAATCTCACCACCGAGCAGCGCGAGCGTGTCGAAGAATATCTCGGCCGCCTTCAGAAGCTGCAAAGCCGCCACCGGCTAACCGGCGAGGCGACCGCCGGCTTCCAGCACCAATCCAATGCCAATCTCGGCCCGGCCTCGACGGCGGTGCGGGCGGCGGGATTGCCCTCGACCCTGGGCGCCGAATTAGTCCGCAAGTCTGATGAAAACATCTTCGTCACGGGCTCGCTGCTCTACAGCTACGACCTTCAGAACCAGGACCAGGACACCATCGAGGCCACGGCCAATGTCTATGGGTCCCGCCATTTCAGGGTGAAGCAATTCGACTTCGCCTATGCCGAAGGCACGGTCGGCCCCCGCTTCACCTTGAAGAGCCTCGGGATGGAGGGCTTCTCCGTCCGGCCCTTCTTCCTTCTCAACTACGCCCAACTCGGCGACGATCCCTTCTTCCACAGCTATGGCTTCGGCGTCGAAGCCACCAAATCCATCACGCGCGAGCTCATGCTGCGGACCAGCCTGGAGCATCGCGAGCGCAATTTCGTGGATTCGCCGCCCCGCGCCACCTCCCGCCTGCTGACCGGCCAGACCGATGGAGTGACCCTCGGCGCGCAATACGCCCTGCCGCACGATCAGGCCGTCAGCCTGACGGGGAGCCTCACCCGGATATCCGGACGCGCGTCCTCCGAGACCAATCTGCAATATGGCCTGACGGCGGTCTATCAGATCGCCTATCCGGGTCCGATCAAATTCCCGACGACGACGGCGCGCTGGCAGACCTCCCTGGGCGTCTCCCGCGTCTTCAACAACTCCGACGCGCCCGATCCCTCGGTCGATCCTGTCGCCAAGCGCCTCGATCGGACCTGGCGCTTCAGCATTACCGAGATCGTTCCGGTGACCACGAATATCGCCGTCTATCTGCAGCTTCAGAGGGATATCATTTCCTCCTCGCTGCCGAACTTCGCCTTTACCAATACCTCGGTGACCGCCGGTCCCCGGTTCCGCTTCTGAAAGCCATGGCCATGCGCATGAAGCCCCTCCCCTATTTCGCCGCGACCGCCGCCCTGTTCCTGTCGCTCGCCGGCCCCGACGCCATCGCCCAGGAGAGGGTCGGCGTCGCGAGCGCGGTCAACCCCAATGCGACCGGCACGCCGCCCAACCTCGCGACCCGCACCCTCGTGCTGGGGACCGATATCGTGCACAACGAACGCGTCGTCACCACCGACGCCGGCCAGGCGGAAATCCAGTTCATCGACCGATCCTCCTTCAGCGTGGGACCGGGATCGGATCTGGTGATCGACGACTTCGTCTATAATCCCAACGCGGGCACCGGCAAGCTTGCCGCCAGCGCCGCCAAGGGCGTCTTCCGCTTCGTCGGCGGCGCGCTCAGCAAGACGCCCGAGGGTGTGACGCTGAAGACGCCTTCCGCGACCATCGGCCTCCGAGGCGGTATCGCGCTCATCGGGATCGACGCCAATGGCGGGACCACCGCGACCTTCCTCTTCGGCAAGGAGATGACCGTCACCTCCGGCGGTGTCACGAGCTACGCCTATCGGCCGAATTCCGTGATCACAGCCAGTTCCCCCAATACGCCGCCGTCGCAACCGACCCTTGCCCCCGCTGGACAAATCGGCGCGACCCTGCAGCAGCTCGACGGACGCAGCGGCACCACCGGCGGCGCCTCGGAAGTTCCGACCAACCAGCGGCTCGAGGCCAGCGCCTATCCCGATGCGAATTCCCGCGACGTCGAGGCCAGCAACAATGCCGCGCACCGCAATGACGACAATCCGACCTCGAAGGCCGAGCCTGAGATCGTGATCCCACAGACGCAACCTCCGGAGCAGAGAGAATTTCGAATACCTTTTCGGGCACTGTCGGCCCTTCCGGAAACGGGACCAGTGTTTCTGGAAACGGGACATTCCGCACGATAGGCACCGATCCTGCGGCCCAGGTGCAAGGCACCTTCAGCCTTAACGGCGGGTTTTCCGCCCAGGGAACCTTCCGAGCCAATCGGGGTGGCGGCTAAAGGAACCTCCCCTGGGGGCTTCGGCTTGAGATGCTAAGGCATCTCTAACCGGAGACTTTCCATGGCGACGATCGGTGAAAGCGGACGGCTCATCTCGACCGACAAGGTCGCGGGAACGCCGGTGGTGAATGGCCGAGGCGAGAATCTCGGCCATATTTCAGAGATCATGATCGACAAGCCGACCGGCCAGGTCGCCTATGCGGTCCTGAAATACGGGAGTTTCATGGGATTGGGCGGGAAGCTCTTCGCCATTCCCTGGGACCTCATGGCCTATGAGCCCGGCAAGGACGCCTATGTGATCGATCTGCCGGAGGAGCGCCTCAAGGAAGGCCCCAACGCGGATTCGACCGACCGCCTGGACCTTGGCAATTTCTACTGGAACCGCCAGGTCCACGAATATTACGGGTCCAGCGCGGATTGGTATCGGGAGGCCTGGCCCCCGGTCTAGCAGGCCGCGAAACGGGATCGTTCATCCCCTCGCGACCGCCTTGATTCGCTATATCATTAATAATATAACGCTACCTTCATCGCTGCGTTCCAGGCGCAGATGCTCTATCATGGCCTCAAGCCGCCCTTAGGACGGTGTTGCGACCAAAACCAGGAGGAAGGTAGCGCCATGTCAGAGGGACAATTCTATCATTTGATCGACGGCAAGCTCGAAACGAGCGAGGATTCTTTCCCCGTCATCAATCCGGCCACCGAAGAGCCCTTCGCGACCTGCCCCAAGGCCACCAAGGCGCAATTGGACCAGGCCGTCGCCGCAGCGCGGCGCGCCCAGAAGCAATGGCGCAAGACCAGCTTCGCCGAACGCCGGGAAGTCATCGAGCGCTTTGCCGCCAAACTTCAGGAAAGCGCCGACATCCTGGCCCCGATCCTGACCCGCGAGCAGGGCAAGCCCTTGGCCGAAGCCCGGGTGGAGATTATGCGCTCCGGCGTTTCGGCGCGTGAGATCTGCAGCGTCGAGATCAAGCCCGAGTTGATGAAGGAAGATGCCAAGGGCCGCATCGAGCTTCATTATCGCCCCCTCGGCGTCATCGGCGGGATCACCCCCTGGAACGTGCCGATCGTGCTGGCGGCGCCCAAGCTCGCCTCGGCGCTTTATGCGGGCAATGCCTTCATCCTGAAGCCCTCGCCCTATACCCCGCTCACCACCTTGAAGATGGGCGAACTCATCAAGGACATCTTCCCGCCGGGCCTGGTCAGCATCATCGCCGGCGGCGACGAGTTCGGCCAATGGATGACCGAGCATCCGGGCATCGACAAGATAAGCTTCACCGGCTCCGTTCCGACCGGAAAGAAGGTCGTCGAGAGCGGCGCCCGGAGCATGAAGCGGATCACCCTGGAACTCGGTGGCAACGACGCGGCCATCGTTCTCTCCGACGCCGACCCCAAGGAAATCGCGCCCCGTGTCTTCGCTGCGGCCTTCGCCCTTTCGGGCCAGGTCTGCATGGCGATCAAGCGGCTCTATGTCCATGAATCGATTTACGAGGATATGGTCGGCGAGATGACCAAGATCGCCGAGAAGGCCAAATTCGGCGAAGGCTTCGAGGAAGGCGTCCAATACGGACCCATCCAGAACAAGATGCAATACGACAAGGTGCTGGGCATCCTGGAAGACACGAAAAACCTGCCCGACGTGCGGATCACCACGGGCGGTCATGCCCTGAACCGGAAGGGCTATTTCGTGGCCCCGACCATCGTCGCCGACATCAAGGAAGGCACCCGCCTGGTCGACGAGGAGCCTTTCGGCCCGGTCCTGCCGATCCTTTCCTTCAAGGATGTGGACGACGTGGTGGAGCGGGCGAACAACAGCCGCTTCGGCCTCGGCGGTTCGGTCTGGACCAAGGACATCGACAAAGGCAGCGAGATCGCAGGCCAGCTCGAAGCCGGCGTCGTCTGGGTCAACCACCACATCGGTCTCTCTCGGGAGTTTCCTTTCGGCGGCGCCAAGGAATCCGGGATGGGCCGCCAAGGCCATGCCATCGGCGTGAAGAGCGACATGGAGCCCCAAGTCGTCGTCCTGCCGGCAAAATAATGAGGCGCTGGCGGTGCTCCACCCGGAACGCCGCCAGCCGCCGCCGTCAAGGGAAATCACGTCAAAAACGGAGCGGATACGAGTCAAGATTATAACGAACGCCCGGATTCGAAACGAGGTGAAGAGTTCGTTAAGGTGTCTCCCCGAGTAATCAATCCACGGGGTTCACGTGGCACATTATCGTTGTTATCTGCTTTCGGCAGATGGTTCGATCGTCAAGGCTCAGAACGCCGAATGCGCGGACGATATGTCGGCCTTCAGGGCAGCCCAGGAACTCTACGGCTGCAAACCCTTTGAGATCTGGCAGGGCGTCCGCCTTGTGCATGTCTGCCTGGGTGAAGAACGGTAAACCGCAAAACCTGAGTTTCCTGGCTGCAGGCGGAGACGGATTTCCCGAGAGTATCCCCCAGCGGGAGCGGCGAGCCGCGCCAGAGGCTATATCTAAAGAAACATTCAGCTGTCATCTGCGCCCCTCCGTTCCAGCGCCGGAATCTCGCTTGGCGTGCTCTTCGCGCACCCTCGCCGATAATCTTCCAGATGTCGCCGAAGCGTCATATACGCTTAACAACTACGGCATAAATCCAACTCCCATCGATTAACTGGCGGGCGGCCGTCCGGCTTGCTCACCACACTGAATTTTGTCTTAATGTTATATTTTTATAGATATAGCGAATGAATCATTCTCACTGCCGGACCGACCGACAGTGATCTCGCCGCTACGAACATCGGGGATGTCATGACACGTAGAATGAAATTTGCCGCTCTCGGGACTTTGACTGCGGCTGTCGCGCTCTTATCCGGCATGCCGGAGGCTTCTGCGCAGACCGCGCCCGGCTCCGGCTCGTTTCCAGGCTCGTTCCTTGTGCCGGGCACCAACACTTCGCTGAAGATCGGCGGCTTTGTGAAGCTCGACGTGACCTATGACCTCGGCCCGATCCAACAGACGGGCGGTGTCTCTTCGGCCAACTTGGCGCTGCCGAACACCGCGGCGCACACTCAGACCCACGGCTTCCAGGTATTCGCCGGTGAGTCGCGCTTCAGCTTCGAAACGCGCACGCCCTCGGCCTATGGCGAAATCAAAACCTTCATCGACGCGGATTTCCAAAATCCGTCGGGCGTGACCACCGCTGCCTCGCTTCGCGTCGGCACCAACAGCTTCGGTTTGCGGCTGCGCAACGCCTATGCGACCGTCGGTCCGTGGCTCGTCGGCCAGTTCTCGAGCAATCTGACGGACAGCGCAATCCAGGCGGAAGCCCTGGATACGCAAGGCCCTGTCGGCCTCGGCGGCGTCAAGCGGGTGCCGCAGATCCGCTACACCTATCTGATCCCCGGCGGCCAATCGGTCGGGGTTGCTATCGAATCCTCGGAAGCCTCGATCACCACGCAAACGCTCGCCACGGTTACCAACGTCACGACGCTCAACCAGGTCGCTGGCTCCAACGGCGTGTCCAAGATCCCGGATCCCTCGATCGCTTATACGATCGACCAGCCGTGGGGTCGTGCGCGCATCGGCGCCACGCTGCGCAACGTGACCCTCGCCAACGGAGCCGGCTTCAAACGGGATCTCTGGGGCTATTCGGTGACGGCCGGAGCCCGCATCCCGACCTTCGGCAAGGACGCCGTCATAACTCAGGCAATCTACGGCCTGGGCAACTCGCGCGACAGCGACAACAGCATCGGCCAGGACGCCCTCGTCAACTTCACGACGGGACGGGCCCGGCTGCTGCCGACCCTCGGCGGCATGGTGGGCTATATGCACTTTTGGACCGACACCCTGCGGTCCAGCGCCACGATGTCCTATGTGCGCAGCTTTGCTTCGAATGAGGTCGTGACCATCGACGCGCTCAACAAATATACCACCTGGGGCACGGTCAATCTGATCTGGAGTCCTGTTCCCCAGGTCGATACGGGTATCGAACTCATCTACGATTCACGCAGGATCTATAAGGCGGCGATCCTCAACAACACCTTCGCGGAAGCCTACCGGCTGCAGGCCTCGACCAAGGTCAAGTTCTAACCAACTCGCGATCGGCCTTCGAGCGCCGCCGCCATACAGGAAAAAGGGCCACCCTTGCGGATGGCCCTTTTTTTGAATCCCGACGCTGCGGTCAGTTAGTCGCGTATTTGAACTCGGCCATCGCCTTCAGCTGCTCTTTCGTGGCGCCCGCGAGTTCAACGTCCTTGGCAGTCACCTTGATGCGACCATAGGGCACCAGTACCAGGTGATCGCCCATCCCCAGGAAGCCGCCCACGGAAAGCACGGCGTAGAGCGAGCGACCGTCCTGCGAAATGATCAGGTCATTGACCTTGCCGATCGTCTCCTTCGCATCGTTCACGACTGTGGAGCCCACGATCTTGCTGGAACGAAAGCCATTGGAAAGCGCCTTCACCTCGACCACGGAAATGGTCTGGGGAGCGCCTTGCGCGAAGCTCTGAGGAGCATTGGCGCCAAACAAGACGGTTGCGACGGCCGCGGTAGCAGTCATGAGAGCGATCTTTTTCATTTGTCCTCCAAGGTGCCGCCGGATGGTCAGCGGAACGATAACTCGCCAATCGGCGGGAAGTTCAATGCTGCTGCCGGCTAAATGCCGAGGCTCGACGTGTGGGAATGCGAGCTGGCAGCGGGCCGTTCGAAGAAGGCGGGTTCGCCTTCTCCGCCCATGATTGCGTTAAGGCGGGTGCGGGCGCGGTTGACGCGGCTCTTGATGGTTCCGAGCGCGCAGCCGCAGATCTCGGCGGCCTCCTCATAGCTCACGCCGGCGCCGCCGAC
>CANJCB010000014.1 GCA_947473305.1 Rhodospirillales bacterium
CGGCGAATGTCCTTCAGGACCTGTTCAGCCGGGGCTTTCGAACTCACGGGTTTTGCTCTCATCTTCGTTCCTTCGTCACTGCGATGAGACCAAAACCCTCCTCTAATCAATACCCCAATTCTGTCTCATAGACGCTGACGGCGTACAGGGTCCGAGATCGTCCTCGATGAATTCCTGAAGCTCGCGGCCGCGCTCGCCGATGAGCCCGATCACCGAGATATCGCAGTTCGTATAGCGCGCGAACATCGAGAGCATGCTCGACTTGCCGACACCCGATCCCGCAAAAATCCCCATGCGCTGCCCGCGACAGCAGGTCAGGAAGGTATTGATGACGCGGACGCCGAGGTCGACCTTGCCCTGGACACGCCCCCGTTGATGGGCCGGCGGCGGACGGTTCCGGATCGGATAGGCGATCGGACCCTTCGGCAGGGGTCCTTTGCCATCGACCGGCTCCCCCATGGCATTGACGACCCGGCCGAGCCAGGCTTCGCAGGGAAAGATTGCCGCCGTCTCTTCGGCCATCTCGGCCATGCTGCCGAGGCCGATGCCATCGAGAGCGCCGAAAGGCATGACGAGCGCCTTGCCCTCGCGAAAGCCCACCACCTCGCAGGGGACCCGGCGATCTCCTTTGGCGACGATGTCGCAACGCCCGCCGATGGTCAGTGTGCTAGCAGCCCCTCCCACCTCCAGCAACATGCCGAGCACGCCCGTCACCCGGCCGAAGCGGTGGTGATCTGGGAGGCCGGATATTTCATCGAGGAGGCGAGCAAGAACCAAGGAGAAGCTCCAGTCTCAGGCGAGGAGACGTCGTGCAAAGCGGCATTCCGTCCTGGGCGGATCATCCCTCACCGCGCTTAACCACCGGTTAATCAGGTAAATTTTCCGGACGTCGGCGCGAAAAGTGACAAATTCGTTTTAAAGACCGCTTCTTAACTTTGGTAAACCTTTTGTTAACCGCTCCTGGTAATATTGATTAAGATTAATCGGTTTTGAATCGGTGGAGATTGAGATGCGGGTATTGCTCGTCGAGGACGATTCGGCTACCGCAGCCAGCATCGAATTGATGCTCCGCGCTGAAGGCTTCATCTGCGACACCACCGACCTTGGCGAAGATGGCCTCGAGATCGGCAAGCTCTACGATTACGACATCATCATCCTCGACCTGATGCTGCGGGATATCGACGGCTACGAGGTGCTGCGGCGGCTGCGCGCGGCGCGGGTTCGCACCCCGATTCTCATCCTCTCCGGTCTCGCCGAGCTCGATCACAAGATCAAAGGGCTGGGCTTCGGGGCCGACGACTTCCTTACCAAGCCTTTCGACCGCCGCGAATTGATCGCCCGTATCCAGGCGATCGTGCGGCGCGCCAAGGGCCATTCCGAATCCGTCATCCGAACCGGCAAGCTGACCGTCAATCTCGACAGCCGCACGGTCGAGGTCGAAAACCAGCCGCTCCACCTGACCGGCAAGGAATACGGGATCCTCGAGCTTCTGAGCCTGCGCAAGGGCACCACCCTCACCAAGGAGATGTTCCTCAATCATCTCTATGGCGGGATGGACGAGCCCGAACTCAAGATCATCGACGTCTTCGTCTGCAAGCTGCGCAAGAAGCTCAACACCGCGACCAAGGGCGAGAATTATATCGAGACGGTCTGGGGTCGGGGCTATGTGCTGCGCGACCCCAATCCGGCCGAAGAAGAGGCTTCCCCGCCGCCGCCGAGGAAGCTCGCCAAGGCATAAGCCCTTGACGATAATTAGGCATTCCTTAAGCTGCGCCAGCCCTAAATGATCGGTTCATAGCCCGGGCTTCCCCGGGTTTCCCTTGTGTCGCCGACACGAGGCGAACACCGTTTACGGATAGAGCTGTCTTGTCGTCCGAAGCGAGCGCGACCCGCCACCGGGTCTCAGCCAAATTTCAGACCCTGCTCGCGCGGCTGGGTCCCTGGATCGGGCTATCCGACCTGATCGACGCCAAAATCCCGCTAGCTTACGAATTGCGGCTGCGTCAGGCGCAGGCCCTTCTGAAACAAGCACCCATGCTGGCGCTCAGCAATCTGGTCGCGGCCACGGTGATGACCTATGTCTTCGCCGATATCGTTCCCAATTGGGTGGCTCTCGGCTGGTTTCTCCTCGCGGTCACAGCTTCCGCCGCGATCCTCCGCTATCGCCATACGCATAAGCCGGCTGACGCCAGTCGTGCCGAGGCGGCCCGCAGCATGGCGCTGGGGGCTTTGGCCGTGGGCATCCTCTGGGGCATCGCCGGAGCTGGCTTCTTTCCGCCCGAATCCCAGGCGCATCAGCTTTTCCTGGCCCTTCTGATTGGTGGCCTGGGGGCTGGTGCCGTCGCGTCTCTCGCCATGGTGCCCTTGGCGGGTATCGCCTTTCTCTGCGCATCGGCATTGCCGCTCGTCGGCCGCGTCGCTTTCGAAGCGGGGCCGTTCTCGCTGGTGATGGCGCTTTTGGGCCTCATGTATCTGCTGGCCCTGTCGGTCGCGCTGGTGAACGGCTACGCGACCTTCGTCGCCAGCGTGCGCGCGCAGGTCGAAAACCAGACCCTGGCGGCCGATCTTGCGGAAGCGGCGGTCGCCAATCGTAGCAAGACCGAATTCCTCGCCAACATGAGCCACGAGCTTCGCACCCCGCTCAACGCGATCATCGGCTTTTCGGAGATGATGCGGAACGAGCTTTTCGGCCCGCTCGGCGGCGAGAAATATCGCGACTACGTCAACGATATCTACGGCTGCGGGCTTCATCTCCTGCAGATCATCAACGACGTGCTCGACATGCCCAAGATCGAGGTCGGCAAGCTCGAATTACGCGAGGAGCGGGTGGATATGCCGGCCGCCGTCCGCACCTGCGTGGCGCTCGTCACCCAACGGGCGATCATTGCCGGCGTCACCATCGTCACTGAGATGGACGAGGACCTGCCCCCGCTCCTGGCCGACGAGATCCGGGTGAAACAGATCCTGCTCAATCTCCTCAGCAACGCGGTCAAGTTTACGCCGCGCTACGGAGGGGCAACCGTCAAGGTTTCGATCGCTCCCAATGGCGGAATGGAACTGGTGGTGGAAGACACCGGCATCGGCATGACCGAAGCGGAAATCGTCACGGCTTTGGAGCCTTTCCGACAAGTGGACAGCAATCTGGCGCGGAAATATGAGGGAACTGGGCTGGGGCTCCCCTTGACCAAGGCCCTGGCGGAACTTCACGGGGGGACCCTCTCGGTCGGCAGCACCCCCGGATACGGAACCCGGGTCCTGGTCTCATTCGGTCCCGAACGGGTCGGTCGCGGCGTGCGCGCCTAGGACCGCTTCCGCCAGGTGAAAACGGAAGAAACGGCGTAATTCCACACAGCGCCGATCAAGGCGCCCGCGACACCCGCCACCCACCAGGCTTCCTGATAGTTATAGACGGCGGTCGCGATCCCGACATTGGCGACGGCTCCCATCGCGCAGACCAGCGCGAAACTGAGGAAACCGGTGAAGAACCGAAGCCCCGTCAGCCGCCGGTCGCGATAGGTGAAGAGATTGTTGAGCGTAAAGTTGCAGGCCATCGCGACAAACGTCGCCAGCGCCTGCGCGGCCGTAAAGCCGATCATCGTGCGCGTCACGCCCAGCACCGCGAGATGGATCCCCAGCCCCAGAAATCCGACCATCGAGAACAACACGAAGCGGACCGGAATCGCACCGCCCGTCATCTTGTCGAAGATGAGCATGAGATATTCCCAGACCACCATTGCATCGAGTTTGCTCTCGCCATGCTGGCGGGTGCGGAACTCGTAAGGCAGTTCCTTGAAGCGCAACGGTTGCGGCGATGACGCGAAGAGATCCAGGAGGATCTTGAAACCCTGGCCCGACAGCCGGCGCATCGCCTGCTCGAAAGCGTCGCGCCGCATGATGAAGAAGCCGCTCATCGGATCGGAGAGCTCCGCCTTGACGATCAGCCGGCTCAAGCGCGCGGCGAAGCCGCTGATCTGCTGCCGCCGAGCGCTCCAGTCGCCCATCCCCCCGCCTTCGATGTTGCGGCTGCCGACCACCATATCGAGCGGCTCGCTTCGCAGCAGGTCAAGCATCCGAGGAAGCAACGTCTCGTCGTGCTGAAGATCGGCATCGATCACGGCCACGAAGGGCGAAGCGCTGGCGAGCACGCCTTCCATGCAGGCCGATGACAGGCCGCGCCGCCCCAATCGCTGGATCCCGCGGACATGCCGGTCCCTGAGACCAAGTTCCCGCACCACGGCGGCGGTCCCATCCGTCGAGTCATCGTCGACAAAGATGACCTCCCACTCGACGCCTTGGAGCGCCGCCGCGAGCTTCTCCACGAGGAGCGGGACGTTTTCCCGCTCATTGAGGGTCGGCACCACAACCGTCAGCTCCATCGCGGGAGCGCGTGGGAGTGGCGAGGGAGTGGCCGGTGGGATGATTTGGTTGCGATCGGGGAGGGTCATGAGGCGGGATCGTTTCTGCCCTTTCGACCGTTATTTTGCAATGAGGATGAGCGATCCAGAAGAGATGAAGTCATGATCTAGACCCCATGGCGGCGGTAGCAATTAAGAGACCATCCCGCTACAATAGCTTTTCAAGAACAATAAGGAATTGTACCAAGGCGAAGCCAAAACTAAGGCTTTGCCGCAGCATAGGGTTCCATCCATGCTCCAGATATCCACGGACCCCGGGGGACCGGGATCAGGAGTGCAGACGCTGAAAGGCGTCGAGCTCTTCGCGGAATTGGACGACGAGGCCCGTCGCGCCTGCGAACGCCGCTGCGCGTGGAGGTGGTGGGAACCCGGCGAGCAGATCCTCGACCGCGCCGCAATGACGACCGATGTCTATTTTGTCATCAAGGGCCGGGGCCGCGTCATCGACTACAGCCTGTCCGGCCACCGCGAAGTCATCTTCGACGAGATCGGCGAGGGCGGCTATTTCGGCGAGCTCTCCGCGATCGACGGGGAGCCCCGTTCGGCGAATATCGTCGCGGTGGAACGCACCCTGACCGCTTCGCTCTCGGGCGACGATCTCATCGAACTCGTCACCAGCCATCCGCAGGCGGCGATCCTGCTGATGCGGCGGCTGACCGAGGTAATCCGCCTCGCCAGCGCGCGCATCATGGACCTCAGCACCCTCGCCGCGCAGAACCGCATTTATTCGGATTTGCTGCGAGAAGCCCGCACCGGCGGCAAGCTCATCCCCAATACGGCGACCATCCGGCCCATCCCTCATCACCACACGATCGCCGCCCGGGTCAGCACGACGCGCGAAACCGTGGCGCGGGTCTTAAGCGACCTCACCCGCCGCAACCTTTTGCGCCGCGACAAGGACGCCCTCGTCATCACCGACGTGGATATGATGACGGAAATGGTGCAGAAGTTCCGGCCCTGAGGTCAGGTTCTTCCTCTCGCCATCGGCCCCTTGATGGAATGGTAGACATACGGGACTTAAAATCCCGAGCCCTCTGGGCGTGTGGGTTCGAGTCCCACAGGGGCCACCATCGCCGGGATATTCATCAAACTCGGACTATTCCAGCACCGGCTCTCCGCCCAAGGATTTAACAAGCTTCGAGACCGCCTCGACCGCGCGGCCGACTTCCGTCTCGCTCGTGCCCCGGACGACCAGTCCCACGCGGGGGCCAGGGCCGCCGTAAGTCGGATAGGAACCGATGTCGAGGTCGGGATGAGCATGCTGGATCTCTTCCAAGCCCTTGGCGATGACGCCTTCCGGCAGGGAGCAAAAGACCGAGCGCTGGAGCACCGGCAGAGCGCCTGAGAGCCGATCTTTGATGCCCTCGAACATGGCCTGCATGATCTTGGGCACCCCCGCCATCACGAAGACATTGCCAAGCTGGAACCCCGGGGCCAGGGAAACCGGGTTGTAAACGAGGGTCGCCCCCTCCGGGATATGAGCCATGCGCTGGCGAGCCGGATTGAAATCGGCCGGGTTCGTGTAATGGGCGGCCAGGATGTTATAGGCCTCGGCATTCAGGAGATGCTTCACGCCGAAGGCCTTGGCGATCGATTCGCCGGTGATGTCGTCATGAGTCGGACCGATCCCGCCGGTGGTGAAGACATAGTCGAACTTGGCGCGAACCTCGTTGATGGTCTCCACAATGGTGTCACAGACATCGGGAATGACGCGCACCTCGCGCATCCGCACACCGACGGAATTCAGCCCCTTGGCAAGATAGGCGAGGTTCGCGTCCTGGGTCCGGCCTGACAGGATCTCATTGCCGATGATGACGAGGCAGGCGGTAACGATCTTTTCTTCGGTCATGAAAGGTCCCCGGACGCGCATTTTTCCGCGACCGATTAAGGCGGAATGCCGGGCGGGAGACAATGGGAGAAATCCGGGCTAACGTCCCGGCCATGCTCTTTCCCCGCCCCTTGCAGCGCGGCACCCTGATCCAGCGCTACAAGCGCTTCCTATCAGACATCCAGCTTGAGACCGGCGAGGTCGTCACGGCCCATTGCGCCAATCCCGGCGCGATGCTGGGCGTTGCGGAACCGGGGTCGGAGGTCTGGCTGTCCCGGAGCGCCAATCCCAAACGAAAGCTCGCCTGGTCCTGGGAGTTGGTGCGGGTCGGCGACCATCTCATCGGCATCAACACCAGCAATCCCAACGGGCTCGTCGCCGAAGCGCTCGCGGACGGCAAGATCCCAGAGCTCTCCGGCTACGAGGTTCATCGTCGCGAAGTGCGGTATGGCCTCAACAGCCGGGTCGACCTGTTGCTGGAAAGCCCCGGCAGACCCATCTGTTACGTCGAAGTGAAGAACGTCCATCTGAAGCGCGGGCCGCTGGCCGAATTTCCCGATTGCGTGACCGCGAGGGGCGCCAAGCACCTCGTCGAACTCGCCGCCATGGTCCAGGCGGGTCATCGGGCGGTGATGCTCTATGTGGTGCAGCGGGGCGATTGCGAGGGCTTCAAGGTGGCGGAAGACCTCGATCCCGCTTATGCCGCGGGCCTGAAACTCGCGCGGGCGGCGGGCGTGGAGGCGATATGTTACGATTGCCACATAAGCCTCGCAGGCATAGAGATTGCGAAACCTCTCGACGTTTTCGCGTGATAGGCGCGAGCAGGAACGAAAGACGATGCAGGAACAACTCACCCCGACGCGGCGGCGCGACCCCGCGGAACAACGGATCAAGCTTTACTCGGCCGAGGATTACGACGGCATGCGGAAGGCGGGAAAGCTCGCTGCGGAGGTGCTCGACTTCATCACGCCCACTGTGAAGCCCGGCGTCACGACCGACGAGATCGACCGGCTTTGCCACGGTTTCATCGTCGATCACGGCGCGATTCCGGCCCCGCTCAACTACCGGGGCTTTCCGCGCTCGACCTGCACCTCGGTCAATCATGTCGTCTGCCACGGCATTCCCGGCGACCGGAAGCTCCTGGAAGGCGACATCATCAATATCGATATCACCGTCATTCTCGACGGCTGGTTCGGCGATACGAGCCGGATGTTCTGCGTCGGTGACCGCGTCCCGATCAAGGCGCGGCGCCTCGTGGACGTGACCTATGAAGCACTGATGCTCGGCATCTCCGTGGTCAAGCCGGGGGTGCATCTCGGCCTCATCGGCAGCACGATCCAGCGCTTCGCGGAGAGCAACCGCTTCTCCGTCGTGCGGGATTTCTGCGGCCATGGCATCGGTCGGGTCTTCCACGACGCGCCCTCGGTCCTCCATTTCGGCAAGCCGGACGAGGGGCCGATCCTCCGCGAGGGCATGTTTTTCACCATCGAGCCGATGATCAACGCGGGTCGCTGGGAGGTGAAGATCCTAAGCGACGGCTGGACCGCCGTGACCAAGGACAAATCGCTCTCGGCCCAGTTCGAACATACGATCGCCGTCACTGCCGAGGGCTACGAGATCTTCACCCTGTCGCCCAAGGGGTTCGACCGGCCGCCCTACGCGGCCTGATCCCGCCCCGATGGCCGCCGAAGACGAGCAACCGCATTATCTCGGCCATCGGCAGCGGCTTCGCGAGCGTCTTCTGGCGTCCGGCGCCGCTTCGCTGCCGGATTACGAACTTTTGGAATTCCTGCTCTTCCAGGCAAAGCCGCGCGGCGACGTCAAACCGCTGGCGAAACGCCTGATCCAGCGTTTCGGTGGCTTCGCCGGGGTATTGAGCGCAGATGCGGAAAGCCTGAAGACGGTGCCGGAGATGGGCGACGCCTCGGTAGCGGTGCTGAAAGCCGTCCAGGAAGCGGCGCAACGCCTGCTCAAGGCGGAGATCCGCGACCAGCCGGTCATCAATTCATGGGAGAAGGTGCTCAACTACTGCAACACCCTGGGCTTCGCCGAAGTCGAGGAGTTCCATCTCCTCTTCCTCGATCGCAAGAACGCCCTCATCGCCGACGAGTTGCAGCAGCGCGGCACCATAGACCAGACCCCGGTCTATCCGCGCGAAGTCGTCAAACGCGCCCTGGCCGTCGGGGCCTCCTCCGTCATCATGGTTCACAACCACCCTTCAGGCGATCCGCAGCCTTCGCGGGCCGATATCGCCATGACCCAGAATGTCGCCAAGGCCCTGGCCACGGTCGGCATGACGCTCCACGATCATGTGATCGTCGCCAGGGGACGCCACATTAACTTCAAGAGCCTGGGGCTGATCTAGCCTAGCCGGACTTCCACTGCTCCCAGCGTTCCTTCAGCGCCGGCAGCCGGGGGGAGAGCCAAGCCGCATCCGGCATATAGCCGACCGCCTTATTCGCGGGCCAGGTCGGCAGTTCCGGCCCGACCTGAGGCTTCATATAGTCGAAGGATTTGGGATTCGCCGGGCCGTAGGTCACCCGCTCGCAGAAATCGGCGAGCCGGTCGGCGCGGGTGCAGAACTCCGCGAATTGCCAGGCGAGTTTCGCGCGCGGCGTTCCCTTGGCCACATAGTAGTAAGTCGTATTGTGCTCGGCGCCTTCCCAGAGCATCTCGATCGGGACGCCCTGGTGGATAAGCTCCGTCCCCCGGGCATTCCACATCGGCAGCATGTCGATCTCGCCATCCTTGATCAATTGCTGCTGCTGATTGCCCTGAGTGTAGAAGACCTTTATGTGCGGCTTCAATTCATCGAGCTTCTTGAAAGCGCGGTCGAGATCCAGGGGATAGAGCTTCTCGCGCGGGACCCCATCGGCCAGAAGCGCGAAAGCGCACATGGTGAAGCCCCGGTCATAGACCGCCCTTGTGCCCGGGAATTTCTTCACGTCCCAGAAATCGGCCCAGTTCTTAGGCCCGCCGTTTGGAAATTTGTCCTTCCGATAGGCCAGGTTCGTGGTGAGTTCAGCGAGCGCCACCGCGAGATCGCCCAGGGTCTTATCCGGCAGGGAGGCATCGCGCTGCACGATGGACCAATCGACATGCTCCACCAGCCCCTCGGCATCGGCCGAGAACAGCTCCGGCGGGTTTCCCCAGGAAACGTCCCATTCGTAGTTGCGCGTCTGGACCTGGGCCTTGAGCTTCGCGAAGGACACCGGCATGACCGGCTTGACCTGGATGCCGGTTTCCTTGGTGAAGGGCTTGAAGAAGGCCTCGTCCTCGGAGGTCGTCAGGATCCCGCCCCAGGTGTTCACATAGAGCACCTTTTCCTGGGCCGCCGCCGAACGCCCCAGGAATAAGGGAGCGGAAACCGCCCCCACCAAGGCTCCGGCGCCCTTAAGAGCCGTCCTGCGATCGATTTTCATCTCACCGTTCCGCATCTCGTCCTCCCTTAAGTTTCGAGACTTCTTCTCCCGACCCTTCAAGAGAGTCGGTTGCGCCGGGGGCACCCATCCGTTAAGCGTGCATCTCCCGTTCCCGAGCCCGACGAGTCATCATGATACCACGCTACAGCCGACCTGAAATGAGCGCGATCTGGGAGCCGGAGAACCGCTTCCGCATCTGGTTCGAGATCGAGGCCCACGCCTGCGACGCGCTGGCCGAAAAGGGCGTGATCCCGAAGGAAGCCGCCCGCGTCATCTGGGAAAAGGGCAAGTTCGAGGTCGACCGCATCGACGAGATCGAGCGCGAGACCAAGCACGACGTCATCGCCTTCCTGACCAACCTCGCCGAGCACATCGGGCCGGAAGCGCGCTTCCTGCACCAGGGCATGACCTCGAGCGACGTGCTCGACACCTGCCTGGCCGTGCAGTTGAAGCAGGCCTCGGACATCCTGCTCAAGGATCTCGACCGGTTGTTGGAAGTCCTGAAGAAGCGGGCTTTCGAGCATAAGATGACGCTGACTGTGGGACGCAGCCACGGCATCCATGCGGAGCCGGTGACCTTCGGCCTCAAGCTCGCGGGCTTCTATGCGGAATTCCAGCGCAACCGGGCTCGGCTCGAAGCGGCGCAAAAGGAAATCGCCACCTGCGCCATCTCGGGCGCGGTCGGGACTTTCGCCAATATCGACCCGGATATCGAAGCCTATGTGGCAGAAAAGCTGGGACTGGCTATCGAGCCCGTTTCCACCCAAGTGATCCCGCGCGACCGCCATGCGATGTTCTTCGCCACCCTGGGCGTCATCGCCAGTTCCATCGAACGGCTGGCTATCGAGATCCGCCACCTCCAGCGCACCGAGGTCCGCGAGGTCGAGGAATTTTTCGCGCCGGGGCAGAAGGGCTCTTCGGCCATGCCCCATAAGCGCAACCCGGTGCTGACGGAGAACCTGACCGGTCTCGCACGGCTCATTCGGGGTGCCGTGGTGCCGGCGATGGAGAATGTCGCGCTCTGGCACGAGCGGGACATCTCCCATTCGGCCGTGGAGCGGGTCATCGGACCCGATACGACCATCGGCCTCGATTTCGCCCTGGCGCGGCTCGCCAATGTGATCGACCGGATGATGGTCTATCCCGAGGCCATGCAGCGGAACCTCGATCACCTGGGCGGGCTCGTCAATTCACAACGGGTGCTGCTCGCCCTGACCCAGGCCGGCATGAGCCGCGAGGACGCCTATCGGGCGGTCCAGCGCAACGCCATGCAGGTCTGGGAGCGGAAGGGAACCTTCCTCGACCTATTGAAGGCCGATCCGGACGTGCGCAAGCATCTCGGGGCCGAGGTGCTCGACGCTCAATTCGACGATGCCTATCACACGAAGCACGTCGACACGATCTTCCGGCGCGTCTTCGGGGAGGCGTGAGGGCCTAGCGGCCCTCCGCGATCTCCTTCCTGGCCTGGATTTCCAGGCGATGCATTTCAGCGATCAGCTGCTCGCGCGCGAGCGACTTGCCCTTGGCGTCGAGATCCTTGGTCACCTTGCGCAGCACGTCTTCGTCGCCCGGCTCTTCCAGATCGGCCTCGATCACTTCCTTGGCATAGGATGCCGCCTCCGCCTCGGAGAGGCCCATACGCTCGCCGAGCCAAAGCCCGAACAGCTTGTTGCGCCGTACCTTGGCCTTGAAGGCGAGTTCCTGGTCGTGCTCGAACTTCTTCTCAAAACCCTTTTCACGGTCATTGAAACCAGACATGCGGCCTAAGCTCCTTATCGCTTGGAGTTCGGAGGATTCCGGTCGCTCCCACGCTCATCCCTATTTATAAGGGCAATGAGACATTTTCCAGGACGCAGATCACAGAAACCCGATGTGCACCGTCATTATTCTGCGCCGCCCCGCCCATCGTTGGCCGCTTATCCTCGCCGGAAACCGGGATGAGATGATCGACCGCGCCTGGCGCACGCCCGGCCGGCATTGGCCCGATAGGCCAGATGTCGTCGCGGGGATGGACGAATTGGCAAGCGGCTCCTGGCTTGGCGTAAACGATCTGGGCGTGGTAGCCGTCGCCCTCAACCGGCATGGTTCGCTCGGCCCCAAGCCCGGCGTGCGCTCGCGCGGCGAACTCGTGCTGGAGGCGCTCGACCATGCGGATGCTGAGAGGGCCGCGGCAGCTCTGGGCCAGATTGAGCCCAGCGCCTACCGCTCCTTCAATATCGTGGTTGCCGACAACCGGGATGCCTTCTGGGTCCGTCATGCCGATCCGACCGGAACCTTGCCGGTCCAGGTGAGGCCGATACCCGAAGGTTTGTCGCTGCTCGCGGCGGGCGACCTGGACGATCCCGATTCGGTTCGGCTGCGCCGCTTCAAGCCGCGTTTTGCCGAAGCCCAAGCGCCCGATCCCGAGACGGGAGACTGGTCGGATTGGGAAAAATTGCTGGAAGACGACAGCCGCGACCCCGCCGACGATCCGACGAGCGCCCTCCTGATCCAGCCGCGCAATGGTTTCGCCACGGTGTCGAGTTCCCTGGTCGCGCTTCCCGCGGCGGGCTCCGCTTCGATGAAGCCGGTCTTCCGCTTTACAACCCGCCAGCCCGAGCCCACATCCTGGATCGAGGTCGATTGACACTGGGCTTGACCGGCCCCGGCATTGTTTCGAAGCCGGGTCCTTGCTATACAGCCCCCATCGGCGACCGAGCGTCGGCCACCTTTTGTATGGGTAACACGGCCATGTCCCGTCGCAGGCAGATCTACGAAGGCAAGGCCAAGGTCCTTTTCGAGGGACCGGAGCCGGGCACTCTCGTCCAATATTTCAAGGACGACGCCAGCGCCTTCAACAACAGCAAGAAGGGCACGATCACCGGCAAGGGCGTGCTCAACAATCGCATCAGCGAATATCTGATGACCATGCTGGCCCAATTGGGGATCCCGACCCATTTCGTGCGCCGCCTCAATATGCGCGAACAGCTCGTCCGAGAGGTCGAGATCATCCCGATCGATCTGGTCGTGCGCAATGTGGCGGCAGGCTCGATCGCCAAGCGTTTCGGCCTTGTCGAAGGGGCGCCCCTGCCCCGCTCCATCGTCGAATATTACTATAAGAACGACGAGCTTGGCGGCCCGCTCGTGTCGGAAGAGCACATCACCGCCTTCGGCTGGGCCACGACCCAGGATCTCGACGAGATGCTCCAGATGGCGCTCCGGATCAACGATTTCCTGAGCGGGCTTTTCCTTGGGATCGGCATCCGGCTCATCGATTTCCGGCTGGAGTTCGGCCGGCTCTACAACAACGACGAGATGCGGCTCGTGGTCGCCGACGAGATCAGCCCCGACAATTGCCGGCTCTGGGATCTGAAGACCAACGAGAAGATGGACAAGGACCGGTTCCGTGAGGATCTGGGCCGGGTCGAAGAGGCCTATCAGGAAGTGGCGCGGCGTCTCGGCATCCTGCCCGAGGGCGGCCCGGCGGACCTCAAGGGTCCGAAAACGATGCAGTGAGCGGAGACCAGATGCGCGCAAGAGTTCATGTCACGCTCAAGAGCGGCGTTCTAGACCCTCAGGGCAAGGCCATCGGCCATGCCCTGGCATCCCTGGGCTTCGGCGGCGTCAACGAGGTCCGCCAGGGCAAGGTCATCGAGCTGGACCTTACCGAAAAGGATCCCGAAAGCGCCCGCGCCCAGGTCAAGGCCATGTGCGAGAAGCTGCTCGCCAATACCGTGATCGAGAATTACGCCATCGAGCTTCAGGGCTGAGGGTCCGATGCAAGCAGCCGTCGTCGTCTTTCCCGGCTCGAATCGGGAACAGGATGTCATGGATGCCATCGCCCGCGCCACGGGCCGGCAACCCCTTAAAGTCTGGCACCGCGACAGCGAGTTGCCCAAGGCCGACCTGATCGTCATTCCCGGCGGCTTCGCCTATGGCGACTATCTGCGCTGCGGCGCGATGGCCGCCCATTCGCCGATCATGCGCGAGATCAAGGCCAAGGCCGCCAAAGGGACACCGGTCCTCGGGATCTGCAACGGCTTCCAGGTCCTGACCGAGGCGGGATTGCTGCCCGGCGTGCTGATGACCAACAAGACCCTCAAATTCCACTGCATGGACGTGCATCTGAAAGTGGAATCGAGCCAGAATATCTTCACCTGCGGCTATCAGGCGGGCCAGGTAATCCGGGTCCCGGTCGCCCATCATGACGGCAATTACTTCGCCGACGACGAGACCCTCGACCGGATCGAGGGCGAGGGTCAGGTAGCCTTCCGCTATTGCACGGCGGACGGCGCGCTGACCCAGGAAGGCAATGCCAACGGCTCGGCGCGCAATATCGCCGGCGTCTTCAACGAGACAAAGACCGTCTTGGGCCTGATGCCCCATCCCGAGGATGCGACGGACCCGCTCCTGGGCGGCATCGACGGGCAGGCTCTGTTCTCCGGCCTCGCGGGGGCGCTCTCGTGACCGAAATCACCCCGGAAATCGTGAAGCAGCACGGCCTGACAACCACCGAATACGAGCGCGCCGTCTCCATCATGGGCCGCGCGCCCAATATCACCGAACTCGGCATCTTCTCGGTCATGTGGAGCGAGCATTGCTCCTACAAATCCTCGAAGAACTGGCTGAAGAAGCTTCCGACCACGGGACCACAGGTGATCTGCGGGCCGGGCGAGAACGCAGGCGTCATCGACATCGGCGACGGCCAGGCCGCCATCTTCAAGATGGAGAGCCACAACCACCCCTCCTTCATCGAGCCCTACCAGGGGGCTGCAACGGGAGTGGGCGGGATTTTGCGGGACGTTTTCACCATGGGTGCCCGGCCCATCGCCAACCTCAACGCCCTGCGCTTCGGTAGCCCCGACCATCCCAAGACCTGGCATCTGGTAGCCGGCGTGGTGGCGGGGATCGGCGGCTATGGCAATTGCGTGGGCGTGCCGACCGTGGGCGGCGAGTGCAATTTCCATCACTCCTATGACGGCAACATCCTGGTCAACGCCATGACCGTGGGTGTGGCGCGCACCGACAAGATCTTCTATTCGGCGGCCGCCGGCCCCGGCAATCCGGTGATCTACGTCGGCGCCAAGACCGGACGTGACGGCATCCATGGCGCGACCATGGCCTCGGCGGAATTCAGCGAAGACACCGAGGCCAAGCGCCCCACGGTGCAGGTTGGCGATCCCTTCACCGAGAAATTGCTGATCGAAGCCTGCCTCGAACTCATGGAAGGCGATGCCATCGTCGCGATCCAGGACATGGGAGCGGCCGGGCTCACCTCCTCCTCCGTCGAGATGGCGGGCAAGGGCGAACTCGGGCTGGAACTCGATCTCGATCAGGTGCCGACCCGCGAGACGGCCATGACGGCCTATGAAATCATGCTCTCCGAAAGTCAGGAGAGGATGCTCATCATCCTGAAACCCGGCCGCGAAGCCTCCGCCCGCGCCATCTTCGAGAAATGGGAGCTCGATTTCGCGGTGATCGGCAAGGTCACCGAAACCGGCCACCTCGTCCTGCGCATGAAGGGCGAGATCGTCGCCGACATGCCCGTGGGTCCGCTCGTGACCGAAGCGCCGCTCTATGACCGCCCCTGGACCGAAACGCCGCTCCAGCCGGAGCTTGTGGCCGCGGACGTGCTGGCTCCCGCCGACCTCATGGGGGCGTTGAAGACATTGATCGGTTCACCGGATTTGGCCTCGCGGCGCTGGATCTGGCAGCAATACGACCATCTCGTCATGGGCAATACGGTGCAGCGCCCGGGCGGCGATGCGGCCGTGGTGCGGTTGCAGGGCTCCAAGAAAGCCCTCGCCATGGTGACGGATTGCACGCCGCGCTATTGCCAGGCCGATCCGCGCCGGGGTGGCGCACAGGCGGTGGCCGAAACCTGGCGGAACCTGAACGCCGTGGGCGCTCAGCCGCTTGCCATCACCGACAACATGAATTTCGGCAATCCCGAGCGGCCCGAGATCATGGGGCAGTTCGCGGGCTGCATCGAAGGCATGCGGGATGCCTGCCTCGCGCTCGACTATCCGGTCGTCTCGGGGAATGTCTCGCTCTACAACGAAACCAACGGCAGCGGCATCCTGCCGACCCCCGCCATCGGCGGCGTCGGCCTGATCGCCGATGCGTCGCAGTCCGTGGGCCTCGCCTTCCAGAACAAGGGCGAAGCCGTGATCCTCATCGGCGAGACGAAGGGGCATCTCGGATGCTCCCTCTTCCTGCGCGAGATCCTGGCACGTGAAGACGGCGCGCCTCCGCCGGTCGATCTGAAGGCTGAGCGGCGGAATGGCGATTTCGTGCGCAATGCGATTCTGAAGGGCCAGGTTTCCTGCTGTCACGACGTTTCCGACGGTGGCCTGCTAATCGCGATTGCAGAAATGGCCATGGCGCGCGGCGTCGGGGCCGAGATCGCCCTGCCGGCCGGTGTGCGGGCGCATGGTTTCCTCTTCGGCGAGGACCAGGCCCGCTATGTGGTGGCGACCACCGAGCCCGACGCATTCCTGGCGGCGGCGAAGGCTGCGGGCGTGCCGGCGACCCGGCTCGGAATCACCGGGGGCGACACGTTGACAGTGACCGGGGCCGGTGCCATATCCACAGCGGAATTGCGGCGGGTCAACGAAGCTTGGCTGCCGGCCTATATGGCGTCTCCCTGAGAGACCCGGAGAACCTTCATGGCAATGGACGCGGCGACGATCGAGAAGATGATCAAGGACGGCCTGCCCGACGCCCAGGTCTCGATCGAGGATCTGCGCGGCGACGGCGACCATTACGCGGCCAACGTCGTCTCTGCGGCCTTCAAGGGCAAGACCCGGGTGCAGCAGCACCAGATGGTCTACAAGGCGCTGCAGGGTAAGATGGGTAACGAGTTGCATGCGCTGGCATTGCAGACCAGCGCGCCCGCCGAGTAGATTTCACGACTAGAGCTATCCGATAGCGAGAGGACCGAACATGGATGCCACCGTCAGCGAACGCATCAAGCAGGACATCACCGACAATCAGGTCGTGCTGTTCATGAAAGGCACGCCCGTCTTCCCGCAATGCGGCTTCTCCGCAGCGGTGGTGCAGATCCTGACCCATATGGGCGTCAAGTTCAAAGGCATCGACGTGCTCGCCGATCCCTCCCTGCGCCAGGGCATCAAGGAATTCTCCAGCTGGCCGACCATCCCCCAGCTCTACGTCAAGGGCGAGTTCGTCGGCGGCTGCGATATCGTCCGCGAGATGTATGAAAGCGGCGAGCTTCAGGGCTTCATGCAGGAACAGGGCGTCGCCGCCCGCGCCTGAGAGCCAGGCCGCTTCGATCAAAAGGCCGGTGGTTTTCCATCGGCCTTTTTCTTTGCCTTACCCGCCGAATGCGAAGGCCGATAGGCTTAAGGTTCCGCTGCTGAAGCCCGTGTTGATCCGCCGCCCCGCCGCCCCATGGGCAGCGCCGAGAGGCACGAACAAGGGCAGGAAATGCTCGGGCGTCGGATGGGCGCGCAAGGCCTGGGGAGCCGCCTCGACCCAATCGAGAGCCTCCACCGTCTTTCCGTCTTCGAGCGTCCGGCCAAGCCAATCGTCGAAGGCAGCCGCCCAGGGCACGACCGCGTCGCTGCCGCGATGAAGCTCCCGCAGATTATGGGTCGAGCTTCCGCTGCCGAGAATCAGCACGCCTTCCTCCCGCAACGGGGCCAATGCCTCTCCCAAACGGAAATGCCAGGCGGCATCCCGATAGGGCTGCACCGAAAGCTGCGCGACCGGGATATCCGCCTTGGGATAGAGATAGCTCAAGGGAACCCAGGCGCCGTGATCGAGACCATAGTCAGGATCGATCACGCAACCGGTCCCTTGCAGAAGCTCCTGGGTCCGCATGGCCAAGTCGGCGGCGCCGGGCGCCGGATAGCGGATCCGGTAGAGCGCTTCCGGAAATCCATAGAAATCGTGGATCGTCTCGGGCTTCGCGGTTCCGGCGACGACCGGCGCCTCCGTCATCCAATGGGCCGAAACGCAAAGGATGGCCTTCGGACGGGGAAGCTCCTCCCCGAGCTTGCGCAGGAAATCGCCGGTCTTGCCGGCCTCGACCGCCATCATCCGCGAGCCATGGGAGATGAAGAGCGTGGGGAGGGTCATGATCTCTCCTAGATGGTCCTAAGGGACGTCACTGCCAAGCCCAGCTAGTCTGCCGGCTTTTCGGGGGCGATCAACACGCGGTCCACCCGCCGCCCGTCCATATCCACCACCTCGAAGCGGTAATCGCCAACGGTCACATAATCCGCGACGCTCGGAACGCGGTTGAGACGGCCCATCAGGAAGCCGCCCAGGGTATGAAAATCCCCGCTGTCGTCGCCGGGCAGCTCGGTGAGACCGAGAAGGTCCTTCACCTCGTCGATGGTTGTCATGCCATCGACAAGCCAGGAGCCGTCCTCCCGCTGCACGACGGCCGGATCCTCCTGGTCGCCAGGGACCGCGATGTCGCCGACCAACGACTGCATGATGTCGTTCAAGGTGACGATGCCTTCGAAATCGCCGTATTCGTCGATGACGATGGCCAAGGGCTCGCCCGACTTCTTGAAGATCTCCAATGCCCGGAGCGCCGTCACCGTATTGGGCAGATAAAGCGGCGGCTTCACTGCCGTCCGCAGATCGAGCGGTTTGCCCGCGAACGAGGTCGCCAGCAATTCCTTCACCTGAACGATGCCGACGACCTGCTGAGGCCCGCCATCCACCACGGGGAAGCGCGAATAGGGGCTCTCGCTGATCTTGCGGCGGGTCTCCTCCTCGCTGTCGGTGACGTCGAGCCATTCGACCTGGGTCCGGGGACTCATGACCGCGCTGATGCGGCGGTCGCCCAGTCGCAGCGCCATCTGCACAATGGCCGTCTCGCCCACATGGAAGTGTCCGGCGGCAGCTCCCTCCTGGAGCATCAGGCCGATTTCCTCCTCGGTCACGGCGGAGGGTTCGCGAGGCCCGCGCGGAACCAACCGCAGGACGAGGTTGCTGGACGCGCTGAGAAACCATTCCACGGGCGTCGAAACCACGGCCATGCCGCGGAGAAATCCGGCCAAAGCCGAGGCGATCCGCTCCGGCCGCGACAGCGCCAGTCGCTTCGGCACCAATTCACCGAGGATCAGCGTCAGGTAGGAAATACCAATTACCACCAGGCTGATGGCGATGGTGCGGGTGTAGGTGGCGGGCACGCCGGGGATCTGCTCGATATATTCGGCAAGGCTGTCCGAAAGCGTGGCTCCGCCGAGGGTGCTGGCGAAGACGCCGATGACGGTGATCCCGATCTGCACCGTGGAGAGGAAGCGGCCCGGGTCGCGCTTCAGTTCCAGCGCGATCTCGGCGCCGTGGGCTCCCCTGCCGCCCCGCTCCACCGCATGTTGGAGACGGGCGCGGCGCGCCGATACCACAGCCATCTCCGCCATGGCGAAGAAGCCATTGAGCAGGATCAAGAGAAAGACGACCGCAATCTGGAAGGCGAGCATCGATAATCCGAGCGAAGGTGACAGAGCTCCGCGCAGGATATGCGGGATCGCGTTATTTTTCCGCTATCATTAAGTGCCCGGGCATTGGTACCCCGGCTTTAACCCCGGTTCCCGCCTTCGCCTACTTGGCCGCTTCGGCGAAGGGCTTGGCCTTTTCGACGACCCAAGTTGCGATGACCTTGGCGGTACGCCCCTTCGAGGCGATTGCCTCATGGGCCGTTGCCGCCGGGATCTGGTAATGATCGCCGGCCTTCAGCTTCCTGTCGGGCCGACCCTCGATCTTCATGGTGATCGAGCCCTTCAAGACATAGCCGAATTCAGGTCCCGGATGCGTATGGCGGCCACTCGACGTGCCAGCGGCGATTTCCGCCGTTCCGACGATGGTTTCGAGCTGAGGGGCGGCCGCAAGATCGCCGCGCTCCAACAGGTCGCGCTTGACGCCCGATTGCTGGGCAAGGGCAGCGGTGCTGAAAGCCGCCACCAGGGCGAGAATTATCGCGAAACACCTCATGACACCGCTCCTGAAAATGTGCCCCGAAAGCGAAAGGGCCCGGAAAACCGGGCCCTTTTTCTTACCGCGAGTAGAATTCGACGACGAGGTTCGGTTCCATCGGCACCGGGTAAGGCACATCGGCCAGTTTCGGCGCCCGCACGAAGCGGCCCTTCATCTTGTCGTGATCGACTTCCAGATAATCCGGCACATCGCGCTCGGATGACTTCGACGCTTCCAGGACGACCGCCAGGTCCTTGACCCGCTGGTTGACCTCGATGGTGTCGTTGTCCTTCACCTGATAGGAGGCGATGTTGACGCGCTTGCCGTTGACCCGGATGTGGCCGTGGTTGACGAACTGGCGCGCCGCGAAGGGGGTCGCCACGAACTTCAGACGGTAGACCACCGCGTCGAGGCGGCGCTCCAGCAATTCGACGAGGTTTTCACCCGTGTCGCCCCGGCGGCGCGCGGCCTCTTCATAGAGGCGGCGGAACTGGCGCTCGCCGATATTGGCGTAATAGCCCTTGAGCTTCTGCTTCGCCATGAGCTGCGTGCCGAAATCCGACGGCTTCTTGCGGCGCTGGCCATGCTGCCCGGGACCATATTCCCGGCTGTGGTTCAGGGGGCTCTTGGAGCGGCCCCAGAGGTTGACGCCGAGACGCCGGTTAATCTTGTACTTCGAGCCTTCACGCTTGCTCATAATTCACGATATCCATTGTTGGATGATGTTTGTTGTCCCAATAGGTCCTGGACGATCAAGGGTCCGGACGGGGCTTTTTCGGCCCACGTTCTTGGGAAGAAGCGCGGCACTATAGTCAGGAAGCCCCGCTTGTCAACTTTTCGTGCCCCCGCGCGGCCCGGCCAGAGCGGAAACGATGCCATGGAGCGTCCGAACCTCCTGCTCGGTGTATCCAGCGCGCTGGAAAAGGTTGCGCAGGTTTCGGACCATGATCGGGCGCTTCTGAAGGTTGTGCAGGAAACCGCTCTTATCGAGCTCCTCCTCCAGATGCTGGAAAAAGTGGATGAGGTTATCCTTGGTCGCGGGAGGCAGCGGCGGCTCGGTCACGGGAGCGGTCGTGTCGCCCCCGGCATACCATTCATAGCCGATCAGCAGCACCGCCTGGGCAAGGTTGAGCGACGAGAACGCCGGATTTAGCGGAACGGTTAGGACCGTATCCGCCAGGGCCACATGGTCGTTGAGCAGCCCTGCCCGCTCCGGGCCGAACAGGATGCCGCAACTTTCGCCCGACGAAGTCGCGGTCCTGATCTCCGACGCCGCCTGGCGCGGGGTAACGGCACGCTTCGTCATGTCGCGGTCGCGGGCCGTCGTGGCATAGACGCGCTGGAGATCGGCGATCGCCGCTTCGACCGTCTCGAAGAGCCGGGCTTTTTTCAGGACGATATCGGCGCCGGAGGCCATCGCCTGGGCCTTCTCGGAGGGCCAGCCGTCGCGGGGCGCCACCAACCGCATATCGGTAAGGCCGCAATTGAGCATGGCCCGGGCCGCCGCCCCGATATTTTCGCCGAGCTGCGGGTTTACGAGGATGATCGCGGGGCCGCCGCTTACAACAGGCTGGCGGCTGTCGGTACCGGCCATCGGTTCAGCTCCGCTCGCGGCTGCGCCACAGCTTATAGGTCAGGCTGTCGTGCAGCGCGTTATAGGAAGCATCGATCACGTTCGTCGAAACGCCCACGGTCGACCACGTATAGCTTGGCCCGTCGGTCGTCTCGATCATCACCCGGGTCACCGCCTTGGTGGCGTCCTGCGGCGTCAGGATGCGCACCTTGTAATCGGTGAGGCGGATCTCTTCCAACTCCGGGAAGACCGGCAGAAGCGCCTTGCGCAGCGCGGTATCGAGCGCGTTCACCGGACCGTTGCCCTCGGCAACAGTCATCAGCCGCTCGCCGCCGACCTCGACCTTGATGGTGGCTTCCGAGAGGGTGACAACCTCGTTGCGGGCGTTCCAGCGCCGCTCGTCGATCACGCGAAAGCTCTGGAGCTTGAAGTATTCCGGCACGGTCCCAAGCGCCCGGCGGGCCAGAAGCTCGAAGCTCGCCTCGGCCCCATCATAGGCATAGCCCACGAATTCCCGTTCCTTCACCGCTTCGAGAAGCCGGGTGAGTTTGTCGCTGGAAGGATCGATCTCGATCCCGCATTCGCGCAGCCGGGTAATCAGGTTGGATTTGCCCGCCTGATCCGAGACCACCACATGGCGCCGGTTGCCGACCAGTTCCGGCTCGATGTGCTCGTAGCTGCGAGGGTCCTTCGTGACCGCCGAGACGTGAAGCCCGCCCTTATGCGCGAAGGCGCTTTCCCCGACATAAGGCGCATGGCGGTCGGGAGGGCGGTTCAACCGCTCGTCCAGGAAGCGCGAGACATGGGTCAAACGCTTCAAGCCGGCCTCGTCCACACCCGTCGAGAAGCCCATTTTCAGTATCAGCGAGGGAATGATCGCCACGAGATCGGCGTTGCCGCAACGCTCGCCGAGACCGTTGATGGTGCCTTGAACCTGACGGACACCGGCGCGCACGGCGGCCAGGGAGCAGGCGACCGCATTGCCGGTATCGTTATGGCAATGGATGCCGAGCTTTTCGCCCGGCACGACCTTCACCGCTTCCCGGACGATGCGTTCGATCTCGTCCGGCAGGGTGCCGCCGTTGGTGTCGCAGAGTACGATCCATCGAGCCCCCGCCTTCTCGGCTGCTGTGATGCAATCGAGCGTGAAAGAGGGATTCGCCTTGTAGCCGTCGAAAAAATGCTCGGCGTCGAAGATCGCCTCCCCCATCCGCTCGGCGATAAGCGCCACGGAATCGGCGATCATCGAGAGGTTTTCTTCACGGGAAACGCCCAGCGCCATTTTCACGTGAAATTCCGAGGACTTTCCGACGAGGCAACCGAGTTGCGCGCCGCTGGCGAGTGTTGCCGCCAGCCCCGGATCGTTGCCAGCGCTGCGGCCCGACCGCCGCGTCATGCCGAAAGCGGAGATCCGCGCCCTGGAAAGCTTCGGCAGTGCCGCGAAGAAGGCATCGTCGGTGGGATTGGCGCCGGGCCAGCCGCCCTCGACATAGTCGATGCCAAGAGCGTCGAGTTCCCGCGCGATGGCGACTTTATCCGCGGCTCCGAAATCGACGCCTTGGGTCTGCGCACCGTCGCGCAGGGTCGTGTCGTAGAGATAGATGCGTTCGCCCGTCATGAATCAGCCTATCCGGCGCCAGGTCGTACCGCCCGGCCCGTCCTCAAGTACAACGCCCCGGTCCGTCAGTTCCTTACGGATACGGTCGGCCTCGGCGAAATCGCGCGCCTTGCGGGCGGCGTTGCGTCCGGCGACGAGGTCGTCGATCTCGGACGCTTCATCGCCGCCCTTCAGCCAGCGTTCCGGCGTCTTGTCCAAAAGACCCAGGAGAACGCCGCTTGCGAGCAACTCACCCTTGAGACGCGCCTTGTCGGCGGGATTCTCCGCCTTGTTCAGCGTGGAGAGGTGATCGTGAAGGACGGTCAAGGCCTGCGGCGTGTTGAGGTCGTCTTCCAGGGCGGCCAGCAAGGCGCCAGGAGGCTCGCTGCCCGCCGCTTCGATATCATCCACGCTGCGCAGGGCGAGATAGAAGCGGTCGAGCGTCAGCCGCGCCTGTTTCAGCCGCTCACCTGTCCAATCCATCGGATCGCGGTAATGGGCGGTCAGCATGGCAAGCCGCGCCGCCTCCCCGCGTTCCGGCCCCCCGGCTTCGCCCAGCACGTCGCGGATCGTGCGGAAATTGCCGAGCGACTTCGACATCTTCTCGCCCTCGACCGTGACGAAGCCGTTGTGCAGCCAGGTGCGCACAAAGGGTTCGCCATGATGGGCGCAGACGCTCTGGGCGATCTCGTTCTCATGATGGGGGAAGATAAGGTCGAGCCCGCCGCCGTGAATATCGAAGGTCTCGCCAAGATAAGTCTCGCTCATGGCCGAGCATTCGATATGCCAGCCTGGCCGGCCGCGTCCCCAGGGGCTGTCCCAACCGGGGATATCCCCCGGCGAAGGCTTCCAAAGGACGAAGTCTGCGGGATCCTGCTTATAGGGCGCCACCTCGACCCGGGCACCCGCGATCAACTCGTCGCGGCTGTGGCGCGACAGTCGGCCGTAATCCGCCATGCTCGGAACCGAGAAGAGAACGTGCCCATCCTTCTCATAGGCATGTCCCCCGCCGATCAGCTTTTCGATCATGGCGATCATCTGGGGGATATGCTCGGTCGCGCGCGGGGTATGAGTCGGCGGCAGCGAGCCCAGGGCCGTCACGTCTTCCACATAGGCGCGGGCGGTCCGTTCCGTCACATCCCGGATCGTCTCGCCATTGGCCTTGGCCGCCGCGTTGATCTTGTCGTCGACGTCGGTGATGTTGCGGACATAGGTCACCGCACCCTCGCCATAGCGGTGACGCAGAACCCGGAACAGCACGTCGAAAACGATGGCTGGCCGCGCATTGCCGATATGGGCGAAGTCATAGACCGTGGGGCCGCAGACATACATGCGGACGTTCGTGGGATCGATCGGCTCGAAGGCTTCCTTCCGCCGCGTCAGCGTGTTGTAGAAGCTGAGGGTCACGAGGGTTTCCGAGCCGCGGCGGCGCTCACGTCTTGGAAGCGGTTGGTGATCGGGTAGCGACGGTCCCGGCCGAAGGAGCGACGGGTCAGCTTCACGCCGGGAGGAGCCTGGTTCCGCTTGTATTCGGCGCGGTCGAGCATGCGCCAGACCGCGCGCACGGTGGTCTCGTCATGCCCGCGCGCGACGATTTCCGCGACGGTCATCTCATGCTCGACGAGGCATTCCAGGATATCGTCCAGCACCTCATAGGGCGGCAGGCTGTCCTGGTCCGTCTGGTTGGGCTTCAACTCAGCGGTCGGCGGCTTGGTAATGACCCGTTCCGGCATCACCGCTCCCACAGGCCCAAGCAGACCTTCCGGCCGATGCTCGTTGCGCCAGCGGCAGAGCGCGAAGACCGTCATCTTGTAGACGTCCTTCAGCACCGAATAGCCGCCGCACATATCGCCATAGAGCGTCGCGTAGCCGACCGACATCTCCGACTTGTTACCGGTCGACAACACCATCCAGCCGAATTTGTTGGAAAGTCCCATCAGGGTCATGCCCCGGGACCGCGACTGGATGTTTTCCTCGGTGATATCCGGCGCACGGCCCACGAATGACGGCCCCAGCATCTCTTCATAGGCCTGCATCGCCGGGCCGATGTTGATCTCGCGCAGTTCGGTGCCCAGAAGACGAGCCACCTCGGCCGCATCTTCCAGGCTGTCCTGCGAGGTATAGGGCGAGGGCATCATCACGCAATGGACCTTGTCCGCGCCCAGGGCATCGACAGCCACGGCAGCGCTGATCGCCGAATCGATACCGCCTGACAAGCCCAGCACGACACCCAGGAAACGGTTCTTCGTCACATAGTCGCGCAGGCCCAGGACCATAGCTTCATAGGTCGCTTCAAGCCCCTCGCTAGGAGGCACCATGGCGCCGTCCTCGACGGTCCAGCCGTCGTCGGTTCGCTTCCAACGGGTGGCGAGAACCGCCTCCCGCCAGTCCGGCGCTTGGACCCGCAGCTTGCAATCCGCATCGAGCGCGAAGGAACCGCCATCGAAGACCAATTCGTCCTGGCCGCAGATCTGGTTCACATAGAGCAGCGGCAGGCCGTTCTCCTTGACCCGCATGACCGCGAGCGCGATCCGCTCGTCCCGCTTGTCGCTCTCGAAGGGCGAGCCATTGATGACGATGAAAAGTTCCGCGCCGCTTTCCTGCAGGGTCTCGCAGGTATCGGGCTTCCACATGTCCTCGCAGACCATGACGCCGAGCCGCACGCCCTTGAAGACCAGCGGCCCCGGCGCGGGCCCTGCGACGAAAACCCGCTTCTCGTCGAAGACGCCGTAATTGGGCAGGTCATGCTTGAAGCGAAGCCCGGCGATCTTGCCGCCATCGAGCAGAACGGCTGCATTATGGAGCTTGCCGTCCTGCCGCCAGGGCGTGCCGACCAGCAATGCGGGGCCTTCCGCCGTTTCAGCCGCAAGCGCCTGAACCGCGTCCTCGCAGGCCGCGACGAAGGACGGCTTCAGGACGAGATCCTCGGCCGGATAGCCCGCCACGAAAAGCTCGGTCGAGACGACGAGATCCGCACCCAGACCGGCCGCTTCGCGGCGCGCCTTGCGGAGCTTCTCGATATTTCCAGGAATGTCGCCGACGGTCGGATTGAGCTGCGCCAGGACGATGGTGAGACTGTCGGTCACTATTCGGCCCCATCGCTCCGCTTGCGGAGGAGAAATTCGCGCCCGGACTTCACCATGGGCTTGCCGTCATAGGCGACGATATCCGCCGTGGCATAAGTCTCGGTCCAGAGATTTGGCAGATAGGAGCCCGTCCCCACCACGTCGATCGGCGCCTCGGCAACGGCCATCATCCGGCATTTGGCGGGATTGAATCCGGAACTCGCCACGATCTTCACATTGGGGAAACGAGCATCGTCAAGGCTCTGACGCATATGCCAGATCGCCGCCCCGGAAACGCCGGTCCCAACCAGATCCCTGAGTTCAGCCTCGGACCGATAGCCGCGAATGGCGCGGGGGGCATGACGCTCCAGCACATCATATGATTTCACGAGGTCCAAGCCTTCAAGATAGCGCCCGCCATGGGTATCCAAGCGAAGCGCGAGCTTTCCTTCCGCCGCGAGATTGGGGAAGCGACGGCAAACCTCTAGGGAATCGGTGACCTCCCGCCCGAAATAATCGACCAGGACCGTCAGATTATCGGCCGGATAGGCCTCGTGATACATCTCCGCCGCGCGAAGCGTCGACCCCGCGTAGCCCACCAAGGCATGGGGCATGGTCCCCCGTCCCTCGACATTGCCGAAATAGGGGGCGGTCGCGGCGGTGGCATTGCCGATGAAACCGATGGCGCCGACTTCGCGCTTGGCGGCGGCTGAGCCGACCGAGGCGGCATAGGCCATCATTTCCGCCATTTCCGCGCCAGCGCAGTGGCGGGCGTCCATGGCCATGAAGGCGGTATTGGGCAGTTCCTGACACATCATATAGGCATTATAGGCCGCGACGCAGGGCGGCCCCAGCTTCTGGAGATAGATCGTCTCCAGGTCCACGAGGTGGTAAAGCGAGCCCGACAGATAAAGCATGGGCTCGCCAGCCCCGACCCAGGCGCCCTCTTCGTAATTGAGCTCGACGTCGAAGGTGGTCTGCCGGGCGGCCGCCGTCTCGTTCAGGAAATCGACCATCAGCTTCGGCGTGCAGATGACCGGACGGCGCATGAAGACCGCATAGGTCACCCGGCAATCGCCGAAACGCCCCACCACTTCCTTGGTCTTCAGGAAATAGGCGTCGCTGAAACGCGCGATATCTTCGGGCCTGGGCGTCATCGGTCTTCAGGTCCTTTGCAGCGCCAAGGCCCGGCCTCGGCCGCCCCTGGCCTCAGGAGGCGGCGGCGAAACGGCGGGTTTCCGCGAGGCGTTTCTTCTTCAAAGCCTCAGCGATAAGAAAAGCGAGTTCCAGGGCCTGGGTCGCGTTGAGCCTGGGATCGCAATGGGTGTGATAACGGTCGGCGAGCCCGGTCTCGGTGATCGCCTGGGCGCCGCCGAGACATTCGGTGACATCCTGGCCGGTCATCTCGAAATGGACGCCGCCGGCATAGGTGCCTTCCGCCTCATGAACCGCGAAGAAGCCCTTCACCTCGGCGAGGATCCGCTCGACCGCGCGGGTCTTGTAGCCGGTCGAGGACACGGTGGTATTGCCATGCATCGGATCGCAGCACCAGACGACCTTGCGGCCTTCCCGCTCCACCGCACGGATCAGGGCGGGCAGCTTCGCCTCGACCTGGTTGGCGCCCATGCGGACGATGAGGGTCAGGCGTCCCGCCTCGTTCTGCGGGTTCAAGGTATCGATCAAACGCAGGAGATCGCTGTGATCGAGGCTCGGGCCGCATTTCATGCCGACGGGGTTCTTGACCCCGCGCAGGAATTCCACATGAGCGCCATCCAGCTGACGGGTCCGGTCGCCGATCCACAGCATATGGGCCGAGCAGTCGTACCAGTCGCCGCTGGTGGAATCGATCCGGGTCAACGCTTCCTCGTAGGAGAGCAGCAAAGACTCATGCGACGTGAACAGCTCCGTCTCGCGGATCTGCGGCGTCACCTCGGAATTCAGCCCGCAGGCCGCCATGAAATCGAGCGCCTCGGTGATCCGGTCGGCCATCTCGCTGTAGCGCGCCGACGCGTTGCTGCTCGCAACGAACCCCTGGTTCCAGGCGTGGACGCGGTGGAGATCCGCATAGCCGCCCTGGGAGAAGGCGCGCAGCAGGTTCAAGGTCGCCGCCGACTGGCTATAGACCTTCTCCATGCGGAGGGGGTCTGGCCGGCGGGCTTCCTCGGTGAAGTCCATGCCGTTCACGATGTCGCCACGATAGGCGGGCAGCGTCAGCCCGTTCAGGGTCTCGGTATCGGCGGAGCGCGGCTTGCAGAACTGGCCCGCCATGCGCGCGACCTTCACGATCGGCAGCGAGGCGCCATAGGTCAGCACCACCGCCATCTGCAGCAGGACGCGGTAGGTGTCGCGGATATTGTTCGGATGGAATTCGGCAAAGCTCTCGGCGCAGTCGCCGCCCTGGAGCAGGAAGGCGCGGCCCTCGGCCACCTCGCCCAGCACCTTCTTGAGCTTCCGGGCCTCGCCCGCGAAGACCAGCGGCGGATAGTTCCGCAGCGTCCCCTCGACCGACTTCAGAACCGTCTCGTCCGGATAGACCGGAACCTGCCGGATCGGCATGCCCCGCCAGCTATCGGGGCTCCATTTTTGAGCCATCACCAAATCCCAAAGAAACACGCGCTAACCCGCGCGAAACGCTAGCCTATAGCGAGTTTCGCCCCGGAACGCCAGAGGAACGGTTTGCAGGTCAGGGATGTGAGACTCGTTGAATACCTTGGGCGCGGCATCACTCCGCCGCGTCCGCCTTGGGCTCCGGCACCTTGTCGCGCATGGTGACGAACTCCTCGGCGGCGGTGGGATGGATGCCGATGGTCTGGTCGAACTGCCGCTTGGTGGCCCCGCATTTCACCGCGATGGCGAGACCTTGGATGATCTCCGGCGCGTCGGTGCCCACCATATGGCAGCCCAGCACCCGGTCGCTCTCGCGGTCCACGACGAGCTTCATCATCGTCCGTTCCGAGCGGCCCGACAGGGTGTGCTTCATCGGGCGGAAGCGGGCCCGGTAGATGTCGACCGCTCCATGGATCTTGCGCGCCTGGCCCTCGGTCAGTCCGACGGTGGCGACCGGCGGCTGGCTGAAGACGGCGGTGGCTATGTTCTCGTGGTCGACCGTCATGGGATTGTCGTTGAACAGGGTCTCGGCGATCGCACGCCCCTCGGCAATGGCGACCGGCGTGAGATTGAGCCGGTCGGTCACGTCGCCGATCGCATAGATATGCGGCACGGTGGTCCGCTGCTTCTCATCGACCGCGACAGCGCCCGCCTTGTTGAGCTGAACCCCCGCCTCCTCGAGCCCTACGCCCTTCGTATTCGGTTTCCGTCCCGTGGCATACATCACGAGATCGGCGGAAAGCTCCGCCCCCTTGTCGGTGAAAAGCGTGTAGCCCGGACCGACCTTCTCGATCCGCACGATTTCCGTGCGGGCGAGGAGCTCGATGCCGCGATCCCGCATTTCCTGGGCGAGCGCCACGCGCACATCGTCGTCGAAGCCGGTCAGCAGCTCGTCGCCCCGGAAAACCTCGGTCACATGGGAGCCAAGGCCGTTGAAGATGCCCGCGAATTCCACCGCGATATAGCCGCCGCCGACGATCACCACGCGGCGCGGCAGGGACAGGAGATCGAGCGCCTCGTTGGAGCTGATGACATGCTCGATCCCGGGAATAGCCGGCACCGTCGGATGGCCGCCCGTCGCGATCAGGATGCGCTCCGCCGTGACGCGCTTGCCTGCGATTTCGATGGTATGAGCGTCGATGAGCCGTCCCCGGCCCTCGAAGATCTTCACGCCGCTGTCTTCCAGCAGCTTGATATAGATGCCGTTGAGCCGATCGATCTCGCGGTTCTTGGCGGCGATCAGGCTCGCCCAGTCGTGCACCGGCGGCGCCACATGCCAGCCGTAGCCTGCCGCATCCGCGAAGGCGTCGGTGAATTGCGCTCCATAGACCAGGAGCTTCTTCGGCACGCAGCCCCGGATGACGCAGGTCCCGCCGATCCGGCTTTCCTCGCAGATCCCGACCCGCGCGCCATAGGAGGCCGCGCGCCGCGACGACGCTACCCCGCCCGAGCCCGCGCCGATGGTGAAGAGGTCGAAATCATATTTGGACATGAGCTGCGCGCGCCTTTCCGTCGAGGACCCGAAAGGTAGGGCATGGCCGGCGCAGGGGCAAGGTTCCGGCGGGGCGCTATTCGACCGTCACGCTCTTGGCGAGATTGCGGGGCTGGTCCACATCCGTCCCTTTGAGCACGGCGATATGATAGGCTAGGAGTTGGATCGGGATCGAATAGAGCAGCGGCGCCACGAAAGGATCGCAGGTCGGGACCTCGATCCCGGCCATGAGCCGGCCGTCCATCCGCGCTAGGCCCTCCGCGTCGGAAATCATGATGACCTTGCCGCCCCGCGCCATGACCTCCTGGACGTTCGACGCGGTCTTCTCGAAAAGATCGTCGCGCGGCGCCAGGACGACGATGGGCACGCTGTCGTCGATGAGCGCGATAGGTCCGTGCTTCATCTCGCCGGCGGCATAGCCTTCGGCATGGATGTAGGAGATTTCCTTGAGCTTCAACGCTCCTTCGAGCGCCAGCGGATAGGCCGTGCCGCGCCCAAGATAGAGCACGTCCCTTGCCTCCAGCATGGAAGCCGCGATTTCCTGGATGCGCGCGTCGTTGTTGAGTACATCCGCCGCCCGGGAGGGAACCTCGGTCAGCGCGGTCGAAAGTTGAGCCTCGCGCTCATGGTCGATGGCGTTGCGCGCCCGCGCCAGGGCCACCGTGAGGCAGGCCAGCACCGCGAGCTGGGTCGTGAAGGCCTTGGTGGAAGCGACCCCGATCTCGGGGCCTGCCAAAGTCGGCAGGATCGCGTCGGCCTCGCGCGCCATCGTGCTTTCCGGCTGGTTCACCACCGCGACGATGTGCTGGCCCTGGGTCTTGGCATAGCGCAAAGCCGCGAGGGTATCGGCCGTCTCGCCCGACTGGGAGATGAAGAGCGCGAGCCCACCCACCGGCATGTCCGGCGCGCGGTAGCGGAATTCCGAGGCGATATCGACCTCGACCGAAACCCTCGCCAGCCGTTCGATCCAATATTTGGCGACGAGGCCCGCGTGGTAGGAGGTCCCGCAGGCGATGATGGTGACCTTGGACACCTGGTCGAGCGCAAAGGGCAGGTTCGGAAGATGGACGCTGCGCGTCGTCGGATTGAAGAGCGCGTGGAGCGTGTCGCCGATCACGGAGGGCTGCTCGAAGATCTCCTTTTTCATGAAGTGCCGGTGATTGCCCTTGCCGATCAGCGCTCCCGACAGCGCCGTCTCGCGGATCGGACGCTCGACCGCGCGATCCTCCTCGTCGAAGACCTCGGCGCCGTCCTTGGTGAGAACGGCCCAATCGCCTTCCTCCAGATAGAGGATGCGGCGCGTCATGGGCGCCAGGGCCAAGGCGTCCGAACCGATGAACATCTCGCCATCACCATAACCGATGGCCAGGGGGCTCCCACGCCGGGCGCAGATCAGCAGGTCGGTCCGGCCGGCGAAGAGGATCGCCAAAGCGAAGGCGCCTTCGAGACGCCGCAGCGTGCTTGCCACCGCTTCCTTGGGTGGCAAACCGTCGTCCAGATAACGGGTGATCAGGATCGCCACGGCCTCGGTATCGGTCTGGCTCTCGAAGCGATAGCCGAGACCCGTCAGTTCGGCGCGCAGTTCCTGAAAATTCTCGATGATGCCGTTATGGACGACCGCGACCTGATCCGTGGCGATCGGATGGGCATTGGTCTCGTTGGGAACCCCATGGGTCGCCCAACGAGTATGGGCGATGCCGATACGCCCCACAACCGGCTCCACGGCCAGACGCGCCACCAGATTGTCGAGCTTGCCCTCCGCGCGGCGGCGTTCGATACGGCCGTCCACGAGGGTTGCGACACCGGCCGAGTCATAGCCCCGGTATTCGAGCCGCCGCAGCCCCTCCACGAGAAGCGGCGTGACTTCGCCCCGACCGATGATCCCGATGATACCGCACATGCTATTTGCTCTTCTGCCGCTGCGCGGCTTTTTCCGCCACCTTGGCCTCGCGCCACGCCTTGGCCCGACCGGATTTTTCCACCTGAGGCCCGCGCCCGATGGCCAGCGCCCCCTCCGCCACATCGCGAGTGATGACGCTGCCCGCGCCGATGATCGCGCCGTCGCCCACCGTCACCGGCGCCACCAGGGCCGTATTGGAACCGATAAAGGCGCCCGCGCCGATGCGGGTCCGCCACTTGTCGAAACCATCGTAATTGCAGGTGATGGTCCCGGCCCCGATATTGGCTCCAGCGCCGACGAAGCTGTCGCCGATATAGCTCAGATGATTGGCCTTTGCGCCGGTGTCGAGCCTGGCGTTCTTGATCTCGACGAAATTGCCGATATGGACGTGTTCGCCGAGATCCGCGCCGGGGCGCAGCCGGGCGAAAGGCCCGACGATGCAACCGTCGCCGACCGTCGCGCCCACGATATGGGAAAAGGCATGTATCTCGACGCCTTCGCCGAGGGTCACGCCGGGGCCGAAGACGACGTTGGGGCCGATCACCGTGTCACGTCCGATCCGGGTATCCGCGCTGAAATAGACAGTCTCCGGCGCCGTGAGGGTCACACCCTCCGCCATCGCGGCCGAACGATAGCGCTGCTGCAGCGCCGCTTCCGCATCGGCAAGTTCGGCACGGGAATTGACGCCAGCGAACTCCTCGGCCGAGCCCTCGACAACCCGACATGAAAATCCGCGTTTGCGCGCGATTGCGACGATATCGGTGAGATAATATTCGCCCTTGGCGTTGTCTTTGCCGATGGCGTCGACAAGGTCGAAAAGGCGGGCTCCGTCTATCGCCCATAAGCCGGAGTTGCAGAGCCCGATGGCCGCCTGTTCCGGCGTGGCCTCACCGGCCTCGACGATGGCTTCGAGATTACCCGACTTATCGAGGACCAGGCGGCCATAGGCCCCCGGCGACGCCGGCCGCATGCCGCCAACGACAGCCGCAGCTCCGGAAGCTTTACGCTCTTTCAGCAGCGCCGCCACCGTCTCCGAGGTGATAAGCGGCCCATCACCGTTGAGGACGACGACATCGCCCGTGAAACCTTTCAACGCCTCCCGGGCCGAGGCCACCGCATGGCCAGTGCCCAATGCGGGGCTCTGGATCGCGGTCAAAGCCTGAGGGGCAACGGCTTTCGCGACTTCCTCCATCCCCGGTGCCACCACCACCACGACCCGCTGCGGCCCCAAGGGCTCGAGCGCGGCAAGGACATGGAGGATCATCGGCCGGTTCGCCAGCCGATGCATCACCTTGGGCAGGCGCGACTTCATCCGGGTCCCTTGCCCGGCAGCGAGAACGATGGCGGCAAAAGGCGCAGGGATCATCGTTTCAAGGCTCGAAAAAAGGCGAGGACCGACCGGATGGCTCAGATGGCCGGAAGCTGGCATAAGTTGCAGCCAGTCCCAAGTCAAACTTTGTAAACGAGTATGAAAACCGCGCTCCTCATCGACCTCGACGGAACTCTCGTGGACAGCGTGCCGGATCTCCAGGCAGCCCTGAACCAGATGCTCGCCGAGATCGGGCGACCGGCCCTCGACCGCGAAGCCGTGACGGGGATGGTCGGCGATGGGACCGCGCGCCTGGTGGAACGAGGGTTGACAGCCACCGGAGAACCCATCGACCTCGACGCGCCGCTCGCCCGCTTCACGGATCTCTACGAGGCGAATGCCTCACGGCTCACCCTCCCCTATCCCGGCGTGCGGGAGGTGCTGATCCGCTTGCGCGACGAGGGGAGGAGCCTTGCGGTGGTGACCAACAAGCCCGGCCGCGCGACACGCGAGGTGCTCGAAGGCGTGGGACTCGCGGAATTCTTTCCCGTCGTCGTCTCAGGCGACACGCTGCCCGTCAAGAAACCCGATCCCGCACCGCTGCTTTTCGCAGTGACGCGGCTGGGCCGAACCCTTGGCGACGCGGTGATGATCGGCGATCATCGCAACGATCTGCTTTCGGCGGCGGCGGCGGGCATCCCGGCGATCTTCGCGCGCTATGGCTATGAGAGGCAAATGAAGGAAGCTGTCGATCCCTTGCTTGGGATCGACAGCTTCGACCAGATCCCGGGCGTGCTTGCACGTCTTTGACACCATAGGCTGCCTTGACACCCGGGGGGCTGTCGCCCTAAATGCAGGCCGCCGTTCGGATGGGCGCTTAGCTCAGCGGGAGAGCATTACCTTCACACGGTAGGGGTCGCAGGTTCAATCCCTGCAGCGCCCACCATCCGAACCCCCGGGGAATCCTGGGTTTATTGGCACTGCTCCGCAGAAATCATCGTCTTTCCGCAATACTGAAATCCGAGGGATCGGTTATTCTGCGATCCTGGCTGTCCGCCATCGATCCTGCGCAGAGGGCGATGCACATGGAAAATGATCCGAACCCGCCCAACTCCACCATGAAGGCTGCCGTGACTTTGGGCTACGGCGGCTTGGAGCAACTCGTCTACAAGGACGTTCCCGTCCCCAAGCCCGGCCCGGACGATGTTCTTGTCAAGGTCGGGGCCTGCGGCCTTAACAATACCGACATCTGGTTCCGCGAGGGCCGCTACGGTTCCTCCGACGATCCCAAGGCCCGCACGGGTCCCAGCCGGACCGCGAACGCCTTTCCCCGCATCCAGGGAACCGATGTTGTCGGACGGATCGTCGAGGTCGGAGCCGGCGTCGCCGCCTCGCGGATCGGCGAACGCGTCATCGTGAACAATACCCTCTACGGCGAGGGCTACGGCGTCGGTTATGTCGGGGGTGTCGGCTCGCACCGCGATGGTGGCTACGCGGAATATTGCGCGGTCCCCGCCGACAACGCGATGGAGATCGATTCGCCCCTTTCCGATGCGGAGCTGGCGACCTTCCCCTGCGCCTATTCCACCGCCGAGCACATGCTGTCGAGAGCCCGCGTCTCGGGCGATGACACTGTGCTGATTACGGGGGCCTCGGGGGGCGTCGGATCGGCGCTCGTCCAGCTGGCAAAACTGCGGGGCGCCCGCGTCGTGGCGCTCGCCAGCGCGCGGAAGCTCGATCTTGTCAGATCCCTGGCGCCCGACGCCGCCGTCGCCTACGACGAGGGAGATCCGGTGAAAGCCGTGCGCGACGCCATCGGCCGGGAGGATGTCGATGTGGCGCTCGACGTGGTCGGCGGGCGGTTCTTCACCCCGCTCATGACCTTGCTGCGCAAACGGGGGCGCTACGTGACCGCCGGCGCGATCGACAATCCCCTCGTTCAACTCGACTTGCGAACGGTCTATTTGAAGCAGCTCGACCTGTCGGGCATCAGCCTGTCCCGGCGAGAGGATTTCGCGGCGCTCCTCGGCTATATCCGCCAAGGTCGCATCCGGCCCCTGCTGCACAAGACCTTTCCGCTGTCGGAAATCCATCAGGCTCAGACCGAATTTCTGGCGAAATCCTTTTTCGGCAAGATGGTCGTCATCCCCTGAGGAGCGAGGGCCAACAGATAATTGGCCCCGCTCCCAATCGTCGTCTCTGTCAGACTGGAAAATTCAAGTCTGGAGACCGTTAGGGAGTTTCCGCGTCCCTGTGCTGCCCTTCCATGGAACATCGCCGAAGGCCGGGAGTTATGGATCGGTGGGCACCCTTGCCCATCCCGGATTTGGTTTGGAGTATCTCCCGATGAAAGCACCCTTCTTCGCCCTTGCTCTTTTGATGGCAACAGCCAGTCTCGCGATGGCGCAATCGAACGGCGGCAGCGGGGCATCAGGCGGACAGGGTTCGGCGGCTTCAGACCAAACCTTGGGAACGCAGAGCCAGAGCGCGCGCAATACCCTGCCGGGTCAGGCAGGCTGCGCCGATCCTACGGTGGCTCGTTCCAATGTCCCGGGCCTTTATCGTAACGCCCCGTCCGATCTGCCTTCCTCGGGGGCGCCGACGACGCCGCCGACGCGGACGGCCGCCAACGCCTGCAAGTAACCGAGGCGAGACGCCTTTTAAAAGCCCCGCTTTCCGCGGGGCTTTTTGCTGTCAGCCCCGCGCCAGGAAGGGCTGACCGACCGGCAGCATCAGAGTTTCCAGCACATTGGTCTCATCCGGCATGCCGGCGATGGTCACGATCATCCGGCCGATTTCCTCCGCCCGCATGGAAACCCGCGGCGGCCGACCTTCCATTCCCGGCGAGAGCTCGGTGACCGTGGCGCCGGGATGAAGGATCGTCGCGGTGATATTATGCTCCCGCCCCTCGATCGCCAGGGAAAGGTTCATGGCGGTAAGCGCCGCCTTGGTGGCCGCATAGGGCAAGCCGTTCGGGCGCGGCGTTCGGGAGGCGATGCTGCCGATCGTGATGATACGGCCCCGGTTCTGGACCTTCATGATCTTGACCGCTTCCCGGCTGCAGAGGAATACCGAGGTCATGTTCGCCTCGAGAAGCGCATGCCACTCGGCCAAGGTCCATTCCTCCAGGGGCCGCTCGCCGCCGCCGATGCCCGCGTTGTTGACGAGGAGATCAAGACGGCCATGGTCCTTTTGGACCCGGTCGAACAACGCCAGGACCTGTTCCTCGGAGGTGACGTCGGTGGGAACGGGAACCGCGATCCCGCCCGCCTCGCGAATCGTCCTGGCGACGCCCTCCAGCCGGTCCTTGCGGCGGGCGGCGAGCAGGACAGTCGCCCCCTCGGCCGCCAGAGCGACCGCCGTCGCGGCGCCGATACCGGAGCTTGCCCCCGTCACGATCGCGATCCGCCCCTGAAGCAATGCCATTTCTGTCCCCTCTTGTGAGTTCCTCGTGACCGTCGGCCCGAAACCCAGGATTGTCACCCTATAGAGCCGGACTATACTGCCCGACTTCGCGGCCAGAGGAACCCATCATGATCGCTGCAAAGCCGCCCCATGAAGTCATCGTCGAGGATGTCGAATACCAGCGTCAGGGTGATCGCGCCCTGCTGGCCCGCCTCTACCGCCCGAAAGGCGACGGCCCCTTCCCCGCTGTGGTGGATGTTCATGGCGGGGCCTGGGTCGGCAGCGACCGCCTCGGCAATGTCGAGTTTGATACGGCTCTGGCGAAGAACGGGATCGTCGTCCTGGCGCTGGATTTCCGGATGCCGCCGGAGGCCACCTACCCCGCCTCCCTAGCCGATATCAATCTCGGCATCCGCTGGCTGAAGGCCCATGCGAAGGAATGCGGAACGAGCCCCGACCAGATCGGCGGCTTCGGCACTTCAAGCGGCGGGCACCAGATCCTGCTCGCGGCGATGCGCCCGCACGACCCGCGCTATGCCGCATTGCCCATGGCGGACGAACATCAGGTCGATGCTCAATTGGCCTTCGTCATCTCGGCCTATGGGATCATCGACCCGCTCGACCGCTATCACTTGGTGAAGCGGATCGGCAATGCCCAGATCGCCAAGAATCACGATCTCTTCTGGCTCACCGAGGAAGCCATGAGCGAGGGCAGTCCCGCCCTGATCCTGAAGCGCGGCGAGCCCGCCGATCTGCCGCCGGCGCTTTTCTTCCAGGGAACGGCCGAGGAATTCACCACGGCGGCGCAGCTTGAAGATTTCGCCTCCGCCTACCGGAAAGCCGGAGGCGAGGCGGAAATCCATTTGTTTGAAGGCGAGAAACACATCTTCCTGCGGGAGAAGCCCAGCGGCGAAAACACCCTGAAGGCCATCGATCTCGTGACCGCCTTCGTCAAAAAGCATTCGGAAGGCGCGCTCACCCCACCGCGAGCTTGAGCTGCCATTCGATGGCTTCGAACTGGCTGATGTCGGAGAGGAAGCTCAAGCCACCCCGGTCGCGGAAAAGATGACAGCTGAAGCGGTACCAGACGCCCTGCAGGATCAGCACGCCTTCGAATTCGCAAGCCTCTCCGCCGTCTTCCTCCCGCTGGCTGCGGATGAGGCGCGGGATCACCTTCGTCGCCTCGCCGGCCCCGGAGCCCACGCGCCCCATGAGGCATCCTTCGCATAAGACTTCTTCGAGGCCCACGCCGTAGCGTTGCGTGAGGAATTCATCGACGTGGCCAAAGGCTTCCATATCGTCCTCCAAGCGAATGGGAGGAGCGTAAATCCGCAAAGAGAACAAATCAAGAACTATATCTGGCCGAGGTCGATCGGGGAAATGAGCCTGCCCGTGGCGAGGAAGCTTTCCACATTGGCAATCACGAGCCTGCGGGTATCCGCCTGGGATTCCCTCGTCTGAACCGCGACATGCGGGGTCATGACGACATTGTCGAGCGCCAGAAGCCGGGCCGGCACGTCAGGCTCGCCCTCCAGCACATCGACGCCGGCCGCCCCCAGCACCTTCCGTTCCAGGGCATCGATGAGCGCCTCCTGATCGACGATCTCGCCCCGCGCGATATTGACGAGGCAACCCTCAGGCCCCAGTGCGGCGATCAAGGCGGCATCCACGCTCCCCCGGGTTTGCGGGGTCAAGGGACAGGCGATCACCAGGTCGTCGCACCACTCCGCCATGAGCTTGAGATCGGCGAAATAGCGATAGGGCAGCCCAGCGCGCGGACTGCGGTTGTGGTAGCCGACCTCGCATCCGAAAGCGGCGATGCGCTTGGCGGCCGCCCCGCCGATCCCGCCCATCCCGTAGATTCCGACGCGCCGCCCCGCGAAGCGCCGCGCCGAACGGAAGCGGCTCCCGGGCCAGCGCCCGGTGCGGACGAAGCGATCCGCTTCCGAAATGCCCCTGACGCAGTCGAGCAGAAGGCCCACGGCGTGATCCGCGCCGCAGACATCCTTGGTTCCCCGCGCGTTCGAGAGAGCGATGCCCCGCGCCTTCAGGGCCTTCACGTCGATGTAGTCGTAGCCCGCGCCGGAAGTTGCGACGAGCCGCAGCTTCGGCAGCCGGTCCAGCATCGCCACATCGACCTCGGCGATCGAGGCGACCAGCACCTCCGCCGCCGGATCGACATCGTCGGGCCAGCGATGGACCTGGAAACGGGTGGCCAGATCGGCCGCGAGCAGCGGATTGACGCCTGCCGCGATCACCGAGCGATCCCGGAAAGGCGGTAGGAGGGAAAGCGGAGAGGAAGCATCCATGCCGGGAATGATGCACGACCGGGGGCTTCGCCGCCAGATTGACGAAACGCGACCGATCGCTGACGATGGGAAAAGACGGGACTTAAGGGGAGTTGGGCGGGTGGATAGGAACCAACTCTGGGACAAGGTCATCGCCCAAGTGGATGGAAAAGCCGCCGTCGATCTCTCTCGGCGCGCGCTCATGATCCCCAGCCTCTCCGGTCAGGAAGAGAACGCCGCCCGCTTCTTCTTCGACGCCATGCAACGCTACGGCATCGATGCGGAGCTGCAGCCGGTGCCCGAGAGCCCGACCATGAACGCGAGCTGGAACACCATCGGCCGGGTGAAGGGCAAGGGCGGCGGGAAAAGCCTCATCCTCAACGGCCATATGGACCACAATCCGACCGCCGACGGCTGGACCAAGGACCCCTTCGGCGGCGTGATCGAAGACGGCTGGCTCTATGGCTTCGTCCATATGAAGGCGGCCGACGCCTGCTTCATCCTGGCGGCTGATGCGGTACGGAAAGCCGGCATCGCGCTCAAGGGCGATCTCACCATCACCCTGGTCTCGGGCGAATTGCGCGGCGGGGTCGGCACCAAGCATGCCCTGGCCTCGGGCGTCACCGGGGACTATTTCGTCGTGGGCGAACCGAGCGAACTCGAGATCGTCACCCGCCATACAGGCTCGGTGACGCTGAAGCTTCATGTGTTGGGCAAGATGAAGCATTTCGCGACGCGGGACGTGCCCGGCGCGAAGGGGATCAGCGCGATCGAGAAGATCGCGAAAGTGCTGCCCGCGCTGGGTCCCTGCCACAAGCTGTTGCCGGACCGAAAGAACGGCGGCTGGCTCACCTTCGAGCCGGCGGCCAACTTCGCGGACCTGCCACAGCTCAACATGGGATCGATCCGGGGCGGCATCGGGCGCGAGCATAACCCGACGCGGCCGGCGCTGCTGGCCGACCGCTGCACCCTGCAACTCGACATCCGCATCGTGCCCGGCATGACCAAGCACAGCATTGAAGCGGACCTTAAGCGCCTTCTCGACGGATTCGCCTCGGAAGACGAGGATTTCCGCTACGAGATCGAGCTTGATCCCGACAGCTTTCCGCTGCCCTTCGTCGAATCGCCGGATTCCGATATCGCGCGCTGCGTGATCGACGCGCATCGCCACATCAATGGCGAGAACCCGGCGATCCGGGAAAATGCGAACATGGGGGCGACCGACGCCCTTTGGCTTTCCCAGGCGGGGGTGCGGGGGCTCATCTACGGACCCACCGGCCGCTATCTCAGTCGCCCGGACGAGCGCTGCGAGGTCGAAGACCTGGTGCGCGCGACCAAGGCCTATGCCTGCGTCATCGCCGACATCTGCACGCGGGACCGATGACCGGGATCCCCGTCTATCATGAGCAGACCAAATGCCTTGTCGGGCATTGGGACTATAAGCCCGACCCGGCCTGGGGAAACTTCATGCGGATCGCGAAGCTCAACCTTCAGCGCCGTCAATGGCAGATGGTCCCCACGAACCGCCCCCCGCAGCCCAATCGCGACATCTTCGAGATCCGGCTGGAGTGGAACGAGGAACACACCCTCTGCCTGAAGGCCTGGGTGGTCCGTCCCGACGACCTTCACGGCACCGGCGGCTTCATTCCGGCATAGAACGGGGCAGCTTTAGGTTTCCAGCAGCCGTTTGACCAGAGCGATCAGTTCGCCTTGATCGAAGGGTTTGGCCAAGGTCGCATCGGCGCCGAGCTTTTCCGCCATGGTCAGGAAATCGGTGCTGCGGCTGCGCCCGCCGCCCGAGATCGCGACGATGCGAAGGGAGGGGCTGCGGCGCTTCAGATCGATGATGGTCTCGATCCCGTCCTTTTCCGGCATGATGATATCGGTCACCACGAGATCGGGCGGCGATTCCTTGAAACGCTGGGTCGCTTCGATGCCATCGGAGGCCGTCGCCACCGAATAGCCGGCGTCGCTCAGAAAATCCTGCAGGCTCGACCGGACGAGAGGATCGTCGTCGACGACCAGGATCAGCGCGCTCACTCTGCCTCCCCGGCGGCGCAGGGCAGCAGCACCTCGAAACGCGAGCCTTCGTCCGGGCGGCTTTCGACGGTTATCGTTCCGCCATGGCTGGTGACGATGCCATGCGCCACGGCAAGCCCGAGCCCGCTGCCAAGGCCGACCGGCTTCGTGGTGAAAAAGGGCTCGAAGATCCGTTGAAGGGTATTTTCACTCATGCCGCAGCCGGTATCGCTCACGGTCAGCCTGACGATGCAATCGCCCGGACGATCCATGGCGGCACCATCGGCTGGCAGGTGCTGAGCGTCAAGAGCCACCACGATCCGGCCGGGCTTATCCCCGATCGCCTGGGCTGCATTCGTAACAAGATTAAGCAACACCTGGTGGAGTTTCCCCGGATCGGCCTCGACCGGCGGGACCTGCTCGATCCGGGGTTCGAGTTCGATCGTCTCCGGCAGGCTGGCGGCAAGCAGCGTCAGGGATTGCGTCACGAGATCCCGCAGATCGACCGCTGTCTTTTCAGGCATATCCTTACGGCCGAAGGCGAGGATCTGGCGCACCAATTCCCTCGCCCGCTCGCCGGCCTGAAGCACGACGCCCAGACGCTCGTAATCGCGTGAGCCCGGTTCCTGGCGCTGGCGGATCAGCTTGCTGAGCCCAATGATCGGCAAGAGCGTGTTGTTGAGGTCATGGGCGATCCCCCCCGCCAGGGTCCCCAGCGCTTCAAGCTTCTGCGAATGAAGGAAACGCTGTTCCAATTCATGCCGCTCGCGCTCCGCCGCCCGCAATTCAGTCACGTCGCGCAGGATCCCGATCCAGCGGTCGGGCTGCCCTCCGGCATCGGAGATAAGGCGGAAATCGTGAGAGACGATCCGCAGGCTCCCATCCGGCCGATGGATCCGATATTCCATCGGCGGCGGCGTCTCGCCGCCCTTCAACATATCCCACCGCATCGCCCCCTCGGCCTTGTCCTTCTCATCCAGGAGCGAGGCGAAGGAGGCGAAAGTCGGTTCCGCCGCGGCGGGATCCAGGCCCAGGATCCGATAGGCTTCCCGTGACCACCTGCTCTTGCCGGTATGATAGTCGTGCTCGGTGCTGCCGGTCCCCGCGACGCCCTGTGCGACGGCCAGATGCTCCTCGCGCTGGCGCAAAGCGGTTTCCGCCTCGTGGCGTTCCGTCTCCCTTCGGATGAGAAGATTGAAAGCCGTCTGCTCCGCATCGGACATTTCCGTCACTTCGCGGACCGAACTCGACACCGCTGCCACCGGCTCGCCCCGTCCGAGCGCCAGGGCCGAATCCGCCAGTGCGCGCATGGATTGGCGAACGCGGTCCCCGATCCAAAGAGCGACGCCAAGGCCCAGGAGCAACAGCGCCACGCCGCCTGCGACGATGCTCCAGAGGAACTTATGGGTCTGGGCATCGAGCAACGCCCTCGGGACCCCGACTCCCGTGTGCCATCCGGTGAGGGGGACCGCTTCGAGGCAATATAGACCTCTACCCCTTCGGGCGTGCGATCCTCGAAGGTGATCTCGTCGACCGGCAGCATTTTCGCCCGATGGTCGGGCAGCATCGGCTTGCCCATGAAACGATCGAGCCCGACGTTTCGACCGATAATGATGCCATTTCGATCGATAATGGCGACGCTCCAGGCCGCAGGCACTTCCTGTTCCTGGAAAATCTTGCTGATTTCAACCGCCGGTATGGTCATCGCCAAGACCCGTCCCGGCGCGTCCATCGGGGGAAGCGGATAGAAGATGGCGATGAGATTCGGTCGGTCGGGACCAGCGAAAAGGTTGGAAACCTGGGGTCGCCCGGTCGCCAGCGCCCGCTCGACCGCCGTATTGTTGCGAAACGGCGACAAGGCCGCTCCAAACGGTTCACGGGTATTGAAAAGAGGCACGCCCTTGGCGTCCACCAGCACCATCCAGCCCCCGTTCATCTCGGCCACGGCTCGACTGTGGGCGTAGAAGCGCTCCAGAGAGTGCTCACCCAGGGCCGGCGCCGTGCTGATGGCGGCCAGCGCACTGATCACTCTCTCGATCCGCTGATCGACCGATGACGAAATGGCGAGCGCGGTGCGGCGAAGCTGGTTTTGCTCGTCGAGCCTCGCCTGGCGCAGGAATTGATAGGTGAGGATGCCCGAAAAGACGAGGACGGGCAGGATGCCCGCAACCGCGATCAGGATCATATGGAGACGGAGCGAATATGTGCGGCGCCGCTTCGATGGCCGCCCTCCCGCACTCTCCGTCGCCGCCCCGCGATCCCGTGCCGCCATTACCGTCGGCGACCCGTCATTCGCCTGGATATCCGGTCAAAAGCATCAATTGACCGGGTGCCAATTGCCGTCAGGTCCGCGGCAAGCGAGCCCATAGACCGGCTGCTCCACGCCGGCCACCGTTGCCTTCGTCTGATATTCGCGACAAGCCCGTGTCTCCGGCAGGACGGAGGTCTCGCGACCATTGACCAGGGCATAGGTACGGGGGTCGACAGGGCTCGTGCCCGCCGTCAGGAGACAGCCGCCCAGCGGCAGCAAGAGGAGGAGGAGAAGACCGCGTAGCATGACACCCGATCCCACAGATAGTCCGCATCCCGCCAGGCAGAGCGGGGAGACGACTATATCACGGAAGCCATGATGCGGAATCGAGCATTCCACCGCGCGCCCGGCTATCGGAGCGGCGATATCTCGATCCGCTCGCAATTCATCCGGCCCTGGAGAAGGCAGTCTTCGAGACGGGAAACTGTCGCAAGTTTCTCCATCAGGTAGAGGCCGACGACCGTCAGGAACAGCGCCACCGCCAAGCCCGCAAGGCTTGCGGTGATACGATCATCGTCTTCCTGACGTTCCTGTTCTGTCATGCCGGCCGCCATGATCTATGTCGGACCTGAACAAGCATAGCGCCATTATAAGAAAAATCACCAGCCGCCGCTGCAAATCTCCTGTGCGGAAACGACGAACCTCAAAATTCACACCTCCCTCAAACCTTAATGAGGAAGTCCTGTTCTTATCGATTAATTTTGAAGCGCTGAAATTTACTATAAGGACGCTGCCAGGACAGCGGAGGTTCGAACAAGCCCGAGATCGCCATTAACAATCGATTAGCGCTCCACCTCCTAAGATCGAATACAGCCAGGGGATGACGAGGGAATCCAAGAACGATGTCTCTTTCCCGTTCACGCGCGTCGCCGAATGAGAGATGATCAGGCATGAACAGGCCTGATGAAGAAGCGGCCTTGCAAAAAAGGGCCGCCGAATTGGCCGCCGGCCCGGCGCTCGATCCCGCTGCGATGCAGGCGGAATACCAAGCGCTCGTCGAGCGGCATCTAGAGCTGCTTCGCCACTTCCGGAAGATCGCGAAGATCAGCGACGGGCTCCAGAGCGACCTGACGCAGCTTGCCGAAGCCGCGCGCACGGCCAAGGAAGATGCGGATGCGGCCAATCGGGCGAAATCCGATTTTCTCGCCAATATGAGCCATGAACTGCGCACGCCTCTGAACGCGATCATCGGCTTTGCGGAAGTGATCGAGGGCCAGCTGCTGGGCCCCTTGGGGGTGAATCGTTACCGCGAATACGCGAAGGACATTCTCGAGAGCGGCCGGCATCTGCTGGAGGTGATCAACGACGTTCTCGATCTCGCCAAGGTTGAAGCGGGCACCCTGGAGCTCCATGAAACCCTCGTCAATATAGGCGATGTCGTGCTGGTCTGCGAACGCACGCTGCGGCAGCGGGCGACCGACGGGAAGCTGCGGCTCTCGACCGAGATCGATCCGGCGCTCTCCGGGATGGTGGCGGACGAATTGAAGCTCCGGCAGATCATCATAAATCTTCTGTCGAACGCGGTGAAGTTCACCCCGGCGGGCGGCGACGTCACCATTTCCGTAAACCTGCTCTCCGACGGGGAAATCGCCATTGCGGTCGCGGATACGGGCGTCGGCATCGCCCCGGCGGATATTCCGACCGCTTTGGAGCCTTTCCGCCAGATCGACAACTCGATGTCCCGCAGCCATCAGGGAACTGGCCTGGGCCTGCCCCTCACCCGCAAGCTCGTGGAACTGCACGGCGGTCGCTTGACGATCGAAAGCGCCCTTGGGGTGGGGACCACCGTCACCGCCGTCTTTCCCAGCGAACGGAACGCGACGACAGCTTCGACCGCCGCCATCGCCTTCTAGGTCATCGCAGCGGTTCGAGAATGCTGACGTAATTGGCGACGGCCGCGCCGCCCATATTGAAGACGCCGGCCAGCTTGGCATCCTTGACCTGGATCCCGCCCGCCGTGCCGGTGACCTGCATCGCCGCCAGGACATGCATGGAAACACCGGTCGCTCCGATGGGATGACCTTTCGACTTCAGCCCCCCCGACGGATTCACGGGAAGCTTCCCGTCTTTCTCCGTCCACCCCTCTTCGATCGCCTTGGCGCCTTCGCCGATCTCGGTGAGCCCCATAGCCTCGTAGGATAAGAGTTCCGCAATCGTGAAGCAGTCATGCACCTCGACGAGGCTCAGGTCCGAAAGATCGAGCCTGGCGCCCGCGAGCGCCCGCTTCCAGGCCAGCGCCGGCCCCTCGAATTGCGTCACATCCCGCCGGCTCATGGGCAGGAAGTCGTTGACCTGCTCGGCGGCCCGGAAAACCACGGCTTTCCCCAGCGTGAAAGCGGTGGCCACATCGCTCAGGACCACGGCCGCCGCCCCATCCGACACCAGCGAGCAATCGGTGCGGCGCAGCGGCCCCGCCACCAGGGGATTTTTCTCGGAGACGGTGCGGCAGAAATCGTAGCCCAGATCCTTCTGCATCTGGGCGAGAGGATTGACCGCGCCGTTCTTGTGGTTCTTCGCCGCGATCCGAGCGAGGGCATCCGACTGGTCGCCGTAACGCTGGAAATAGGCCTGGGCGATCTGTCCGAAGACACCGGCGAAACCGCCTTCTATATCGCCTTCTTCCTTCAGATAGGAGGCGCGGATCAGGATATCCCCGACCGCGGCGCCCGAAACCTCGCTCATCTTCTCGACGCCGACCACCAGCACGATCCGGGCTTTGCGCGCCGATATCATGTTGAGGCCCTGATGGATCGCCGCCGAGCCCGTGGCGCAGGCGTTCTCGACCCGGGTTACCGGCTTGAACCGCAGGGAAGGATCGGTCTGGAGCACCAGCGACGAGGGGAATTCCTGCCGGACGAAGCCCGCGTTCATATGGCCGACATAGATGGCGTCCACGTCGGCGGGAGCGAGGCCCGCGTCATGGATGGCGTCGGTGGCGACCTTGACGATGAGGGATTCGATATCCTCGTTGTCATGACGGCCGAAGCGGGTATGGGCCCATCCGACGATGCATCCGGTCATTGCCTGATCTCCTGGAAGTGCGGCGCGCGACTCTACCGCATCGATATGGGGTCGCCTATCCCCGCGAGCCACATGTAAGAATAAGGAGGCGATGCCCCAGAATTCGAGAGGATATGGCGTGACGGAAGAAAGCCTGACGCTGCGGCGACCCGACGATTGGCATGTTCATCTGCGCGATGGTGCGATGATGGCGGCGGTGCTGCCCTATACGGCGCGCCAATTCGCCCGCGCCATCATCATGCCGAACCTCGTGCCCCCCGTGACCACGATCGCCGCGGCCAAGGCCTATCGCGACCGCATCCTCAAGGCCCTGCCCGCCGGCAGCGACTTCGAGCCTCTGATGACCTGCTATCTGACGGACCATATCGATCCCGACGAAGTGGGACGAGGCGCGCGGGAAAAGGTCTTCCGGGCGGCCAAGCTCTACCCCTCCCATGCGACGACCAATTCGGCCCATGGCGTGAGCGACATCGCCAAGATCGAGAAAGTCCTGGAACGCATGGCCGACGAAGGCCTGCCGCTCCTCGTCCATGGCGAGGTGACCGATCCCAGTGTCGATATCTTCGACCGGGAGGCGGTCTTCATCGAGCGGGTCCTGGCTCCCCTCATGCGCCGGATCCCGGAGCTGCGGATCGTCTTCGAGCACGCCACCACCAAGGACGCGGTCCAGTTCATAACGGATGCCGGCCCCAACATAGCCGCGACCATCACCCCCCATCATCTGGTGATCAACCGCAACGCTCTCTTCCAGGGCGGGCTTCGGCCCCATATGTATTGCCTGCCCGTGGCAAAGCGCGAGGCTCACCGGTTGGCGCTGCGCCAGGCCGCGACCTCGGGCAAGCCGAAATTCTTCCTCGGCACCGACACCGCTCCCCATCCGACCAAGGACAAGGAAAGCGATTGCGGCTGCGCGGGTATCTTCGCGGCGCCGGCGGCGCTCGAAACCTATGCCCGGGTCTTCGAGGAGGACGGCGCGCTCGACAAGCTCGAAGCTTTCGCATCCTTGAATGGCCCGGCCTTCTACCGGCTACCGGCCAATGAAGGGCGGATTACCCTGCGGCGGGCGCCGACCAAGGTGCCGGCCCTGGTGAATGTCGGCGAGATCGGCGTTCAGCCTTTCCTGGCGGGCGAGACGATCGGCTGGCAGATCGCCTAGCTGCGGGTCGCGAGCGCGGAGAAGACATCCGGCTCGGGCTTCAGCTTCAGGATGTGATGCCGGTGCCAGAGCGCGTAGAAGAGCAGCGTCCAGGCGGCAAAGCCGTGATGCCTCTCCTCCGCATGGAGGAAGAGCTTTTCAACGGCACCGGGCACGCAGATCTCGCGCACGCAGGGCTGTTCCGCGACGAGCGGCCCCAAGGCCGCCCCCCGCTTCGCGATCCACTGCCCGACCGGCACGGTGAAGCCCTTCTTCTTTCCGAAGGGTTCCGCAGCGGGCACCTTTTCGGCGACCCAACTGCGCAAAAGATATTTTCCGAGGCCCTTCCTCACCTTGAGATCGTCGGGCAGCCGGAAAGCGAAGTTCGCCACTGCCGGATCGAGGAAAGGCGTGCGCCCCTCGATGCCATTCGCCATCAAACAGCGGTCGAGCTTGGTCAGGAGATCGTTGGGCAGCCAATCGGCGCAGTCGGTCGCCTGGGCCACCTGGAGCTTGCTGCGCCCCGATGTTGCGGCCCGGACCTCGGCCGAGGCGAAGCCATCCCGCCAGCCGGCCAGATCGCCCCGGAGAAGTCCCAGCCCGTCGAGATTGCCCCGTCCCCGCATCAGCTTCCCGCCGAGCCACCAGGGCCGCATGACACTCCGGTAACGGCCATAGCCGCCGAACAGCTCGTCCCCGCCCTCGCCCGACAGGATCACTTTCAGGCCCGCCTCGCGGGCGGCGGCTGCGAGCTTGAAGGTGGGAAGGATCGCATAGTCGGCGGCGGGATCGTCCATCGCTCCCGCGATCTCGGGCAGGAGCCGCCAGAAATCGGCTTCGCGGAACTCGACCTCGATATGCTCGGCGCCCAGGGATTCCGCCACGCGGCGGGCCGGCTCGCGCTCGTCGGCGACGCCAGGCATGGAAAAGCCGGCGGTAAAGGCCTTGACCGGCCGCTCGTTGAGCCGCGCCATCATGGCGAGCACGGCGGCGCTGTCGATCCCGCCGGAAAGGAACATGCCATAGGGCACATCGGATCGCTGATGCACCAGCACGCTGTCGGCGAAGACCCGGTCGAATTCGGCGCGGGCCTCGTTCTCGTCCCGGCGGATGGGTTCGCCGGCCGGCAGCGCGTCGCGGTGATGGCGCTCGACCACCCGCCCCCGCGCGACGACGATGGTTTCGCCCGGCAGAACGCGATGGATGCCCGCGAAGATCGTCTCGCGGCCGGTAGTGAACTGGAGCTGAAGCAACTCGTTCCGCACCTGCCGCACGAGCTGGACGGGAACGAGGCCGCTCGCGATCAGCGCCTGCGGTTCCGAGGCGAAGCAGAAACCGGCCGGGGTCTCGGCATAATAGAGCGGCTTGATCCCGAAGGGGTCGCGGCTCAGGAGAAGCCGGCCGGCCGCCGGATCGTGCAGCGCAATCGCATACATGCCGCGCAAGTGGTTGGGATAGGCGACCCCATGCTTGCGGTAAAGCGGCAGCGGCGTCTCGCAATCGGAAGCGGTCGAGAAGGCAGCCCCCTGAAGGTCCGCCTTCAGCTCGATGTAATTATAGATTTCGCCATTGGCGACGAGCCCCGCCCCGCCCGCGTCATAGAGCGGCTGATCGCCGGTCGCGAGATCGATGATGGCGAGCCGCGTCTGCACCATGCCCACGTCGCCGGTCCGATAGTGGCCCGTACCGTCAGGCCCGCGATGGAGGAGCGCCGCCTCCAAGGCCTGCAAAGCAAGGCCCGAGGGCGCCTCGCCGTTGGTGGCCATAATCCCGGCGATGCCGCACATCAGCGGGCGATCCTGTCGATGAATTCCCGATAGGTGGCGACGACCCGGCTCTCCTCGAAGCGCGCCTGATAGGCCATGAAGCCCTTGATTGCAAAGCTGCGGCGCAGCCCCCAATTTCCGGCCAGTTCCCGCAAGGCCGCCGCCAGGGCGGGCGCGTCGTCGACCGGCACCAGAATTCCGGTCTCCCCGGCTTCGATAAGGGCGGCAGGACCCGCGCTATTCGTCGCTATGACCGGCGCTTTCGCTGCCCAGGCCTCGATCACCACATTGCCGAGCGGCTCGTGGCGCGACGGCACGACGACCATGTCCGCCGTCGCCATCAGGTCGGAGACATCCTCCCGCCACCCAAGAAACCGCACCCTCGAGGCGATCCCCAGATCCCGCGCCTGACGCTCAAGGTCCGGCCGCAAGTCGCCTTCACCGGCCAGCCAGAGACGCAGATCCGGCACCTGGGCCACCGCCGCGAGCAGCGTGTCGAAGCCCTTGTTCGGATGAAGTCGCCCCAGCGCCAGAGCCAGCGGTGCGTTCACGCTCGCTCCCAATTCTTCCCGATCCAGGGGGGCCGCCGGGACGATCTTCACGAAATTCGGGAGATAATGCGCGCGATCCCTCGGCCAGCCTTCGCGGATCAGGTAATCGACGATGTCCTGGGTGTTACCTACGAGATGATCGCAGCGGCGATAATATTTCAAATCGTAATAGCCTCCGAGCCGCGCAACATGCACGAAATCCCCCGCAGGACATAGAGAGGTCGCCCGGCTCATCCAGGTAAGCACCACCTGCGGTCGATAGGTCCTGATCGCCTTGGCGAAGGCCCGCCGCGTCAGAAAGTCGAACCTTGCGCCGAAACGCAGTTCCGTCACGTCGAGCCCGGCCTGACGCAAAGCGGCGGCCCGATCCGCATCCCGCCGGATGACGAGCTTCTGATCCTGCCCCGCCTGCCCGAGCCCGATGGCGAGGCGCGTGAAGAAGGCCTCGGCGCCGCCATGCCGGGCTCCCGCCATGGCCTGCAGGAGGCGCGTCACGGAATGAGCCCCTCGAACCGCTGGGCGACCTCGTCCCAGCTCAATCCTTGTTGTGTCGCCAACGCCGCCTCGTGCTGGCGGCGCCAGATCGCCTCCTCCGACAAAAGCGCGATGGCCGCTTTGACGAAGGCGTCGTCGTCGGCAGCGACGGTGCCGGTCACGCCGTTCTGAACCCGCTCGGCCACGGAGCCCAGGGGACGGACCACTGCGGGCACGCCCAGGGCCTGGGCTTCGGCGAGCGACAGGCAGAAGGTCTCCCCCGGATCGCCGCCATAGAGCATGACCCGTGAACTTCGCAAGGCCTCGATCAGACCCTCGCGCGGCAGGGGCTCATGGCGGCGGACGCCCTTGTCTGCCAGGGCATCCGCGCGCGCCAGCACCGCGTTCATGGCGGAAGCCTTCTTGTCGGCCGCCTGCCCATAGACCGCCGCCCCCGAATAGAGGTGCAGTTCCGCCTGGGGCACGGCCGGCGCGATCCGCCTTTCCCAGAGATCGAGAAGCCAATCGAGCCCCCGCAGCGGATTTGACGTGAAGATCGCGCGCGGCGGCGGCATCTGCCCGAGCGGCAGCCTTCCCCGGAAGGCGTCCGCCAGACCGAGCGGGATCGTCGCCCGCCCCCCATTCGGGACCCAGCCGGGCACCGTCGAGGCATGATGGGGACCGGCAAAGGCGAGAATCGGGCGGTAGCGCAGGAGCGGCCAGAGATAGCGCGGCTTCAGGAGGTAGTCTCCGGGATTGTGCAGCCAGAAGACCTGGCGTCGCGCCCCTGGTATCAGGCCGATCAGGCGATGGCCCCGGTTGCCGATATAGAGGTCGCAATCCTCGGGGAAGCTGGAGGGATCGATCGGCGTCCAATAGACGCCCTTGTGGCGGATCGGCGCCTTTATCTTGTTACAGACGAGCACCTGATGCCCCCGCGCGGCAAAGGCCTCGGCAAGGGAGACGAAAGCAGCCTCGGCTCCTCCGAGCGGCGAGCTTTCCGCCATCATCCCGTCGAAGGGGATGCCATCGTCGGCCATCATCACGAGCGTCATCGGGGAACGCTCCGCTGGAAAAGCTTCAGAGCCGCGGCTTCGACCGCCTCGACACTGAGACTGTCCATCAAGGTATCGGTCGTCCGATGGTCGAAACCCGGCGTGCCGAGCAATTCCCGCGCCGGGATTTCCGTGAAGACCATCGCCGTATGAGGCCCCCAGGGGGCATATTGAGCGGGAAGACCGGGTCCGAAAAGCCCCAGGGTCGGAACGCCCGAGGCGGCCGCCACATGCATGAGGCCGGTGTCGTTCCCGATAAAAAGCTGGGAGCGGCGCAGGATGGCGGCGGCGGTCAGGAGATCGACCTCGCCGACGAGATCGATCCGCCGCTCCGGCGGCAGGGCGTCGAGGAGCGGCTGGGCCTGGGACCTCTCGTGCTCGGCCGCCATCACGGCGACGCGCGATTGCCGAAAGGGACCCTCCGCGATCAGGCGTTGGGCAAGCTCGGCGAATCGTTCGGCCCGCCACTGCTTGCCGCGCCAATTGGCAGCGGGACCTATCGCCAGGATCGGCGCTCCCGCCGGGATCAAGGCGCCGGCCCGGGCCTCATGCTCAGGCTCGGTCCAGAGACGCGGCGCGGGCGGCGGATCCAGGGAATAAAGACGCGCCAGCTGCTGGACCCGATGTTCCGAAGGATCGCCCTTGGCCATGACCCGGCGTTCGCGCGCCCAGAGAAGATAGACCAGCGCCGATCCCCTGAGATCGATCACCAGATCCCAATTCCGCCCCACGACCTCCCGCCAGAGCTTGAGCCAATGGCGCGACATCTTCTGCTTGGCGACCACGATCAGGCGTTCAAGCCCCGGCACGGCCTCGAAAAGCGGCGCGGCGATAGGTCCGGCGGCGATGGTGAAGCGGGCACCCGGATAGCGGTCGATCAGATAGCCCAAAAGGCTGGTCGACAGGACGGCGTCGCCGATGCGGGTCGCGGTGACGAAAAGGATTTTCATGGAAGCGTCCCCGGCTCAGGCGGCCCGGAAGCCCGGCGGCGGGAGAAGGTTCATGATCGCGTTATACCTGGGCTTCCCGGTCCTTGCCAAGCGGCCCCCCTTTGCCCAAGTTTAGCGGGCTTGGAAAAGGAACAAACGACCATGCCGGAAAAATCCTTCGTGCTTCTGCCGGATCGCGGCGTGCTGGCGGTCGAGGGCGAGGATCGGCGGTCCTTTCTCCAGGGTCTCGTCTCCAACGACGTGACCAAGGCCGCCGCCGACCGCGCGATCTGGGCGGCCCTTCTGACGCCCCAGGGCAAGTTCCTCCACGAATTCTTCATCACCGAGATCGGCGAGACGCTCTATCTCGAAGGAGAGGCGGCGCGACTCGCGGACCTGCAGAAACGCCTCTCGATCTATCGCCTGCGCTCCAAGGTGACCATCGCGGATGCGTCGAACCGCTTTGCCCTATGCGCCGCTTTCGGAAGCGGTGCGCTGGAAGCGCTGGGGCTGCCCGCGGAAAGAGGAGCCGCGAAAACAATTCCGGGCGGCATCGCATATGTCGATCCTCGGCTGGCGGATCTCGGCGCTCGCGTCATGCGCGCCCGAGACGCCGCCTCCTTGGCGGAGGCGGGTTTTTCGGAAGCGCCCTTCGAGACCTATGACCGGCTCCGGCTGGGGCTCGGGGTGCCGGACGGCAGCCGGGACATGCCCATCGACAAGGCCATCCTGCTGGAAGCGGGTTTCGACGAACTCGACGGCGTCGATTGGAAAAAGGGCTGCTATATCGGCCAGGAACTGACCGCCCGCACCAAATACCGAGGCATCATCCGCAAGAGGTTGATGCCGGTACGGGTCGAGGGACCGACGCCCGAGCCTGGCACCCTGATCATGCACGGCGAGAAGGAAGCCGGCGAGATGCGGTCTGGTCGCGACGGCATCGCGCTGGCGTTGATCCGCTTCGAAGTGCTCGCCGAAGCCGAGGCTTCGAGTGGCAAGCTGATCGCCGGAGACTCAACAATCCATCCCCAGAAGCCCGCCTGGGCGAGTTTCTGAGACCGGATCAGGCGGTGGTTTCCACCGCCTTCAGAGAGAGCGCCGCCTGGGCCGCCGCAAGCCGCGCAATCGGCACCCGGTAGGGCGAGCAGGAGACGTAGTCGAGCCCGACTTCCTGGCAGAAGCGCACCGAGGCCGGGTCACCACCATGCTCGCCGCAGATCCCCAGCTTCAGGTTGCGCCGCACCTTGCGGCCGCGCTCCGCCCCGATCCGCACCAATTCGCCGACGCCATCCACATCGATGGTGACGAAGGGATCATGCTCCAGGATGCCGCGCCGCTCGTAGGCGCCGAGGAAGCTACCCGCGTCGTCGCGGGAAAGCCCGAAGCAGGTTTGGGTCAGGTCGTTGGTGCCGAAGCTGAAGAATTCGGCCGTCTCGGCGATCTCGCCGGCCCGCAGCGCCGCACGCGGCAGCTCGATCATGGTGCCGGTGAGATATTCAATCTCGACACCGGTTTCCTTTGCCACGTCCACGCCGATCCGGTCGATCATCTCCTTCAGGATGTCGAACTCCTTCTTGATCGAAACGAGCGGGATCATGATTTCCGGCACGACCTTCTTGCCGGTTTCCTTCTGGACCACGGCCGCCGCCTCGAAAATCGCCCGGGCCTGCATCTCGTAGATTTCCGGCGCGGTGATCGCAAGCCGGCAGCCGCGGTGGCCCAGCATCGGATTGCTTTCGTGAAGCACGCCCGCGCGATGACGGATCGTGCCGATATCTATGCCCGTGACACCCGCGATCTCCTCGAATTCCGCATCCGTCCGGGGCAGGAACTCGTGGAGCGGCGGATCGAGCAGGCGGATGGTGACCGCAAAGCCCTCCATGATGCGGAAGAGCTCGATGAAATCGACCCGCTGCATCGGCAGGATCTTCGCGAGCGCCTTGCGGCGGCCCTCCGAATCATCGGCCATGATCATCTCACGGACGGCGATGATCCGGTCGTCGTTGAAGAACATGTGTTCGGTGCGGCAGAGGCCGATGCCTTCCGCGCCGAAACGGCGGGCGACCTTGGCGTCAAGCGGCGTATCGGCATTGGCGCGCACGCCCATGGTGCGGACGCTGTCGGCCCAGCCCATCAGCGTCGAGAAATCGCCCGACAGTTCCGGCTGAACGGTTGCGACCTCGCCCAGCATGACTTCGCCGGTCGAACCGTTGATGGTGATGACCTCGCCCGCTTTCACCACCTGGTCGCGCGCCGTGATCGTGCCGGCACGGTAGTCGATCCGCAGATCGCCCGCGCCCGCCACGCAAGCCCGGCCCATGCCGCGCGCCACGACCGCCGCGTGGCTGGTCATGCCGCCACGGGTCGTCAGGATGCCGCGGGCGGCATGCATGCCGTGAATGTCCTCGGGACTGGTCTCGATCCGGACGAGGATGACGGCCGTGCCCTTGGCCGCAGCCTGCTCCGCCTCATTGGCCGAGAAGACGACGATGCCCGAGGCCGCACCCGGCGAGGCCGGCAGTCCGCGCGACAGCACGTTCTTCGGCGCCTTGGGATCGAGGGTCGGGTGGAGAAGCTGGTCGAGCGACGCGGGATCGATGCGGCGTACCGCCTCCGATTGGGTGATCAACCCGTCATGCGCCATCTCGACCGCGATCTTGAGCGCCGCCGGAGCGGTCCGCTTGCCGGTGCGGGTCTGGAGCATCCAGAGCTTGCCCTGCTGGACCGTGAATTCGATGTCCTGCATGTCGCGGTAATGGGCTTCGAGGGTATCCCGGACCTTCAGAAGCTCGCCGAAAACCACCGGCATGACTTCTTCCATGGCCGGAAGGGTCGAGCGGTTGGCTTCCTTGCCGGAGACGGTCAGATGCTGCGGTGTCCGGATGCCGGCCACCACGTCCTCGCCCTGGGCGTTGACGAGATATTCACCGTAGAACTCGTTGATGCCGGTCGAGGGATTACGCGTGAAGGCGACGCCGGTCGCGCAATCGTCGCCCATATTGCCGAAGACCATGGCCTGGACATTGACGGCGGTGCCCCAGGCGGCCGGGATGTCGTGCAGACGGCGATAGACGATCGCCCGCTGGTTCATCCAGGAGCCGAAAACCGCGCCGATCGCCCCCCAGAGCTGTTCCTGGGGGTCCTGCGGGAAGGGCTTGCCGAGTTCACGCTCGACGACTTCCTTGTAACCCGCCACAACGTCTTTCCAATGGTCGGCGGTGAGATCCGTGTCGAGGATCGCGCCCACGTCGTGCTTCTGGTTTTCGAGCAGGTCCTCGAAGCTGTGATGCTCGACGCCCAGCACCACCTGGCCATACATCTGGATGAAGCGGCGATAGCTGTCATAGGCGAAGCGCTCGTCGCCGCTGCGCTTGGCGAGCCCCTTCACCGTCTCGTCGTTAAGGCCGAGGTTCAGGACCGTGTCCATCATGCCCGGCATCGAGGCGCGGGCGCCGGAGCGGACCGAGACCAGCAAGGGGTTCTCGGCATCGCCGAAACGCGCGCCGATGGCCTTTTCGAGGTTCTTCAGCGCGGTAGCGACCTGAACCTCAAGCTCCTTCGGGTAATTCTGCCCGTTATCGTAATAGTGGGTGCAGACGCCGGTCGTGATGGTGAAGCCGGGCGGCACCGGCAGGCCGAGGTTGCACATCTCGGCAAGGTTGGCACCCTTGCCGCCCAGGAGTTCCTTCATATCGGCGCGCCCATCGGCGCGGCCGTCACCGAAGCTGTAGACCCATTGGGACATCGTCCACCTACCCTTCGATCTGCGAGAAATCGGCAATCTTGTTGAGCGTGTTGCGGATCCCCCAAAGCAGCCGCAGGCGATTGGCGCGCAGCCCCTCGTCCTCGCTATTAACGGTTACGCGCGTAAAAAATTCATCGACGGGCTCCCGCAGCGTTGCGAGCGACCCCATCGCGTCGTTGAACGCCTCCTGGCCCAGCGAGTTCCCGCTGAGTTTCTGGACATCCGCCAAGCGTTCCGCCAGCGCGCTTTCGGCCGGTTCCACGAAGCGGGCCGCATCCGGCGCGCCGTCATGGGCCTTGCCGTCCTTGCGCTCCTCGATGCGGACGATGTTCGAGGCGCGGCGATAGGCGACCAGCAGGTTGGCCCCGTCGTCGGACTTCAGGAAACCGTCGAGCGCCGAAACCCGCGCCAGGAGGCGGACCAGATCGTCCTCGTCGCCCAGCGCGAAGATCGCGGCGATGAGATCGTGCCGCACGCCTTGTTCCTTCAAATGCACCTTGAGCCGCTCGGCAAAGAAATCGAGAAGCAGGCGCGCCGTATCCCGGGGCGCGCCCGCCTTGACCTTGATATGGGCGCCGGAGAGGCCCGCCGCCTGCTCAAATATGGACAAGAGCGGCAGCCGCAGCTTGTTTTCCAGAATGATCCGGATGACGCCCAGCGCGGCACGCCGCAGCGCGAAGGGATCCTTGGAGCCGGTCGGCGTCTCGCCGATGCCGAAGAAACCGGCCAAGGTGTCGATCTTGTCGGCCAGAGCCACTGCCACCGAAACCGGCGCCGACGGGCAGGCATCCTGGGGTCCGAGCGGCGAATAATGCTCGCGGATCGCCTCGGCGACGGCGGCGGATTCGCCATCGGCCCGGGCGTAATAGCGGCCCATCACGCCCTGGAGATCGGGGAACTCGCCGACCATGCCGCTGGAGAGATCGGCTTTGCACAGGAGCGCCGCTCGTTGGGCTTCGGCGGCGTCGCAGCCGGGAATGGCCGGGGCGATGGCCTTAACGAGGCCCTGCATCCGGCTGATCTTGTCTTCGAGCGTGCCGAGCGAGGCGTGGAAGATCCGCTCCACAAGCTTCGGCACCCGGGACTCGAGCTTCGCCTTGCGATCCTGATCCCAGAAGAAGCGCGCATCGGAGAGCCTTGCCCGCAGTACCCGCTCGTTGCCGGCGACGATGGCCTTGCCGCCATCGTCCGTTCGCACATTGGCAACGACCAGGAAATAGGGTGCCAGAGCGCCCTTGCCGTCGAGACAGGCGAAATACTTCTGATGCGCCCGCATGGAGGTGGTGAGCACCTCGGAGGGCAGGTCCATGAAGTCCTGGTCGATCGAGCCGGTCAGCACCACGGGGAATTCGACGAGGCCCATCACTTCGTCGAGCAGACCCTGATCCGGCTTCACCGTAACCTGCACCTTGGCCGCCGCTGCGGCGAGCCCCGAGGCGATGGTCTTCCGGCGGTCCTCCGGATCAAGCAGGACCGACGCCTGCGACAGCTTCGCCTGATAGTCGGCAAAATCCTTCACGGTGATCGCGCCGGGCGCCAGGAAGCGGTGTCCTTGGGTCGTATCGCCGACCGGGATCCCGTCGAGCGGGATCGGCACGACCTTGCCGTCGAAAAGACAGATCGCGCTGGTCAGCGGTCGGACCCAGCGGAACCCAGCGGCGGGAAAGCGCATGGATTTGGGCCAGGGGAAGCCGGTCACAACCTCGCGCAGGAGATCCGGCAGGACCTCGGCCGTGGGACGCCCCGATTTCTTAATGATCGCGAAATAGAAGACGCCCTTGCCGGTGTCCCGTTCCTCGCATTGGTCGAGCGAGGCGACGCCCGCGCCCCGCAAGAACCCTTGGACCGCGGCATCCGGCGAGCCGACGCGGGGTCCCTTGCGCTCCTCGCTGACATCGGGCTGCGCCGCGGGCAGCCCTTCTACCACCAGCGCCAGCCGGCGCGGCGTCACATAGGACCGGGCAGCCTCATAGGCGAGGCCCGCGGCCTTCAGCCGGTCCTCCGTCAGGCGCTGGAAATCCTCAGCGGCGCGGCGCTGCATGCGCGCCGGGATTTCTTCGGAAAAGAGTTCGACCAGAAGCTGCGGCATCTTAAGTACCCGCCCCTTGCCCGAGCCAGCCTTCGCAACAGGCCTTGGCCAGGGCCCGAACCCGGCCGATATAGGCGGCGCGTTCCGTCACCGAGATGACGCCCCGCGCGTCCAGCAGGTTGAAGCGGTGGCTCGCCTTGATGCATTGGTCATAGGCCGGAAGCGGCAGATTGCGGTCGAGGAGCGCCTTGCATTCCTTCTCCGCATCGGCGAAGTGGCGCAGGAGCTGCTCGGTATCCGCCGCCTCGAAATTATAGGTCGAGAACTCGAATTCGGCCCGCTTGAAGATATCCCCGTAGGTCACACCCTCGTTGTTATAGGCGAGGTCATAGACGTTATCGACGCCCTGGACATACATGATGAGGCGTTCGAGCCCATAGGTAAGCTCGGTCGAAACCGGATCGCATTCGATCCCGCCCACTTGCTGGAAATAGGTGAATTGGGAAACCTCCATCCCATCCACCCAGACTTCCCAGCCCAGACCCCAGGCACCCAGCGTCGGGCTTTCCCAGTCGTCCTCAACGAAGCGGATGTCGTGCTTGCTCCGGTCGATGCCCAGGACTTCCAGGCTCTTCAGGTAGAGATCCTGGCTGTCGGCCGGCGCGGGCTTCAGGATGACCTGGAACTGGTAATAATGCTGGAGGCGGTTCGGGTTCTCGCCATAGCGCCCATCGGTCGGGCGGCGCGACGGCTGGACATAGGCAGCCTTCCAGGGCTTCAGCCCCAGGGCGCGCAGGGTCGTCGCCGGATGGAAGGTACCCGCGCCCATCTCGGCATCATAGGGTTGCAGAATCACGCATCCCTGCTGCGCCCAAAAGGACTGAAGCTTTAGGATGAGCGCCTGGAAGCTGTTGTCAGCTGCGCCTGAGGACAAAATGCTGGAACCTAGTCGGGATTGATGGTGCGGCGCAAAATAGTCGTCACGCCCGAGATAATCAAGGAGAGCCCCCGCGACAGATCGCGGCACAACCTCAAGAGATCAGCGCCGCCCGGGACAATCCGGCCGACCGCAGGCCGTGGCGCTGACCGAAGCGACGTAGGAACCGCAGACCCGGCACTGCACTAGGTCTTCCGCCTGGAGCGTTTGCGGCCGAACGGGCGCCGGCGGCGGCTGTCGGCGCTTGATCGCGCGGTGGATCTCGTCGATCCGCCCGGCATATTTGAAAGCGTACCAGACCGCCGCAATAACCAGCGCGATGAGAAGAAATTTTCCGATAGGGCCGCCCATACTCGGGTTTAAGGCGCAGGCCGGCTCGCCGTCAAGCAGCGCGGCGTCAAAGCCCGAACCTGCTCCAGGCGAAACGCTCTTCCAGAAGAGCCATCAGATCGGCGGCGACTTCCCCGGTTTCCCGGTGGCGGGCGAAGAATGGAAGCCGCATCTGGAACCATCCCCGGCGCGCGGGAATGAGACGAAGCCTCACCTTGTCGCCGAAACGGCTGCGCATCACACCCCGAAGATCCCCGATTCCGTCGATGAGGCCATATTTCAGGGCCATGCGGCCGGTGAAGACATCGCCCGTGAAAAGATCTTTCTCCGTCGAGAGCCTCGCACCCCGGCGGCTCCGCACGAGTTCCTTGAAGCTTTCGTGCATATCCCGCTGGATCGCCTTCAGCCTGTCCACGTCTTAAGGATCTTCGGCGCTGAAAGGATCCAACAGCGATTTATTCTCCCCGGCGGTATAGACCCGGCGCTCGATGCCGAGACGCCGAATGAGATCCGTGAAGCCGAAGCTCGCGGTGATCACGCCGATGGAACCCAGGATCGACGTGTCCTCGGCGAAGATTTCGTCGCCGGCCAGCGCCAGCCAGTAACCGCCGGAGGCCGCGACATCCTCCGCGAAAGCGATAACCGGGACATTCTTTTCCGCCGCGAGCTGACGAATACGGCGATAGATCAATTGCGACTGCACCGGCGCCCCGCCCGGGGAATTGATCGCCAGGGCCACCGCCGCCAGCCCTCTTTGGGAAAAGGCGCGGCGGATCTGCGGCGCGAGGCCGGCGAGCGAAAGCGCGCGCCGTCCCCTGGCCGAAATCACGCCATCGAGCCGGAGCACGGCCACGACCGGCGCCGGCTTTTTGAGGAACGGCAGAAAATCGCGAAGAGCCATCGGTCCAAGATAAGGACTGGGCATCGGCATTACCACATCGGCAGCGCTCCAATCCCCCAGCCTCAGAGGTCGAGAGCCGCACCTCCGCGCAGGACCGCCTCGGCCGCTGCCGTGAAGGCCCCATTCGCCTCGTGAAGGAGGAGCCCGGGCGCGAGCCGGGTCGGCGTCGCCACGTCCTTCCGGCCGCGCACCAGCACGCGCTTGGCTGCCTTGCCCGCTCCGGGCCAAAGCGGAAAGACGACGATCTCCCCGACCCGCCCGGTTATTTCCCCCAAAAGCCCATCCAACCGGTCCGCGCGATGGATGAAAGTGATGCTGCCCTTGGGCCGCGCCATGGCGAGCGCGAATCTTACCCAGGCCCGAAGATCGGCCTCGCCCTCGACATGAGCCTCGCGGCGACTGGGGTCGCCCGGCGGCGTGGCGCTCCCTTCCTCCAGAAACGGCGGATTCGCCATGACGTGGTTGAAAGAGCCGGGTTCCAGGCGGGGCGGCGGCCGCAGGAGATCCCCTTGCATGATAGCCACGCGACCGGCGACGCCGTTCAGCTCGATATTCTCCCCGCCGAGCCGGACGAGATCGCGCTGGATTTCGATGCCCGCGATCCGGCACCCCCCCTGGCGCGCGGCGAGGCAAAGCGCCGCCGCCCCCACGCCGCAGCCGATATCCAGCACCGCGTCGGCCTGGCCCGCGGGGATCGAAGCGGCAAGCAAGACGGGGTCGATGGCGGCTCGGTATCCCTGGACTGGCTGCCTCAGACGAACCCGGCCGCCCAGCAGGGCGTTCTCGGTCGCCTCGATCACGAAGCTTCCTCACCCGCCTCGGCGAGGAGGTTCCGGGCCGCCTCAAGATCGTCGTCGGCGACCATCAACCGACGCTGGATCGCCCCGATGCTGCCTTCGATGATGCTGGTGTATTGATCGAAGATAACGGCCGGGATGCCCTCCCCGGCAAGCAGCGCCTCGATCCAGGAGAGCCGGACCGGATCGTTCGAACGGAGGAGTTCCTTCATCGAAAAGGCTGCCAGATGCTGTCGGCGGAACCGGCCGTTGGCCGGACTTGACCGGCTCGGCAACGCCTCTATGCTCGCCCCCAATGGAAAAACCGTCAAGCTGGCGCCCTTCGGGACGGCGGATGACGAGGCGGATGAAAGGGGCGCGGTTTGGCGCTGGTTGCCAGTTTGACGGACAGCGAGGGAATGAGGGCAGGCAACGCCCTCGACCGGCTCGCCACCCTTCTCAAGACCGATATGGATGCGGTCAATACCCTCATTCTCGACCGCATGCAGAGCCCGGTTGCGCTCATTCCGCAGCTTGCCGGGCACATCATCGCGGCCGGTGGCAAGCGGCTCCGGCCGATGCTGACCCTTGCCGCCGCCCGGCTTTGCGGCTATCGCGGCGAGCGCCATATCGCCTTGGCGGCGGCCGTGGAATTCATCCACACGGCGACGCTTCTCCACGACGATGTCGTCGATGCCAGCGATCTGCGCCGGGGGTTGGCGACGGCCAATGCGGTCTGGGGCAACAAGCCCTCGGTCCTGGTCGGGGATTTTCTCTTCAGCCGCGCCTTTCAGCTCATGGTGGAGGACGGGTCCCTGAAGGTCCTGGGCATCCTCTCCCATGCCTCCGCGGTGATCGCCGAGGGAGAAGTGCTGCAACTCGTGACCTCGAACGACGTTACCACGACGGAAGAAGCCTACCTCGAAGTCATCCGCTCCAAGACCGCCCAGCTCTTCGCCGCCGCCAGCCGCATCGGCGCCGTGCTGATGGACCGGCCCCAGGCCGAGGAGACGGCACTCGAGGCCTATGGCCGCAATCTCGGCATCGCCTTCCAGCTCGTCGACGACATGCTGGATTATTCCGCCCGCCAGGCCGAACTCGGCAAGACCGTCGGCGACGATTTCCGCGACGGCAAGCTGACATTGCCGGTGGTGCTCGCCCTGCAGCAGGCCCAGGGCGATGAGCCGGAATTCTGGCGGCGGACGCTGGAGGATCTGGACCAGACCGACGCCGATCTCGACCGGGCCTTGGCGCTCATGGCGAAATACGGGACGCTCACCGCCACCCTCGAACGTGCGAAGATCTATGGCGAGGAAGCGCGGCAAGCCCTTGCCAACTTCGCACCCGGTGCAGAAAAGCAGGCCCTCCTGGACGTGATCGATTTTTGCCTGGAGCGCGGCTATTAGGCGGGAGCCGATAGCGGTTGCAGCCTCACCCATTAGGCGTTATAGGTCCCGCCCGCAGTGACGGAGTGTAGCTCAGCCTGGTAGAGCACTGCTTTCGGGAGGCAGGGGCCGGAGGTTCGAATCCTCTCACTCCGACCAGCGTAAAAGGCCAGTGTGACCATAGGGTCCGCTGGCCTTTTTTGCGCGGTCCCGAGCGCAATAGCCGCGCAATCTCGCCTATGGCCCGTTAAAAATTCAGCGTGCCCCAAATTAAGCAGAAGATAGTGCCGAAATCAGGTTTCGGTAAAATATGCCCCAAGAGGGCCGGTTTACTTGGCTAGCGGCCGGCAAAATCCCCGCAAAACCCGGGCGGTTTTTCGAACTTAAATCACCAGGATTGCAAAGTGACTCGATTATCTCCATTTTAGCGTTGTCGATCCGTTTGGCTCGGTCTGCTCTCTTCGCTCAATCGAGCGCCGGGCTCGCTCTCCGCTCCTTCCTGTTGACCCGACCGCAGAGACCTGCGTTCGGCACTTCCTTCTGAAAGAACTATCATGGCTATAGGCACCGTTAAGTGGTTCAACGGTCAAAAAGGTTACGGATTCATCCAGCCCGAGAGCGGTGAGCCGGATGTTTTCGTGCACATCTCCGCCGTTGAGCGCGCCGGTCTTTCCGGGCTCGTCGACGGGCAGAAGATCTCGTTCGAGCCGCAGCGCGATCCCAAGCGCGGCAAGGTTTCGGCGGAGAACCTGAAGGCCGTTTGATCCCGATCGGTTCCAGGCAAAGAGGCGCCCCTGCGGCGCCTCTTTCGTTCTTGCCTTGCCTTCTCGATTACGGTGCACAGACATGGCCCAAAAGAATCCGAAGGCAACAGCTTCCAGCCGCCAGGCGAAAGACGACCATACCACCGCCGCCATCAAGGCGATCGTGGAGGAAGAACGTCGGCTCTCTCTGGAAAAGACCACCAAGCTTCGCGCCCTGCGCCTAGCCAGGGAGGCCACCGATGCCGAAGCCGCCGCTGTGGTGGCCGCAAAGGTGAAGACGCCCGCCGCCAAAAAACGCGCAAAGGCCTCTGAGGCCTAGCCTATCAAGGCGGCTATCTGCGGAATATCCAACAACGGGCAGCCTGCGGGCGCCCCAACAGGCAACCCGTAGTTTACATTCCCTATCGACGCTTATCGCGCACGCAGCGTCCCTTGACGTAATGCCCCGCATGATCGCGGTGACCCTTTACATAATGGGCTCGGGGTCCGCAGCGCACGGCCACCTCAACCACGGCAGGACTGTCCGCCGTTAAGGCGAAGGGGGCTGGAGACATAGCCGCCGCCGACGCGGCCGTCATCGCCCCAAAGGCAGCCGAAGCTGCGACACAAGACAAGGCAATAAACTTGAACATAGAGGTGCTCCCTCGCGATTGATGGCGCTTGCACTTCATCGCATCGCCTTCCGACTAGCGATGGAAATTTGGTATAATCTCAGGGTCTTATGGAGGGCTTTCATTGCCGCCCAAGCAATCTATAGGGCGATTGGGAAACGGGAGCGCGGCGGCTCGCGACCGGCGCTCCCGTTGACCTATTCAATATCCAACAGCAACGCTTAGCGAAGCGTCACATTGGCAACCTTGTCCTCGTAGTCCTTCTTCGGATCCCGTCCCAGCAGGATCCTGAGACCGGCGAAGATGCTGTTTTCGTTCAGCCAGATCTGGGCATCGCCGGGATCGAAGCGGAGCAGCAGGAGCTTCGGATCTTCCTTCCCACCCTCGTACCAGGCGGCGATCAAGGGGCTCCAAAGCTTGTCGATCATCGCCCGCTCGTTGCTCTCGGACAGGGTGCCGTCGATCGAAGCGAAAAGGTCATGCCCTTTGGAAACGAATTGCGCGATGGCGCGATCCGAGCCTTCCAGGCTGCGGGCAAGATCGGTGTCCTTCGAGGTGAAGAACCAGATCGGGCCGCTTTCCTTGTCGTCGCCCAGGAGAGCGGTCATCGGCTGACCGTGCTCGTCCCGCCCCGCGAGGCCGAGCATCAACGTCATGTCGGATTTTAGGGCTTTCCAAAATTTGGCTTTGAGTTCAACGGGATTGGTCATTGTACATCCTCCTCGGGATCAACGACCGAGACCCGGCCGGCGTTCCAAAGGCAGGACGACTAGCGGGGTTTTTCGGCCGCCGCCCGTTCCGCCGCCCCGGTAATCGTCTTCAAAGGCAACTCCCGCATGAAGAGGACGCTCAGGAAGGCGATCCCGGTTCCCACCGCGCCGCAGATGAACATGATGTTGTAGGCGCCCGATATTCCCTCCGCGACGGGTCCTCGCAGGGCCGCCGGCACTTGGCGCAGGGCATCCGCGCCGGCATTGAGGAGGGCCGCGCCATTGTCGATCCCCGCGGCCTCAGGAAGCGAGTGGAGCGCGCGGTCCATGCAGGAAATCAGGATCGTTCCGAACAAGGTGACGCCGAACGATCCCCCGAGATTGCGGAAAAAAGCGAAAGACCCGGTTGCCGCACCGATATCTCTGGGATCGACGGCGTTCTGGATCCCCAGCAGCAGCATCGGCCCGACAAGCCCGATTCCGACGCCGCAAAAGATCGATTCGATCATGGCGACCGCCAACGGCGTGCTTGGTGTTCCGAGTGCCATCAGCGCCATCGACACGGTCGCCAGCGCGAGGCCGACGACCGGGAATATCTTGTAGCGGCCTGTCGCGGCGGTGATCCGCCCGCCGATCACGTTGGAAATCGGCATGGCGATGAACATGGGCGCTGAGATGAACCCCGAATCGCTGGGTCCGAAGCCGTAGACCATCTGGAAAAAGGTCGGCACGAAGGTGATCGCCCCCAGCATGGTCGCCGAATAGGTGGCCGAGGTGATATTGCCCAGCACATAGGATTGGTTCCGGAAGAGCCGAGGCGGCAGGATCGGCTCGATCGCGCGCCGCTCCTGCACCACGGCAAGGCCGAAGAGAACCAATGCGGCGCCCATGAGCTCCAGCATCGCGGGAGCGTCCCAAGGCATCCCGTTTCCGCCCAGGGTCGTCACGAGCAGAAGGCAGCAGGTGGCTGTAACCAGCAATATGGCGCCCAGGTAGTCGATCTTGTGCCGCAAACCCTTGCGGACCAGCCCCTTGAGCGTCGCCCGCGAGACGAGCAGCGCCACGATCCCGAGCGGCACGTTGATCCAGAAAACCCAACGCCAGCTCAGGTAATCCGCAAAGGCCCCTCCGAAAATCGGGCCGAGGCCGCTCGCCAGGATCCAGACCGTCGCGAAATAGGCCTGGTATCGGCCGCGCTCGCGGGGCGACACCACATCGGCCACCGTCGCCTGCGCCAAGACGATGAGCCCGCCCCCGCCCACGCCCTGCAACGCCCGGGCGGCGACCAGCACGTCGATGGTCGTCGCGAGCGCGCAGAGCGCCGACGACAGGACAAAGATGGAAATCCCGACCTGGAAGAGTGCGCGGCGACCGTAAAGATCGCTCAGCTTGCCATAGATGGGCGTGACCGCCGTCGTGGTGAGCAGATAGGCCGAAACGATCCAGGAGATATCGAGCGCGCCCGGCAGGTCGGACGAAATCTTCGGAATCGCCGGGCCGAGGATCATCTGATCGAAGGCGGCCAGGGACATCCCGAGCATCAGCCCGACCATGATGACCGCGATCTGCCTGCGGGTGAAAGTGACCGGAGCGTCAGCGGTCACGCGAGCGGATGACATTAAGCGACGCCTCTACTGCCCCAAAAAAAGGCACTATAGAGGGAGAGAGCGGGAAACGCCGCTATCTTGCCCTCTCCCGACAGGGGATTCGCGAACCGGCCGGAGACCTTCGGCGCCCGGCACAGCCTCCCACCCGGAAATTCTTATCGATTTAACGCAAAACGCTCAAAATCCGCTGTTGGTTTTGACAGTCCGCGCTCTGTTCAATAAGATCGGTTCACTATGGATTTCGGGATCACTTCATCCCAGGCGGGCAGCCGGTCTCAGACTGCGGGCTCGGATCAGACGACCGACCGGAAATCGAACGCGATCTCCGGGCAGCGGGTCGGTGCGTCCACATCCAACACTGTCGGGCTCCTGGCCCAGATCTCCGCCCAGGTCGCACAAGGCGGGCAGAGCGGCGGGTCGAACACCTTCGGACCGGCTTTCACCCTGCCCTCTTCCTCTGCCGCTTCGCCTCCAGGGGGCGAGCCTGGGCAGCCTTTTCTGCGCGACGCGCAGGGCGGCGCCGTTGCCATTCGCGCAGCCGTCGACGATCAGGGCAACCCTGTGGTCACCGCGGCGCTCGCCATCGGGAACGGATCGGTCGCGGGGTTCCAGGCGAGCGCTCCGGCCGATCAACCCGCTCTCCGGTCGGTAAGCCCGACAGAACTCTCGGGGTCGCTGCCCCAGGTCCTGGACGCCGCGGGCAACTCGCTGCCGGTCCGCGCCTATCAGGACAGGAACGGCGGTCTCGTCCTGGGTATCGACCTGACTGGCGCCAATGGCGCGCAGCAGACCTTTTACAGCCAGATCGATTCGCTGGGCTATCCGATCGGGGCCGATACCGGACCGGTGACGATCACCGACAAGAGCGGTTTGCCGGTCGCTGGACAATCGCTCAAGACCGACACGGGGCAACCTTTCGTCGAAGCGACGCTCTATCGCCCCTCGGGCTTCCCCCAACAATTCCAGACCCAGATAGACGGCCAATCCGCGCTTTCCCAGACCTTGCGGCCGAGCGGCACCCTCTATGACAACCCGACAGGTCAAAGCGGCGTCCAGATCGAGTCCAATACCCTCGACACCACGCAGGGCGCCCAGGTTCAGCAGGTCTATCTGAGCGTCAACGGCATTCCCCAGGCCTTCTACTCGGCGGTTGGCAGCGACACCTCGACCGTTCAGCCGGCGGTGGTCGGCGCCCAGGTCATTCCCCAGGCGGCGCCCTTTTCCGAGAACCCGGCGCTGACCCAGACCAGCGGCCAGCCATCGCTTCCGGGCGTCACCAACTTCGCATCCAGCGCCTATCGCAGCAGCCAGTCGCTGCTGACGACCCAGACCGCCTTTTCCGCCTTCTCCACGCTGATCTGAGGTCAGACCGCCGCGAGAGCCGTCTCCAGATCGGAGACGATGTCCGCGGAATCCTCCAGACCGATCGACAACCGCACCAGCGAATCCGCTATTCCCGCAGTCTGCCGTTCGGCCGGCGACAAACGTTGGTGAGTCGTCGTCGCGGGATGGGTCGTAAGGCTCTTGGAATCGCCCAGATTGTTGGAGATCAGCACGAGGCGTAGCGCGTTGAGGAAGCGGAAAGCCCCCGCCTTCCCGCCCGCCACGTCGAAGGCCACCATGGTACCGCCCAGGCGCATCTGCCGCTTCGCGAGGTCATGCTGCGGGTGGCTGGCCAACCCTGGATAGATCGTGCGTTCAATCTTGCCATGCGCCGACAGGAAGGTGGCCACCTCCTCGGCGGTCCGGCATTGCCGCTCGACGCGGAGCGGCAGAGTTTCCAAGCCCTTGAGTTGGATCCAGGCGTTGAAGGGGCTCAAGGCCGGGCCGGTATGCTTCAGGAAGGGGGCCAGATGATCCTTGATGAAGGCCGCCGACCCGAGCACCGCGCCGCCGAGGCTGCGCCCCTGGCCATCGATATGCTTGGTGCCGGAATAGACCACCACGTCGGCGCCGAGCGCCAAGGGCTTCTGCAGCACGGGCGTGGCGAAGATATTGTCGACGACGAGAATGCCGCCCGCCGCATGGGTCAATTCCGCGACCGCCTTCAGGTCGACGATCTCCATGGTCGGATTTGACGGGGTTTCGCAGAAGACGACCTTGGCGGGCCGGGATAGCGCGGCACGCCATTTCTCGATATCCCGTCCGTCCACCATCTCGGTCTCGATGCCGTAGCGCGGCAGGATCTGCGCGATGATGTAAAGGCATGACCCGAAAAGCGCCCGGGAAGCAACGACCCTGTCCCCGGCCTTCAAGGAACAGAAGATCGCCGCGAAGACCGCCGCCATGCCGCTCGCCGTGCTGCGACAGGCCTCGGCCCCTTCCAGCAGGCGCAGCCGGTCCTCGAACATCTGGACGGTCGGATTGGCGTAGCGCGAATAGACGAAGCGCGATCCGTCGTTGGTGAAGGCGGATTCCGCCTCCTCGGCGCTGCGGTAGACATAGCCCGAGGTCATGTAGATCGCTTCGCTGGTCTCCATATGCGGACTGCGCAGCACGCCGCCATGGGTCAGCAGCGTGTGAGTGCCTGCGGGGAAGAGCGGCTCTTCGAAACTGTCGGACATCTGTCTCTCCTGGCCCTTGGGACAAGCCCAAATGAAAAAACCCTGGCCGCAATGGGTCAGGGTTCCAGACAGAACTCCGACCTTTTAGCGGTTGATTTAACGTGGCCGCAAGCCGGTCGGCTCAAATTACCACGGAACTGAGGGCTTGTTAGTCCCGGCCCCCTTCCCTTGTCAAGGGAAGGTTCATAGCCAGCCCCGCAGCTTGAACCAGAGGATCGGAGCGATGGCGCTCAAGAGAATAAGGATCAGCGCATAAGGATAGCCGAAGGTCCATTCGAGTTCCGGCATGAATTTGAAATTCATCCCATACATGCTGGAGACGAAGGTTGGCGGCACTCCCACGACGGACACGATGGTCAGCACGCGGATGATCTGGTTCTGCTCGATATTGATGAGACCGAGGGTCGCGTCGAGCAGGAACTGGATCTTATTGGAGAGATGGGTGTCGTAGTCGGCGAGCGAGGCGATGTCCTGCCGGCTGGTCTTGAGCCGGGTCTTCATCTCCGAAGGCAACCAATCCGCACCGACATTGGCAACATAGGGAACGATCCGCGCCAGCCCCAAGAGACTGTCCCGGATCTTGGAGGCGAGATCGCCGTCCCGCGCCACCTGACGAAGGATATCCCGCAGCTTGTCGCTCTCATGCGCCGGCCGCCCATTTACCTCGGAGCCGCCGAAGACCCGGCGCGACGCCTTGTCGAGATCGGCGCCGACCCGTTCCAGCACGTCCGCCATCCGGTCCACGGTGGCATCCACCAGACCGACGAAGGCTCCGGCGCTGCTCTGATGGAAAGCCTCCGTCTTGGTGGTGTGGAGCTTGACCGTCTTGAAGACGTTGAGCGCCTCGAACCGCACCGTGATCAGGCGTTCCTTGTTGAGCACGAAGCCGAGAGGAGTCGAGATCGGCTCGCCTGAATCCGCGCGAAAAACGACCGGCGTGCTGAGATAGAGCGTCCCGCTCTCGTTATAGAGGCGGCTCGACGTTTCGATCTCGCTCAAGTCGGCGAAGGTCGGGATCTCGACGCCGGTTACCCGCTCCACGAAGGCGATCTCATGCTCCGTCGCATTGTGCATGTCGATCCAGACGATCTCCGGCGGTAGGGAGTCAACGGTCAGATCGACCGGGATCTCACCCTGTGCGACGGCGCAGGTATGGAGGCTCAGCATGGCAGGGCCCTCTCCGATTCGGCGCGATTATTCTTCATGGGGTATGACGCTTTCATGCCAATGACCGATGAGACGCCGGGAAATCCAGCCCAAAAGGGCGAAGATCGCGATGCCGGTCAAGGAAAGCAGGATAAGAGCGGCAAAGAGTTTCGGTATCTGCAACCGGTAACCTGCTTCCAAGATGCGGAAGGCAAGTCCCGTCTCCTGCCCGCCGGTCCCGGCGACGAATTCCGCCACCACCGCGCCGATGAGCGCGAGCCCGCCGCTGATCCTGACCCCGGTCAGAAAATAGGGCAGCGCCGAGGGCAGGCGCAGATAGAGGAGCTGCTGCCACCGCGTCGCCCGATAGAGGCGGAAGAGCGCGATCAGGTTGCGGTCGGCGCTGTTGAGCCCGACGGTCGTATTGGCGACGATGGGAAAGAACGCAACGAGCCAGGCGCAGATCAAGAGCGCCAGGAAGGCGTCGTTCACCCAGATGATGATGAGCGGCGCGATCGCCACGATCGGCGTCACCTGGAGGATGACCGCATAGGGGAAAAGGCTGAGTTCCAGAATGCGGGACTGCGCGAAGAGGATCGCCAGCGCCCCGCCCAGGATCGTCGCGGCCGCCAGCGCCGCCGCCGTGATCCGCAGGGTGACCCAGAGCGAACCGAAGAGGCTCGGCCCATCGTTCCAGAGGCTTGCCCCTACGGCCGCCGGCCCCGGCAGGACATAGACCGGAATCGCATTCCAACTCACGACCGCCGACCAGCCCGCGAGGACGATCAATCCCACGACCGTCGGTGCGAGGATCTGGAGCAGCCGATCCCTTGTCATGCCATGGCCTCGGCCAGACGCCCGGAAATCTCGCGGCAATAGTCGCCGTAAGCCGGGCTGACCCGCGTCGCGGCATCCCTTGGATAGGGCAGATCGATCGGCACATCCGCTGCGATCCGGCCCGGCCGCCGCGTCATGACCGCGACGCGGCTCGACAGATAGACCGATTCATAAACGCTATGGGTCACGAAAAGCACGGTCCAACCCTGTTCCCGCCAGAGCTTCAGGAGGTCCTCGTTGAGCTTCAACCGGGTGATCTCGTCGAGCGCCGCGAAGGGCTCGTCCAGCAGCAGCAGCCGGGGCCGGGTCACGAGCGCCCGTGCGATCGAGACCCGCATCTTCATGCCGCCCGAAAGCTCTCGCGGATAGGATCGCTCGAACCCTGCAAGACCGACGGCCTCCGTCACTTCGGCGATGCGGGAAGCGACATCGGCCCGGCCCTCGCCCTTGAGCCGCAGGGGCAGATAGATATTTTCCGACACGGTCGCCCAAGGCATCAGCGTCGGCTCCTGGAAGACGAAGCTGATCTGGCCCTCCCGCCCGCCCGGATCGTTCCACTTCAACGCGCCGAAGGAGGGTTCGGACAATCCCGCGATGATCTTCAGGAACGTCGATTTCCCGCAGCCCGAGGGACCCACGATGCTGACGAAAGACCCCTCCTCGACAACAATATCGACGCCGTCGAGCGCCTTGGTGCCGTTGCGGAAGAGCTTGCCCAGGCCCTCGGTCGCGAGGATCGACCTCACTTCTTGAGCTGCATCCCGACGCGCTTGTTGATGAATTGCAGCGTATAGGCCTTCTTGTAATCCATGCCGGCGGGATAAAGCCCCTCCTTCACCATCATGTCGAAGAAGTCCTTCCACCGCGCATCGGTCATCGTGCCGATCCCGGTCTGGAGCGTGTCGCCGCTATCGACGATGCCGTATTCCTTGATCTTGCCCACAGCGTAGCTGATGAGCTCGTCGTCCTGCTCGGGATTGTCCTTCTTGATCAACCCATTGCCCGGCGCCGGATCGCCATAGAGATAGCTGTACCAACCCTCGATGCTGGCATCGACGAAGCGCTGAACCAGATCAGGCTTTTCAGCGACGAGCTTGGCCGAAGTCTGGATCATCGCGCCGTAGCTCAGATAGCCCTGATCGGCAAGCAGCATGACCACGGGCTTGATATGGCCCGCCTTCTCGATGGTCAGCGGCTCGCTGGAGACATAACCCTGCTGCACCGCGTTCTTGTCGGCAAGGAAGGGAGCCACGTTGAAGGTATAGGGGCGGATCTGGTCGTCGGTGTAGCCGAACTTCGACTTCAGAAAGAGCCAGGTGGAAATCCGGGCGTCGCTGCCGATCATGATCGGCTTGCCTTTGAGCGCCGCCAGCGAATCGTTGCCCACGCCAGGATGCGCGATCAGCACCTGCGGATCCTTCTGGAAGAGCGCCGCAACGGCCACCATGGGCACGTTTTCCTTGGTGAAATTCAACGGCAGGAAGGAATTGGGCGCCATGTTGAAATCGAGCCGGCCGGCGGCCAGCAGCTGGGAATGGTTCACCTGGGGGCCGCCCTGGCGGATCGTCACCTCCAGCCCGTATTTCTCGTAAATGCCGGCGGCCACCGCCTGGTAGAAGCCGCCGTGTTCGGCCTCCGCCTTCCAGTCCGTGCCGAAGGTAACTTTGTCGAGAGCCAGGGCCGGGGTGGCGGCTGTCGCGATCAGGATCAAGGTCAAAGTGCGGGATATCCAGGAGCGCATGGGTACCTCGTGGCTGTTTGGCGCGAGTGGCGATTGGACGGAAGGAAAACGAGCCTTTATACCAGCAAGCATCGCCTTGTCGTTCGGCTAAATTAACGATGTCACGCCAGGAGGGAACCGGCCCATGAGCGAATGGAAACCCAAGCTGCGCAGCCAGCTCTGGTGGGACAACCCCTCCGATCCGGGCATGACCGCGCTCTACCTGGAGCGGTATCTCAACTATGGGCTGACGCGGGCCGAGTTACAGTCGGGCCGGCCCATCATCGGCATCGCCCAGACCGGCAGCGACCTCTCGCCCTGCAACCGTCACCACCTGCAGCTCGCCGACCGGATCCGCGACGGCATCCGCGAGATGGGAGGCGTTCCCATCGAATTCCCGGTCCATCCCATCCAGGAGACCGGCAAGCGCCCCACCGCCGCGCTCGACCGAAACCTGGCCTATCTGGGGCTTGTCGAGGTGCTGCACGGCTATCCGCTCGACGGGGTGGTGCTGACCACCGGCTGCGACAAGACCACGCCCGCTTGCCTGATGGCGGCGGCGACGGTGAACATTCCGGCAATCGTGCTCTCGGGCGGACCGATGCTCGACGGGCACCACGAGGGCCGCCTGGTTGGTTCCGGCATGGTCGTCTGGGAATCCCGCGAGAAACTGGCGGCCGGCGAGATTACCGCGGAAGAATTCTTCGAGCGGGTCGCCGCCTCGGCCCCCAGCGCCGGGCATTGCAACACCATGGGCACGGCGCTTTCCATGAATTCCCTCGCCGAGGCGCTCGGCATGACCCTGCCGGGCTGCGCCGCGATCCCCGCGCCCTATCGCGAACGCGCCCAGATGGCCTATGAGACGGGCCGCCGCATCGTTCCGATGGTCTTGGAAGGGCTGACGCCCTCGAAGATCATGACCAGGGAGGCCTTCGAGAACGCCATCGTGGCGGCCGCCGCCTTGGGCGCCTCCACCAATTGCCCGCCCCATCTCATCGCCATCGCGCGGCATATGGGCGTGCCGCTCGATCTGGAGGACTGGCAGAAGATCGGCCATGCGATCCCGCTGCTCGTGAACTGCCAGCCGGCCGGCAAATATCTCGGCGAAGGTTTTCATCAGGCCGGCGGCGTTCCCGCCGTGCTGGCGGAACTCCTCGCGGCCGGCAAGCTGCGGGGCGAGGCTATGACCGTGACCGGCCGCACCCTGGCGGAAAACCTCGCGGGCCAGAAGATCGCGGATCGGGACGTCATCCGTCCCTATGACAAGCCGATGATGGGGGAAGCCGGTTTCATCGTCATGAGCGGCAACCTCTTCGACAGCGCGGTCATGAAGACCTCGGTGATCAGCGAGGCCTTCCGCGCCAGGTTCCTCAGCACGCCCGGCGACGAAAACGCCTTCACCGGCCGCGCCATCGTCTTCGAGGGTTCGGAGGATTATCACCACCGCATCGAAGACCCCTCGTTGGAGATCGACGAAGGGTCGATCCTTTTCATCCGCAATTGCGGGCCTGTGGGCTATCCGGGCTCGGCCGAGGTGGTGAATATGACGCCGCCCGCGGCCCTGGTGAAAAAGGGCATCCTGACGCTCCCCTGTATCGGCGACGGGCGGCAGAGCGGCACCTCGGCAAGTCCCTCGATCCTCAACGCCTCGCCGGAAGCGGCGGTGGGCGGCGGATTGGCGCTCATCAAGACCGGGGACAAGGTCCGGGTGGACCTCGAAAAGCGCTCGGTGGACGTTCTGCTGTCGGACGAGGAACTCAGCGCGCGCCGCGCCGCCTGGCGTCCCCCGGAACTCAAGAACCAGACGCCGTGGCAGGAAATCTACCGCGCCTCGGTGGGGCAGCTTTCGACCGGCTCCTGCCTCGAAGCGGCGGTTCCCTTCCAGGACATCGTGCGGCTCCGGGGGGAAGGGCGCAATTCACACTGATCGCAAGCTGGCCCAGGCAGGCGATTGCGGTATGATCCCCTTATCCCTCTCTTCCTATCGATGGACCCCATGGTGAAGACGACGGCGCTCGCCGCCCATTACGAGAATATCCTGCGCGACGTGGATCTCCCCGGCCTGCCCGAGCATTACCGGGGAAAAGTCAGGGACAACTACAACCTGCCCGATGGCCGCCGCGTCATCGTCGCCTCGGACCGGCTGAGCGCCTTTGATCGCATCCTCACCGCGATCCCGCTGAAGGGAGAGGTGCTGACCCAGCTCGCCCGCTATTGGTTCGATGCGACCGGCGACATCTGCCCCAACCATGTGATCGACTATCCCGATCCCAATGTCCTGATCTGCCGAAAAGTCGAGATCCTGCCCGTCGAGATGGTGGTCCGGGACTATATGGCGGGCACCACCGGGACCTCGATCTGGACGCTCTACAAGCAGGGCCGCCGCGAGATGTACGGCCATCGCTTCCCCGAGAGGATGCGCGAGTTCCAGAAACTGCCACAGACCATTATCACCCCGACCACCAAGGCCTTCGATGCGGGCCACGACGAACCCTTGAGCGCCCAGGAGATCCTCGACCAGGGCCTCACATCCCCGGCCCAATGGGAAGAGGTTTCGGCCCGCGCCCTCGCGCTCTTCGCGCGGGGAAGCGAGATGGCGCGGAAGCGCGGATTGATCCTGGCGGACACGAAGTATGAATTCGGCCTCGCCCCCGATGGACGCATCCTGCTCGCCGACGAGATCCATACGCCGGACAGCAGCCGTTACTGGTTCCTGGAGACTTTCGACAAGCGGGTGGCCGCGGGCGAGAAGCCGGAGAGCTTCGACAAGGATTTCGTGCGGACCTGGGTGACCGCGCGTTGCGATCCCTACAAGGATCCGATCCCCGATATCCCGAAGGATATCGTCTTGGAAGCCGCCCGGATCTATATCGAGGCCTTCGAGCGGATCACCGGCCAGCCCTTCCCGGTCCCCGAGCATCCGGCGCCCATCCTCGACCGGATCAAGGACAATCTTTCGCGCAGCCTGGGACTTTCCCTGAAATAGGATCGGCCTCGACTGTTAACCCGATACGAGCCTAAAGCTTCCCCTGCCCGCCCAGGTCGAAGATGAAGACGCCTTCGAGCTTGTTCGGACGCTTGAAAACCTCGGGGTGGCGGATCGTGCGGGCGGCATCGTTATAGCCCGCGAGCCAATGCTCCTCCATGGTCCGGCGGGAGAATTCATAGTCCTTCGTATCGCCCTCGTATTGCTTCGCGCGATAGATCAGATGGGCGATGTTGTAGACCTTGCCGTCCGCCAGGGGCTTCAGCATCTCGGCCTCGGCGCAGGTCTTGAGCTCGGGCGGTAGCTTCTCGAGGAGACTGCCCACCGTGTTTCGCAGCATCTGCTGATAGCGGAACTGATCGGTCGAGGCCCGTGTCCGGCTCGAATAGAGGATCTCCTTCTGACGAACGGCCACCTCGCCCATATTGCTCGGAAACTCCCCCTGCGCACTCCAGAGATCGACTTGGAACGCGAGCGTGTCCTGGCGGTGGCCGCTTTCCAGCACCCATTGCAGCGGCGTATTGGAAATGAGGCCGCCATCCCAATAGAACTCGTTTTCGATCTCGATGGCGGGGAAGCCCGGCGGCAGCGCGCCGCTGGCCATGACGTGCTCAGGTCCGATCGTATGGGTCGCGGTATCGAAATAAACGAAGTTGCCGGTCCTGACATTGACCGCACCGATGCTGAGCCGGCATCCGGGATGATTGATCCGGTCGAAATCGATCAGCGTCTCCAATGTCGATCTGAGCGCGCCGGTCTCGTAATAGCTGGTCGCCTCCATCGTGCCGTCCGGCTGCAGCCAGGGCGACGGATTCCTCATTTTGAAGAAGCCCGGCACGCCCTGGAAAATGGTCAGAGCGGCGCTCCATTGATTGACGAGGCTGCGCATGATGTCGCCCCGCGCCGCGGCAGCCCCGAGGTCGAGCGGCATCTGCCAGCCCGCCCCGGCGGTTATCCCCTCCCAGAAGGCGCGCAGCTTCGCCACGCGATGCTCCGGCGCATTGCCGGCGATGATCGCGGAATTGATCGCGCCGATCGAGATGCCGGCGACCCAATCCGGTTCGAGATTCGCCTCCGAGAGCGCCTCGTAGACTCCGGCCTGATAGGCTCCCAGAGCCCCGCCGCCCTGCAGCAGCAGGGCGATGCATTCAAAGGGTGGGCGCTTGGCGAGGCGGCGGACCTTGCCTTTGTGGGTTTTCGGATGTGTCGGCATATTTTTTCGAGCCTCTCACAACTATGGCCCGGTCCATCGCGACGCGGGCGCACAGAGCAGCTAGCCTATGATACGCTGTCCTTGTCCACCTCACCAAAGAGCGCATGATATCCATGAAACAGCGATTGGACCCAGCCAAGGTTTCTCCCGACGGCTATCGCGCCTATGCCGGCTTTCAGATCGCCAGCACCAAGACCGAGTTGGAGCATTCGCTCATCGAACTCGTCAAGATCCGGGCCTCGCAGATCAACGGCTGCGCTTTCTGCCTCAACATGCACGTCAAGGATGCCCGCAAGCTGGGCGAGCGGGAGGAGCGGATGCATCTCCTGAACGCCTGGCAGGAGAGCCCCTGTTACACGGACCGGGAACGTGCGGCGCTTGCCTGGACCGAGGCCGTGACCCTGATCACCGACGGCCATGCGCCCGACGAGATCTATGACGAAGCCCGGCGGCATTTCTCCGAAAAGGAGCTGGTCGAGTTGACCTATGCCATCGTTGCGATCAACGGCTGGAACCGGATGGCGATCGCCTTCCGCAGGGAACCGATCCTGGACGAGGCCGCGCGATGAACCTGGCGCGCGCCGTAAACATCGAGGATCTCCGCAAGATCGCGAAAGCCTATATGCCGCGCATCGCCTATGACTTCATCGAAGGCGGCTGCGATGGCGAAGAGGGACTTCTCTACAACGAGGATGCCTTCCGCGCGCAAAAGCTCGTGCCGCGCTACCTGGTCGACATTCGTCAGCGGGATCAGAGCACCACCCTCTTCGGCCGTACCTACGACAGCCCCTTCGGGATCGCCCCCACCGCTCCTGCGGCGCTGGGACGGATCGGCGCGGACGCCATGCTGGGTCAGGCCGCCGTCGAGGCCAATATCCCCTATATCCAGTCGGGAGCCGGGACCGCTTCGCTCGAAACCATGCAGAAGATCGCCAAGGACCATCACTGGTTCCAGCTCTATCCGGCGGTCGACAAGCAGGTTCAGGCGGATGTCGTTCGCCGGGCGCGCGATGCGGGGATCCACACCCTCGTGGTGACGGTCGATATCCCGGCGCGCTCCAAGCGCGAGCGCAATATGCGCAACGGCTTCACGCGGCCTCTGTCGATGACGGCTTCCACCATGCTGGAAGCCTTGACCCATCCGGCTTGGCTGCTCGCCTATTACCGGAACGGCGGACAACCGGCGGTCGAAAACTGGCGGCCCTATGCCGGTCCCAATGCGACCGCGGATCAGATCGCCGCTTATGCCACGACCCAGACCGGTCGCCCCATCTTCTGGAACGAGATCGAGGCCATCCGCAAGTTCTGGCCCGGCACCCTGATCCTGAAAGGCATCCTGCATCCCGACGACGCCCGGCGCGCGGCGGATGCGGGTGCCGAAGGCGTGATCGTCTCGAACCACGGCGCGCGGCAGCTCGACCGGGCGCCCTCCCCGCTCGACGTCTTTCCCGAGATCCGGGAAGCGGTGGGAGATCGGGTCACGCTCATGCTGGATAGCGGGGTCAGACGGGGCGTCGATGTCTTCATCGCGCTCTGCCTGGGCGCAAAATTCGTTTTCGCCGGCCGCGCCCCGCTTTATGGCGTCTGCGCGGGCGGGCTTCCGGGGGCTCGCAAGGCCCTGGCCATTCTCAAGCTCGAACTCGACACCATCATGGGACAGATCGGCTGCCCCAACCTGCGCGATGTCTCTCCCGACTTTCTCCTGAAAGCCTAGGCGGCAACCTCGTAGAGCTGCTTGTAGCCCTTCTCGCGGTAGTCGAAGAAGGTATCCGGCACCGGCCGCCGCCAGGGAATGTTGAGCCAGAGGCGCAGCATGTGGCGCTTCCGTTCCGGCTCGGGAAAGTCCTCGAACTGCGTGCGGGAATGCATCGTCGTGTAGTTGTTGAGAAGCTGGATGTCGCCCGGCAGAAGGTCCATCGCGAGGTGGAAGTCCGGGCTGTAATAGAGCTCGGCCATGAAATCGAGAGCCGCGAGTTCCAGGGGCTCCAAGGGCTTGCCGGTAAAGGCCGCCGCCGAATTGATCTGGTTTCGCACGAGCCGCGCGCTGAGATAACCGTCCTTATATCCAAATACCGGGACGGGCCGCTCGGTGAGCGGTTTGCCCTGCAGCACGTCCTCGCGCTGGATGTAGTAATAGCCGCGATAGAGCGGCTCCAGGTATTCCGGATGCTTCGTCAGGATCTCGTTATGCATGGCGGCCGCGCCGACGATGCTGCTGAGCCCGCCGGCCTTGGCCTTCCGGAGGCACAGCAATCCCACGACATCGCTTGAATCGTTATGGAATGGCAGATGCGCGTTGCTCTCGTAGCCCCGCACGTCGATCTTGCCGTAGGCGCGCTCGTCGCGGCTATAGACGTGGCCGAGGAAATCCCCCTTGCGGTTCTGTGAAACGGGGATGCCGAGCAGCGCCCCGATGCCCCAGTAGATGAGCCCGACCTCCTCGTCGGAATAACGCTCGACCGGCAAACCTCGGATCACCGTGAAACCGCGACCGATTCGGATGTCCTCCAGAAGCTCGCGGAGCTTCGGCCCGAAGGCGGGCAGATCGAAATCCGCGCCGCGAAGTTCCAATAATGGGACATTGCGCGCCTGCACCTTGCGGAGTGCGGCGTCCAGTTCGGCAATTTCCGAGGATGTCAGATGGTAAATCCAGGATTGGTCCCGCATCAGTTCGGGGCCGCGCCATGCCATAGGGCCTGTAATAATTTCTTTACAAACGAGAGGCGTCGTCATCCTAGGATTCCCTTGCTGTCGCGGCAGATCATGATGACGCAACCGCTCCCTCCGGGTCAACGGCGCGGCCGATAGATGTTGACGCAGACCGGCCCCTTGGGATTAGTACCCCGTTAAAGTGGCCCTTAAAGCGTGGAAGGCGGGGGATCGTATGAGCGCTGTGTGCGTGGGATCGGCGGATGAGCTGAAGGAAGCGGGCCGGAAGGTCTTCGACCTCGAAGGGACGGAGATCGGCGTTTTCCATCACGAGGGCGCCTTTTACGCTTGGCACAACAACTGCCCCCATCAGGGCGGGCCGGTCTGCCAGGGCCGCCTCTTCCGGCTCGTCGAGGAAGAGGTCGAAGCCAATCGCGAGACCCGCGGCCGCCGCTATCACGAGAGCAGGGTCAACATCGTTTGTCCCTGGCACGGCATAGAGTACGATGTCAAAACTGGACAGTTCCCGGGAAATCCGGCCATGGCCCTGACCCCGGCCAAGGTCTATGTGGAGAATGGAGAGGTCTTCCTCGATGTCTGAAGCGCCTGAAAAGTCGCTGGAGCCTAAAGAGACGCTGGAAAACGATCCCTACGCCCCCGTCGAACGCGCCGCCGAAATGGTCTGGGAACGCGTCCAGGAAGCGCTTGAAAAAAACGAGCCCGATCGGATCTCCGACAAGGCGGTCATGCTGATGATGACCGCCGCGGTGAAGCTTTACGCCCGGAAATGCGACGGTTCGGATCGCACCTTCCGCCCGCTGGCTGGCAAAAGGGACGAAGTCGTCACCCCTACCGAGGCCTTGACTGTCACCACCGAAATACTGCGCGCGCTGCGCCTCGGTCCCATGGAATTCGCCCTCTGGGCGCGACGCCGGCCGGAGGATTACCACGATATCCCCGCCGAAAGCGTCGAGACGAAGTAAGTCTGGGAGAAAGCCGATGAACGATCCAGCAACATCCCTTCATACCCTGGCTCCCAAGCCCATTCGGGAGATCGACACCTATTCCGACAGCCGGGACATCCTGGCCCATTCCAAGCGGGAAGCGCAGCTCAAGGGCTATAGCGACTGGCTCATCTGCGATGTCGACGCCCATCACGTCGAAACCGTGTCCTGGAACGAGGTCGTCAAATACATCGAGGACCCGGTCCTGCGCGACCAGGCCGACACCTATCACAAGGAACGCACCGGCGCCCCGCCCTATGGCCTGAACGGCGATCTCGGCATGCGCTACCAGGACGTGGGCGGCCGCATTCCCCATCAGTCCGACCGCCGCGAGAAGGTCGAGACCAAGACCACCCATCGCGACGTGGTGCTGACCCGCCGCGCCATGGACGGCCTCTCGGTCGACCATATGGTGCTCTTCCCGACGCCCATGCTACATCTGGGCCTCCATCCGCAGCCCGAGATGGAGGTGGCGCTCGCCCAGGCCTACAACATGTGGCTCACCGACCGGATCCTGTCCGAGGACGACGGGATCGTGACCCTCGTCTATCTGCCTTTCAATACTCCGGAAGAAGCCTGCCGCACGGTCGAGCGCTTTGCCAACAAGAAGGGCGTTATCGGCTTCTGCGTGACGAGCGCCCGGCACAAACCGCTTCACTCCAATGAATATATGAAGCTCTACCGGATGATCGAGGAGACCGGGAAGCCGATCGCCTTCCATGCGGGCTATCACTGGCAGGACCCTTCGCTGCAGACCCTTCCGAATTTCCTCAGTGTCCATGCCCTGGGTTTCGTCTGGTGCAGCATGGTCATGCTGACCAATTGGATCCTGAGCGGCATCCCCGAGAAATTCCCCAAGCTTAAGAGCATCTGGGTCGAGAGCGGCGTCGCCTGGATCCCGGCACTGATGCAGCGCCTCGACGACCAGTATCTGATGCGTCAGTCGGAAGCGCCGCTTCTGAAGCGGATGCCCAGCGACTACATGCGCGAGAACTGCTGGTACACCTGCCAGCCGATGGAAAAGAGCAACATGAAGGCGCTCGAACTCTCCTTCGAGATGATTAAGGCGGACACGCAGCTTCTCTACGCGTCGGACTGGCCGCATTTCGATTTCGACACGCCCGGGGTGATCCACGACCTGCCGTTCCTGGACGAGACCGCGAAGCGCAACATCCTCGGCCTGAACGCCGCCCGCCTCTTCGGCCTGCCCACCGAAAAGCGGCAGAATAAGTTCATTCTCGACTGAGGGTGCCTGTGCCACCCGACGGCAGCTCGTTCGTCTCCGAGGGGACGATAACCGGGCGGACACTGAAGGCTGGCGCCCAATCCTTGGCCGGCCAGCGGAGAGGCGTGCGCGCGTTGCTGCCCTTCATGGGGCCGGCGGTCGTCGCCTCGGTCGCCTATATGGACCCGGGCAATTTCGCGACCAACATCCAGGCGGGCGCGCAATACGGCTACGACCTCTTATGGGTCGTGCTCATGGCCAACCTGATGGCCATGCTGTTCCAGGCGCTCTCGGCGAAGCTCGGCATCGTCACCGGTCGCAACCTCGCGGAACTCTGCCGCGACCACTACCCGCGCCCCGTCGTGCTCTGCATGTGGGTCATCAGCGAGATCGCCGCCATGGCGACCGATCTCGCCGAGTTCCTGGGCGGGGCCATCGGGTTTTCGCTGCTGCTGGGCGTGCCTTTGATGACTGGCATGGTCATCACCGGCGTCATCACCTATGGCATGCTGATCCTCCAGCGCAGCGGCTTCCGCACCATGGATCTGGTGATCGGCAGCCTCGTGGGCGTGATCGGGGTCTGCTATCTCGTGGAAACGGTTTTCGCGCCGCCAGATTGGAGCGCGGTCCTTTCCCACATGGTCACCCCGCGCCTCGCCGATGGCGGAGCGGTTCTGCTGGCGATCGGCATTGTCGGCTGCACGGTCATGCCCCATGCGATCTTCCTGCATTCGGGCCTGATGCAGGACCGCTTCAACCCGGCCAACGACGCGGAGCGGAAGAAACTCATCGGCTATTCCAATTGGGACGTGGTAATCGCGCTCGGTTTCGCGGGCCTCATCAACATGGCCATGGTGACGATGTCGGCGGCTGTCTTCCATGACGGCGTTCACAACGACCTGGCCGATATCGAGACGGCCTATTACACGCTGATCCCGCTTTTGGGCGGGGCAGCCGCCAGCGTCTATATGATCTCGATCATCGCTTCGGGCGTGTCGAGTTCAACCGTGGGCACCATCGCGGGCCAGATCATCATGCAGGGCTTCGTCCGCATCCGCATCCCGCTCTGGGTTCGCCGGCTGGTGACGATGCTGCCGGCCTTCGTCGTAATCGCCCTGGGGATCAATACGACCATGGCCATGGTCCTGAGCCAGGTCGCCCTCAGCATAGTCCTGCCCATTCCCGTCATCGCGCTGATCCTGCTGACGCGGCGCAAGGACATCATGGGGGTTTTCGCCAATACGCCGCTCGTCCATTGGCTGGCGACGGCTTTCGCGACGATCATCCTCGGCTTGAACCTGCTGTTCGTGCTTCAGATCGCCGGTCTAGGGCCTTTTTAAGCGCGGCCCCACGAGGCAGAGATATTCCCAGGCCATGGTCGCCGCCGCGAGCGCCGTGATCTCCGCCGTATCATAGGCGGGCGCCACTTCCATCACATCCATGCCGCGAAAATCGAGCACGCCCAGCCGCCGGATGATGGCCTGCGCCTGCCAGGTCGCGAGGCCCCCGATTTCCGGCGTTCCCGTCCCCGGCGCAAAGGCTGGATCGAGAGCGTCGATGTCGAAGCTCAGGTAGGCCGGACCCTTCCCAACCGTTGCCAGTATGCGCTCGGCGATTGCGATGGGTCCTTCAAGCTGAACCGTCTCGGCATCGAGGATCGTGACGCCCTTCCCCACCGTCCAGTCCCAGACCTCCCGCTGAACCGGCGAGCGGATGCCGATCTGCACCATCCGCTTGGGGTCGACGAGCCCCTCCTCGATGGCATGGAAAAACACCGAACCATGCCCCCAAGGCTGCCCGAAACTGGTCGGCCAGGTATCCACATGGGCATCGAAATGGACGAGGCCCAAAGGCCCTGCCCGCTTCGCCAGGGCGCGCAGCAGAGCAAGCGTGACACCGTGATCGCCGCCGAGCGCCACCAGATGCGGGATCGCGGCGGCGCTTTCCTCGATCATCGCGAGGCTCTTCTCCAGATCGCCCAGCGCCACCGGCAGATTGCCGATATCGGCAATGTCCAAGGCCAGGGGATCGACCCAGTGGCGAGGATGCGCCCCATCGACCAGCATCCGGCTCGCCTGCCGGATCGCCGCCGGCCCGAAACGCGCGCCGGAGCGATTGGTGGTTCCGATATCCAGCGGAATCCCCGCAACAGAGATCGCCGCCCCCGCATCGCTGCGGCTGAGCCCCATAAACGTGCCGGGAAGGGCGAAGGTCGGCGTGCCTGACATCAGTCGAAGCGGAACACGGCCACCGCCACGGCGCAAGTCCAGCGTCCATCGTCGTCGCCGATACAGGCCGCGGTGATCGAGGTGCTGTCGATGATGAGATGGCTCATCTCATAGACCTGCTTACGCTCGTTCCAGGCAGAATCGGGATTGAATTTGATGCCGAGCGTCGAGGCCAGCATGCTCGCCGCCAGATCCTCGGCATAATCGCCGCTTTGCTGCTCGGTCATGCCGAAGCCGTGATGCTCGGAAATATAGCCATAAGCCGCGGGATCGGTAGGCCGGGCGAGGCCTATGCTCGCATTGACGCGCCGGCCAGGCTCATTGGTCTCGGACCTGGCCATGACGCAGAAGGTGATTTCACCGGGCCGCAGCGTCTCGACACCCTTCTCGCGCGGGATCATCTCGCAGCCGGGCGGCAGAATCGAAGACACCGTGACGAGGTTCTGCTGCTCGATATCCGCATCGCGGAGCGCCAGTTCGAAAGCGGTCAGCCGCTCCTTATGAACGCCGATGCCGCGCGTAATGAAGAACCGGTTCGCGATCGGAAACATGCCGCCTCCCTCTGTCAAAGCTCAGGTCATGAAAGTAGGGGTGGAATATGACGAAGCAATGATGGCCCGTTGATCGGGCCTTTCCAGGTGATCATACTCCCTCTTCGTCGAAGGAAGGGCCTCATGATCCAGGAAAAGCACGAGACAAGGGACGGGATGCGCATCGATTGGGATGCGCCGATCAAGATGGACGACGGCATCGTGTTGCGCGCCGACATCTTCAGGCCGGTTGCCGAGGGCCATTACCCCGTCATCCTGAGCATGGGTCCCTATGCCAAGGGCATGCCCTTCGGCCAGGCGCGACCCCATGCCTGGGAGCGCCTGATCAAGGAGCATCCCGAGGTCATTACCGGCACGAGCGCCAAATACGCGACCTGGGAACTCGCCGATCCCGAGCATTGGGTGCCCGACGGCTATGTCCTGGTGCGGGTCGATTCCCGAGGCGCCGGACGATCGGAAGGCAAGATCGAATGCTGGTCCCCGCGCGAGGCCCGGGATCTTTACGACTGCATCGAATGGGCCGCCATCCAGCCCTGGAGCAGCGGCAAGGTGGGCTTGAACGGCATCTCCTATTTCGCCATCAACCAATGGCATGTGGCGGCGCTCCAGCCCCCGCATCTCACGGCGATTTGCGCCTGGGAGGGTGCGGCCGACTACTACCGCGATATCTGCTACCATGGCGGGCTCTACAGCGAATTCGCCGCCAATTGGTATCCCCGCGCCGTCGTCACCATGCAGCATGGCGTGGGCGACAAGGGAGGTCGCAATCCTGTAACCGGCGAACTCGTCTCCGGGCCTGAAACCTTATCGCCGGAAGAACTTGCCCGGAACCGCGCCGATTTCGTCGGCGATGCTTTGGCTCATCCGCTCGACGACGACTATCACCGCAGCCGGTCGCCCGACTGGAGCAAGATCACCGTTCCCATGCTCTCGGCCGGCAATTGGGGCGGCCAGGGCATGCATCTGCGCGGCAATACCGAGGCCTTCATGCGCGCCGCCTCCAAGGACAAATGGCTCGAAGCCCATGGCGGCGCCCATTGGGCCGAGTTCTATACCTCCTATGGCGTCGATCTGCAGAAGCGCTTCTTCGGCCATTTCCTCAAAGGCGAGGATACCGGCTGGTCTAAACAGCCTCGCGTCCAGCTCAAGATCCGCAGCCCCGGCGAAGTCTTCGAAGTGCGCGGCGAGGAGGATTGGCCGATCCCCCGCACCAAATGGACCCGCTTCCACCTCCATCCCGAGGGCAAGAAGCTGTCGGAGACACTGCCCGAAAGCACGGCTTCCCTCTCCTTCGAGGCCCAGGGCGACGGTATGACCTTCCTCTCCGAACCCATGGCGCAGGCGACCGAGGTGACGGGGCCGCTGGCCGCAAAGCTCTTTGTCTCTTCATCCACGAGCGATGCGGATATCTTCCTCATCTTCCGGGTCTTCGATCTCGACGGGAAGGAGGTCGTCTTCCAGGGCGCGCAGGATCCGCGCACGCCCATCGGGCAAGGCTGGCTCCGGATGTCCCATTACAAGCTCGACCGGAAACTCTCTCTGCCCTATCGGCCTTATCACACGCATGACGAGGCCTGGCCGATCACCCCGGACGAGGTGATCGGGCTCGATATCGAGATCTGGCCGACCTCCATCGTCGTGCCGAAGGGATACCGGATGGGTCTCACGATACGGGGCAAGGATTACACCTTCGACGGCCCGCCCCTCGACATCCCCGGCGCGCCGCATTCGATGACCGGCGTCGGCCCGTTCCTCCATGTGCGAAACCGGCCGCCGGAGATTTTCAACGGCACCACGACACTGCACTTCGCACCGGGGAGGCAGCCCTATCTGCTGCTGCCGGTCATTCCGGCGAAGTAGCCACCCGAAGACGTCATTGCGAGGCCGAAGGCCGCGCAATCCAGGGATCTCGCCACCGGCAAGACCTGGATTGCTTCACTTCGTTCGCAATGACGACTACAGGGAAACCAGGCTTTAGCCCCTATTTCGAAAGCCAGGCATCCGTCCAGAGGCCGGTGCCCTGGACCTTGCCCCAGAGGTCGTTGAGGCGGGCCGAGGCGGCGTCCACCGGGCGATATTGGCGTAGCACGATGGCCGGAAGGTCTTCGGCCAGGATGACCTGCGCCTCCTTATAGGCCTTGCCGCGATCTTCGTTGGTGATGCTCCGCTTGCCTTGGTCGAAAAGCTCCTCGACCTTGGCATTGGTATAGCCCGAAGGATTGCCGAAGGACTTGCCAATCATCGCATTGTTATAGATGCGGACGACGCCCAGCGCCGGGTCGGAATAGCTCGTATAGGACGTGAGCGTCACGTCGTAGTTCATGTCCTGATAGACCTGCTTCAGGATCGTCGCGTCCTCCAGCGCTTCGATCGTCAGATCGATACCCACCTGCTGCCACATGCTCTTCAGAGCGACCGCGGTCTGGGCGAGCTCCGGATATTGCGTCGCGAAGGTCGTGATCTTGGCGGAGAGGCGCTTGCCGTCGGCCCCGCGCTTCAATCCCGCCTCGTCGAGCATCGCATTCGCCTTCGCGACATCGAAGGGATACATCTTGCGATAGTCGATGCTGGGGTTCGCAACCCAGGGGATCTGGGTGGTGAAGGGCGCGATGCCCACCGTGCCCAAGTCGAAGAATACGTTCTTCAGGAGATAATCCCGATCCGTCGCCATCATCAGCGCATGGCGCACGCGCTTGTCGTCGAAGGGCTTCTTCTTCACGTTGTAGAACAGCAGCGACATCGCCGGCGCGATATCGTCCTCGACCACCTTCAGCTTGGGATTGGCGCGGACCGCCGCCTGATCGTTCGGCGCAATCTGCTGGACGACATCGAGTTCGCCGGCCGCCAGGGCCTGCATCTTGGAGGCCTGCTGCGGGATGATCTTGGCGATGACCTCGTCGAGATAGGGTTTTCCCGCCTCATGATACTTGGCGTTGCGGCCCATCTTCACATAATCGCCGCGCTTCCATTCCGTCATCTTGAAGGCGCCCGTCCCGACCGGCGCGGTGGTCGTCGCCGGGTTCTGCAGCGGATTGGTGCCCTGGAAGAGATGCGACGGCATGATCGCCGCGCCCTGGATACAGCCCAGCGAGATCATGAAGGGACCGAAGGACTCCTTGAGCTTGATCACCACCTGGCTTTTGGTCGGGGTCTCGATGCTGCCGATCACCGCGCCGGCCGGGGCGAAGATCGAGGAATATTTGGGGCTGACTTCGGTCAGCGTGTATTTCACGTCCTCGGCGACGAGCGGCTTGCCGTCATGCCATTCTGTATCGACGAGGTTAAACGTATAGGTGAGGCCATCCGGCGAGATGGTCCAGGACTTCGCCAGCAGAGGCAGGACCTTGTAGTCGGGCGTCAGCTGAACCAAGCCCTGATAGGCGATGCAGCCGATATAGCGGTCCGGCACATTGGTCGAGACGTCCGGATTGACCGTCGTCGGGTCCTGGGAGATCGAGAAGACGGCCGTGCCGCCCTTTTGCGGAGTCTGCCCCTGAGCGAAAGCGGCTCCCGTCAAGGCAATACCGGTGGTAATCGCGGCGACCCCGAAAAGCATAACATTGTTCGTCATTGAAAGGCCCTCCTGTACCGGCGGAGCGTTCTCGGACTTCCTGTCCGCCGCCCTCGCCTTCTCGTCCAATGCGAAGGATAAGGGTCGGCCGGCGGCGATGTCGAGTCCCGCCAAAATGAAACACGCGGTTTTCGCCACCCCAGGTTGTCGAAAATCTGTCCGCGATTCCCGGACGCGCTGGTGGCAAGCGCGAAACCGTGAAGGCGCGATTGTTGCGTGGCCGCGTTGGATACGGTCATAATCGATTGTCGGATTTTTTAACGATCCAGCGGGCAGCGCAAAAGCGCGCCTAAACGAGGGAGCAAGCGCTATGACGATGACAAGGCGACGGATTCTAGGTGGCATCGCCGCGGCTCCCGCGCTGGTAGCGGGTCTGCGGCCGGCCAGGGCTGCAGGTCCCAGGACCCTGAAGATCAGCCACCAGTTTCCGGGCGGCACCATCGACAGCGGTGATTTCCGGGACCGGCTCGTCCGCCGCTTCGCTGCCGAGGTCGAAAAGCGCACCAATGACGAATTGAAATTCGAGATCTATCCCGGCTCGTCGCTCATGAAGACGATCCCGCAATTCTCGGCGGTCCGGAAAGCGGCGCTCGACATGAGCCTCTATCCGCTCGCCTATGCCGGCGGCGAGGTGCCGGAGGTCAATATCGGCCTCATGCCCTGCCTCGTGACGAGCTACCAGCAAGGGCTCAACTGGAAAAAGACGGAGATCGGCAAGGAACTTACCGCCGCGCTGGAAAAGAAGGGCGTCAAGCTCATCACCTGGGTCTGGCAGGCGGGCGGTGTCGCCTCACGCGCCACTCCCGTGATTTCGCCCGGCGACGTGAAGGGGCTGAAGATCCGGGGCGGCAGCCGCGAAATGGACCTGATGCTGAAGGAAGCGGGCGGCATCATTTCCAGCGTGCCTTCGGACGAAATCTATGCGGCCATGCAAACCGGAGCCCTCGACGCGGCCGTGACCTCCTCGACCAGCCTCATCAGCTTCCGGCTGGAGGAGATCGCCAAGAACGTCACCACCGGTCGTGGCGGCAGCTTCTGGTTCATGCTGGAACCGCTGATCATGTCGAAGGAGATCTATGACGGTCTGACCGCCGACCAGAAGAAAGTGGTTTCGGCCGTGGGCGAGGAAATGGAAGCTTTCGGGCTCTCGCAGGCGAAGGCCGATGACGATTCGCTGGCTACGGTCTACGGCAAGGCCGGCGTCAAGGTCGCCGAGATGAATGCCGAGATCCTCGGCAAATGGCGAGAGATCGCCCAGGCGACCGCCTGGAAGGATTTCGCGGCGCGCAACGCCGATTGCGCCAAGCTTCTGAAACTCGCCGAAGCCGTCACTGCGTGACCCATCCGGTTGTCTTCGAGACCGGCGAGCCCACGGATCTTCCATCCCAGGGCTTGCCGGGAACGCTCCAGGCTTGGCTTACCCGGGTCAACTCGCTTGCGATTCTACTGAGTTCCATCGCGGCAGGCATGGCGGGCTGCGTGATGACCTGGGAAGTCGCCGGCCGCTATTTCTTCAAGATTCCCAGCGACTGGCAGGATGAGCTGTCGATCTTCCTGCTGGTCGGGGCCACCTTCGGTTCTGCCGCCTGGATCCAGGCGCGGCGCGGGCATGTCGGCATCGACGCGCTCCAGCATATCCTGCCACCCCGCGCCGACCGGATCAGGCGCAGGCTGGCGGATATCGTTTCCCTCGCCTTCTGTCTCTTTTTTACCTGGAAGTGCTGGTCTCTTCTCTGGGAAGCCTGGGAGGATGGACAGATCACCGGCACGCCCTGGGGTCCGTCGCTCACCATTCCCTATGGGCTCATGACTTTCGGGATGACGCTGCTGACAATGCAGATCGCGCTTCAGGTGCTCGCCCCCTTCGGAAGGCAGAGAGGCAGATGAGCGGGCTTACTATCGGCCTGCTCTATGGGGCAACCACCCTCGCGGTCCTCTTCTCCGGCATTCCCATCGCTTTCGCGCTGGGCACCGTGGCGACCATCTTCATGGTCTTCTTCATGCCGCATTCGGCGCTCGATACGGTCGCGCAGAATGTCTACCAGGAGATGGCCAGCATCACTCTGCTGACGATCCCGCTCTTCATCCTGAAGGGCGCCGCGATCGGCAAGTCGCGGGCGGGCCAGGATCTCTATGCCGCGCTTCATGCCTGGCTTCATCGAATACCGGGCGGGCTTGGGGTGGCGGTAGTGCTTGCCTGCGGGCTCTTCGCGGCCATGGCGGGATCGAGCCCTGCCACCTGCTCGGCCATCGGCAGCTCCGGCATCCCCGAGATGAGGCGGCGCGGCTATTCCTCGGGTTTCGCGGCGGGGCTCGTGGCGGCCGGTGGAACGCTCGGCATCCTCTTGCCGCCGTCGATCACGCTGATCCTTTATGCCGTCGCTTCGGAGCAGTCGCTCGGCCGGCTTTTTCTGGCGGGAATCGGGCCGGGCGTCCTGCTGGTGGCGCTGTTCGCCGCCTATGCCATGCTGCGCCATCGTTTCGAGTTCCGGCGGGCGACGGAAATCGCCGCGAAGGGCGGGCCTCGATCCCCGATCATCGAGGCCGAGCATTTCACCATGCGCGACCGTTTCATCGCGCTGCCCCGGGTGCTGCCTTTCCTGATCCTGCTGACCGGCGTGATGTTCGCGCTTTACGGCGGCATCGCCACGCCGTCCGAGACCGCGGGCCTCGGCGCGGTGCTGGCGCTGGTGCTGGTGGCGCTCGTCTACGGCGCTTGGCGAGGCAGCGACCTGAAGCCGATCTTCGAGAGCACTCTGGCCGAGAGCGGCATGCTGATGCTGATCATTGGCATGAGCCTTTTCTACAGCTATGTGATGAGCTATCTGCACATCAGCCAGGGCACGGCCGAATGGATCGTGTCCCTGAACCTGTCCCGCTGGTTTCTCTTCGCGGCCATCGCGGTGATGGTCGTGGTGCTGGGCTTCTTCCTGCCACCGGTCAGCATCATTCTGATGACCGCGCCGATCATCCTGCCGCCGCTCCGGGCCGCCCAATTCGACCTCATCTGGTTCGGCATCGTCATGTCGGTGATCATGGAGATGGGCCTGATCCACCCGCCGGTGGGGCTTAACATCTTCGTCATCAACAAAATCGCGCCCGATGTCGGCCTCAAGGAAATCGTGCTCGGCACCATGCCCTTCGTAGGCTTGATGATGGTGGCGATTGTGATCCTTTGCTTCTTCCCCGAAATCGCCACGGGGCTGCCCGACTATTTCTATTCGAAGAAACGCTAGGGAACGGCGGCCGACCTTCCTTCCCCTGCGTTCGTGATAGTTGCCCCGTCAATCCCCTGCGGAATTGCGGCGCGGCTGTTCGCGTGATTTAGTCAGCCATCAAATCGAGGAGATGTTTTATGGAATTGGCGGGAACGAGTTGTCTGGTGACCGGAGGAGGCTCCGGCCTTGGTGAGGCGACAGCCCGGGCGCTCGCCGCCAAGGGAGCGAAAGTCGCGGTGCTGGATCTCAACCAGCAGCGGGCGGATGGCGTAGCCAAGGAGATCGGCGGCCTGGCCGTCGCCGCCGACGTGGCCGATGCGACAGGCGTCGAAGCGGCCCTCGAAAAGATCGAAGGGCATCACGGCGCTCCCCGGCTCGTGGTTCATTGCGCCGGCATCAGCATTTCAAAGCGCACGGTAGGTCGTACAGGCCCTCATCCGCTCGATGAGTTCGAACAGGTCGTCCGGGTGAACCTGATCGGCACCTTCAATGTCGTCCGATTGGCGGTGGCGCGGATGCAGGCCCTGCCCGTCCTAGAAGACAATGAGCGGGGCGCCGTGGTCATGACCGCCTCCGTCGCGGCCTTCGAGGGACAGATCGGGCAGGCCGCCTATTCCGCTTCCAAAGGCGGAGTCGCAGGCCTGACCTTGCCGCTCGCGCGGGAATTCGCTTCCCTCGGCGTTCGGGTCTGCTCGATCGCGCCGGGGCTTTTCCTGACGCCGATGATGCGGACCCTGCCCGAAGAAGTTCAGAAGGCCCTCGCCGACACATCGCCTTTCCCGAAACGGTTGGGCGATCCCTCGGAATATGCGGCGCTCGCGATTCATATCGCGGAGAACCGCATGCTCAACGGCGAGATCATCCGGCTCGACGCCGCGGTGCGGCTGGCGCCCCGCTAGGCCAGGAGAATAACGCCCTCTCCGCCTTCGTGGAGACGGGTGACGAGATCGGCGCGGCGGCTCAGCACCGCCCGCTGGTTCACATAACCCTTATCCGTGATCTCGTTGCCGGCGAGTGAAGCAGGCTCGGTCATGAGGAGAGCACGCTCCACCCGCTTGGAACTGGTGGGATTGAGCCGATTATGCTCCCGCAGTCGCGCCGACACATGGGCGACAATCCCATCTTCTCCCAGCGCGCGGCAGGCGTCGGCATTCTGAAAGATCAGGATACCCACGGCGTCCCGGTCATGGCCCGCGATCACGATGTCCTGCGCCACGGGCAGCAAGGCATTGACCAGAGCGATACGTAGCTGCCCGACCGAGACCCATGTCCCGGTGGAAAGCTTGAAGTCCTCCGTCACTCGGCCTTCGAAAAGGATGCCCTTGGAAGGGTCCGCTTCATCGGCCAGACGGACACCGTCGCCCGAGCAATAGAAACCATCCTCATCGAAGGCGGCCTTTGTCTTTTCAGGTTCCCGCCAATAGCCGGGGGTGACGTGCGGCCCCTTCACCCGGATTTCGTATTTATCGCCGAAGGGCGCGAACTTGAGATCGCAACCCGGCACGGGCAGACCGATATTGTCCGTCCGCCTCGAGGGGAAATGGACGCCGGTCGCCAGAGGCGCCGTTTCCGTCGCGCCCCAGGCCGTGACGATAGGTACACCCCCGCCCCTGGCGGCGGCCGCAAGCTCTTCGAGCCGGACCAAGAGCCGCTGCGGCAGCGCCGCTGCCGAGTAGAAAATGAAATCGAGCCGCTGGAAGAAATTTCGGCAGAGCGCCTCGTCTTTTTCAAGCTCCGCGAGAAGCAGGTCGTAACCGCGCGGCACATTGAAATAAACGGTCGGCGAGATCTCGCGCAGATTGGCGAGGCTCTGGCCGAAGAGCGCCGGGACCGGCTTTCCGCTGTCGATATAGATCGTCCCGCCATGGCGCAGCGCCATGTAGAAGATCTCGTTGCCCCCAAAGGTGTGATGCCAGGGCAGCCAATCCAACACGACCGGCGGATGGTCCTCGACAAAGGGATAGATCTGGAAGAACTGCTGCTGGTTCGCCGCGAGCATCCGATGGGTGTTGATCACGCCCTTCGGAAGGCCCGTCGAGCCCGAGGTGAAGAGGATTTTGGCGAGCGTATCGGGGTCGATGGCCGCATGCGCCTTGTCCACGGCGTCGGTCGGTTTCGTCGCCAGCGCCTCTTCGAGCGAAACCACGCCCGGACGGCCCGCTGGATTGGCAGCGAGCGTAACCGCCGATATCTTCCCCAACCGATCCAACGCCGGACCATAGCGAAGTCCGTCCTCGACAAAGACCACCGAAGGGTCGGTCGTCCCATAGCAATGGATCAGCTTGTCCGCCGCCTCGGCAATCGTCGAATAGGCGGGCGAGATCGGGACCAAGGCAATCCCCGCGTAAAGCGCCGCCAGAGACACCGCCCCATGGGCGATCGAGTTTTCCGACAGGATCGCTAAGGGCCGCTCCGCCGAAGCGCCCCTGTCGAGCAGAAATTGAGCCAGCGCCCGGACTTGGCTCCACATCTGCCCGAAGCTAATCTGCCGCCAGGCGCCCGCCCGATCCCGTTCGGCGAGAAACACGCGATCCGGCGCTTCCTCGGCCCATTTCGGAAGATAATCCCCGACGCTATTCCCATAGGGCCGAAGCGGATCGCGGGAGCGGAGCAGGAACGCCCCGCTCCCCAGTTCGATCCTTTCGGCAGCCGCCGGACCGAAGCGGGTCAAAGGCCGAGTGCTTTCTGGCCGATCAAGAGGCCTGCCACTGCTTGAACCGCTCCTCGATCTTGCTGGCATTCTGGCCACCCCAGACCGGATCGAGGATCAGGGCGACCTCCCGGTATTTCGGATAGGTGGGAAGCTGCTTCGCCACATCCTCGGGCAGGAAGTCATAGGACTTTGGATTGACCGGTCCGTAGAAGAGCCGCTTGGCGAATTCCGCCTGAGGCTGCGCCTGGACGGCATATTGGATGAATTCCCAGGCGAGCCCCTTGTTGGGAGCGCCCTTCGCCACGGCCCACATGGTGATCGAATCGAGCGCGCCGTTCCAGGCGAGTTCGACAGGTGTCCCCTGCAGCTTCAGCTCGCTCGCCCGCGCGTTCCAGATCGCCATCATGTCGATCTCGTTGTCGCGGAAAAGCTGCTGCGACTGGTTGCCTTGGGTCCACCAGATCTTCACATGCGGCTTGATCTGATCGAGCTTCTTGAAAGCGCGATCCACATCGGCCGGATACATCTTGCCGGGCTCGACCCCATCGGCCAGCAAAGCCTGCAGCACCGCGATCACCCCATCGCCGCCATACATCGAGCGGGAACCGGGGAATTTCTTGACGTCCCAGAAATCAGCCCAGTTTTGCGGCCCGCCGTTGGGATATTTGTCGCTGCGATAGGAGACGTTATAGGACAAGACGCAGTAAGCGATGCCATCGGAGAAGACCGCATCGGGCGGCAGCTTGTTCTTGTCGATGATCTTGTAATCGATGGGCTCGATCAGGTTTTCGAGCTTGGCGCGCAGAAGCTGGGTCTGGCTGATCGAGGTGACGTCCCACTCATAGCTGCCGCTTTCGACCTGCGCCTTGAGCTTGGCGTAGGATACCGGCGTCACGGTCTGGATCTTGGCGCCGCTCGCCTCGGTGAAGCCCTTGAAGAAGGCGGCCTCCTCCGCAGCGGTCCAGCTTCCGCCCCAGGTATTGACGTAAAGCGTCTTGTTCTGCGCCCGCGCCGTCGCCGAAATCACGAAAGGCGCCGCGATGATCCCCGCCGCCCCCGCCAGGAATTTCCGCCGATTTGTCGGGACATAAATTTTCGTCATGATCATCTCCTCCACTCTGTCGTCTAAGCGATTGCTCTTGCCGACATTGTTCCCTCGCCGCCCGAGGAATCACAACGCTTTTCTAGCGAAGGGCTATCGCCTTCGGGCACACGCGTGTTAGGTCAGCAAGATGGCTGATACGGTGGATACAAAGCCGAAAGGTCTTTCAGGAGGAAACGACATCGCCGACAGGCCGATGCGCGGAATGCTGCTCTATGGTCTCGCGACGATTTTCTTTTCCTGCTCCGACATCACCGCGAAGTACCTGAACCAGACCCTCGTGCCGGTCGAGATCGCCTGGATGCGTTACCTGGGATTCACGATCCTGATGGTGCCGTTGCTGCTGCGCCATGGACCGGGGGTCTTCCGCTCGGCGCGACCGATGCTTCAGATCCTGCGCGGTCTCGGTCTTGTCTGCGCGGCCATCTTCTTCATTCACACGACCCGCTATCTGCCGATCGCCGAGGCCTCTGCCATCGGCTCGGTGTCGCCGATCCTGATCACCGCGCTTTCGATCCCCTTCCTCGGAGAAAAGGTCGGCATCCGCCGCTGGTCCGCAGTCCTCGTGGGCTTCACCGGGGTACTGATCGTCATGCGGCCGGGCACCGAGGCTTTCCAGCCGGCCGGCCTCCTCGCTATACTCTCGGCCTCCGGCTGGGCGATCGCGATGATCGTCACCCGGGCGATGAGAGGCGCCGACGGCACCCCCACCATGCTCGGCTGGACCGCCGTCACCGGCTTTGTCGTGCTGACGGCGCTCCTGCCCTTCAACTTCGTAGTGCCGGGATGGAATGAGATCGGCCTCGGGGCCTTCCTCGCCTTGGTCTCGACCACGGGACAGTGGCTGATCGTGCTGGCTTATCGCTGCACGAGCGCCTCGCTCCTGGCCTCCTTCTCCTTCATCCAGCTCATTTGGTCAACGACGCTGGGGTATTTCGTCTTCGACGCGGTGCCGGACCATTGGACGATCGTCGGCGGCTGCTTCATCGCGGCGAGTTGCATCTACACCGCCCACCGCGAGAGGCTCAAGGCTAGGGCAGGATAGCCTGGACCTCGATCTCGACCTTCAGTTCGGGCAGCACCAGCGCCACGATCTGAACCAGGGTCGACGCCGGCAGATGCTCCCCGAAATAGGCCTTTCGCGGCTCGTTGACCGCCCTGCGGTCGTTGATGTCGGTCAGATAGACCGTCACCTTCACCACATTGGCGGCGCTGGCGCCAACCGCCTTCAGGCAGGCGTCGATATTCTCGAGCGCGAGCTTGGCCTGCTCGCCCACATCCGAGGGAACGGAACCGTCCTCGCGCGCACCGACGGCGCCCGAGACCCAGATCAGGTTTCCCGACTTCACCACATGACAATAATGGCTTACCGGCTTCAGCTGCCCCGGCACCATAACGCGTTCGATCTTCGCCATTTCCCGTTCCTCCCAGGGGTACGATAGCCGCGAAGATAGCAGAGTGGAGAGACGAGGCAATGCGGATTTTTCCATTGACGCACCTAGGGTTTCTCCATATTTGTATTCAAAATTCCAGGCAGTGAGAGGGTGAATTTTATGCAGCTCGACACACTTAAACGGGCGAAAGATTTCTCCTCGATCGGCTATAAGGTCTTCCACTCCGAGGAGATCTACGACCGGGAGCGGTCGCATATTTTCAGCGGCAACCTCTGGAATTATGTCTGCCTCGACGTGGAACTGGCCGAGCCCGGCTCCTTCATCACGACCTATATCGGCGATATCCCCGTCCTGGTGAACCGCACCATGGACGGCCAGCTCAAGGCCTTCGAGAACCGTTGCCAGCATCGCGGCACGAAACTCCGCCGCGAGGCGCGGGGCAAGGAGACGACGCATACCTGCGTCTATCACCAATGGTGCTACAACCTCGACGGCGGCCTCGTCGGCATCCCCTTCGCGCGCGGCAAGGACGGCAAGGGTGGGCTACCCCCGGAATTCGACCGCTCCTCGATCAAGCTGCGCGAGATGAAGCTTGCGACGATACACGGCGTGGTCTTTGGCAGCTTCGGCGACGATCCGCCCAAGCTCGAAGACTATCTCGGCCCGCGCGTCGTGGAGCTGATCGGCAACCTTTTCTACAAGCCGGTCAAGGTCTTAGGCTATCAGCGCCAGCGCATCCTCGGCAATTGGAAGCTCTATAACGAGAACGTCCGCGACACCAACCATGGCGGGTTGCTGCATATGTTCCATGCGACCTTCGGGCTTGCCCGGTTGAGCCAGGAAGGCGGCGCCCGGCTCGATGGGGCGACTCGGGGGCATAATACGAGCTACACGACCTATGGCACCGACAACGAGAGCCAGCGCAAGGACGGTTACAGCCAGACCAAGAAGGTGATGCAAGAGACCTTCAAGCTGGCAGATCCCTCGATCCTTCATTTCGAACGTGAACTGCCGGGCGAGGAAAGCCTCGTCATTCTCTCGACCTTCCCGAACGGGGTTTTCCAGCAGATCTCGAATTCGCTCTGCACACGCCAAATCAGGCCGCGCGGCGTCGACGAGATGGAGCTCTACTGGACCTATTACGGTTTCGTCGACGACACGCCGGAAATGGCCGAGCATCGCAGGAACCAGGCTAACCTGGTGGGACCGGGCGGGCTCGTCTCTATGGAAGACGGCGAGGCGGTCCAGCTCGTTCACGAAGAGACCAAGGCCTCCCCGGAGGCCGCCTCACGGATCATCATCGGCGGCTTGGGCGAGATCAAGGATTCCGAATCCCTGGTCACGGAGATGCCGCTGCGCGGCTTCTGGGCTACATATTTCAAGGCAATGGATCTCTAAATGCTCGACGTCATCGCCTTTCAGGCCAAAAGCGCCGCCCTGCTCGACGCCGCCGACTACGACCGCTGGATGGAGGATTTCGACGAGGACTGCCTCTATCAAGTGCTCTCGGTCGAAAACCTGGATCTCGGCTACGACCTGCCGCTGCTCCTGGCCAAGAACAAGAATATGCTGCGCGACCGGATTCTCTCCTTGCGCGAAGCCAATATCTACAACATCCACCGGGACCGGCACGTGCTGAGCCTGCCGGTGGTGACCCGGGAAGGCGACCTCATCAAGGCGGTCACCTCGCTCGTGATCTATCAGAGCGACCAGGAGGGCATTTCGACGCTTTTCGCCGTCGGGCGCTACGAGGATGAAATCCGCGAAAGCCCTCAAGGTTTACGCCTTAAGCGGCGGGACGTGATCCTCGACACCTATGGGATCGTGCGGCTTCTTTCCACGCCGCTCTAGGCCTCAGCCCGGTCGCTTGATCGGAAACGCCTTTTCGGAATATCCTTCACCCAAGAATAAGCCGCGATAGCGGTTTTGGGGGAGGCCACGGGTTCAAATCCTCTGTGGCTTTGGGTAACCATCTGCGGATGGCATGACGCTCACGACGACCAGTCGCGGGGTCATGTCCGCATGGGAAAGGGCGAGGGGAAGCCATGTCGATAGCGGCGACGGCGGGAGCTGTAGGGACTGGGACGGGTCGGCGGTTCCGATTGGGGCATTCGCGGACGGGCTGGTTGTTGATGACGCCGGCGTTGTTGTTCCTGACGTTGCTGTTCGTGGTTCC
>CANJCB010000015.1 GCA_947473305.1 Rhodospirillales bacterium
GAAAGGTGAAAGCCACCGGTCAAGATCGGTTTTCCAGCTATCGTCCATGGTCGGCCCTCCGCGATGCCGACCACCCATGAATCACGCAATACGCGTTCCGGGAATCCCTAAAACGCCGATCCCTCAAAAATCTGCCAAAGTAGTGCTAGCAACAATGCAGAGATTATTTGGAGATATCGTGAAGTCCGCAGGACGGAACAAGGAAGAAAAATCGTCTTCAAAAAACGCTAATGCGGCAAAGTCGTTTTTGTCAATAAAAGCGGAGATTCGATACTGTCCCCCGTCTTCTACTCGTGCTTGCCGCCCAGCAGGCGATCCATGACAGCCAGCAAAAGCGCCGACACGACGAAGGTCAGATGGATCACGACCATCATCACCAGCTTCTCGGTCGAGATCTGCTGAATGTTCATGAAGCCCTGAAGGAGATGGATTGCGGAGATCGCAACGATCGAGGCCGCGACCTTCAGCTTCAGGGTGCCGGCATCGAGCTTGCCCAGCCAGGCGATGTGATTGGCGCTTTCCGCGATATCGAGGCGCGAGACGAAATTCTCATAGCCGCTCAGCATGACCATGACGGTAAGCCCGGCGATCAGCGTCAGATCGATGAGTGTCAGCGCGCCGAAGATCATGTCCACGTCACGCAGTTCGAGGATATGAATCGTGAGGTGCCATAATTCCTGGAAGAAATGCACGACGAAAAGGACGAGGAGCCCTGCCAGCCCGAGATAAAGCGGCGCCAGGAGCCATCGGGCCGCAAAAAGGCATCTCTCCAGAATACGTTCCACCATTCCTCCCTGACTTGTGACGCTCTGAAAATGATACAATCGCCCCTGGGGAACAAGAAACGGTTCAGGGGAAACGACGATGGCCTCCGCGCGCCTTATCGCGAGCTTCGCGGTCATGCTGTTGGGGTCGGGTTGCGTCGGCGCTTTGACGCCGAAAGAGCCGCCGACCGCCGCCGGCAAGGCCTATATCGCCCAGCGCACGCCGACGGAGGATGAAAAACTCGCCACCGTCAGCGTCGCAGACAGCTACTTTGGCGTAAGCGTCCTGGCGGGCGGTGGAAACCTCGCGACGGGACTTCTGCTCGGGCCTATCGGCGTTGCGATGAACATCGCCGCTTTGCGGTCGGAGGCAAACGATCGGGCCTCGTCCATCAAGGCGGTGACGGCAATCGACGTCGCTGCGCTCCTCCAGGAAGCAGCGCCTGATCTCTCCTCCTCGGACGGATCGGCGATCCAACTCGTTCCTACGGTCGTCGCCCTCTTTTCGGACAAGGAAAGCTATCGCCTCTCCTGCTCGGTGCTGGCATCCACGGGAGCATGGCGTCTGCGCTACGTGACAGACCAAGACGCCGGCTACAAGGTTGCCACGAGTTCGGACCCGGCCATCATGCTGCCGGAAATCAAGGCCTGCATCGCCCGGGCTTATGATCTCTATCGAGCCCATGCGGCAGGCGAATTCGCAGCCTGGCGCAGCTATGAGTTCGAAACCGCCGACGGAATCATCGGATCAGGCACCGTGACGCTGCCGCTTCACGAGGCGAGCCTGCCCGGCCGAGTCATAACGAACAGCGGCTTCGCCTTGCGGGAATTCCGACGCAGCGCCATCCAGAAACTGACGCCGCGCTGAAGATCGCCACGCCGCAATTGCCCCGGACCGGGGCTTTGACTAACATCCGCCCGCTTTAATCAATGGGGCGAGGCCCCTCAAACGCCTGGAGCAGTCCGCTATGTCCAAGAAATACAAGATCCTCATCCTGGGAGCCTCTTACGGTTCGCTGCTCGGAACCAAGCTCGCCATGGCGGGACATAGCGTAAAGCTGATCTGCCTGCCGGCCGAAGCGGAACTCATCAACAAGAACGGCGCCATCGTCCGCATGCCGGTGAAGGGCCGCGAAAAGCCCGTCGAGATCAATACGAAGAACCTGTCGGGCCAGCTTTCGGCCGCCGGGACCGAAGGCATCAACCCCAAGGACTACGACCTCATCGCACTCGCCATGCAGGAGCCGCAGTACCGCTCGCCGGGCGTGCGCGAATTGCTCGACGCGGTCGCGAAGTCGCGGGTTCCCTGCATGTCGATCATGAACATGCCGCCGCTGCCCTACCTCGCCCGCATCCCGGGCCTCGACACCCAGGCGCTGCGCCAGTGCTACACGGATCCGACCGTCTGGGACAGCTTCGATCCCAAGACCATCACGCTCGCGAGCCCCGATCCGCAGGCGATCCGTCCGCCGGATGAGCCCGTGAATGTGCTGATGGTCACGCTCCCCACCAATTTCAAGGTTGCGCGCTTCGACTCCGACGCCGACACCGCGATCCTGCGCCAGCTTCAGACGGACATCGAGGCGATCCGCTATGACACGGGCGATGGCGTCGTCGAGCTTCCGGTCAAGCTCAAGGTCCACGATTCGGTCTTCGTGCCGTTGGCCAAATGGGCGATGCTGATCACCGGCAACTACCGCTGCATTACTAAGGATGCCGCCCGCACCATCAAGGAAGCCGTCCACAGCGACCTCGCAAAGTCGAAAGAGGTCTATAACTGGGTGGTCGAGCTCTGCGAGAAGATCGGCGCCGACCGCAACGACCTCGTGCCCTTCGAGAAATACGCCGCGGCCGCCAATGGGCTGTCCCGGCCGTCCTCGGCGGCGCGGGCGCTTTTTGCCGGCGCACCGAACATCGAGCGGGTCGATTGCCTTGTCAGGACGATCTCCGGCATGAATGGCATGAAGTCCGACGTGGTGGTCGAAACGGCGGGCCTCGTCGATGCCCGTCTCAAGATGAACCGCGAGGCGGCCGCCGCTCGCTGATCGAGCGCACTTCCTCATGAACAATTGCGATCTGATCGTCGCAACGCTTCGGCGCGCCGGAATCCAAAGGGGTTTCGGCGTGCCGAGCGGCAATGTCCTGCCGCTCATCGAGGCGATGCGCAAGGGCGGGATCGATTTCATCCTGACCGCGCATGAGGGCTCCGCCGGTTTCGCGGCGGACGTGACCGCGCGGATGACCGGGAAGCCGGGGCTGGCCATTGCCACTCTCGGCCCCGGCGCCACCAACCTCGCGACGGGTGTGGGCGACGCCTTTCTCGACCGGTCGCCAATGATCGCGATTACCTGCAACCTGAAGACGCCGCAGCTCGGCCGGCGCATTCAGATGTGGATCGACCATCACCAGCTCTTCAAGCCGATCACCAAGGGGACCTTCGCGCTCAGCGAGGGCAATATCGCCGCGACGCTGAAGAAGGCCATAGAACTGGCGCTCACCGAGCCCCAGGGTCCGGTCCATCTGGACCTCCCGGAAGACGTCTCGGTGGCGCTTGCCACCGAAGAGGTGCCGGAACTCGATTTGCCGGCGCCGCTTCCGACGGCCTCCGATGCGGCGATCTCCGAGGCACAGCGCCTGATTGCCAAGGCATCCCGCCCCCTGGCGATCATCGGCTCTTCCGCGATGCGGATGAAACGGCCTGAATTGCTCAGGGAATTCATCGAGCGGCATCAGCTGCCCTTCGCCACCACGACTATGGCGAAGGGCCTCATCGACGAGGATCACCCCCTGTCGATCGGCTGTATCGAACGGGCAAAACGCCAGGTCCAGCGGGAATTCCTGCGCCGGTCGGATCTCATCGTCGGCCTCGGCTACGACACGATCGAAGTCGAATACGAGGCCTGGATCGGTTTGATCCCGCTCCTCCAGATCGATATCGAGCCGGTCGATACCGACGGTACGGTCAAAGTTCTCCATGAGGTTACCGGGGATCTCGACCAGAGCCTTGCTGCCCTAATCGACACCGAGGCCCGGGGGGCAACCTGGAGCGCTGCTGAAGTTGCCGCTCATCGGACCCGCTTCCAGTCATCCCTCCGCCCGGCCGCGAAGGAGTTTACACCCCACCGGGTCATCGACATCGCCCGGGAACTGCTCCCCAACGACGGTGTCCTAGCCTTTGACGTTGGAGCGCATACTCATCAGATCGCAAGCCAATGGCCCGCCCACGGACCGCGCCAGTTCCTGATCACCAATGGCTGGTCGTCGATGGGCTTCGGCCTTCCGGCCGCCATCGCGGCGAAGCTGGCAGAACCGCAGAAGGCAGTGCTCTGTATCATCGGCGACGGCTGCTTCCAGATGACCTGCGGCGAGTTGACGGTGGCCGAGCGCCAGTCACTCCAGCTTCCCGTGATCGTGCTGAACGACGGCTGGCTCTCGCTCATCCGGGTGAAGCAGATGCGCCGGCAGTTCCCCTATTACGGCGTCGGCCTGGCCCAACGCTCCTATGCCGAGCCCCCGGCTCATTACTTCGGGGTCCCCGCCATTGGAGTCTGGAACGACGAGGAGTTGCGAAAGGCGCTCCGAACGGCGCTCGAAGCGGACGGCCCGACCGTGATCGAGGCCTTCGTCAACTCGGACCACTACGACGAAACGGTCTTCGACTGACGACCTGCAACAAATAGTGACCCGTGTCACTGAATTGGAACATCGATTGCGCTATCTCTGCTCCCGGTTATGAAGAGCGAGGGCATCGATGATTGGGCAGTCGGACATCCGAAAGGCGGCACGCTACATGATCGAGCAGCACGGCAGTTCGGCACTGGACCGCGCGAGACGGCGGGCCGAATTGCTGGAACTGACCGGCCAAACAGAAGTTGCCAAGCATTGGGCGAAGATCGCGGACCATCTCGACCCGACGGTTCCGAAGCTCGAGGTCCGCATGATGCCCGCCGCCGCCCGCGCGAAACGCGGCAGGGGGCGCCTGACGGCTCAACCCGCCGGCTGAACCGCTCCAAGCGCACTGGCTTTAGCGACGGTCGTAAACGTCCACGTAGTCTTCCCTGTTGCCCTTGTTGTCGCTTTCGGTGCCACGGCAGATCATTTGCCTGCCATTAGGCGACAGGCTGCAGGAAAGATGGTCCGAGCCTCCATCGGGCGTGGTGAAGGCCACCGCCATCGTTCCGCCCTTGATCGTGAAGGCCGCCGTCGCGCTCATCTCATTGCCCTTCACCGGCCCCGGACGGCCATCGCCCGTCCCATTGAAGGATTGGATATGAGCTCCCCCTTTGGGGTCCATTTCCGTCATGCTCCATTCGACGCGACCGGGATCCGCCGCGACGATCTCCAGCGTGAGACTGCGCGGCTCCGGAGGCTGCCCCTGCTGCTGGCCTGGCTGTGAGGAGGCGGCGGCATTCCAGACCCAGTGACCGACGAAGGTATTGGCGGGAAGCGTCCCTAATTGCGCGTGAGCCTGGAGCGAGATGCCCCCGATGAGGAGGGCTGCGAAAGCCATGGCGGCGAGACGAGCGTGCGACAAGGGATTTCTCCGTAACGAGATCGTGCATCGCGGAGGCCGCGAGACATCCGCAAGAGATATATGACGCGTCCCGTCCGAAACCAGCCGTGGCGGCTAGCTGAAGACCTTCTTGAGGAGATCGGTGGAGCGCGCAGCCGGATTCGTGCGGATCGAAGCTTCTTCCACGCCCAGGTAATGGAAAAGCCCGTCGAGCGCCTTGCCCACCGTGAAATCCGTCAGGTTGAAGCCCTGAACCTCTTGGCCGGCGAAGGGGATCCCGGAAGCCTTCGACTGCACCGATTTGAAAGCCCCCACAGCACCGGCGCTGGACAGCGAGCTATCGACGATAGGCCGGAAGGACGTGGTGAGCGACGAAGAGGTCGTCCGCTTGAAATATTGCGTCGCCGAATCCTGGGGCCCGGTCAGGATGCCCCGCGCGTCGTCGATGGTCATGCGCGACGCCGCCGAGACGAAGATGTCGAGCGCCTTGGGCGCCGCCTGCTCGGCCGCCCGGTTCATCCTGACATGGAGATCTTCCACCATGCCCCCCGCGCCGACCGCCTTGAGCGGCCCTTCGATCTTTTCCAAGGGACCCGGCAGCGGAATCCGGATCGAGGGATCGCCGTTATAGCCATCGGCCTTGCCGACGCGCCCAACCACGCGCTGCGACGCGACGTTCAGGGCGTCTTTCAAACCGGAACCGATCTCGCCCTGGCTGAGGCTGGCGCCGCCGCCCTTGGAGGCTCCCCCGGCCTGACCGCCCGGAACTTGGTTCAGCAGATTGCGCCCTTGATCGAGCAGGTTCCCCTGCGCCGCCGCGGCAAAAGGCATTCCGGCCAGAAAGGCGGCGAGAAGCGACCGCCGCGTCCGAAGTTCTTCGAGCATTCGCTGTGGCTCCCCTGCTTTCGCTCCAGTGGAGGATATCATGCAGCCAAGGCATCGCCGCGAAATAGATGAGTCAAAGGCTCCATCCCTGGCGCTTGACAAGGCGCGGAGGAAGGGCAACCCATTAGATCCAGGCGGCGCCTGCGACGGCTTCGCGATCCTGGTTCCTTATATGCCGGGCGGGCTCGCCGATGTGGTCGATCTGGTCGTGCCGGAACTCCAGCGGCGGGAACTTTTCCGCACCGAATACGAGGGGACGACATTGCGCGAAAATCTTGGATTGCCGAGACCGGAAAACAAATTCGCCAAAACCGCCCAGCAGAGAAAGGCGGGCTGATCCGATGAAAGCGCGGATGCATCTTGCCTTCGATATCTCCTTCACCCATCTCGACGGGCGCTGGAGAACACCGGGCTCCTGGACCGGCAGGACCTATCCCAATACCGACATCTTCGAGGAAGTCGCGCGGGCCGCCGAGCGTGGTTGCATCGACATGATCTTCTTCGGGGATGGCACCGGCATTCCCAATACCTGGGAGGGATCGGAGAAAGCGGCGGCGCGCTGGGGCATCCAATGGCCACGCCACGACGTCAGTCCCTGGATCCCGCTGATGGCGCGGGCAACCAAGCACATCGGCTTCTGCCTTACCTATGCCTCGACCTTCATGCATCCTTTCTACGTGGCGCGGCTCCTGAATTCGCTCGACCATGTGACCGACGGGCGCATCGCCTTCAACGTCATAACTTCGACCCGGCGCGCGGATGCCGCCAATTACGGGTTCGACGAGTTGATGGAACACGGCAGCCGTTATGACCGGATGGAGGAATTCGTCGATGTCTGCAAGGCGCTCTGGGCAAGCGTAGAGCCCGATGCCTTCCTCTGGGATCGCGAGACCGGAGTGGTCGCCGACCCCGACAAGGTCCAACCGATCAATCATGCCGGCAAGTTCTTCAAGGTTCGCGGGCCTTTGAACGCGGTGCCCTCCCCCCAGGGCCGGCCCGTGCTCCTCCAGGCGGGCGCCTCGGGGCGCGGCATCAAGGCTTCCGCCCATGTGGCGGACCATGTTTTCGCCTCGAGCCACGCGATGAACATCCGGATCAAGCATCGCGCCGAGCTCGATGCTGCGCTTGTCGCCGAAGGCCGCGATCCCGCCGAGGTGGGCATCCTCTGGGGCGTTCAGCTCGTCGTTGCCGAAAGCGAGCAGGAGGCTATCGCGCGCAAGGAAAACATCCTCCAGATGGTGCCTAGGGGCGAAGCCGTAGGCGCCTATCTCTCCCACAACGCAGGCTACGACTTCTCGAAGCTGCCCGCCCGCTTCACGCTCAACGACCTCAATGCCGAGATCGCGGCGTCCAATGCCTCGCCCGTCGGTTTCGTCCATCAGCTCGCGAACGAAATCGGCGGCAATACGGAGATCACCCGTGAAGAGCTTCTGGAGCACGGACTTCGCAGCGCCACTTCCTACAACCGGACCGTCGCCGGCACGCCCGCCCAGGTAGCCGATCATCTGGAAGAGATTTTCGAGGCGACCGGCAGCCGGGGCGGTTTCATGTTCTCCCACCCGGTCTCGACCCCGCGCGACCTCTTGAGCGTCGTCGATTTCCTTGTGCCGGAACTGCGCCGACGCGGACGCTTTCGCACCGAATACGAGGGCAAGACACTCCGCGAGAATATGGCGCTCGATCGCTAGGCGAGGCCCGTCAGCTCAGCATAGCGCACCCGCTGCGCGTCAGCGTTGCCATAGCACGCCGCCAGCGTCATGGCGCGCTTCAGATGCCAGCCGACCGCCAGGTCGTCGGTATAGCCGATGGCCCCATGCATCTGGATCGCCGACTTCGTCACATGAAGTGCGGCGGCCGAGGCCTTCGCCTTGACCGCTTGGGCCAATCCCGCGCCTGCATGCCCTGCGTCGACGGCGGCGCAGACCTGATAGAGCAGCGAACGGGTCAGTTCGACCTCGCGATAATCGGTGACCGCGCGGTGCTGGATCGCCTGGAAACTGCCGATCGGGCGGTCGAACTGCCTGCGCGTCTTTACGTAGTCGAGCGCCATTTCCAGGGCCCGTTCCATCACGCCCAGAAGTTCCGCGCCTGTCGCCAGGAGAACCCGGTCCGTCATGCGGGATGCCAACTCCGCCGCCAATTCGCCGCTGGCAATAAGACGGGCGGGCGAATTCAGGAAGGATAGTGTTCCAGTATTGGCCCCATCGACGGTCCAGGCCGCCCGATGGGCAAGTCCCGTCTCACCATGGTCGGCGAGACAGAGGAACCCTCCGACAGTCGTTACGAGATAGGAATCGGCGGCCGCCACACCCTGGACCGTCCCCGAGAGCCGCAAGTTCTCGCCGGAACCCGCCGTCTCGATCCCATGACCGAGGACCGGCAAGACGACGCTCTCGCCGCCTAGCAACGTTTCGAGAACCTCGACTGCCTGGTTCGCTCGCGCCAGCACGCCCGCCGCAACGGCCACGGCCCCCACCGGCTCCTGTATCAACCCGCGCCCGGCGGCCTCCATCACGAGCGCCAGTTCAGTCGCGCCGAGCCCCAGTCCCCCCGCCACTTCAGGCACGTCGATGGCAAGCCATCCGGCCTCCGCGATGCGGCGCCAGCCACCTTGATCAACGGGCTTGGGTTTCGTTCCTTCGGCCCGCAGGCTGGCGACCAGCTTGCCGGCGCTTTCCGAAAGGATCCGTTGTTCCTCGGTGAGGATGAGTTCCATGGCGGACGTTACCTGTCCTTGCCCTTCACGGGCTCGAAACCGGGACGGAACTCCTTCTCGTCGATGAATTTCCGGATGCCTTCGTCGCGGGTCCCGGCCCGGTCGGCGAAACGCAGCGCCATCGATTTCGCCCCGAGATATTCGAGCGCATCGGAATGACTGAGATGCCGGACCGTCTTTATCGCCTGCTTGGTGAAAGCCAGCACGGTCGGGTTCTTCTCCATGAGCTGGCGCGCGAGCAAAATCGTTTCCTCACGGAGTTTTTCCCTCGGCACCGCATAGGTCACAAGCTTCAATTCGGCGGCCCGCTTCCCGTCGAAGGTCTTGCCGGTCATGGCGTAGTAGAGCGCATCGCGTATATCCATCGTATCGGTGATGACCTTGGCCACCGCTCCGCCCGGAATGACGCCCCAATTGATTTCCGAAAGGCCGAAGACCGCATCCTCTGCCGCGATTGCAAGATCGCAGGAACAAAGCGGGATGAAAGCCCCGCCGAAGCAATAGCCGTTGACCATGGCGATGCTGGGCTTGCGGCTCATGCTCAGCACTTCGCCGGCCCAACGTTCGAAGGAGCTGAAGGAGCGATAACGCAGGGCCGGGCTCTCGTCGGCCTCCCGGAAGAATTCCTTCAGGTCCATCCCAGCGCTCCAGCTGTTGCCAGCGCCAGTCAAGACGATGACCTTCGTCTCGTCGTCGGTCTCCAATTCCAGAAGCAGTTCCTCCATCTCGAAGATCAGCGTTGGATTGAAGGCGTTGCGCTTTTCCGGCCGGTTGAAGGTGATCCAGGTGATGCCTTCGGTCTTCTCGACCGTCAGGGTCGTCAGCGGCTTCTGGGGCATGATGTCTCCTCGATTTTCTTAGCGCGGCAGGCCCAGCACGCGGGTGGCGATGACGTTCCGCTGGATCTCGTTGGTGCCGCCATAGATCGTTGCATGGCGGTTGAAGAGGAAGGTGGTGGCGACCTCCACCGGACCCTCCGATGTTTCGAAGGGTTGGGTACTTGCCGCCTCCTCTCCCGCCGCCTCCAGAAGGAGGTCGGAAAGGGCCTGCAGGGTTTCTGTTCCCACCAGCATGATGATCGAGGATTCAGGGCCCAGCACCTTGCCGGCGGCGATGCTTTCGATCGCATGATTGAAGATCGCCGCATGGCAGAGGACGTCGATCTCCACCTTCACGAGCCGATCCCGGAAAGCCGCGTCGTTCAGAGCGCCGGCGCTGCGCGCCACATTCTTGACCCGCTCCAGAAGCGCGAAGCAGCGATAGGGATCGGCGCTGGTGATCCGTTCGAATCCCAACACATGGTTGGCGACCTTCCAGCCGCCGTTGAGCGGCCCCACCAGATTGGCCTGGGGCACCCGCACGTCGTCGAAGAAGACGGTGGCGAGTTCGTCATCACCCGCGATGCTTTGGATCCCCCTGATCGTAACGCCGGGGCTTTTGGCGTCGATCAGCAGGAAGCTGATGCCGGCCTGCTTGGGCTTGGCGTCGGGGTCGGTGCGGACCAGCGCGAAAATCCTGTCGGCCCAGACCGCCCGCGTCGTCCAGATCTTCTGTCCGTTGACGACGAAATCGTCGCCGTCCGGCACCGCGCGGGTGATGAGGCTTGCAAGGTCGGAACCCGAATTGGGTTCGGAATAGCCCTGCACCCAGACCGTATCGCCGCTCAGGATGCCGGGGAGATAAGCCTCTTTCTGCGCCTCCGTGCCGAAAGCCATCAAGGCCGAGGCGAGAAAGGTCAGGCCGAGCGGACTTAACTGGGGTGCCCCCGCCTTCGCCAGTTCTTCCGCGAGAATGACCTGCTCGCGAACGGAAGCCCCCATGCCTCCATATTCCTTGGGCCAATGGGGGGCGACCCAACCCCGCCGGTAGAGCAGCCGGTGCCAGGGCCGCAGTTCGTCCATATTGGGGCGCAGCACGCGATGCCGCAGGGAATGGGGGAGATTGGCTTCGACCCAGTCCCGCACCTCGGTGCGGAAGCGGGCTTCGTCTTCGCTGTCCTTGTGAAACATCCGATGCGCCTAGAGCGATGGTCGCCGGTCGAGGGTCGGGCGCGCCGACTGATAGGCGCGCGCGGCCCGCAGCACGAGGGCATCCTGATACATCCCGCCGACAACTTGCAATCCCACGGGCAGCCCCTCTTCCGTGAAGCCGCAGGGAACGGTGGCGGCCGGTTGTCCTGTCAGGTTGAAGGGGAAGCAGAAGGGTGTCCAAGGCAGCCAGTCCTCCGCCCAGCCTTCGGGAGCAAGACGACCTGCCGTGAAGGCGGCCACGGCCAGGGTCGGCGTCAGCAGCAGGTCGTATTTCTGATGGAAGGCGCGGGTGGCCCGACCCAACGCCCCCCGCCGGTCGACCGCCGTCATATAGTCTTCCAGGGAGAGCTGGCGCGCCTGCTCGACGACCCGCTGCAGACCGGGATCGAGCAGCTTCAACTGATCCGGCGTGAAGTTGTGGCAGGAATGGGCGATGCCGGCGAAGAAATGCATCCGGAAGACTTCGGTGGGGTCTTCGAAGGGCGCTCCCACCTCCTCGACCGTCGCTCCCATTTCCTCGAAAACCCGCGCCGCCTCGGCGGTGAGGGCCGCGACCTGCGGCTCGACTTTCGCGTAGCCGAGGGCCGGGCTCCAGGCAACCCGCAACCCACGCACGCCGCCGTCCAATCCCACGCGATAATCCACCTCCGGCGCGGGCAGGCAGAGCCAATCGCGGGGATCAGGCTGGCCGATGACCGTCAGCATCAAGGCGGCATCCTCGACCGTATGGGTCATAGGCCCGACATGCCCCATCGTCCCCGCGGCGCTCGGCGGATAATTCGGGACACGGCCAACGGTCGCCTTGACCGCCACCAAGCCGCAGAAAGCGCCCGGAATGCGAACCGATCCCCCCGCATCGGTGCCGATCGCCCCATGGCCGACGCCCGCCGCCAGGGCCGCGGCCGATCCACCGCTCGACCCGCCGGGGGTCTTGTCGATATTCCAGGGATTGCGCGTGATGCCGGAGAGCGGACTGTCGGTCACGCCCTTCCAGCCGAATTCCGGGGTCGTGGTCTTGCCGAGGATGATGGCGCCCTCTTCCAGCACCCGCGCCACTGCCGGGGCGTCCTCGGGCGTCGGCGAGGCATCGACCAGTCTCGATCCTTTGCGGGTCGGCCAGCCCTTGGCGAGGATCGCGTCCTTGACGGTGATCGGCACCCCGTCGAGCAACCCCTGGGGCTCGGCCTTCTTCCATCGCGCCTCGGCAGCGCGGGCCAGTGACAAGGATTCCTCGCGATCCACCAGATGGCAGAAGGCGTTGATCTTAGGTTCGACCCGCTCCAGCCGACGATAGGCGGCCTCGACGGCCTCGACCGGCGAGAGCGACCCATCCCGATACCGCCGCACCAGCTCCGATATCGAAAGATATTCGATCGAGTCCGCCACGTTTCACCCCGAGTAAACAATCAGGGTTCATCATCCACCCGACGAAGCGGCTTTGACAAGCCGATGGGGCCGCATCCCTCAGCCTCGGCTTCCCGCAGCCGAGGATTTTCTCGGCGGTAAAAGGAGCTAGGCCGTCTCGACCGCGATATCGACGGCGACCACGCCCTGGCCCTTGGGCTTGACGATGACCGGGTTGAGGTCGAGCGATTTGAAACGCCCATAGTTCGCCGCCGCAAAACGCCCGAGCTTCACGAGGAAGTCGGCGAGCGCATCGATATCGCCGGCGGGACGTCCCCGGGCACCTTCCAATATGGCCGCGCCCTTAAGGCGACGGATCATGGCCAGAGCATCGTCCCGTTCCAGGGGCGCCATCTCCGTCGCGACATCCTTCAGGATCTCGATGAAGATGCCGCCGAGGCCGATAGTGACAGTCGGTCCGAAAAGCGGATCGTTCACGATCCCGGCGAAAAGCTCGGCGACACCCGCTTCCATCGGCTGCATCAAAACGTGGCGCGTGTCGGAGAAGCCCGCGGCCCTGGCCTTGGCGACCACGTCGTCATAGGCCTCCGCGACGGCCTCCGGAGTGGCGCAATTGAGCCGGACACCGCCGATGTCGCTCTTGTGCAGGAGACCCAAAACCTCGGCCTTGACCGCGACCGGCCGGCCAAGTTCGCGGAAAGCTGCCACGGCTTCGTCGCGGGACCCGGCGAGACGCGCATCGACGATGGCGACGCCCTCGGCCAGGAGCGCTTTGCGAGCGGGAAGGAAATCCCATTCGCCGCCCGGCGCATGGCGCGTCAGATCATAGGAGCCGGCGTCTCGCCGTTTCCAGTAATCGCGACGGGTCGGCAGATGGCGAAGCGCCCGCAAGCCGTTCTCGGCACCAGCAAGGGCGGGAATATGGGCGTCCCGCAGCATGCTCACGATGTCGGATTTGTAGGGTCCGCCAAGCGGTGAAAAGGTGAAGGAAACGATGGTCCGCCCCGCCGCCGACCGAGCGGCCTCGGCGAGATCCACCGGATGTTTCACCGCGGCCCCCTTGGGGTCCTTCAACGCGACAGCACTGGTAATGATCGGCCGTCCCGGCTGATCGAGCAGCACCGTCAGGAGCCGGGGCAGGACCGTCGGATCGTCGTACATCGCGCCGGTCGCGTCCAAAGGATTGGTGACGCTGCCGAATTCGGGAAGAATTTCCCGGATCTTCGCCTGGGTCGCCTCATGCAGCGGAGCGAGCGGCATGCCGATGGCATGGAGTTGGTCGGCGATGATCGCGCTGCCGCCGCCGCTGCCGGTGAGGACGATGACTTCCCCGTCGATCTCTTCGTCGGCCGGGACGACGGCCATCATGGCCGCCGTTTCCACCAATTCGTCGAAGCTCAGAGGCTGGATGATCCCGCAGCGGCGCAGGAAGGTTTCCGTCACCACCGCGCTGCTGACCAGCGCGCCGGTATGGGATTGGACCATGACTTGGCCCAGGGGCGAGCGGCCGGTTTGGAAAAAGATCAGGGTCTTCTTCTTTTCCCGCGCCCTCCGGCCGATCTCCAGCAGCCGGCGCGGCTCGAGCAGACATTCGAAGACCACCACCACGACCGAGACATCGGGGTCGTCGACGAAATATTCGGTGTAGTCCTCCACCGTCGTCGCAAGCTGGTTGCCACAGGAAACGATGTGGCTGAAGCCCACCTGACGGTCGTCCATCAGCGGGGCATAGACCATGGTGCTGAGCCCGCCGCTTTGCGAGACCAGGGCGACGCGCCCCTTAAGGATCGGATCGGGCAGCGCGCCGCTGAAGGCGGCCGCATTGGTCAGGGCGTTGAAGACGCCGTAGCAATTGGGTCCGCAGATCGACATGCCCTTGGCGCCCAGGGCCCGGAGCCGGTCGGCGCGGTCCTTGCCCGTGCCGCCCTCGCCGAAGCCGCTCGACAGGACGACGGCCGCGCGGATGCCATGAACGAAGGCCCGCTCCAGCGTCTCGCAGGCGGCATCCGCGCCAACCGCGATGACAAGGCAATCGATGTTTGGCGGCAAAGCCTCGACCGAGCGATAGCACCTGGTGCCCTGCACTTCGTCGTAGTTGGGATTGACCGCGACGATCTCGCCCGCGAAACCGAATTTCTGGATGCTGATCAGCGCGCGGGACGCTCGGGTCAGACGCTGGGAGGCACCGACGACCGCGATGCCCTTGGGGTTGAGGAGCGACGCGAGAGAGGGATGGACCATGGGGTTTCCTGACGGCCTGTATATTTCTGATTTTCCACTCCCCACCTTCGGCGAAGAGCGGTCTCCGGGTTCAGGTATATCCGGCCTTTGCGGTGCCTCCCGACGTTTGGCCGAGCGCCGCTCTCACATCGGCCTTAACCGCCGCCTGAAGGGCTGAACTGTCTTTCGTGATCGTCACCAGCCCGAAGCCCAGTTTCGCATATTTATGGCCGGAGGCGCCGGAACCGCATTGGATGCCGGCGACGATCCCATTCGCCTGGCAGGCTTTCAGGATGCGCGCCACGGCGGCCACATGCTCCGGCTCCTCCTTGTCGAGGTCCGGGGTCATGCCGAGGCCCAGCGCGAGATCCGCCGGCCCGATATAGATGCCGTCGAGACCGGGCGTGCCGGCGATCTCATCGATATTGTTCAAGGCTTCGCGCGTCTCGACCATGACGAAGCAGAAGGGCTCGCCTCCCAGGGTCGCGGTGTCGCGCGCTTCCATGACAAGTGCGGCCCGGGTCGGACCGAAGGAGCGGAAGCCGTTCGGCGGATAACGGCAGGACCCCACGGCCTGGAGCGCCTGTTCGCGGTTGTTCACCATGGGCACCACCAAGCCTTGGGCGCCGGCATCGAGCGCCTTGCCGATAAGCCACTGCTGGTTCTCCGGCACCCGGGTGATCGGCACGGACTTGGGCTCGATGCCCCGGAACATCTGCACCATCTCGGCATAGTCGATGACGCCGTGCTGCTGATCGACGCAAATATAGTCGATCCCCGGCACCGCCATCAGCTCCGCCGCAAAGGCACAGGGCAGCGCCGCCCAGGCGCCGAAGGCGGTCTCGCCCCTGGCCCATTTCGCCCTGATATCCCGCGCCTTGCCCATGGGCTTTCTCCCTAGATTATGAAGGTCAGGTTGCCCTGCGGCATCTCGCGATTGATGAGCAGGATTTGTTTCAGCGCGATCTTCCACGCCCCGTCCACCAGCCGCATCTCATGACGCATGGAGGCGACGATCGGCCGAAGCTCGCCCAATCCATACTGCGAGAAATCGCCCAGCCTGGTCTCATAGATGATCTGGTTGGAGTGGATCACGGCCTCGCTATCGCCCCGGCCTTCGACTTCCACATTATTGATGAAATGGAGAAGTCGCGACGGCGGCGTCTGCGCGGGGAAAACCGTATGAAGCAGGTGATAGACCCGCTCGTCCCGCCGGGCCGGCGAATCATAGATGAGCGAGGCGTTCTCGCTGATCGGCTTGGTCTCGTCGATGGGGATCCAATAGACCCCATCCTCGGCGAAAAGTGTCTGCCATTCGTCGAGTTGCCGCGTGTCGAGAAGACGGGCTTCCCGATAGAGGAGGGCCTCGGCCTCGGCGCGCGTGAGTGTCGATGCCATCGGGTCGTCCCTCACGCCTGTTCCATGAGCTTGCTGTAGCGGCGCCAGAAGGCCCGCTGCGCCGTTTCGCTCGACAACATCCCCTCGTAATCGCCGTTGTCGAGGAGCTTTTCCTGGTCGATGCCGCGGTCGAGGATCAGCCAATCCATGGCCGAGGCTTCGAGCCCCTGCTGGTTGACGGCGAACATCTCGACATCGTCCGCCATGCCGTGGCCGGCAGGTCCATAGAAGCGTTCCTGGCTCCGGAGCCAACCCTCGTTCAAGCGGTCGGGGGCGCCCTTCACGTCATAGAGATAGATCCGAACCTCGGTCACATCCGGCGACACCGGCCGCCAGGTGCGGATCTGCTGATGGATCATGCCCATGTTGGGGAAGATCGAGGCCGCGTTGGTGCCGATGATCCAGCCGAATTCCTCCTCGCCCCGAAGCGCCCGCAGCTCCTTGTGGTAATCGGCATATTCGCCGGTCACGAGGTCGTCGATATTGGCCGCCCTGCGGAAATTGATGCCATGGCCCTGAGGACACCCATAGACGGTGCCCTGGATGCGATGCTTGCGCATCTCCGAGATCGAGGCGCCCTTGTGCACGCCGAAGTCGCCGGTGGTGTCCTGGTATTTCTCCTGGAGCTTTACGAAGGCGTAATGCGTCTGGATGAAATGGTAACCGTCGACGATGTTCTCGGACTGGAATTTCCAATTGCCCTTGAAGCGCGCGACATAGGGTACGGACCGCAGAACCAATTCGCCCACGGGAGAACGCTCGACCCGCCGGTCGATCATGAGCTTTGCGGTGCCGAGCTGGTCGAGAAGCGGTTGCACCTTGGAATTGAGGCTCGCGAAGATGAAGCCGCGATAGCTTTCGACCTTGGGGATCCGATAGAGCCCTTCCGGCATCTGGAAATGCTCGGAATAGCCGTTTGGCTCGTGATGATAGGGAATGCCCGTCAGCTTGCCGTCGATACCATAGGTCCAGGCGTGATAGGGACAGGTGAAGGACTTGGAGTTGCCCTTGGCCTCACGGCAGATGGACGCCCCGCGATGGGCGCAGCGGTTCAGGAACGCGCCAAGACGGCCTTCCTGGTCCCGTGTGACGATGATCGGCTGGGTTCCGATATGACTGGTTTTCCAATCATAGGCCGCCGGGATCTCGCTCTCATGTCCCACATAGACCCAGATTTTCCCGAAAATCTGCTTCTGCTCGCGGGCGAAGACTTCGGCATCCGTATAGGCGCGGGTATGAACCCGGAACGCATGCGGTGCGGTACGGACAAGCTCGTCGCGGTTTTCCCCCTCCGCGCCTAAAGATCCGGCATTGTCAAAGGCGTTCATCGTCAAACCTCATCCTTTGTAAGCCTTCCCAGAGCTTCACTCGCGGACTGTCATTGCGAGCGCCAGCGAAGCAATCCAGCTTGGGACCGGCATTCTGGATTGCCACGTCCCCTTCCCGCCGAAGCAGAGCTTCCGCTGCGGCAGGCGAAGCTACGCTTTGCTGAGAGCTTGCGCTCCTCGCAATAACGCAACTCCTGATTCCGAACACTAGAGCACGCGACAATCATGAATTGAAATGAGATTATCTTGGGTATTCATGAGTTTTACCCATGAGTATCCGCCTGCAGATCAAGCACGATCGCACCCGGTTCGCACATGCAGTCTCGGAAGCTCGTCACCGCGGGAGAGAGGGATCGCTTGCCGTGCCAGAAAAGAGCGATGGGCTGTTTCAAAGGCTCGCCCTGAAGCCGGCCGATCCGGAAGTTGTAGATCGGCGCCAGAAGCCGGACGAGGCCGGTGGTGATCCCCACACCGAGGCCCGCCGTCACCATTCCCACGATCGTCAAGGCCGATTCCACCTCGAAGGCAGGTTCGATGACGATCCCAAGTTCGCCAAGCCGGGCATTGATGATCTGCCGGGTTCCGACATCCTGGCCGATCATGATGCAGGGAAATTTGGCCAATTGCGCCCAGGCGACGGTCTTCTTGCGGGCCAGCGGATGATCGGGCCGGAAGATAGGCACGACCTCGTCGGCCACGATCGTTTCCCAGGCGAAAGGCGGTTCCAGTCCCAGGGTCGTGCCGACGCCGAGATCGACCTCCCCATCCAGGACCAATTGCCGGACGCGCCCCGCGGGCACATCCTTCACGACAATGTCGATCTGGGGGTAGCGGCTGCGGTATCGGGCGATGATCCCCGGCAGGAACTGCGAAGAGAAGATCGGCGAGGCCGCGATCCGAACGCGCCCGCGCTTTTTCTCGGCAAGTTCGCGGGAGGTCAGCACCGCGGCCTGCAAATCCACGAGGAGCTGCCGCGCCGGGCCGAGGAATTCCCGCCCCGAATCGGTGAGCTGGACAGACCGTGTCGTGCGGTCCAGGAGCTTCAGGCCGAGGTCGGTTTCCAACCCTCGAATCAGGAGGCTGACCGCCGATTGGGTGAGATTGATCGCCGCCGCCGCGGTGGTGAAGCTTCCCACTTCGGCGACCGTGACGAAGGCCCGCAGCTGGCGCAGCGATATGTTGCCGAAGTTCGGACTCTCACTCATTTTGAGACCTTATCAATCAGCTTGATTAAGATCGATACTGCATGGGATGAACGAGACGGACAATAGCGCAAGCCGTCGCCGGTTGTGACCTCGGCGGCGGTATGCCACCCTGCGCGACTTTCAAATTGGAGCTTTCTTCCTGATGACCGACCCTACCCCCGCCGGCCCCGTCGACGAAATCGCCCAAGGTCTCGCAGCCTTCGTCTGCAGCCTCCCCCGCGAGATGGACGAGGCTACCGAGAAAGCGGCGCGGCTCGTTCTTCTCGACAGCTTCGCGGTGGCCCTGGGGGCGCTTTCCCATCCGGCCGCCGAGGCCGGGCGGCGATATGCTGCGCTCTTCCCGGCAGCGGAGGGCGCGCTCGTCTGGGGCACCACGATGCGGGCCTCGCCCGAAATCGCGACCCTCGTCAACGGTGTGCCGCTGCGGGGTTACGATTACAACGACCTCTATATCGGCAAGGGCGGCGGCGGACATCCCAGCGACATCGTTCCCGGCGTGCTGGCCATGGCCGAATGGAGCGCCGTGGGTGGCCGCGACGTGCTATGGGCGTTGGCGGTGGGCTACGAGGTGGCGCTTCACCTTTTCGACACGGTCGCCATCAGCAAGAGCGCCTGGGACTATGTGAATATCACCGGGATCGCCGGCACCTGCGCCATCGGCGCGCTGATGGGCCTGACACAGGATCAACTTGCCGAGGCTCTCGGGATTACCGTCATTCCGCATGCGGCAAGCCACGAGGTGGAATCGAGCGAACTTAACCGTCGCGGCGATCTAACCATGTGGAAGCGCTTCAACGGAAGCGACGCGGTCCGCCAGTCGGTCTATGCCTGCCTCCTGGCGTCCGTGGGCGTCGAAGGAGCGGTGCGGCCCTTCACCGGGAAATATGGCTTCATGAACCAGATCAACACCGATCCCGGTGCGACGGCGAAAGTCCTGGACCTGCTTTCCCGCCGCGACGCCCCCCGGCGGATCGCCCAAACGACCTTCAAGCGCTGGCCCGTGGGCTCCCGCGCCCAGAGCGCGATCCAGGCAATCCTGGAAGCGCGCGCCAAGATCGCCGGTCCGGCCTTGGTTGAAAAGCTCAGGATCTTCACGCAGGAAGGCGTTTACGAACATCTTGTCCGCAGCCGCAAGGATCCCTGGCATCCCTTCTCCCGCGAGACCGCCGACCATTCCCTCCCCTATGTAGCGGTGGCAGCGCTTCTCGACGGCAGAATCAGGCCGGAGAGCTTTGGCCCCGACCGCGTCGCGGATCCCGCGCTGCGCGACTTCCTGGAAAACCGGGTCACTGTCGAGGTGGAACCCCCGCTCGACAACGCCGAGCCCGGTGAGTTCCTGAGCCGGGTGGAGCTCCTGCTCAAGGACGGCTCGATCGTCCGTGGCGAAGCCCGGCCCGCTCCCGGCCACCCGAAGCAACCCTTCACCGAAGCGGAGATGGTGGCGAAACTCGGGGAAAACACGGCTGCCCTCCTGGGCAAAACCGGCGTCGCCAATCTGGCGGAAGCGGTGCGGACCTTGGGCGAGGCCAAGCGGGTCAACGGCCTCGTTTCATGCCTTTCGCTCTGACATTAATTTTCAAAATTCATGAATTTATGAGAAATACGCGTTTCTGCGAATAAATCTCTCGTGCTCATATGACGGTGAGGCAGGTTTGGCGCGCGCTCCATGAGCCCTGCCGGCCTTTCGCCCTGGAGAGCAGATATGACGGGTAGTGGCGCCTCGGTCGACCGGATCACGCTCGGCAACGGCAACAAGTTCAAGCTGGGCGTCTTCGGGACGAATACGTCCAGCGGCGCCGGCCTTCCGATCGATGTGCCGGAACGCTGGGTGCCGGATTGGGCCTCGACCCTGAAGGTGACGGCTCTGGCGGACGAGCGCGGGCTCGACTTCACCCTGCCGGTCGCGCGGTGGAAGGGGTTCGGCGGCAAGGTGGATCCCGCCGGGACCTCCTATGAGCCCATCGCCTGGGCCTGCGCGCTGCTCGCCAAAACGAAGCGCATCCATATTTTTGCGACGGTCCATGCGCTGTTCATCCACCCGGTTTTCGCGGCCAAGCAATTCGTCACCGCCGACCATGTGGGCGACGGCCGCTTCGGTTTGAATCTCGTCGCGGGATGGAACGGCAACGAGTTCGAGATGTTCGGCGTCAAGCCGGATATGGAGAACCGCTACGCCTATGCCGCCGAATGGCTGGACTGCATCAAGCGGCTCTGGTCCAGCGAAGGGACCTTCGATTTCGACGGCAAGTTCTTTCAACTGAAGGGGCTTCGGGCCGATCCCCGTCCCTTCGGCAATACCCGGCCGGTGGTGCTGAACGCCGGCAAGTCCGCCCTGGGCGAGGCCTTCGCCATCGACCACTGCGATGGGCTCTTCTCCTCTCCCGTCCAAGGCGGCGACTTCGAGCTTTTCACCCGCACCGTCGCGGATGTGAAAAAACGGGCAACGGCCAAGGGCGTGCCCTATCCGATTTTCACGCCCACCACGATCCTGTGCCGGCGCACGAAGGCCGAGGCCGACGATTTCTTCGATTATCTGGCCGAAAACACGGATCTGGAAGCGCTGGGCAATATCACCTCCGTCCGCTCGCAGGCCGGCAAGCAGGTGCCGACCCGCGCCGAGGCGATCAAGCGCGGTTTCGGCGGCTTCCGCATCGTCGGCGATCCCGACCATGTGGCCCAGGAATTCGCCAAGCTCCATCGCGTCGGCGTGGACGGCGCTGCCATGATCTTCCTCAACCAGAACCTGGAGTTGGAATTCTTCCTGGACGAAGTTGTGCCGAGATTGGAGCGGATGGGTCTTCGCGTCCCGGCAAATCCAAGCTAGGCTGGCCCCAAAAGCGGGGGAGAGGACAATGAAGCTGGTGCTGTTCGACGACTTCAAGCTCGGCGTGCTTAAGGACGGCAGCGTTTTCGATGCGATGTCGGCGGTTTCGGATATCCCCCGCCTCCATCCCCAGGATCTGATGAATGGGCTCATCGCCCGCTTCGCGGACTATCGCGGCAAGCTCGACGCCCTGACCAAGGGCAAGGGCGTCCCGGTCGGACAGGTGAAGCTGCGCGCGCCGCTGCCGCGTCCCGCCACCATCGACTGCATGGCGGTCAACTACATGGAGGACGGGACCAAGACGGAAGCGCCGCTCATCAACGCCTTCCACAAGTCGCCCAGCTCCGTAATAGGCGACGGGGAGACCATGATCCTGCCCGATGTTCCCGCCACGGTCTTCGAGGGCGAGGCGGAACTGGCGGTCGTCATCGGCAAGCCCGCGAGCCACGTGAAGGCGGCGGACGCCATGGGCCATATCTTCGGCTACATGAATTTCATCGACGGATCGGCGCGCAACCTGCCCCCGCCGCTTGGTGTCTTCTTCCAATCGAAGTCACGCGACACCTTCGCGCCCATGGGTCCCTGCATCGTCACCGCCGACGAGATCCCCGATCCGCAGAAGCTCCAGGTCCGGCTCTGGGTCAACGGCAGGCTCACCCAGAATTTCAACACCGACGACATGGCCCATAAGATCCCGCGCTGCATCGAATGGCTGAGCTCGATCCATGCGCTGGTACCGGGCGACGTTGTCGCAACCGGCACCAATCACCGGGGCTTGAGCGCCTTTCAGGACGGCGACAAGGTCGAGTTGGAGATCGACGGCCTAAAAAGGCTGACCATCAACATCCGCGACGAGTTGAAACGGACCTGGGGCCGCGAGACCCGGCTTGAGCGACAGGACAAAGGCCTCGAACCCATCTCGCCCCAGCGCACGGGGAAATATGCGCAATAAGGTCGCAACCTAAACGACTGTCGGGTCTTGCGGGACCCTGTGTCGACAATCTACGATCCCTGGCGAAAGCCGAACGGAGGAAGGCAACCTAATGAGACCCAATGACATAGCGATCGTCGGATATTCCGAGATCAAGAACGTGGTGAAATCGGGACAGTCGAACTTCGATCTGTCCGGCGCCGCGTTTTCGAAGCTCATGGAATCGACCGGCCTGGAGCCCTCGAAGATCGATGGCCTCGCCGTCACCATGCCGCTTACCGAGACCAACGCATTCTATGCCAATTACATGTGCGATGCGCTCGGCCTCTCGCCCACCTGGCTGCTTCTGAGCGCGCTCGGCGGTTGCTCCGCTTCGGGCGGCGTCGCCCGCGCGGTCTCGGCGATCCGCGAAGGCCAATGCGAGATCGCGGTCGTGCTGTCCTCGGACAATCCGACGAGCCGGCCCCGCGTTCCGACCGGCGGCTATAAGAGCGAATACGAGAACTCGGTCGGCGTCCAGGGTCCCTCCGGCTTCTTCGGCCTGCTGCTGAGCCGCTATATCGCGCAATACGAGTTCATTCCCGAGGCCCTCGGCAAGCTCGCCATCGCCCAGCGTGACCACGCGATCATGAACGAGAACGCGGTCGAGAAGCTGCGCATCCCGCTGACCATGAAGGACTACCTCGACAGCCGGATGATCTCCGATCCCCTGCGGCTTTTCGATTGCGTCATGCGCTGCGACGGCGCCAACGCGATGCTGATGATGAGCACCGAGAAGGCCCGGAAGATGGGCTTCAAGAAGTTCGTCCACCCCGTCGCCTATGCGGAACGGTCGAACCATCTCGGCCATACGATGCAGCCCGACATCACCGAAACGGGCTTCGCCGATGCGGGTCCCCGCGCCTTGAAGCAGGCAGGCATGACGCCGAAGGACATTCGGATCTTCGCGCCCTATGACGACTTCACGGTCGCGCTCATGCTGAAGCTGGAGCAGATCGGCTTCACAGAGCGGGGCAAGGGCTGCCGCTATATCATGGAGACGGACTTTAGCCACAAGGGCACTCTGCCGCTCAACACCAGCGGCGGACAGATCTCGGCGGGGCAGCCGGGTCTCGCCGGCGGCGGCCTCAACATGGTTGAAGCCGTGCGCCAGCTCATGGGAGAGGCGGGCGAGCGTCAGGTCGAAAACGCCAAGAACGCGATGGTCACCGGCATCGGCGGCATCCCCTATGGCCGCAACTGGAGCATCAGCAACGTCACGATCCTGGAGCCAGGTAAATGAGCACCGCCCCCACCACTGCGAAGCCCGCGCCGAAGCGGCCCGTTCCCGTCCCGAACACCTATGTCAAGGCGCAGCCCTATTGGGACGGCATCAAGGAGAAGAAGCTCCTGCTGCAATACTGCACGGAAACGAAGCAGTACCAGCATTACCCTCGCGCCGTGAGCAACTACACCGGCAAGGCCAATCTGGAATGGCGCGAGTCGTCCCAGAAAGGCGCCATCTACGCGATGACCCTGACCCGGGTCCCGCAGCCGGGCTTCGAGGAGCGGGCTCCCTATCCGATCGTGACCGTCGATCTCGACGAGAAGGTCCGGATGATCGGGCTTCTCCTCAACTGCAAGCCCGAAGAGGCCAAGATCGGCGACCGGGTGAAGGTTTGCTGGGAAGTCATCGGCGAGGGTCAGAATTATCCGGCGTTCGAACTCGACCGCTGATATAGCATGACCAGAGGCGTCACCCCGGCATCGGGCCGGGGTGGCTGCCCTCTGCCGGGGTAGTCCCGATGTATTTCGACAGCCGGCTTTGGAAGCTCATGCGCGGCGCGCGTGGCCGGATCGTAGCTTCGGTACTGATCGGGCTCCTCGCCTCGGCAGTCGGTATCTCCCGCTTCATCTTTCTCGGCTGGCTGATCGCGCTGGTTTTCCAGGGTGCGGCCATGTCCTCGCTGGTCCTGCCGGCGGTGGGCGTCGCCGTCGCCGTGCTCCTGCGCGGCTACCTGGAACACGAGCGCACCATGATCGCGCATCGCACCGCGGCGCGGGTGCAGGAGAGACTGCGGGCGAAACTCTACGACAAGCTGGTGGAGCTGGGTCCGGCCTGGTTCACCGGCGAGCGCACCGGCGGCGTGATGCTCTCCCTCGTGGACGGGGTGGAGCAGCTCCAGACCTTCTTCGGCCAGTACCTGCCGCAGCTTTGCGTCGCCGCCGTGACCCCCCTCGCGATCTTCGCGTTCATCGCCTTCTGGGACGTGCCCGTCGCGGCGGTCATGGTGACCTTCGCGATCCTTTGCCTCTTCCTGCCCGCCGCCTTTCACAAGATGGACATGCAGGCGAGCCGAGAGCGCACCAAGTCCTTCAAGATCTTCGGGGCGGAATTCCTCGACGCGATCCAAGGCTTGAGCACGCTCAAAGCTTTCGGACAGAGCGCCAGCTACGGTCGGATGCTGGCCGACCGCGCCCGCGCGCTCTCGGCCGCCACCATGTGGATGAATTCCACGAGCCTCATGACCCGGGGCATCACCGATGTCTGCGTGGCATTGGGAGCGGCCGTGGCGATGGGCCTCGGCGCCTGGCGGGTCAGCCATGGGGAAATGAGCCTCCAGGCATTGCTGATCGTGCTCATGGCGGGAACGGAGATCTTCCGGCCCCTGCGGGACCTCCGCATGGTCCTCCACCAGGGCATGATGGGCCAGTCGGCGGCCCTGGCGATCAACACACTTCTCGATGCGGAGGCTCCAGTGGCCGCCCGGCCAGGTCCTCGCAAAGGCATTCTCCAACCCACCATCGCCTTCGAGAATGTCCGCTTCTCCTATCCCGGCGGACGGCGGCCCGCCCATGACGGGCTGAGTTTCGAAATCGCCGCCGGGGAACGCATCGGCATCGTGGGACCCAGCGGATCGGGCAAGTCCTCGATCACGCGGCTGCTGCTGCGGCTTTACGATCCGCAGGAGGGCGCGGTGCGGATCGGGGGACACGATCTTCGGACCGTTGACCCAGACGAGGTGCGTTCCCAGATCGCGCTCGTCCAGCAGGACACCTACCTCTTCCACGGCACGGTCGAGGAGAACCTGAGGCTCGGCAAACCCGACGCCACTCAGGACGAGTTGGAAGTCGCGGCGCGCGCCGCCAATGCCCATGACTTCATCGCCAGCCTACCCCAAGGCTATGGCACTGTTATCGGTGAGCGCGGGGCAAAGCTTTCAGGAGGGCAGCGTCAGCGTCTGGCCATCGCCCGAGCACTGTTGCGGGATGCCCCCATCCTGATCCTCGACGAGGCGCTTTCCGCTGTCGATGCCGAGAACGAGGCGGTGATCCAGCAGGCGCTGGAACGGCTGATGATCGGCCGTACCACGCTGATCCTCGCGCATCGGCTCTCAAGCGTGATCGACGCCGACCGCATCCTGGTGGTGGACCAAGGCAAGATCGCGGAGAGCGGCACTCATGCCGAACTGATCTCCCGGCCCGGACCCTACCGGAGCCTCATGGGCGCGCAGGCGGAAGAACGCCAGGCTGGCGCCGTCGAACCCATCATCGGTGACGCACCCGGCAAAAAAGCCGCTCAGGCCGCCGATCTCGTCGGCGCGAGCGATGGCGAGGCCCAGGATTCCGTCCTGCGTGGCAAGCAGATGAGCCTGTTCGCAACCGTCGCGGAACTGAGCCGCTATATCGTGCCCTGGCGAAAGCAGCTCGGCATCACCGTCGCCTCCGGCACGGGCCGCGTCGCCGCCTTCATCGGGGTCGGCATCATCGGCGCGTTGATGGTCGCGGCGGTGAAGAATGGGACCGACTATGGTCTCCTGCTCGCCGTGCTCCTGATCGTGGCGCCTGTCGCAGGCCTGCTTCATTGGCATGAATCCCGGCTCGCCCATATGATCGCCTATCAGCTTCTGGCTGAGATGCGGATTTCGCTTTTCGGGAAGCTCGATGCCCTGGCCCCCGCCTATCTCCTCCGCCGGCGCTCGGGCGATCTCGTCGGACTCGCGACCCAGGACGTCGAGACCATCGAATATTTCTACGCCCATACGGTCTCGCCGGCGGTGGTCGCGATCCTGGTGCCGACAGCGGTCATGGCGACGCTGGCCTATATCGCCTGGCCGGTCGCCCTGGCGCTCTTGCCCTTCCTCTTGTACGGCGGCTTAGCGCCTGTATTGGTGCGCAGCCGCATCGACCGGCTTGGCGGACGATCGCGCGAGGCGCTTGGCGGGCTCACCGCCCATGTGGCCGATACGATCCAAGGCCTTTCAGAACTCTTCGCTTTCCAGGAGACGGGACGGCGGCGCGAGCGGTTCCTGGAACTGGTGCGCGGCTATCACGCTATCCGGCTCGATTTCTTCAAGGATCTGTCGCGCCAGGCGTCGCTGCTGGAAGTGGCAACCGGCCTTGGCGGCCTCGCCGTCACGGTGACGGGCGCGTTCCAGGTGGCTTCTGGTCAGCTTGAGCCGACCATGCTGCCGATCCTCACGCTCCTCGCCGTCGCGGCCTTTCTGCCGGTTTCCGAGATCGCCAATGTGGGCCGGCAGCTTGCCGATACCTTCGCATCGACCCGGCGGCTTCAGGCCGTCTACGACGAACCGGTTCCGGTCTTCGACGGCCCCGAGACACCGGCACCGCCGATCACGGGCGGAGCCGCCGTAAGGTTCCAGGATGTGGGGTTCTCCTATCCCGGAACGGGGCGCCGCGCGCTCGACATTCTGACCCTCGACATAAAGCCCGGCAGCACGCTCGCGCTGGTCGGGCGCTCGGGCGCCGGGAAGACGACTCTTGCGAACCTCCTCCTGCGCTTCTGGGATCCGGCGGAGGGGTCGATCTCGCTCGACGGGCACGATCTCAGGAACTACCAGCTCGATCACTTGCGAAAGCGCATCGCCCTGGTCGCCCAAGACACTTATCTGTTCAACGACACGCTGCGCGCCAATGTACGCCTTGCCCGGCCCGAGGCTTCCGACGCGGAAGTCGCCCAGGCCATCGATCGCGCGGCGCTGACCGAATTCGTCGACAACCTGCCGGAGGGCCTCGACACCAAGGTCGGCGAGCGCGGGGTGCAACTCTCGGGCGGTCAGCGCCAACGGGTCGCCATTGCGCGGGCTTTCCTCAAGAACGCGCCCGTTCTCATCCTCGACGAAGCGACCTCCAGCCTCGACGCGATCAGCGAGGGCCAGGTGCGCCGCGCGCTGGCCGATCTCATGCGGGAGCGGACGACCATCGTGATCGCGCATCGGCTTTCGACCATCCGCTCCGCCGATCTCATCGCGGTGCTCGACGCCGGCCGTCTCGCAGAGGCGGGCACCCACGACGGCCTCCTTGCGCGGGGTGGGCTTTATGCCGAACTCGTGGACCGCCAGCTCGGCCACGCCAGGGTCGCTGCCAAATAAGACGCTTATGACGCCCTATCTTCTCGCCATCGACCAAGGCACCACGCAAAGACGGCGCACGAGCGGTCTTTTCAAGCCTTCGCTCGACGAGACCGCCCGGCACTCGCTGTTCGAGGGATGGCGCGAGGCAGTCGAACGCTGCCTCGCGCGTTAGATTATTTCGAGTACCAGCCGGTCCCGTAGCGGCCGTTCCCGAGCGTAGCGCCCCAGATGCCCTGCACGTTCTTCTGCACGGCATTGACCGGGAAATACTGGCGCAGGTTAAGCGCCGGCAAGTCTTCCGCCAGGATGGTCTGGGCCTCCTTGTAGTATTTTCCACGCTCGGTGGGGCCGGTCGCGCGCTCCCCTTTTTCCCAGAGTTCTTCGAGCTTGGGATGGGAATAGCCCGAAGGATTACCGTAGCCTTGCCCCACAGTTGAGGCGCGATAGGCGCGGGCGATGCCGAGCGCGGGATCGGAATAGGCGGAATAGCCCACGAAGGTCACGTCGAAGTCGCGCTCCTGGAAGACTTCCTTGATGTAGGTGGCGCTTTCCAGAGGCTTGATGTCGCTGTCGACGCCAACCGCCTGCCACATGCTCTTGATCGCGATGGCGGCCTGTTGGAGCTCGGGATATTCGTTGCCGAAGATCTTCATGCGCACGCTGAAGCGCTTGCCGTCGGCACCACGCTTATAGCCCGCCGCGTCGAGGGCCGCATTCGCCTTGGCGACATCGAAGGGATACATCTTCCGATAGTCGATATCGGGATTGGCGGCCCAGGAAATCGCGGAAGTGAAGGGCTGCGTTCCGACCGACCCCACCTCATAGAAGGCATTTTTCATGAGGTAGTCGCGGTCGATCGCCATGAAAAGCGCCTGGCGCAGCTTCTTGTCGTCGAAGGGCTTTTTGGACACGTTGAAATAAAGAAGATTCTGGGAAGCCGAGGTGCTGTCCACCACCTTGAGCTTCGGGTCCGCCTTCACTTCCGCGACGCTCGCAGGAGGAAAGGTCGAAATGCCGTCGATCTCGCCGCCGCGCAAGGCCTGGAGCCGCGAGGCGGTCTGGCTGATGACCTTGATGACGATCTCGTCGAAATAGGGTTTCGTCTGATCCCGGTATTTGGGATTGCGCACCAGCCGCATGGAATCGCCGCGTTTCCAATCGCTGAGCTTATAGGGACCCGTGCCCACCGGCGTCGCGCTGGTGGCGGGATTGGTCTTGGGATCCGTGCCCTTGAAGAGATGGGCGGGCAGGATCGCCGAGCCATATTCGCAGCCGAGCGACACCAGCAACGGACCGAAGGGCTGCTTCAGCTTGATGACCACCTTGTCGGGAGCCGGGGCCTCGACCCCCTCGATGACCCGACCCGCCGGCGCGAAGACCGAGGAGAGCTTCGAGCTGACTTCCAGCAGCGTGTATCTCACGTCCTCAGAGGTGAAGGGCTTGCCGTCCTGCCATTCGGTCTGCACGAGATCGAAAGTATAGGTCAGTCCGTCCGGGGAGATCGTCCAGGATTTGGCGAGCGCCGGCAGGGTCTCCCCGGCTGGCGTATTGTCCACCAGGGCCTCGTAGATCATGCAGCCGGTCGTCTGGTCGGGGACCGAGGTGGTGATATTCGGATTGACCGTCGGCGGATCCTGCGCAAGGGCCAGCACGAAGGTCCCACCCCGTTGGGGCGTTCCCGCCGATTGAGCCCAGGCTGCGCCTGTCAGAGCAATAGTCGACAGCAATCCTACCGTTGTCGCTTGGCGCCATTTCCCGTGAAGCTTCATCGAACTCCCTCCTGTCATTCATTCATTTCCACCACGATAGTCGACAATCCGATCTCAGACAAAACCTCTTGCTTCCCGCGTGGATTGACGATCATCATCGGCTAAAATTTGAAGGGGGAGAAGCATGGGAGAGTTTCTGTCACGCCGATCCATACTGGCTGTCGCCGGTGTCGGGATCACCGGTCTTCGCCCCTGGAGCGCCGCCGCGCAAGGCAACGGCCTCCTCGACAAACTGCGGCGCGACAAACTCGTGCGCGTCGGCCTCACCAACGGGCCGCCCTATGCCTCGGTCAATCCGGACGGATCGGTCGATGGCGTGGCGCCGACCCTCACACGGTTGGTGATGGAACGCCTCGGCGTACCGAAGGTCGAAGGCATCGTCGGCAACTATGGGCAGATGATCCCCGGCCTTCTCGCCGGCCGCTGGGATATCATCGCCGCCGACCTCGCCGTCACCAAGGCCAGATGCGAGCAGGTGGTCTTCACCGACCCTTTCACCAGCGATCACGCGGCTTTCGCCTATATTCCCGGCTTCGTCAAAGACCCGCCGCGGTCGATCAAGGAAACCGGCACCAAAGGCGTCAAGATCGGCATGATTTCGGGAACCTATATGCAGCCCGCTGTCCAAGCAGCCCAGTCAACTCCCAATAACATCACTTTTTTCCCGGATTCTCCCACTTTGATGGAAGGTCTGGCGGCCCGGCGCGTCGATATCGCTTTCTCCGGCATCCTTGTGCTGCGCGAGCAGCGGGCGCAGCGGAACAATTCCTTCGAGATCGTCTATCCGATGCCGGACGATCCGTTGCATCCCTCGGGCGGCGCGTTCCGGCCGGGCGACACGGATCTGATCGAAGCCTTCAAGGTCGAGTACCGTAAGCTCAAAGCCTCAGGCGAGGCGGAGAAAGTGGTCAAAGGCTTCGGTTTCGATGTCTTCAGCGGGCATCTTGAGATGACAGCGGAACAGGCTTGCCGCGACTCTCCGGTGTGAGTTCAGGGTGACCGACGTGGCCAATAGCGGCAATATGCTGGTGCGCTGGACCAACGAGCGCTTCCTCTCCCCCAAGCATCGGGATCCCCATGGGAGAGGCCGGCCACCCCCTAAAAAGCCCCGGAACCGTGACGCAACCTCCGGGTTAAATCCGACCCGGCGTTGAAGGCTGTCCTGAAGCGCGTATGCTCGACGCCTGAACTCTTTCTCGGGAGGAGCGGGACGATGCAGATCGGCGTGATTGGCCTAGGCCGGATGGGCGGCAATATCGTGCGGCGGCTCGCCCGCCACGGGCATAGTTGCGTCGTCTTCGACCAGAACCCCGATGCGATCAAGGCCATCGCCGACGAGAGCACCGGCGCCGCCAACCTCCAGGGCCTGATCGCCAAGCTCAAGAAACCCCGGGTCATCTGGGTGATGCTGCCCGCCGGCACGATCACCGAAGAGACCCTGATGACGCTCGCCGGGCATATGTCCAAGGGCGACATCCTGATCGACGGCGGCAATTCCTTCTACAAGGACGACATCCGGCGCGGGGAACTCCTCGGCAAGAAGGGCATCCATCTCGTCGATGCCGGCACCAGCGGCGGCGTCTGGGGGCTGGAGCGCGGCTATTGCCTGATGATCGGCGGGGACAAGAAAGCCGTCGAACATCTCGACCCGATCTTCGCGGCCCTGGCTCCCGGCCCGGGCGAGATTCCGAAGACCGAGGGCCGCAAGGATCGCGATCCGCGCGTGGAACTGGGATACCTCCACTGCGGGCCGACAGGTTCCGGCCACTTCGTGAAGATGATCCACAACGGGATCGAATACGGACTGATGCAGGCCTATGCGGAGGGTTTCGACATCCTACGCCACGCGAATTCCGAGGCTTTGCCGGAGAACCAGCGGTTCAATCTCGATCTGGCGGACATCGCCGAACTCTGGCGGCGCGGCAGCGTCATCTCCTCCTGGCTCCTCGACCTCACCTCCATGGCCCTGGCGGAGGACCCGCCGCTCGGAGGCTATTCCGGCTTTGTCGAGGATTCGGGCGAAGGCCGCTGGACGGTCCAGGCCGCCGTCGAGGAAGCGGTCCCCGCCGAGGTGCTGACCGCAGCACTCTATGCCCGCTTCCGGTCGCGCCAGGATCATACTTTCGCGGACAAGCTCCTCTCCGCCATGCGCCACAAATTCGGCGGCCATGTCGAGCCCAAGGCAAAGAAGACCCCGCCGAAGGTCGCGGAGCGGGCCAAGGCGAAGGCCAAAGCGGGAGGCAAGTCCCGTGGCTGAAACAGAAACCTCTGGCGCGTCATCCCCCGCCCCGCCCTGCACCCTCGTCATCTTCGGTGCGACCGGGGATCTCACCAGCCGGCTCCTCATGCCTTCGCTCTGCCATCTCCATCATTCCGGCCTTCTGCCGAAAGACTTCGCCGTTATCGGGGTCGCGCGCTCCGACCTCAGCGACGACGCGTTTCGGCAGAGGCTCGACGAGAATGTGAGAAAAGCCTCTCCAAAGATCGACAGCGACGACCTGCAATGGCTGCTGAAGCGCTGCCACTACGTGTCGGGCTCCTTCGACGACGCCAAGACCTATGGCGCGGTCGCTGCCCGCCTGCCAGAGGTCGCGTCGACGGATGGCAGTGGCGACAACGTGCTTTTCTATCTCGCGACCGCGGCCAATGAATTCACCAGCGTCGTTCAGCATCTGGGCAAGGCGGGCCTCGTCAAGGAAGGCGAGGACTACTGGCGCCGGGTCATCGTGGAGAAGCCCTTCGGCCGCGACCTGCCCTCCGCCCAGGCGCTGAACCGCGACCTTCTGCAGGTGCTCACCGAAAACCAGATCTTCCGGATCGACCATTATCTCGGCAAGGAGACGGTCCAGAACATCATGGTCTACCGTTTCGCCAACGGCATGCTGGAACCTCTGTGGAACCGCCACCACATCGACCATATCCAGATCACGGCCGCCGAGACCCTGGGCGTCGAGCGGCGCGGGGCCTTCTATGACGGCACCGGCGCGCTCCGGGATATGGTGCCGAACCACCTCTTCCAGCTTTTCACCCTCGTCGCCATGGAGCCGCCCGTCTGCTTCGATGCGGAGGGTGTGCGGTCGGAAAAATCGAAGGTCCTCCAGGCAGTCAATTTCTACGACCACAAGGACGTGCTGAAGAACGTCGTGCGCGGGCAATATCGGGCGGGCAATGTCGGCGACAAGCATCTCGACGCCTATCGTGCCGCGCCGAATGTCGATCCCCATTCCACGACCGAAACCTATGTCGCCCTGAAGCTGATGGTCGATAACTGGCGCTGGGCCGGGGTCCCCTTTTATCTCAGGACCGGCAAGGCCCTGCACCGCCGCCGCAGCGAAGTCGTCATCCGCTTCAAGCACGCGCCTTTCGCGCTTTTCCGGGACACGCCCGTGGAACGGTTGCCGCCCAACGACATGATCCTGCAGATCCAGCCCGAGGAAGGCGTCCTGCTGCGTTTCAACGCCAAAGTGCCGGGTCCCGCCATCCATACCACGGGTGTCGGCATGCGCTTCAGCTACGGCGACTACTTTTCGAGCGAGCCCAACATCGGTTACGAGACGCTGCTTTACGAGGCGATGATCGGGGATGCGATGCTCTTTCAACGCGCCGACAATATCGAAGGCGCCTGGCGGGTCGTGCAGCCGATCCTCGATGCCTGGAAGAAGGGCGGCGCGGATCTCGCCTATTACGAGGCGGGCAGCGAAGGCCCCGAAGAGGCCGATGAGCTTCTCGCCCGCGACGGCCGCAAATGGCGGCGCCTCGCCTCTCCATGAAACCGGACGCTATCGAAGTGCTGGCCGACGCCGAGGCCCTCGCCCGGCGCGCGGCGGATTGGCTGGTCGAGACATTGAGCGCTTCGACCGACGAGGCATTGGCGGTAGCGCTGGCCGGCGGTTCGACGCCCCGGTCGCTTTATCGCCTGCTCGCTACGCCAGCCTATGCGGCGAAGCTTCCCTGGGCACGGATCCATTGGTTCTGGGGAGACGAGCGCTTCGTCCCGCCGGACCATCCCGACAGCAACTATCGAATGGCTCGGGAGGCCATGCTGTCCCACACGCCGGTTCCCGCCGCAAATATCCATCCGATTCCCACGGAAGGCCTGACGCCGAGAGCCTCGGCCGCCGACTATGAGCGGACGCTCCGGGCGGCGCGAGGACCCTACTTCCATGTGACCCTTCTGGGGCTGGGTCCCGATGGCCACATCGCCTCGCTCTTTCCCGGCAGCGGCGCGCTCCAGGAGCGGCAACGCTGGGTCGTCGCGGTCGAAGGCGAAAAGCCGGAGGCCCGGATATCCCTGACCTATCCGGCGCTGGAAGCGAGCCGAGAGATTGCCTTCCTGGTCGCAGGCAAGGAAAAATACCAGATCCTTCAGCGGATCCTTGCCGGATCGGACCTGCCGGCGGGGCGGCTCAAGCCTTCCGGCAGCTTGCGCTTCTTCCTCGACCGGGCCGCTGCGGGAGAGATCGCCTTATGACCGGCAAGCGAGAGAAACCCAAGGGGCCCGGCCCTCACACCCTGGCGATCGATGTGGGCGGGACCGGCATCAAGGCCTCCGTGCTCGATGTCAAGGGGCGCATGGCGGCAAAGCGCGTGAGAGCGGACACGCCTCATCCGCTCCGGTCAGCGACGCTTCTGCATGTGATCGACGGGCTGACCGCGGGACTGCCCGGTTTCGACCGCATATCGCTGGGATTCCCGGGTGTCGTGCGAGCGGGCCATGTCGTCACCGCACCCAACCTCGGGACGGCGGATTGGGCCGGCGCGCCGCTCGCACGGCAATTGTCCGCCCATTTCCAGCAACCCGCCCGTATCCTAAACGACGCGGATGTCCAAGGCCTCGGGATCATCAAAGGCCAGGGCGTTGAAATGGTCATCACGCTGGGCACGGGTCTGGGAAGTTCGCTTTTCAGCGACGGGCAGATTGCCCCCCACCTCGAACTGGCGCATATGCCCTTCCGCAAAGGGCTGACCTTCGAGGACTACGTCTGCAACGCCGCCCGCAAGCAGGTCGGCCGCAAGACCTGGAACCGCCGTGTCAGGCGAATCATCGAGACGATCCGCATCCTCGTCAATTTCGACACGCTGCATGTCGGCGGCGGAAATGCCAAACACCTGCGGGGCGATTTGCCCGAGGGCGTGATCTTGGCATCGAACGAAGCCGGTATAATCGGCGGCCTGCGTCTCTGGGACGACAAGGTTTGGCGCCTCGTGCCCGAGGGCAGCCTGCGCTCTCCCTTCACCCTCGTCCGACGATCCTAGATAATAAAGGCGAGAATACCCACCGAGAGATCCCGGTCGATCAGGGTCACCTTCTTGAGCGCGATCCGAAGTGCGCCGTCCTCGGCCCGCAGCACATGCTCCATACGGGTGACGATGGTCCGCAACTCGCCAAGACCGGTCTGGCGGAAATCGCCGACCCGGGTCTCGTAGATCACCTGGTTCGACCGGATCAGGATATTCCCCGCCTCGACCCCCGCTCCGACCGTCACATTGGAGATCAGATGGACCGTCCGGGACGGTGGCGATTGCGAAGGAAAGCGCGTCCGCATCAAGTGATGCACCCGCTCTTCGCGCCGCAACGGCGGGTCGTAGATGATCGAAACCGACTGATCGCGCGGCTTCGTCTCATCGATGGGAATCCAATAGAGCCCGTCCTTGGTGAAGAGGGGCAGCCAATCGTCGAAGAGCCTGTCATCGAGGATTTGGGCCTCGCGATAGAGGAAATCCTCAGCTTCGGCGCGCGTCATCGAAGGCATCGCCATCACGCCTCGCTCATGAGCTGACGCCACCGCCGCCAGAAACCGCGCATGCAGGCCTCGCTCGACGGCTTCCCCTGCACGTCGCCGGATTCCAGCACCGTATCGGTATCCACTCCGCGCTCCAGGAGCACCCAATCGACAGCACGACCCGAGAGGCCTTCGTGGTTGATGGCGAACATCTCCATATCGTCGGTCGCCCCATAGCCGGCGGGGCTGTAGAAACGCTCCTGCGCATGAAGCACGCCCTCGTTATAGGCGTCGGGCGCCCCCTTCAGCGCATAGGGATAGATCGTGACTTCCGTGAGGTCCGGCGCGATCGGCCGCCAGGTCCGGATCTGCTGATGGATCATGCCCATGTTCGGGAACATGCTGATGATCCCCCGGCCAGCGATCCAGGCCAGTTCGTCCTCGCCATATTTGTCCTTGAGAACCTTGTAGTGCTCGGCGAAGCGACCGGTCAGCAAGGGCTCGAGCGTCCCGAGCTGCGCATCGAGAATACCGTGGCCCTGGGGAGTGCCCCAGACATTGCCGCGATAGCGCTGCTTGCGCATCTCCGCCGTATTGCCGCCGGGATGGAGACCGAAATTGCCGGTCGTATCGCCGTATTTGCTTTGCAGATCGACGAAAGCCCGGTGGACGAAAAGGAAGTGATAGTCGTCGACGATATTTTCAGTCTGAAATTTCCAGTTGCCCTTGTAACGCGCGACGAAGGGTTGTGACCGTAGCACGATCTCCCCTTCGGGCGACTGGTTGAGACGCCGGTCGATGATCGTCCTGGCGCGTCCCAGATGCTGGAGCAGAGGCTGCACCGCGTCGTTGAAGCTCGCGAAGACGAAGCCACGATAGACCTCGACCTTCGGCACTTTGAACAACCCCTTGGGCTGATCGAAATCCGCCGAATAGCCGCCAACCTCGTCCTTATGCGTCACCGCCACGAGCTTGCCGTCGTTGGTATAGACCCAGCCGTGATAGGGACAGTCGAACTGCTGGGCGTTGCCGTGCGCCTCGCGGCAGAGCACCGCGCCCCGATGCATGCAGCGATTGACGAAGACGTTGATCACATCGCCATCGCCCCGCGTGACGATCACCGGCTGGAGGCCGATGTAGCTCGTCTTGTAGTCGTAGCGGTTGGGGATCTCGCTGGTATGGCCGACATAGATCCAGGTCTTCTCGAAGATGCGGCCCATCTCCGCCTCGAAGACTTCGCGGTCCGTATAGGCCTTGGTGTGGACCCGGAACGTATGGGGCTTGTCGAGGACCAGCCCGTCGATTGCGTTGTTCGCGATGATTCCGCCTTCCATCTCGGCCCTCAATCCATGAATCGGCCACCGGAGAGATTAAGCGTCTCCCCGGTCACATAACCCGCGTCCTTCGACGCCAGATACAGCACGGCATGCGCCGCCTCTTCCGAACGCCCGAAGCGCCCGACCGGCACGCCCTTGGCAACCTCTTTCTGGTGTTCCTCGGACATGGAGGCCACCTGCACGTCGAAAAGCGCGGTCGCGATGCAATTCACGGTAACGCCGGTCGGGGCAAGATCCGCCGCCATGGAACGGGAAAAAGTAATGAGCCCGCCCTTCGACGCCGCATAGGGCGAGACGCCGCCGTGGACGCCTGTCTTGCCGGACATGGAACAGAGGGAAATGATCCGCCCGCCCTTGCGCGCCACCATGCGCCGGGCCGTCTCCTGCAGGCAGAGAATCACGTCGATCAGTTCCCGCTGCACCACCCGCGCGATCTCGTCGGGGGCGATGTCCAGCACCTTGGCAACCTTTACCGGCCGTGCCGACATGACCAGCACGTCGAGCCCGCCCAACTCCTTCTCGCAGCGGTCGAGGAAGCTTGTGACCGATTGGGTTTGGGCCAAGTCGACTGGGATGATGAGGGCTTCGGGCGGATGCTGCTTCGGAGACTCGCCGAACTCGCCCACCGCGACCCTGGCACCCTGCTCCAGGAAAGCGCGGACGATGGTCGGACCCACTCCCTCTGATGCGCCAACCACCGCAACTGCCTTGTCCTTGAATTCCGATACGCCGCTCATCGTGCCTCCGCCATCAATTGCGGGAGACTAAGCCGGAACGATCGAGGCTTCTAGCCCTAAGAGCGGGCGCCCGCTTTGCTCAGGAGTTCCCGGATTTCGAGGCTGAGTTCGGCGAAGCGCGGCAGACCCCGGACCTCCATCGAGCGCGGGCGCGGCAAGCCCACGTCGAGATTGGCGATAATCCCGTTCGGCGGCCGCCCCATGACGACGATCCGGTCGGAGAGCGTCACCGCCTCGTCCGCGCTATGGGTGATGAAGATCACCGTCTTGCGGCTTTCCGCCCAGATCCGCTGAAGCTCATAGCCCATGCTTTCCCGCGTATGGGCGTCCAGCGCCGCGAAGGGCTCGTCCATGAGCAGCACATCGGGCTCGGCGATCAAGGCGCGGGCAAGATTCACCCGCTGCCGCATGCCCCCCGAAAGCTGATGGGGATAGGCGTTGGCGAAATCGGGGAGGCCCACGGTCTCGAGATGAGCGAGCGCGCGTTCCCGGATCTCCTCTTTCCCATAGCGCTTCTGCATCTCGACGCCGAGTTCGACATTGCGCAGCACGCTGCGCCAGGGCAGGAGAGAAGCATCCTGGAACACCACCGCCCGCGCCGGCCCCGGCCCTGTCACCGGCTTGCCATCCACGGTGATGGCCCCGCTGGTCGGCGTCAGAAGCCCCGCGATCAGGTTCAGCAGCGTGGTCTTCCCGCAGCCGCTCAAGCCGACGATGGTCAGGAATTCACCGTCGGCGATATCGAGCGAGAGGTCCTTCAGCACGAAACGATGTTCGTTGTCCGTCTCGAACGCCATGGAAACCCGGTCGACCGCTATACGCGCCATCTCAAAAATTCTCCTCAGACCGGACGCCAGGTCACGAAAGACCGCTCGATCCGCGCGAAGCCGGTATTGAGCAGGATGCTCGTGAACACGATCCAAGCCACCGCGGCATAGACCCGAGCCATATCGAGTTCGTTGCCGTAGCGCACGATGAGATATCCTAAGCCTCCGCCCGAGGCGAAGAATTCGCCCACGATAACACCTACCAACACGCGGCCGACGCCGATACGCAAGCCCGCCATGATCATCGGCACGGCTGCCGGGACCACGATGCGCAGCGCCAGTTCCAGGGGGTTCGCGCCGAAGACGCGGCCCACATTGACGAGATCCTTGCCCACTTCGCGCACGCCATCGCGGGTGCTGGCGATCACGAAGACGATGCCGCTCATGATGCCGAGGCAAATCGGCACGCCGGGGCCAACGCCCAGGGTCACGATGAAGAAGGTCGTGAAGACGACGAGCGGCGCCGCATAGAAAAACCACATCAGCGCGCCAAGGAGCGCGTCGAGCTTCTCGCTTTGCGCCAGCACGACGCCGATCACGACACCCGAGAAACCGGTCAGCAGCAGCGAGACCACGATCTCGAAGCCGGTGGAGAGGAAATCCGGCCAAACTTCCCCAGGCAAGGTTACGACCTGCCACAAGACCGTGGAGAACGGCGGCAGAAAGACCGGATGCATGAGGCCGGTGCGGCTTGCCACCTCCCAGGCGAGGAACGGGATCACAAGTCCCAAGAGACGCGGGATCCAGCGCCGGTTCATGGGGTGCGCCAACCCGCAAAGGAACGGTCGAGCAGGTTGACCGCGCCGATGAGGCAAGCCCCGGCCGCCGCCACGAAGAGGGTTATGAAGGCGAGAAGATCGGCGTTCATGCCGTTTTGTCCCCGGCTGATCCAGAGGCCCAGGCCCCGCTGGGTCGCATACATCTCACCCACCAGCACCGCGGTCAGCGCACGACCGACACCGAGCCTGGTCCCACTCAGCACCGCCAGCAGGGAATGGGGCAACACCACCTTTAAGAAGATATCGAGCCGGCTCGCGCCATAGACACGGGCCGCCCGCAGATAAGCGTCCGGCACCGCCGCAGCACCGGCGCGACCGCTCACGAGGACCGGAATCACCGCACCGATGAAGGCGAGCGCGACCTTCGAATTGGGTCCGATACCGATGATCATGATGATCGGGATGACCAGCGCCACGGTCGGCGTCGCGTTCAGCATCAGAAGCGGCAGTTCGACCGCGTTCCAGCCCGCCCGCCAGCGCCCCAGGATAACGCTGAGCGGCGCCCCCACGAGAAGCGACAGGGCGAGCCCGATGCCGAGCGTGCGGAAGGTAACCGCGATATCCGCCCAGATCTTGCCCTCGTCGAAGAGCCGCCCGCCCTCCTGATAAGCTCCGATGGGCGAACCGATCAAACCGCGATCGACAAGACCCACCGAGACGAGCAACTGCCAGAGGGCCAAAAATCCGACGAGCCCGCCGGCGCCCAGAAGGAGCCGGCCGACCCGCCGCGACCCCTTATTGGACATACCGGAGGTCGAAGATCTGCTGAACGAGCGCCGCCGGGCTATCCGCCTTCAACTGACCGTTTTCGAGCGCATCGGCCGCCAGAGGCTCGCAGCCGGCGAGCAATTCCTTGAGCCGCGCCTTATGCTCCGCCACCGTGGGAAAGGTCGCCTCGCCGAGCGATGCCTTCGCATCCTCGCTGGGACTCGCGGAATTGAGGCTCAGATATTTGGCGATCATGGCATTCGCTTCTGGCGAGCTGCGGATCCACAGGGACGCGTCGTCCATCGCCGCGAGGAAGCGTTTCATCGCCTCCTGGTTCTTGGCGATATAGTCCTCCTTGGCCCAGAGCACCTCGAGCGCGAAGTCCTTGGAATAATCGGCCATCTTGGCGAGTTCCTTGACCTTGCCCCGGCGCATGACCTCGTAGGTCTCGGGGACCGCGCTCAGCGCAAGCTGCACGCGCCCCGCTTCGAGCGCCGCGGTTCGCTGCCCGGGATTGCCGGCTTGCACGTATTTGATCTTGTTGGGATCGAGGTTCGCCCGCTTGAAGAGATAGCGGGTCACCACATAGTCGAGGCTACCGATCCCGCTGACCGCCGCCGAGGCGCCCTTGTTCACCGCGTCCTGGAGCGAGGCGATCTCGGGGGATGCGAGGAGGTGGTAGAACGCGGCACCCGTCTCCACATAGAAGGCCTTAACCGGGAGATTGCGCTGGCGCAGCACCAGCACCGAGGAAAGGCCGGTATGGGCAATGTCGATTTCGCCCGAGACCGCCGCCGTATTCAACTCCGGCGAGCCCCGGAACTCGGTGACCTCGACATCGAGGCCATGCTTCTTGAAGAAGCCCTGCTGCTCGGCGACAGTGCCCCGAAGCATGCCAAGGCTCGGACTCAACTTGCCGAAGCGCAGCTTGATCATGTCCTGGGCTTGGGCTTCCACCATGCCGAAAGCCAGCATGAGGCCGGCCAGAGCGACCGCCAGAATTTTGTTCTTCTTCACAGAAACCTCCTCGCTCGGGGGATCGGCGCTCTGCGCCGCCGCGACGCTTTTTCTTGCCCGGGTAGTTTTGAAACAGCGACCCTGGCAAATCAAGCCCAAGGAGCACCGCCCCGGCCGCGAATGTCAACAATCCGCAACCTTTGAGGCCACTCGACGCTGGCGACAAGAAGTGCCAGGGTTCGGCAATCGTCCAAATCCGGGAGGTCGCTGTGAGAGGTGCTGAAAGTCTGGTTCATACGCTCGTGAAGGGCGGCGTCGATCATTGCTTCGCCAATCCCGGCACCAGCGAGATGCATTTTGTCGCAGCGCTCGACGTGATCCCGGGCGTGCGCTGCGTGCTGGGCCTCCAGGAGAATGTCGTGACCGGCGCGGCCGACGGCTTCTGGCGGATGACGGACAATCCCGCCGCGACCCTGCTCCATTGCGGGCCGGGCCTCGCGAACGGCCTCGCCAATCTTCACAACGCGCGGCGCGCCCGATCCGGCATCGTCAATGTGGTGGGCGACCAGGCGACCTATCACCGTCCCTTCGACGCGCCGTTGACGGCCGATACGGAAGGCTGGGCGCGCGGCGTCTCCGCCTGGGTCAGGACTTCGGTGAAGGCTGAAACGGTTGGCGCAGACGCAGCCGTCGCGATCCAGACGGCGCGCACTTACCCCGGACAGATCGCGACCCTGATCCTGCCGTCCGATTCCTCCTGGAACGAAGGGGGCGTGGTGGGAGAGCCGCTGCCGGTGGCGCCGCCCGCAGGGCTTGATCCGCAGCAGGTGAAGAACGCCGCCCGCATCCTGCGCGAGAAGAAGAACGCGCTGCTGCTTCTGGGCGGAAGAGCGATGCGCGAGGAAGGCCAGCGGCTGGCGCATCGGATCGAGGTTGCCACCGGCTGCAAGGTGATGAGCGAGATCTATAATGGCCGCTTCCAACGCGGCCGCGGGCGGCTTCCCATCGACCGGGTGCCCTATGCGGGTGCGGCCGCCAGGGAGATGCTGAAGTCCTACGAGCATATCGTGATGGCAGGGGCGATCCCGCCGGTCGCCTTCTTCGCCTATCCCGACCGGCCGAGTTTCCACCATCCGGAGAATGCGGGGCTCTATGTGCTGGCCCGTCCCGAACAGGACGTGCTGCAGGCACTCCAAGCCCTGGTCGACGAACTCGGCGCGCCCGAGGCCGCGATCCCAGATGCAGGGCCCCGTCCTGAGTTGCCGAAAGGCGCTATATCGCCGGAGAGCGTCGCCGCTCTCGTTGCGGCCCTGATGCCCGAGAATACCATCGTCGCCGACGAATCGATCGGCTACGGCCGTGCCTTCGGCCGAGCCACCCTGTCAGCGCCTCCCCATGACTGGCTGCCGCTCACCGGCGGGGCCATCGGCTGCGGCCTGCCGCTGGCAACCGGGGCCGCTGTCGGCGCGCGCTCCATCGGCCAGGGCGACCGCCGCGTGCTGAACCTCCAGGCGGACGGTTCGGCCCTCTATACGGTTCAGGCGCTCTGGACCCAGGCCCGGGAAAAGCTGCCGGTCACGACTCTCATCTTCGCGAACCGCAAATATGCGAGCCTTTTGGACGAATATCGCGGCGTCGGCGCCAATCCGGGCCGCACAGCAATCGATATGCTGGACCTCGGAAACCCGGATATCAACTGGGTCCATCTCGCCGCCGGAATGGGTGTCGAGGCAGCCAAAGCGGAAACGCTGGACGCTTGCGCCGACCTGATGCGGCAGTCCTTCAAGCGTCCGGGGCCGTTTCTGATTGAATTGGTGATTTAAGGGTTTGTCATTGCGAGCGCGAGCGAAGCAATCCAGATCTGGTCGCCGGAAAAATCCCTGAATTGCTTCACCGCGTTCGCAATGACGGCGTGAAGGTCGCGCCTAACTCCCCGGAATTATGCCCTTTGGCAGGCCGGCGGCGTAGGTCGCGATGTCGCCCGGCTTGGTGACCCAGACCTTGTCGAAGCCTGGGTGGTTCATGATGTGCTTCAGTGCTTTGCGAAGCTGCGCCAGGCGGAACGGCTGGCCCACCACGAAGGTATGAAGCGAAACGCCGCAGACGAGCGGGCGATCCTGCGACAGTTCGAGCATGGTCTCGAATTGATCGATGATCATCTGGGTGAAGTCGGTCGCCGGCTGCATGCGGCTCAGCATGATCGGGCTGTCGTTGATCTCGATCGGATAGGGAACCGACAGGATTGGGCCGGCCCGCGTCTTCATCCAGAAAGGCTGATCGTCCGCCGGCCAGTCCAAAAGATAGCTATAGCCTGCTTCCTTCAGAAGGTCGGGGGTCGCCATGCTTTCCGAGATCCAGGGACCCATCCAGCCGTTGGGGCGGCTGCCGTGACCCTTGGTCAGGATCTCCGTCGCCTCGCGGATGAGCGCCGCCTCGCCTGCCTCGTCGAAATCGGCTTGGCGTTCGGAATTGGTAATACCGTGACCCACGATCTCATCGCCGCGTTCCCTGATCTTGGCGACGATCTGGGGATTGCGCCCGTAGATGCCGGCGTTGATGAGGTGACAGAGCGGAAGGCCCAGTTCCTTCGCCAGATCGAAAATGCGCCAGATGCCGACCCGCAAGCCGTAGTCGCGCCAGGCGAAGTTGCGCGGATCCGGTGGGGGCCCGAGGCTCGTCGGCGTGTGGCCCAGGGCGCCGCCCCAGCTGAAGGTTTCGACATTGAGCGCCACATAGAAGGCGAGGCGCTTGCCCCCGGGCCAGCTGAAATCCGGCCGTTCGGTGATCGGTGAATAGTCGTAGCGGTTATGGTCGACGAGCTTCATCGGTTTCCTGTCAATCGAGGCCGACCTCAGCCGGCATGTTCCCCGTCAGCATATCGAGCTTCTTTGGCGGGCGGAAGTCGTCCCGCCGGTCTTGCTGGACGGAAGGAAAGCAGGCATCCTCCCGATTATCGAGCCTGTACGGAATGAGATGAGGGAAGCGCCATGGATCTGATCGCCGATCGCGGACGCCGCGTGGCTGTCGAAGAGTTGAGCACCACAAAGCTCCTGGCGCATGCCACCCAGCAGGCGCGGGAACGCAACTACGACGACATGCTCATCGTCGACGTGGACTCCCACCACTACGAGAACGAGCATCTCGAACAGATCCTGCCTTTCATGGAGAACGAGTTCGTCAAGCAACTCGCCGTCGCCGGAGGCCGGAAGAATGTCCGCTCGGGGCTCATGGTCACCATGCCGGGCTTCCAGGACATGGGCGGGCGCGTCACCCGCTATCCTCTGCGATCGACGGAAAAGACCGGACCGGAACGGCATCGCGACATCGAGCTCGGCTACCGCTGGATGAACGCCATGGGGGTGGACTACACCTGCATGTTCCCGACCGGTATGCTCTATGTCGGCCTCCATCCCCAGAAAGAGGTCGAGGTCGAGATGTGCTGGGCCTACAACCGCTGGCTCACCGAGAAGGTGCTGCCCGAAGCGGACGGACGCATCTATTCGATGCTGTCGCTGCCGCTTTCCGATCCCGACGCGGCCTTGCGTCAGATTGAGACTTTCGGCGATCGCAAGGGTGTTGCGGGCTTCATGGTGACGAGCGTCCGGCACACGGCCGTCCACGATAACGCGAATATGAAGGTCTATCGGGCACTTGAGGAACGCGGGCTCACGCTCTCTTTCCACGCCGGCCCGAATTGGACCGACCATACCTTCAAGAGCTGCAACCGCTTCATTTCGGCCCATGCGCTGGGCTTCGCCTTCTACAACATCCTGCATCTGACCAATTGGGTCATCAACGGCCTGGGCGAGCGCTTCCCCAAACTACCCGTGATGTGGATCGAGGCGGGGCTCGCCTGGGTCCCCTTCGTGATGCAGCGGCTTGACCACGAATATATGATGCGAAGCTGCGAGGCGCCCTTGCTGCGCAAGAAGCCCAGCGAATATATGGCCGACATGTTCTATGCCTCCCAGCCCATGGAGATCCAGAACATGAAGGCGCTGGAATGCACCTTCGAGATGATCAACGCGGAAACGCAGCTGGTCTATTCGTCGGACTATCCCCATTGGGACTTCGACCTGCCAAGCACGATCTACGACCTGCCCTTCCTCTCGGAAAAGGCCAAGCACAATATCCTCGGCGGCAATGCGGCGCGGCTCTTCAAGCTGCCGCCCCGCAACGAGAAGCAGAAAGAAAACCTGCTCAAATACGGAAATCTGGCGGCCTGAACCGGGAGTCCCGCTAGTCGCGCGGCCCGTAATACCAGCCGCGCAGATTGCCGTAGGTGATGGGCTCATAGAGCGGCGGCCGGTCCGGCCCCTGGCAGGTCGGCAAGACCTCGATGAGCGCATCGCCGCTCGGCCCGAAGAAAACCGGGATCGAGTAGCGGTCCACCTTATTCGTGTTGATGACCCGGTGCTTGGTCGAGAGGTATTCCTCGTTGGTCCAACGCACGATGAGGTTTCCCGTGTTGACCAGTAACGTGCCGGGCAGAATCTCCACCGCCCGCCAATGGCCGGACGGCATCCGCACCGCGAGACCCGGCACCGTCGCCTGCGCCAGGAAGGTCATCAGCGAATTGTCGGTATGCGGCGCGATCCCGTATTGGCGGTTCCCGACCTCGATCTGCGGCGGGTAATGCAGTAGCGACATCAGGAGATGGGGCGTATCGAAGAACCGGTCGAGATAGTCCGGCGGCAGATTCAGCGAGATCGACCAGAGCGGCAGGAACTGTCGGCCCAGCTTTTCGATGGCCGCATGATAGGCCAGCAGGTTCTCGCGAAAGCCCGGCAGGTTTTCCGGCCAGACGTTGACCTTCTCCCTGGGCAGGCTCGCCCCTGCCGAACCGCCTTCCCGGTTGATCGAGAACTTGGCATAAAGGTTCGGGCGGGCATCGGTCACGATATTGACGTTGGAACCGGGATATTCGCGATCCTCCGCGCAGCCTTGATAGCCCGACTTGAAGCTGTCGTTGTCGATATAGGGAATGCGCCGCTTGACCTCGTCCGGCAGACCGTGGAGCCGGCGCGCCTCGGCAAAAGTCTGATCGATGAGGCTCTGAGGGATCCCGTGGTTCTTTAGATAAAAGAAACCCACGGTCTTGGTGATCTCGCGCAATTTCGCCGCGACCTCCTCCCGCCCGCCGGGGCGGCCTTCGAGATAGGGCGCGAAGTCGAGGAGCGGGATTTCCTCGGTGCTGTCAGGATAATCCATGAGGGCGATGGCCGCCTCATCGTCCCGGATATCACCCCTGGGATCACGCGTCTTCACATCGGTCATGGCTCATCCCTCCGATTGTCTCAGGTCAAAGTTTCCAGCGCGCGGCCCAGCTGTCCCAGGCGCGATTGAGCGGACTCGGCCGGATTTCCAGGCCCTTGTCGATCTCGCCGGGGCTCAGCGCATCGACCGCGCCGAGTGCAAGAGCGCCACGCTGCTCGTCGGCGTTGCGACAGAAATAGACGGAGCGGAAAACCATCTCCTTCAAGCTGCGGCCCACATTGGTCGCGCCATGCCGCTTCATCAATACGGCCCAATGGGGGCCGAGCGCCCGGGCGAGCGAGGCCGCCTCCTCGTCCTTGACGATGAGAAGATTGGTGTCGCCGAATTCGTCGCGGCTGTCCCAGAACGGCACTTTGTGCCCGAGCGTCGCGCCCAATTGCGAGACGGGAACGATCGCGACGCCCGAAATGCAGAAAGGCATGATCGAGGCCGCGTGATGATGGCAGATCGCGTTCACGTCGGCGCGCGCCTGATAGATCGCTCCATGGATCACCCGCTCCGAATAAAGCGGCTCGGTGGTCTTGGTCACCGGCGCCGAATTGAGCTTGTAGTCGATCACGTCCTTGGGCTCGACCAGCACCGGCGCCATGGCGGTCGAGAGCCAATAGCGGTTGGGATCGGCTGGATCGCGCATGCTCACATGACCGAAGACGTCCAGCACGCCCTCGCCCACAAGGATTCGGTTCGCCAAAGCCACCTGCGCCCTGATCTCGTAACTCATATCGCCGTCGGACTCCCTTGTTCGATTTGAAGTGTATCGGCAATCGGCGCCAAAATCACGGAGAGCGCTTGCTCCTGTTGACGCATCCGCCGCGCGGCGGGAAGCTTGAACCGCCAAGTTTAAACTGTTGAGTTTTGCGGGAGCGTCGTCATGAGACCCTTCGAGGGCATCCGAGTCATCGATACAACCCATGTCCTGGCCGGCCCCTTCGCGGTCTATCAATTGGCGCTCCTGGGGGCCGATGTCGTCAAGATCGAGAATCCGAAATCGCCCGACCAGGGTCGGCTGGTGGGTGGCGGTGCGGAATTCGCCGGGCGCCAGATGGGGGTCCAATACCTGACCCAGGGGGCGAACAAGAAATCGCTGACCCTGGATCTCAAGACGCCCAGAGGCCGCGAGATCCTGCGGCAACTCCTGAAGAATGCCGATGTCTTCACCGAAAACTACCGGCCTGGATCCCTGGAGGCCCTGGGCCTCGGCTACGACACGCTGAAGGAAGAGTTCCCCAGCCTCATATACTGTTCGCTCTCCGCCTTCGGTCATACCGGTCCGCGCAAGGCTCAGACCGCCTATGACAACGTTATCCAGGCCACCTCCGGCATGATGGCGAAGACCGGCACCCAGGCGACCGCACCCACTAAGGTCGGATTGCCGATCATCGACTATGCGACCGGCCTGATGGGGGCCTTCGCTCTTTCGAGCGCCCTCTTCCAGCGCAGCCGCACCGGCAGGGGCCAGCGGATCGATGTCGCCATGTGCGATGTCGCCCTGGCGCTCTCGACCAATTACATCATGGAATACCACCTGACCGGCGCGCCGCCGCGCCTCGAGGGCAACAACCATCCGCATTTCGCCACCAGCGGCTGCTATGAGACCAAGGCGGGGCTGCTCATGATGGGTGGGGCCAACCTGGCCCAGCAAGCGAGAATCTGGCAAGTCCTCGGCAGGCCCGAGATGGTCAAACAGACGAACGAGGAGCGTCTCGCCGACCGCGCGAGGGAGACCTCCCTGCTCGCCGAGCTTCTCAAGGCAAGGACGGCCGACGAATGGGAAAAGCTCTTCATGGACAACCACGTCCCCGCCGCGCGGGTGCGCCAGATGGACGAGACCCTACGCGACCCGCAATTCGCCACCCGCAACATGACCCATCACCTTGAGCATGTGCCCAGCCTCGGCCGCGATCTCACAGTGCCTGCCGGCGCCTTCACCTTCGAGCATGGCGGGCCGCGGGTGGATACGTCCCCGCCGGCGTTGGGGGAGCAAACGGATGAAATTCTGGGAGGTTTAGGCTACAGCAGGGCCGAAATCGGCCGCTTGCGCGAGGAGGGAATTATCTAGCGGTGCCTATTTCCGGGTTTCGAGATCCCGGGCCATCTTCTCGTAAAGATTGGCGAGTTCGACGAGTTCATAAAGCACGGTGCGCTCGCGCGCCTGACCGGCGAGACGCCGGAACTCGGCTGCCTTGGCTTTCAAGACCTCGGCATAGGCACGAGGCGTCCTACCGAGCGCGTCGTCGATCGTCATGAGGTCCCTGCCATCCCAAAGGTATGTGCCGCGGGCGCATATTATGGAACGCAACCTCGGCGAGCAATATTAACCTTAATAAAATTAACCTTAATTTCCGGGCGCGTCCACAGCCGGTTTCGAGATGGCCTTCGCCTCGCAGGCGGACGCGAGCCGGAACAGCTCCTCCTTGACCATTTCCATGGCAGTCAGCGAGGCCAGCCGCCGATATTCCTGCGCCCGGGCCGTCCAAGAACCGTGATGCTCACCGGATACGCCGCTCATTCTGAGACCAAGACCATCCACCTGGGCGATCAGGCTAAGCGGCGGGAGTCCGGCTCGCAACACAATTTAACCGTGAATCGAAAGGCTTGGCCTTTCTTGTGCCCCTGGCAGCTGTTGGGATATCGTCACTGAATTCAATCGCCTTCATGGGGATTTGCATTCTGGTTTCGAAGCCATACTTTCTTATTCTGCCCCGGTTGCCCGGATGAGCCCGCCCGTCGTTTTCGATAGCGTCGAAAAGATCTATGCCAGTTCGAAAGGCCGAATCCATGCGCTGGGCCCCGTCTCCCTGACCTTCGAGCCCATGGCGACAACCGCCATCGTCGGCCCCTCCGGTTGCGGAAAGAGCACGCTTCTCCGGCTCATGGCGGGGCTGGAACGATCAAGCCGCGGGACCATACTCGTCGGCGAGAAGCGGGTAACCGATCCCCTGACCGATGTCGGCATCGTCTTCCAGCGCGACCTGCTGCTCGACTGGCGGACAGTCCTCGACAACACTTTGCTGCCGGCGGAACTGAAGCAGCTTCCCCGCAAGGAAATGGTTCTCCGCGCCCAATCTCTTCTTAATGAACTGGGGGTCGGCGATTTCGCCGACCGTCGCCCTTGGGAGCTTTCGGGCGGAATGCGGCAGCGCGTGGCGATCGCCCGGGCTCTGCTCTGCCATCCCTCTCTTCTCCTGCTCGACGAACCTTTCAGTGCGCTCGACGCCCTGACCCGCGACCAGATGGGCGTGATCTTGCAACGCGCTCAAGGGGCGGAGAGGGTCACGACACTTCTCATCACCCACAGCATCCAGGAAGCCGTTCTCTTGTCGGACCGGGTGCTGGTCATGTCGGGACGACCGGGGCGGGTGCTGGACGATATCGCCATACCCTTTCCCCGCCCCCGCCCCCTGAGCCTGCGCGAAAGCCCCGAGTTCGGAGCTATCGCCGGTCGTATTCGGACGCTTTTCGAACAGACGGGAGTGCTCGCGGCATGAGCGTCACCCCCATCGAACAAGGAGCTCCGCTGGCCGACGAGGAGAGCGAAAACGCTGCGACGGGAACTAATATTGCTCTGCCGCTGCTCAGCGCGATCATTGGCCTCGGCATCTGGGAGGGCGCGGTCCGCTTTTTTGAGATGCCGACCTATCTCCTGCCGGCGCCGTCCTTGGTTGCCACCATCCTCGTACAACGCTGGGCGATCCTGCTGGAGCAATTCGGCTATACGGCCATGGCTTCCGTGGTCGGGCTGGCTATCGGGCTGGCGCTCGGCATCGGCACCGGGACGGCCATCTCGGCGTCCAAGATCGCGGAACGCATGCTTTACCCGTGGCTCGTCATCACCCATGCCGTCCCAAAGGTGGTCGTGGCTCCCTTGCTGCTCGTCTGGATCGGTTTCGGGGTCAAGGCGGAGATCATCTTCGTCATCATCTTCACCTTCTTTCCGATCCTGGTAAGCACTGTCACCGGTCTCAAATCCGCCGATCCCGAATTGCTGCAACTTGTTCGCTCCATGGGCGGCCGGAAAGGCCAAACGCTACTCAAGATCCGCATCCCCGGCGCGCTTCCGAGCATATTCGCCGGCATCAAGATCTCCGCGACACTGGCTCCCGTCGGCGCGGTGGTAGGTGAATTCGTCGCCTCCAATAAGGGGCTCGGACATCTCTTGGTTGTGGCCGTCGGAAATTTTGACGTGCCGATCGCCTTCGCCGCCGTGACGGTCATCTCGGTTTTCGGCATCGCCATTTGGTATCTGGCAGAGCTTCTCGAGCGTTTGGCGATCCCTTGGCATGCCAGCCAGCGGACCACCATCGCCGGGACCTAACTTTCGAACAGGGGAAATAAATGCGCAGGACGATCAGAGCTGCCGCTTTGGCTATCGGCTTCGGAGGCCTTGTCGCAATTCAGCCGAGTTTGGCGGCGGACAAGGTCAATTTCGTGCTCGACTGGAGTTGGGTGGCCTATCATTCGGCCTTCCTGCTGGCGCAGGAGCGCGGCTATTACAAGGACGTCGATATCGATCTCAACCTTGAACAGGGCCGCGGTTCCGCTTCCTCCGCTCTTTTGGTGGGACAAGGCAGTTTCGACATCGCCCATATCAATATCACCAACGCCGCCCAGGCAGGTGCTAAGGGCATGCCGATCCGGACAGTCGCACTCTATCAGCACGGCACGTCTTCGGCCTTCATCGGCATCAAGGGCAAGGTCAAGCTGGACGGACCACAATCCCTGATCGGCCTCAAGATCGGCAGCACGCCCGGCGGCTCGGATGGTTTCGCCATGGCGATCTTCCGCGAAGCCAACAAAATCCCCGAAAACAAGCTCGACATCGTGGCGCTCGACGCCAACGTGAAGACCGTGGCGCTGCTCAATGGACAGGTCGACGTGGTGAGCGGCGACAGTCATGCCTATAACGCCATTGTCCGCGGGGCGGGTAAGGAGCCGGAAATGCTCCAATTCTCGAAATATGGCGTCCCCCTGCTGGGCTTCGGCTTTGCCGCCAACGACAAATACTTTCAAAGCCATAAGGATGTGGTGAAGCGCTTCCTCGCAGCATCGAAGAAAGGTTTCGCCGAGGCGCAGAAGGATCCAGACGGCGCCTGCGATTTAATCCAGAAGGACGGCAAGCTGCCTGGCAGCCATATGCAATGCGTCCTCTATATGACAGGACTCTTCGATCTTTCGACCCCTGCTACGGATGCGAATTGGGGCCGGATGACTGAGAAGGAATGGATCGATCTCCTGGCGACCCTGAAATCCGTTGGCCAGATCGAGAAAGAACGGCCGGTCGCCGATTACTACTCCAACGATGCGGTGCCCTGATGCGCATCTGGCACCAGGGGCTGGTCGTCATGGACGATGTGCTCGACTACCGCACCGCCCTCGAAAAGCATATCAAGAACGCGGTCCGACCGGGAACCGAGGTCGTGGTCCATGGCCTCATACCCGGTACCTATACCCGGGATTATCCTATCGGGGACCTGCAGCACGGCTCTTTCTCTTATATCCACCACACTCAGACCCTTGCCGCGGCAGTTGCGGCGCAGCAGCAGGGTTTCGACGCCTATGCCATGGGGTTCCTCTCCAGCGGTCTGCTCCAGGAAGCCCGCAGCCTCGTCGAGATCCCCGTGGTCTGCTATGGTGAGGCGGCCTGCCACTTCGCCTCCTTCTATGGCCAGCGCTTCGGCATGATCCGCTTCGCGCCTGAACTCATCCGCCGGACCGAGGACATCGTCAGGGGCATGGGCTTCGAGAAGAATTTCGCGGGCGTCGCCCCGGCGGGCTTCACCTATCAGGACATCTTCGGGAAATTCGAGAACGCGGGCGCCACCATCGACCGCTTCAAAGAGACGGTGCGCCGTTTCGTCAAGGAAACGGGCGCCGACGTCATCATACCCGGCGAGATGCCGATGAATGTCTTCCTGGCCAGCAATGGAGTGAACCGGGTGGACGACGTGCCGATCGTCGACGGCATGGCGGTAACGCTTCTCCTGGCCGAAATGATGGTCGACATGCGAGAGCGGCTCGGCCTTTTCCACAGCCGGCACGGTCAGGCCAATATGGAACCGCCGCAGAAGCGGCTCCGGCAGATCGTCGAGTTCTACGGCATGGAGAAAATCTGGCAGGCGATGGGCGTTGACCCGTCGGCAATGACCTGAATACAGTTTACCGGCAATAATTTGTTCAAGGGGAGGCTGGCCATGGGTTTTGCGAAAGTCATTTCAGCCGACTCCCATGTGATGGAGCCTCGCGACCTCTGGTTCAATGCGCTCGCCAAGCGTTACGGCGAGCATGCCCCGCAGCTTCGCAACGAACATCTCGGCAAGCCCGGCACCTTCTTCTATACGGGCGCCCAGGTCATCAAGGTCACGGAATCCGACCGGGACGCGCAGAAGATCGGCCTCCAGGCGGCTGGCTACGATCCCGCCGTCCGGCTCGACTTCCAGAACCGCGCGGGCGTCCAGGGCGAGGTGCTCTACGCGACCTTGATGCTGCTCATCATGCGCGGCGAGCAGCGGGCGGTGGTGCGGGCCGCCGCGGCGGTCTTCAACGACTGGCTGGCGGAATTCTGCTCCCACGACAATAAGCGCCTCTTCGGCGTCGGCATGATCCCCATGGACGATCCCGACTGGGCCGAGGCGGAACTTCACCGCATCGCCAAGAAGGGTCTGCGGGGCGCCATGATCCATCTGTCCCCGCCCGAGGGCTGCGCGCCCTATCACGATCCGCTCTATGACCGTTTCTGGGCGGCGGCGCAGGATCTCGACCTGCCGATCACGCTTCATATCGTGGCCGGGCGCTTCCCCGATCCCTTGCATTTCCATACGGCGAAGGAACAGGAAGACGCGCCGCGCGTGCTGCTCTCGATCCTCTTCGAGGTGATGAACGAGCTTGCCAACGAATTCATCTTCGGCGGCATCCTCGACCGCTTCGAGAAGCTGAAATTGGTCTGCAGCGAGTTCGAGATCTCCTGGATCCCGAACTTCATGTGGCGCTTGGACCAGATGCAGGACGACTTCGACGGGCGGCTTAATCTGCGCCAGCTCAAGATGAAGGCCAGCGACTATATGAAAACGCGGATCTGGCACGGGATCATCGACGATCCCCTGGGCGCCGATGCGATCAAGGCCCTCGGCATCGAGCGGGTGATGTGGGGATCCGACTTCCCCCATGTCCGCTCGATCGGGCTCGATGCCCACAGCCGGCTCGCCAAACTATTCGATGGCCTGAATCCCGCCGATCAGGCCAAGCTCATCGAGGGGAACGTTTGCGGCGTCTACAAGATCTGAACAGGGGGTTGGGATGAAGCGGAACAACGGATTGCTTTTCGCCGCGGCGCTGGGCCTCGCGGCACTCGTCACTCAAGGAGCTCACGCCCAACAGGCCACGGGGGAGCCGGTCAAGCTGCCGTTCCCCTATGTCTTCAGCGGCCCGCTCATCGAATTCGGCGAGCGCGTCTGGAACGAAGGCGTCGTGCCCGGCGTCGAGGCCGTCAACAAGAAGGGCGGGATCAAGGGCCGGCCTTTGGAATTCTACAAAGTCGACGTCCGTTTCCCGGAAACCGCCGACTGGATCACCGAATTCCGCCGGCTCTGCGCCGACAAGTCGATCCCGGTCATGTTCGGGGTGGGGCCGACGAAGAGCGTGCTGGCGATCTATGAAGAGACCAAGAACTGCGGCATCCCGGTCTTCGCCCCGAGTTCTACCGGCGCTTGGCCCGAGAAGGACTACGCCGGCTGGTTCTATCGCTATCAGCCCATCGCGGAAGACGTCTGGCCGATCCTCTTCAAGGAGGCCAAGGAGAAGCATGGCCTCAAGAAGATGGCGATCACCTATACGCTCGACGACGACTACGCCGTCACCAACCTCAAGATCGCCCAGAAGGTGCTGAAGGATCTCGGCATCGAGATCGTCACCGAGCAGTCGATCCGCGGCAAGGACACCAACCTGCAATCCCAGGTCGCCGCCATCCGCAATGCGCGGGCCGACGGCATCCTGCTGCTGCATCAACCGAACGACATGGGGACGATGCTGCTGCAGCTGCGCGAACGCGGCGTCACCACCCCGGTCTATGGCGATGCCAATATCGGCGGCGTCGATTTCTGGAAGCTCTCCAACGGCGCCGCCAAGGGAGGCATCGGTTATTCGGTCTATACCGCAACCGACCCCCGCCCGATGGTGCAGGACTGGGTGAAGCTCTGGCGCGAGAAGACCAAGCGGCCGAACGACGGGCCTGACGGTTTCGTCACCGTCTATTTCGACGCGGTGCAGATCCTGGCGCATGTGCTGAACGATTCGAAGGCCATGACGCGGGAAGAAATCCGCAACGCCTTCAACCGCGTCAAGGATCTCGACACCATCAGCGGCAAGATCACCTGGACTCAACCGGGCGAAGTTACGCGGTCGAAGCCGATCCTGATCCAGGTCGGCGACAACGGCCTGCTCAACCCCTGGCCCTGATCGACCGACCCTGACAGCCACAATGGTAAGCCCGCCGCCTGAGCCAAGCGGCCAGGCGGCGGGGGACTTCCTTGCCGTCGATCGGATTTCTGTCCGCTTCGGGGGACTGAAGGCGCTCGACGAGGTGAGCTTCGGCCTCATCCAGGGCGAAGTCCTATGCCTTATCGGTCCGAACGGGTCGGGCAAGACCACGCTCTTCAACGTCATATCGGGCCTGCTGCGGCCGACCTCTGGCGCTGTCCGCTTCAAGGGCGACGAGATCCAGGGTTTGAAGTCCCATCGGGTCGCCGCCTCGGGCATCGGCCGCACCTTTCAGAACGCGCGGCTTTTCCCCGGCCTGACGATCTTCGAGAACCTGGTGCTGCCCCAGTTCGTCCGCAGTCCAACCGGTTTTTTCGATGCCCTGCTGACGACGCCGCGCCAAAGGGCGGAGAGCAAGGTCGTCAAGGAACGCGCCGAGCAGCTTCTCGGTGAGCTCGGCGGGGGGCGGCTTTACGCGCGGCGCTTCGACTACCCGACAAGTTGTTCCCTGGGTGAACAGCGGATGATCGAACTCATGCGAGTGCTGGCGCTCGATCCGGAACTGGTGCTGATGGACGAACCCACCCAAGGGCTCAACCCCACTTGGATCGTCGAGATGCTGGACCTCGTCGAGGATGTCCGAAAGCGAGGCAAGACCATCCTTTTCGTCGAGCACAAGATGTCGGTGGTGATGAAGATCTCGGACCGGATCGTCGTGCTCAATAACGGACGCAAGATCTGCGAGGGACCGCCGGATTTCGTCCGCAACGATCCCCAAGTGCTTCATGCCTATCTCGGTCAGTGACATGCAACCCATCCTGACCGTGGACCGGATCGAGGTCCGTTATGGCAAGGTCGTCGCGGCCACCGACATCTCACTTGTGATCGGCAAAGGCGAGATCGTGACCCTGCTCGGCCCCAATGGCGCCGGCAAGACCAGCGTGCTGAAAGCGATCGCCGGCCTCGTGGCGCCGGCCGACGGCCGCATCGCCTTCGACGATGGCAAGACCGTCCATGAACTCGCCGGCAAGCCCGGCCATGTCCTGGCGAAGCTCGGCATCGCCCATGTCCCCGCACAAAACATCGTTCTTCCGCGCATGACGGTCGAGGAGAACCTCGAAGTCGGCGGCCGTTTTCTGATGAGCGATCGGGCAGCGCTTCAGCGATCGGTCCGGAGCCTGATGGATCGTTTTCCGATCCTCGCGGAGCGACGCACTCAATATGCCGGCCTGTTGAGCGGTGGCGAACAGCGACAACTCGCCATCGCTAGGGCATTGGTCGCAAAGCCGCGCCTCATGCTGCTGGACGAACCTTCCATCGGCCTTGCGCCCAAGACCCTGGGCGAAATCTTCGGCCTCTTGAAGCGCATCAATCGCGAGGACGGCATCGAGATGCTGCTGGTGGAGCAGAACGTCGTGAAGGCGCTGGAACTCGCCAACCGGGCCTATGTCATGCGGGTGGGCGCCATGGATTTCAGCGGCCCCTGCGAGGATCTCGCCCGCGACGAGCGGCTCGCCAACGCCTATCTGGGGAGTTAGGGGCGATGGCCGAATATCTCTTCGAGCAATTCCTGATCGGCATCAGCACCGGCGCGATCTATGCCATCGTCGCCATCGGCTACAATCTCGTCTTCGGCGTCATGAACGTGCTGAACCTCTCCCATGGCGCGGTCATGATGGTGGGGTCTTTCGGCGTGTTGCTGCTCTTCTATCTCGGCATCGACAATTTCTGGCTGGCGGTGGCCTTCGGCATCGCCCTCGCGCTGGTAACCGGCCTCCTGGTGGAGCGGATCGCAGTCAGACCCCTCAAGGGCAATTGGTGGAACATCAAGGTCGCGACCCTCGGCGCCGCGATGTTCCTGGAAAACTTCGTGACGCGCCTGACCGATGGGCGTCCGATGCCCTATCCGCGCCCCTTCAAGCCGGTCTATTACACGATCGTCGGCGATTTCGAGGTGTCCAACGTCCAGCTCTTCCTGATCGCCTGTTCGCTGGGGCTCATGGTCGCGATGATGCTCTTCCTGCGTCACACGACGCCCGGCAAGGCGATCCGGGTCGTGGCGCAGAACCCGGACCTCGCCCAATGCGTGGGCGTCAATGTCCAGCAGACCATGGTGCTGGGTTTCGCCCTGAGCGCGGCACTCGCCGGCTGCGCGGGCATCCTCAATGCCGTGACTTTCGGATCGACCTATCCCTTTGTCGGGCAGTTCCTGGGGTTGAAGGGCCTCGTCATCCTGATCGTCGCCGGCATCGGCAATGTACGCGGCTGCCTGATCGTGGCGCTGGTGCTGGGCGTATTGGAAAGCTTCTCCGTGGTGGCCGGCGGGTCGCAGTACCGGGATCTTGTCGCCTATAGCGCGCTGGTGTTGACGCTTCTCGTCAGGCCCCACGGCCTCTTCGGCGAAGAAGGCCGAACCGGGCGGGAGATCTGACGTGGATTGGCTGATGCAAGGGCTCACGGCGCATTTCGGCGGCATCACCTGGGCCTTCGTCCTCGACCTCTTCACCGATTACGGGCTTTTCCTGGTGTCGGCACTCGGCCTCTATGTGCTGATGTCGGCGGGCCAAGTCTCGCTCGGTCATGCGGGAATGGTCGGGATTGCCTCCTATTCGGCGGCCGTCCTAGCGGTGAAGTTCCATGTCCCCTTCTGGCTCAGCCTGCCGCTCACCGGCTGCATCGGCATGGTCGCGGGCATGGTCTATTGCTATTTGCTCGGCTGGCGGTTGAGCGGTTTCTATCTTGCCATCGGCACCTTCGCGTTCGGCGAGATGATGATCAACATCTGGCTCACCAGCGATTATCTCGGTGGCGCCATCGGTTTCAGCGGCATTCCCCTCCTCGCCCGCTGGCCGGTGCTGCTGATCGTATTGCCGCCGATCTTCTATGCGCTCTGGCGGATCGAGCATTCGCGGATCGGCCTCGCCTTCCGGGCGATCCGGGATAACGAAACCGTCGCCGGCAGCATGGGGATCAATGTCGCCCGCACCAAGCTCATGGCCTGGATGATCGGCGGCTTCATCACCGGGCTTGGCGGCTGCCTCCATGCCCATCGCGTGACCGTCATCACCCCGACGGAATTCGGCATCTATACGTCGGTGACCATGCTCTTAGCGATCTTGATGGGCGGCTTGCGCACTTTCTGGGGCACGGTGCTGGGCGCGGCAGTCATCTATTTTGGCCCTTGGCTTACGACCACCAGCGAGCCTCGCGACCGGCTCATGTTCTATGCGGCGCTGATCGTCATCCTGATGATCCTCCGCCCGCAAGGATTGCTCGCCTCTCGCGCGGCACGCTAGGCAGCCAGTTTGACTCTTGACAGGGATCGTTACTATGGGGTCACATTTCGAGCAGCTGAGCGACGGCGGCATATAGGAAAGTTCGATGAGGTTTTCCGTCGAAGAAATCATGGGCGCCCGGACCCGTTATCTCATTGGAGGTGAGGGTTCGCCTCTCATACTGGTTCATGGCGTCGGGATGTCGGCGGATTCCTGGCTGCTGTCGCTTCCCGCTTTGGCCAAGGAATACCGGGTCGCGGCCCCCGATCTTCTCGACAACGGCTTCACAGAATCGGGCCCCTATAACGGGGGCCCGCCGCAGCCCTACATCGTCGATCATCTGATCGCCCTGGCCGACCATCTGAAATTCGACCGTTTCACCCTGGTCGGCAGTTCGCTCGGTGCGATGATCACGCTCCTGACCTATTTTAAGATCCCCGACCGGATCGACAAGATCGTTCTGGTTGGACCAGGTTCCACCATCTGCCCGCCGCCGGGCTCCAACGATCCGCCGGCACTCCAGGGTTCCTACGAGAACGGCAAAAAGGCCATCGAGGACCCAACCTACGAGTCCTGCAAGGCGCGGCTCGGCCGGGTCTTCCACGACGCCGCCCGCGTGCCGGACGTGGTGGTCGCCATGCAGATGCTGCTTTATGCGATGCCCGGCGCGATGGAGCAATTCGAGCGTCGGATGGCCGGCTTGCGCAGCCCGGAAGCCCGCCAATACGAGGTCTTCAGCCGTCTCGGCGAAATCAAGGTTCCGACCCTCGTGCTCACCGGGCGCGAGGATATCCGAGGCAAATTTTCCGCCATCGCCGAATCGGCAAAACGGCTGCCGAACGGCAAGCTTCTACCCTATGATCGCTGCGGGCATTGGCCCCATATGGAACACCCGGCGAATTTCAGCCGCGACGTGTTGCACTTTCTGAAGAGCTGAGAGGATCCCGATGAGCCAGGCCGAAACCCTCGAACGCGCGGCTCAGACCGCGCTCTTCCATCCGCGCCGCCTCGGGCACGCCAACCTCTATGTGAGCGACTATGAGAAGGCCTTCGACTTCTATCATTCGGTGGTCGGCTTCGAGGAGGTCTATCGCCAGCCCGACAAGAAGGCGAGCTTCATCAGCAACGGCAACACCTATCACGACTATGGGTTGATGGACGTTCACGGCGACTATCTCGCCAAGGAACCCAAACCCGGCCTCAACCATCTCGCCTTCGAGCTCGAGAACGAGGTGGCACTGGTCGAAGGCTATCGCGCAGCGCTCAAGGCGGGCGTGGTCTTCACCTCGACCCAGAACCACGATGTGGCCCATTCGGCCTATGCCAAGGATCCGGACGGCAATGTGGTCGAATTCTATGCGGATGTCTTCGCCGACTGGCGCACCGCCCGCAGCGGCGTCATTTCCGGCAAGAAGCCGAAATACGTTCCCGGTGAGACCGACGCGCCCAAGGCCGAGAGCTTCTATCCCGTCAATCCACCGATCCGGAAGGTGGATGCCTCGGTCTTCCGGGGCCGCACCGTCAGCCACGCCGGTCTCGTCGCGCGGAACTACGAGGAAATGGTCGATTTCTACACCGGCGTCGCCGGCCTGACGCCGGTTGCCGGAGGGCGCTCCGGTTCCTTCACCCTGCTGCGCGGCAGCTTCGGAACAGGCGATCTCAGCCTTTTCCGCCAAGGGCCGGGCCTCGAAGCCGGCCTTCATCACGTGGGCATGGACGCCTGGAGCGAGACTGACCTCGACCGCGCGGTGGCCATGTTGCCGGAGAAGGGCCTGACGCTGGTGCGCGACGTCAGCCATCCTGCCCGCCGCGCCGTCACGATCAAGGATCCGGACGGCATCGGCCTGCAATTCTACGTCAACCGGCGCTGGGAGCCTTCTGTCATTGCGACGGTCGATGCCGCAACCGCCCCTTACCTCCTCTAGGAGACCGCAACCGTGAGGCTTTTCGGCGTCGCCCTTTCCGCTGTCCTGCTCGCAGCGAGCACCGTCGCCTGGGCCCAACCCAAGACGGCGGACGGTCTGCGTATCGTGAAATTCGGCACCGTGGGCGGGACGACCGACGCCGGTCTCGTCATCGCCGACGAGATGGGCTTCTTCAAGGATTTGGGCATCAAGCTGGAATTGAACCGGATCGGCTCCGGCCCAGCCCTTCTGGCAGCCGTCGTGACCGAGCAGATCGATGGCGGCGGCGTCTCGCTCACCCCCGGCCTCTTCGCCGCGGCGCAACAGGGCGTGAAGCTCAAGCTCGTGGGCGACAAGCAGAGCTACAGCCCCGGCTTTTCCTCGTCCTGGGTCGTTGCCCGACCGGAATATGTGAAGGCGACAGTCAAGGAGAGCTTCGTCGCCCTCAAGGGCAAGAAGATGGCGATCAATTCCAAGGGCACTATCGCCTATATGGCGCTGCTCGACGCCTTCAAGTTCTATGGCCTCGAGCCCAAGGACATCAATGTGGTGGAACTGGGCCATCGCGACATGATGCCGGGCCTCGCCAGCGGCGCCGTCGAAAGCGCCTATATGCTGGAACCCTTCATCACCCAGAGCGTGAAAGCCAACATCGGCAAGGAGGTTTCCGACCTGATGGATGTGCGCTCCCCCGGCTCGACCGCCGTGCCGATCGTCTATGGCGAGAAATTCGCTGCCGACACCAAGTCCGCCAACGCCTTCATGCTGGCCTATATGAAAGGCGTTCGCGCCTATAACGACGCCTATCGCAAGGACATCGACAAGGAGAAGGTTGTCGGCATGATCGCCCGCTATACGAAGCTCGATCCGGCGCTGATCCGCGACAGCCATCCAACCGCGCTCGAGCCCAACCAATATGTGAACCAGCCCTATATCGAGGAGGTCGAGAGGTTCTTCATGTCGCTGGGCTCGCTCCGGGCGATCACGCCGGCCAAGGAGATCGTCGATCCGTCTTTCGCGAATGAGGCGGTCAAGATCCTCGGCGAATATAAGTAGCGGCGGAGGTCACTCATGGCCCTCACGACAACGGACGTGCTGGAGACGATCTCCCGGCTCAACGCCGAAAGCGGCCGGAAGGCCCATCCTCTCTATAGGGCGCTGGAGGACGGCGGGCTGAACCGCGCGCAGCTGCGGTACTTCTGCCTGCAGAACAGCGTGATCCCACTCTACAACCACAACCTCCACGGCCGGATGTATGTCTCCTGCCCCGATCCTGAGTTCCGCGAGAAACTCGCCGAAGTGGGATACGAAGAGGCGACCGGCCGGATCTATGCGGATGGAATCCCGCATTACAAACTCTACATCAACCATGCCAAGGCCTTCGGCATCACCCGCGAAGAGCTTTATTCGGTCGACTACTGCGCCGGTGCCGACACGGTGCTGCTCTTCCTCTCCGACGCCTGCGACCGCTTCATCGAGGGCGTGGCCGCAGTCATGCTGGTGGGCGAAGCGCAGGGGCCGGGCTCCGATGGCCGCATCGCCCAGACGCTGCAACGCGAGCATCACCTCTCCGACGAAGAAGTCGCCTTCTACGTCGTCCATGACAAGGCAGATGAGGACCACGGCGACGTGGGCCGCTTCCTCCTGGAAAAATTCGTGAAGAGCGACGCCGAGCGTCAACTCATGATCGACGTCGCCGCCAAATCCAACAAGATCCGCCGCCGCATGTACGACGAGGTCTGGTCGAACATGCAAGGCTTGGCTTAGAACTCTTTCCCGGCTCTCGTTACATCAGGATTCACCCTCATGTCGTCATCGGTTACCGCATTGCATCCCGCACCCAAAGCTCAAACCGCAAGGCCTATGACCAGGGTCGCCATCGCCGGCCTCGGCGCGATCGGTGCGGCGCTGGCGCGGAAGCTGGGCGCTGGCGAAATACCGGGGATCGAGTTGGTCGCCGTTTCGGCGCGGGATCACGACAAGGCGCGGGCGACTCTCGGCGTTTCGCTGTCCAAGCTTCCGATCCTCTCCTTGAGTGAACTTGCCTCGGTGGCGGATGTGGTCGTCGAATGTGCCCCGGCAGCGATCTTCGAGCAGATCGTCCGGCCGGTGGTGGAAGCTGGCAAGAAGGCGATGGTCCTGAGCGTCGGCGCGCTGCTCTCCCACTACGACCTCGTCGAAGTGGCGCGCGTGAACGGCGGCCAGATCATCGTGCCGACCGGCGCGCTCCTCGGCCTGGACGCCGTGGGTGCGGCGGCCGAAGGCAAGATCAACAAGATCACCATGGAAAGCCGGAAGCCTCCCGCGGGTCTGATGGGTGCGCCTCACCTCATCGAGCACAAGATCAACATCGAGGGCCTCAAGGAACCGCTGCGGGTCTTCGAAGGCACCGCGCGAGAAGCCGCCAAGGGTTTCCCCGCCAATCTCAATGTCGCCGTCGCCCTCTCGCTCGCCGGCATCGGCCCGGACAACACGCGGCTGGAGATCTGGGCCGATCCGACGATCACCCGCAACACCCATCGCATCACCATCGACAGCGACAGCGCCCACATCGACATGAAGATCGAGAACATCCCCAGCGAAAACCCCAAAACCGGGCGGATCACCGCGCTGAGCGTTATCTCGGCGTTGCGCAAGCTCACCAGCCCGCTTCGCGTCGGCACCTGAGAGCGAGGAAAAGACCATGGCGCTCACCACCTCGGACGTGCTGGAAGCCGTCACGGAGATGAACCGCAAGAGCGGCCGCAAGAGCCATCCGCTCTATCAGGCGTTGGAGGCGGGCGATGTCAACCTTGCCCAGATGCGTTACCTCTGCAAGCAGATGAGCATCATCCCGCTCTATAACCACAATATGCATGGGCGGATGTATGTGGCCTGTCCCGATCCGGAACTCAGGGAACGCCTCGCCGAGGTCGCCTATGAAGAGGCCACGGGCCGGATCTATGCGGACGGCATCCCGCATTACAAACTCTACATCCACCACGCCGAAGCCCTTGGCATCAGCCGAGAGGAACTCTACGCCACCGAATATTGCGCCAGCGCAGAAGGCATGATGCTTTTCCTGTCCGACGCCTGCAGCCGCTTCCTGGAGGGTGTCGCCGCCGTCTCGCTCGTGGGCGAAGCGCAGGTGCCGGGCCTCGCCAACCGCATCGCCCAGATGCTTCAGCGCAAGTTCGGTCTCGACGACAAGGGCGTCGCCTTTTTTGTGGTGCATGACAAGGCCGACGAAGATCATGGCGATGCGGGCCGCAGCATGCTCGACCGCTTCGCCAAGACCGAAGAACAGCGCCAACTCGTGATCGACGTGGCCCGGAAATCCAACAAGATCCGCCGCGCGATGTTCGACGAGATCTGGACCACCGCCCAAAGTCTCGCTTGAGACCAACGACCCGCTAGAGGAAGACCATGGCAGAAATCATCCTGAACCTGAACGACATCCCCGATGGCGGGGCAAAGATCGTCGAGGCGGATCCCCGGCAGAAAATCGCCGTCTTCCGGGTCGGCGACAGATGTGCCGCGATCCTCAACCGCTGTCCCCATGCCGGGGGCTCGCTCGGCGAGGGTCCCTTCGACGGAACGACAGTCAAGTGCCCGCTGCACGCCTTCCGGGTGGACGTCTGGAAAGGCGTCGGCAATGCCGGCAAGCCCGTAAAGAAGTATGCGGTGCAGGTCGAGGGCGACAAGGTCTCGATCACCGTTCCCGAATAAGACGGCCAGGGCGGGAGGCGGGAGGTGGCCGATACCGTGACCGACGCCCTGCGCCCCTTCGCCCTCGACCTCACCAATATTCGCAAAGTCTTTTTCGCGCGCCAGCAGGCGGTAGAGGCCATTTCCAATGTCTCGCTCCGCATCCAGGAGGGCGAAGTGGTCGCGGTGCTTGGACCGTCCGGCTGCGGCAAGAGCACCTTGCTGCGCATCCTCGCGGGCCTCGACACGGATTTCACGGGCACTCTCGACTGGGGCCATGTGGACGGCTCGACGGACAAGGAGCGCTTGCGCAGCGCGACCGTCTTCCAGTCCGATTCGACCTTTCCCTGGCTCGATGCGCGGAAGAACGTGCTGATGGGTCTTTCAGGCTTGACGCTCGACCGAAAGACCGCGGCGGCGCGGGCCGACACCTATCTCAACCTCGTCGGCCTCGGCGCCTTCCAAAAATCCTATCCCCACGAGCTTTCAGGTGGGATGCGGCAGCGCGTGGCCATCGCCCGCGCGCTTGCCACCGAGCCGCTGCTTCTCTTGATGGACGAGCCCTTGGCGGCGCTCGACAGCCAGACCCGGCTCGTCATGCAGCAGGAATTGCTGCGAATCTGGGCCAAGACCCGCTCGACCGTCGTCTATATCACCCACGACATCGGCGAGGCGCTGACGCTCGCCGACCGGATCGTCGTAATGACCGCGCGGCCTGGCCGTATCAAGGCGATCGAGACAGTGCCCTTCGGGGCGGACCGCAACGTGATCGCCCTGCGGGGCGAACCCGAATTCGGGCGGCTTGAGGTCGCTCTTTGGCAACTCCTTGCCGATGAAGTCGGCCAGACCCTGCAACAGCAGGAACTCGCGTCATGACCGAAGCGGTGGTCGCCGATCTTGGCACATTGCGCGATGCCGATCGTCAGCGCCGCCGGAAGACGAAGCAGCTCCAATTCGTTCTAGGGATCGGCTTCCCGATCTGCCTGCTGGTAGTCTGGGAAATCCTGACCCGGACCGGGATTGCCGACCGCCGATTTTTTCCGGCCCCGACCACCATTGGAACCGTGATGGTGCAACTCCTCGAAAGCCCGATGGAGCGCGCAAGGATCGGTGCGGATATCGTCGCGACCTTCAGGCGACTTATCATAGGCTATGGGCTCGGGGCCTTCGCGGGAATCACTCTGGGGCTCGCCATGGGCCTCTCCGCAAAGATTCGCTATTCGGTGGCCCCCATGATTACAGCCACCTTTCCAACGCCGAAGCTCGCGCTCTTCCCCTTCCTGATCGTGCTCTTCGGCTTAGGGGATGCGAGCAAGATCGCGATCCTCGTGCTGGGCGTCTTCTATATGACCTGCCTCAGCACCCTGACCGGCGTCACCTACAGCAATCCCATGTATCGCGACGTGGCCCAGGCCTTCCGGATTCCAAGGATGGTCTATTGGACCCGCGTCGTCATCCCCGCAGCCTTACCCTCGATCGTCACAGGCCTCAAGCTCGGCGTGGGACAGGCGCTCATCCTGATCGTCGCGGTAGAGATGATCGCATCGCAAGAAGGCATCGGCCATTTCATCTGGAATTCCTGGGAGATCTTTGACGTGCCAAGAATGTTCATGGGTCTCATTATCGCCATCCTGATGGGCGGCGGCGCGATGCTTTTCGGCGAATTCCTGGAACGCAAGCTGACACCCTGGGTGGTGCGATGAGCGGCGCCCCCTTCGCCGACCGGGTCGTCCTCGGCGCCGGCATCTACGAGCCGATGGCCGAGGACCTCCGCCGCCATTTCCGTTTCGCCCGCTGGCCCGAGACCACAGAGCTCGAGTCCGAGGCCGAGGCCATCGTGGTGCTGAAGCGCAAGGTCAATGCCGCCTTCCTCGATAACTTTCCCAAAGTGAAGCTCATTGCCGGTACCGGCGCCGGTTACGATTACGCGGATCTGGCGGAGTTGCGCGAACGCGGCATCCAGCTTTGCAACGCGGCGGGCACCAAGGACCAATGCGGCGCCGATTTCACCATGGGCCTCCTGATCGGAACCGTCCGCCGCATGTCCGCCGCCGACCGTCACGTTCAGAACGGCAATTGGGGCAAGTTCCAGATGCCCCTGACCCGCCGCGTCAGCGGCCGGAAGATCGGCATCTATGGGCTCGGCAGCATCGGCACCGTGCTGGCCCGGCGCGCCCTGGGCTTCGATATGGAAGTGGGTTACCATAACAGGAAGTCCCGTCCCGAATTCCCCTATCGCTATTTCGACGATCTCCTGTCCATGGCGCGCTGGTGCGATTACCTCGTCTGCGCCTGTCCGCTGACGCCCCAGACGCGCCATAGCGTCAATGCCGAGGTGCTGAAGGCACTAGGGCCGGAAGGCACGCTCATCAACATCGCGCGGGGCGGTGTCGTCGATCAGGCGGCGCTTATCGAGGCCCTGGCCTCCGGCGTCATCGACAGCGCCGGCCTCGACGTGATCGAGGGCGAGCCGCAGGTTCCGCCCGAACTCCTCGGCAAGGACAATGTGTTGCTGGCGCCGCATGTGGCGGTCATCACCAAGGAGACCCAGGCCGATACCCGCCGCGCGGTGGTCGAGAATATCGAGACCTTCTTCCGCACCGGCGTTCCTAGCCGCCTGGTCGATCTCGGCTAGTCAACGCGGACCCGGCGACTTTTACTCTCCGACCGGGCTTACGTGGCTTCGGCGCAGGCTCGGTCGGCGTCGACCTCAAGATACTCGGGCTTCATGTCGAAACCGAAGCGAGCGACGATCCGCTCGGCCTCACCCGACTTCCGCATCTTGCGGAATTCCACCTGGAAGGCGTCGTAGAGATCGGTATCGTCCAGGCGGAAGCAAGCGCTCGACGCATGGAGCCCATCGTCGGGAATGGGATAGAAAATCTCGAAGGCATTGTTCTTAAGCTCGCGCAGAGTGCGGAGCGCCAGGACTCCCGTAAACGCGGTTTGCACCCGCTTTGCCAGCAGCCCTTCAATCAGCGACGGCCCATCCGGAAAGACCGTGATCATGCCGGGCTTGGTCTGCACGGCTTCGAGGAAAGCCTGGACATAGCTGCCCGCGGTCACGCCGATCGTCACGTTCTTGACCGGGGTCTCCGCGATGCTGTGGGGCGGATCGGGCAGCACGGAGGGAATATAGGCGACCGCGTTATGGTCGATGGTAAAGGGATCCGCGAAACGGACAAGTTCGCAGCGAGCCTTCGAGACGCTCATGCTCGCCCCGATGATGTCCCACCGGCCGGCCTGAAGACCCGGAATCATCTGGCCATAGGGTGCCGTCGAAGCTTCGAGCTTCGGAACGCCGAGCCGTTCCATCACGACTTTGACGATGCTGGGGGCAACCCCGTCCGGCGTCCCATCGGGCTTCAGCGAGGAATAAGGGGGCGCATTGGCGATCCCGATCTTGACCGATCCGGCCTTGCGCAGACGCTCCAGCACCCCGCCACCCGATTGCGCCAGAACCGGCCTTGTGAAACAGCCGGTTCCCACACCTGCCGCCGCTCCCAATAGCTTACGTCGCGACCACTCCTGAGACATATGCGGCCCCGCCACTCTTCGTCATAGGATTTTGAGACAGCATCACGCCTAAACAAATTCGCGGCAAGTCCGCTCAGGTCTGGACCACGCCTCTGGCTTGTCAGTCGACCTTTTCCGTCACCGGAACCCACAGCCCCTCGGACTTCACGTCCGGACCGGCGGCCTTCTGGCGGATGCCCGCGCCATTGTTCCCAAAGTACCATTGCGCGAGATCGCCCGCCTTGATCGGCGGGTAGCGCGCCGGCCTGTCCTCGCTGCAGAAAGCCGGCAAGCATTCGACGATCGCTGTCTCATCGGGGGAGAAGAAGAAGGGGATCGAGTAACGGCTTTTGCCCGCCGTATTGATGACGCGATGCTTGGTGGAGAGAAGCTGGTCGTTGCCCCAGCGCACCACCGCATTGCCGGTATTGATGAGCAGCGTGCCGGGACGGATATCCGCCACCCGCCAATGCCCGGACGGCATGCGGATCGCGATGCCTGGCACGTCATGCTGAGCAAGGAAGGTCATGAGGCCGTTGTCGGTATGGGGCGCGATGCCGAACTGGCCCTTTCCGATCTCCTTCTGCGGCGGATAATGGATCAGGCTCATGGAGGAGCGGGGAACCTTGAAAAGATCCTCCATATAAGCGTCCGGCACTCTGAAGGCCGTGGCCCAGAGCGGCAGCATCCGCCGGCCCAGCGCCTCGATCGTTCCGAAATATTCGACCAGGGTCTCGCGAAAGCCCGGCAGGTCCACGACCGGCCAGTCGTTGACATCCTGACCGGCGGGGACATGCGGAACCCCGCCCAGTTCCCGCTCCCGGTGGAAACCATAGCTCGCGGACAGATTGGGCTTGCGATCACCGGCAGGATTGACCCGGTCCTCCAGGGGCCGATGCCCGACCCCATAGGGTCCGCGTTTCGGCATCTGCCGCCGGACGTCGAGCGGCAATTCGTGGAAACGCTTCGATTGCGCGAAGACGCGGTTCAGAAGATCCAGGGTGACGCCATGGCCTTCAAGATAGAAGAACCCCACGGTCCTGGTGATCTCCAGAAGTTCGGCGGCGATCCTCTCCCGGGCGCCCACCTCGCCGCCGAGAAACGGCGCGATATCGAGTGTCGGGATTTCTTCCGTCGAATCCGGATGCTCCATCAAATGGATTTCGTCAGCGCTCTCCATACAAGCCTCCGCAGCCGGACTGCCCGATTGTTGAGCAGCACGGCCGCCAATCGCAAGCGCTTTTATGTAATCTTTATGATTGTAGACGATTTTAGTTATGATCTCTCTTGACCCTCGGGCGGACACACGGGAAACTTCCTGCAAAGGAGATTTCTCAATGACTTACCAGACGATCGACGTGAAGCCGCTCGCCGGCAATATCGGGGCCGAGGTCTTCGGCGTGGATCTTTCGAAGGATCTCGACCAGCAGACCTTCTCCGAGGTGCATCAGGCTTTCCTCGATCATCTGGTGATCTTCTTCCGTGACCAGGACATTTCGACCGAGCAGCAGGGCAATTTCGTCAAGCGCTTCGGGCCTTTGATCCACGACCCCTTCATCCAGGCGCCGGAAGGCCAGCCCGAGGTCATGATGGTCACGCGCAAAGAGCACGAGACCTATACCTTCGGCGAGGCTTGGCATTCCGACAGCAGCTATATGGAGAAGCCACCGCTGGGCTCCTTCCTCTATTGCCTCGAAGCGCCCGATGTCGGCGGCGACACCATGTTCGCCAACCAGTACCTCGCCTATGACAGCCTGTCCGAGGGCATGAAAAAGATGCTCGACGGCCTTACCGCGATTCATACGGCGGAGGGCTACAACAATTCGCTGGTAACGAAGTTCAAGGACGATTGGTCGATCCGGCCGCGCTACGACGACGTCATGAAGGCGGCGGCCGAGATCGTCAGCGAGCATCCGGTAGTCCGGACCCATCCCGAGACGGGCCGCAAGGCGCTCTATGTCAGCCGCGGCTATACCCGCTATTTCAAAGGCTGGAGCTTCGATGAAAGCCGCGTGCTGATCGACTGGTTGGCCAATCACGCGGTGCGGCCGGAATTCACCTGCCGTTTCCGCTGGCGGTCAGGCTCGCTCGCTATGTGGGACAACCGCTGCGCCCAGCACGCGCCACTCAACGACTACCGCAACAAGCGCCGCGTCATGCGCCGCATCGTCGCCCAGGGCGACCGGCCCGTCTGAGCGCTACCTGAACGCTACTTGCGCAGGCCCGTCAGCGTGGCGCGCGCAAAGTTCGCGGCGGGCATATTCGCTCCCCGCAAATCTGCCGAGGTAAGATTGGCGGCCTCGAAATTCGTCTTTTCGAGCTTGGCGCCGCGCAGGTCTGTCCCTCTGAGATCGGCGCCGGAAAAATCCGCGCCCCGGAGGTCGGCCGGCCAATCCTGACCCGTCTTCTGGGCCTTGGCGTTCAGCAGCGGCATGGGCGACAAGGTCGCCGCTATCATCACCGCTTCGGTCGCCTTCACCCGCGCTAGGTTCGCACCCTGAAGGTTCGCGTTGATCAACTTCGCCCTGACAAGATTGGAACCCTCCAATTGCACCAGGCACAGGTTGGCGTCCGACAAAGTCGCCCCTGAAAGATCGCAATTCGACAACACCGCCCCGCTGAGATCGAGCGCGGTCAGGTCCGCATCCCGCAGGTCGGCCCCGTCCAAGGTCAGGCGCTTGCCGTCCTTGCCGTTCGAGGAAATCCAGGCGACGTGATCGTCGAGTTGAACACGGAGCGATAACGGTACCTGCTCCAGCGACGTGTGCGCCTGCCGCAGATCGGCGCCGACGAAACTCGCTCCATCGACCTTCGCGTTGTCGAGCACCGCGCCTTTCAGCTTCGCCCGTGCGAAATTGGCGCCGCTGAGATCGGCGCCCGCCAGATTGACCCCGAAGAAAATGCCGCTCTGCATATTGGCGCCCGAGAGGTTGGCGTTGGACATATTCGCCTCGGACATATTCGCGTCCTGGGCTTTGATGTCGCGCAGGTCGGCGCCGCTGAGGTCGGTCACGCGATCGACCTTCACTTCCTGGCGTTCGACCCATTGGACAAGCTGGCCCGGCCGGAGGTCCGCGCGCTCCATATTGGCGCCCGCCATCCGGGCGCGCGCCAGATTCGCTCCCCGCATATCGGCGCCGACGAAGGAAGCCCCCGTCAGATCGCTATCGAAGAAATTGGTAGAGAAAAGATCGGCCTCATCCAGAACCGACTGCCGAAGCGACGTATAGGCAAGATCGCAGCCGGTCAGGATGGCCGTGTTCAGATAAAGCTGGTCGAGCTTCAGGGCGGCGAGCGAGACGCCCTTCATCATCAGGCGCTGCCCACCGGTCCTGCCATCGAGATACAGTTTGTGCGCGGCGATCGCGCGCATGAGGTCCGTATGCTCGACCATAGAGGTCCCCTATCCGCCCCACCGTCCGGGCTTTGGCCCTCTACCTACCCGCTACTTTCTACCTAAAGCGTTAAGACGGGTTCGCTAAAGTTCAAACGCCCTTCGGCAGGATATGCGCCCATTTCGCCTTGACCCGCTCGTCGAGTTCGCGGCTCGACCGCGCGACCATCGGGAAACTGTCGCGCCGGACCCAGGGGCGACAGGCGTCAATCACCAGCCGCGCATTGCGCCGGTCGGTATCGCCGTCGTAGCACATCGGATCGAGATGCGAGCTCCAGCCGCCCCTCAGCATCTCCATATCCTCGCGCGGATCGAAACGCGTGCACATGGCCCAGACGACGTCGTTCATGTTGTGCGGATCGATGTCGTCGTCCACCACCACGACCCACCGGTTGGTATAGGCGCCGGCCAAACATTGGGACGCGACGAGACCCGCCTGCTTGGCATGTCCGCCGTAGAGCTGCTTGATCGAGACGGTGAGCCACATGCGGCTGCCGCCCGCCTCATGGGCACAGACGCCCTTGATCTCGGGAATGCCCGCAGCCTCAAGCTGGCTCCAGACAGCACCGGCCCGGTAGTGGCCCAGATAATAGGTATTGTCGTTGGGCGGCACCGCGGGGATCGCGCCCATCAGCACCGGATCGTTCCGATGCATGAAGGTCTCGATGCGGATCGCCGGCTCCTCGCGCTGGCCGCCGGCGTAATAGCCGGTCCATTCGCCGAGCGGGCCTTCGATCACGGTGTCGTTGGGATGGATATAGCCTTCGAAGGCGATTTCCGCCTGGGCCGGGACCGGCAGACCCGTCTTCGGCATGTTGATGATCTCGATGGGCTGGCCCATGAGACCGCCGACCGCGTCGTATTCGTTCTTGCCGTAGGGGATCTCGAGCCCGCCGATCATCAGGAAGGCAGGATGCGCACCGACCACCACCGCGACCGGACAGGGCAGGCCGCGCTCATGGTATTTCCGCATGATGATCCGGCCGTGCTTGCCGGGCGAGATCATCACGGAGGCAGTCTTGGGATCGTGCTGCTGCACCCGGTAGGTACCGAAGTTGATCCAGTCAGAATCCGGATCCTTCATCACCACGATGCAGGCGGTGCCGATGAAATGGCCGCCGTCGTGCTCATGCCACTTGGGCGTCGGGATCTTGGTGATATCGACCTTGTCGCCCTCCATGACGTTTTCGAGGAGGGGACCGCCGTTGACCGCGATAGGCGTATGGGTCGGCGCGTTCTTCATATAGCCGCGCCACCAGCTGATGAGATCCATCTCGCTGGACGTCGGCGGCAGACCGAGAGTGAGAGCGATGCGGGGGACGGAGGTCAGGATATTGGCGAGCACGCGGTTGTTCGGCGCAAAGCCCGGGACCTCGCTGAACATGACAGCGGAATTGCCCATCTTGCGCTGATAAAGGTCGACGATACCGCCGATCTCCTCGGCCGGCTCGGCGCCCTTCACATGCTGCATCTCGCCGATTGCCTGGACCTCGTCGATCCACGTCCGCAAATCCTTGTTCGCCATTCAACTCTCCGAAATCGACGGGTTCATCTGCCGCTGGTCATGAAGCCCCACGCGCCGTTAGTCAAGCGCGACCGGTCGGGCAGCCAGCATTGTGTACAAAAGGCCCGGCCTCGGCGGCCGGGCCTCTCCGATTGCACAGGTCCAGTAAGGCTACATCTTGCCGATTTCGGCGATCACCTTGTCCTGGAGAGAATTGTCCATGACTTCCTCAAGCTTGACCTCGCGGTCGGACATCTTGAGATCGACCGCGGTCTTTGAGGTGAAACCCAGCACCGCCGCGTCGTTGCCGCCGTTGATGCCCCAGACCTTCATCCCATTGAGCTCTGCCACCACCCTCTTGATCATCGGGAGGTCCTGGTCAGGATCGCGCTTCTTCAGCACGGCCGCCGCTTCGTCCGGATGCTGCATGACGAAGCGAGCGCCCAGCACACTGCCCTTCAGGAAGATCTCATAGGCCTTGCGGCGTTCCGGATTGGCGAGGTTCGCATCGGTCGCGGTAATGCTCACATAGCCGAAGGTCGTGAAGTCGTCGGTGATCTTGGAGATCGTCACGGTCTTGCCGTCCATCTCGCCCTTGACGCTCATCAGCGTATTGATCATCGCCGCCTGGACCTTGCCGGCCTCGACCGCCTGGAGCCGCGCCGGATGGCCGCCGATCTGGATGAACTTCAGGGTGGAGCCGTCGAAGCCGTGCTTCTTCATCACCATCTTGGGCAGTTCGGTCGTCATGTCGGCAGGACCGGCAGAAGCGAAGGTCTTGCCTTCGAGATCCTTCAGATTCTTGGCGACATCCTTATCCGCGACGAGGCGGTAATCGACGATGGGCTGCCACGAACCAATGGCCTTGACCTTGGCCCCATTGATCGCCGCCTCGAAGACGGTGAAGGGGCCGACCACGGTGAGATCGCCGGCCCCGGAGATCACGGTGCGCAGCGCCGTCGAATCACCGGCGACGAAGACCTCTTCGACGTCGAGACCGTTCGCCTTGAACCAGCCCTGATCGGCCGAAACGAGATAGGGCAGCATGAAGGTCGTGATCGCGGTCGGCAGGATCAGCTTGACCTTGGCCGGCGCATCGGCCGCCTGCACCGGTAGCGCAAGAGCCGCGACGACGGCGACAGCCGCTACCGTGCGTAAGAGGGTCTTGATCATGGGAAGCCTCCTTGTTTGTTAGGTTATGAGTTATCTCTTCCCGAAGAGCGCCACCACCTGGGCCAGCACCTTCTCGGGATATTCGACAGCCGGCGAATGGCTGCACTTGGCCAGCAGGACCACATCCGCCTGGGGCAGATGGGGAGCAAGCTTCAAGGTCGTCTCCTCGGCCGGGCAGGGCAGATCGTTCCGCCCGTGGATCAGCGTGACCGGGCAGGTGACCTTGCCCAACTCCTCGGGCGAGAGTACCCAGCTATCCATCAGCGCTTGCTTGTCCGGGCCGAACATCGAGGAAAAATAGGCAGGGTAATCGCCCTCGTTGAGCACCTTCAGCCGGTCGTCGAGCATCCGGTCGGTGATCTGGGAGACATCGTGCATGATACGCCCCAGAATCCCCCGCAAAGCCTCCCGGCTCCCCGGGAAGGTCCAGAGCGTCTCCAGATGGGACGTGAGCCTATATTCCGTTCCGACAGTACCGGTCGTCAGCACGCTGGCAACGCGGGGATTGGCCGAGGCCACCCGCAGGGACAAGGCGCCCGAGAGCGAGTGACCGAGGATATCGACCTTTCCCGCCGGCATCCGGCCGATCATCGCGTGGACCTGACGTGTCCAGAAATCGAAATCGAAATAAGGCTCGGCCGGTTTCCGGCCCGAGATGCCGAAGCCGACCAGATCCATGGCAAAGACGTGGAAATGCTTGGCGAGGGGTTCCAGCAGGAAGCGGTAGGTAAGGCCGGAAGAAGTGCCTGGCCCGACACCATGGACCAGCAGGATCGGCGGTCCCTTGCCGCCCTCGTGATAGCGAACCTGCGCGCCCTCGAAGGCGAATTCGCGGATTTCGTAGCCAGGATACCCGGAACTCAGCCCCGTCGTCGCCACTGCGCCCATTCCTCCCCGGCTGCTTCAGCGGTTTCATCGTAACCCCGACCCGGTTAGAGTCAAGGCGGGGGCAAGGGAGGAACCGGTGGACTATCGGCGCCTGGGAAAGAGCGGGCTCATCGTTTCGACGGTGGGGCTCGGCACCATGAATTTCGGCAGCCAGGTCGACGAGCCGACCTCTCATCGCATCCTCGACCGCGCGGTGGAGGCGGGGGTCACCTTTATCGACACGGCGGAATCCTATGCTTCGCCGCCCTCGCCGGAAACCTCGGGCAAGTCGGAGGATTTCATCGGCTCCTGGCTCAAAGGGAAGCCGCGCGACCGTGTTGTGATCGCGACCAAGATTTCCGGGCCGATAGATGGGATGTTCAACGTCACCAAGCATCTCCGCGGCGGCACGGCGGTGGTCGATCCCCATCATATCGTCCGCGCGGTGGAAACCTCACTGCGGCGTCTGGGGACCGACTACATCGATCTCTACCAGACCCATTGGCCGGAGCGGGTCGTACCGGTCGAGGTCCAGCTCGAAGCCTTCGCGCGCCTCATCGAAGCCGGCAAGATTCGATATATCGGCACCAGCAACGAGACGCCCTGGGGCCTGACCCGCCTCGTCGCCTCGGCAGAACTGCTGTCGCTTCCCCGCCCCGTTTCGACCCAGAACCTCTTCAACCTCATACAACGCGGCTTCGAACGGGGTCTTGCAGAAGTCTGCCGCGAGGAAGAGATCGGCTTCGTCGCCTATTCACCCCTCGCCATGGGTCTCCTCTCCGGCAAATACGCCACCGGCCAGCTTCCCCCGGGATCGCGGCTCCAGGCCTTCGAGCGCTATCGGAAAAGCCATGGGCAGTCCGACATGATCGACTGCGCGAACGCCTATGTGGCGCTTGCCCGTGACGCCGGCTTAGATCCGGCGGTCATGGCGCTCGCCTGGGTCCGGTCCCACAAGGATGTGACTTCCGTGCTATCGAGTTGCACCCGCATCGAACAGCTCGACACCCTTCTGGCGGGCGCCGATCTCTTGCTCGACGAAGCCCTCAAATCCCGTATCGAGGCGCTGCACGACGAGATCGAGCCCCCCTGGAGCCGCATCGGCTAGCGTCTCGTCCAGGAAGGGGATATTCTTCCGCTCGAAAAAGCCGGTCCTTGAGAATCGGAAAACTAGGGGGAGACCAGGACGATGCACAACCATCGCAATGGAACCAATCGCCGCTCGATCCTCAAGGCGGGAGCCTTGCTCACGGGCGGGATCGCTGCCCCCTTCGTTTTGCGGGGCGCAGCGTCAGCCCAAGAAAAGATCCTCTACGTCAATACCTGGGGCGGCATCTGGACCCAGTCCGAGGACGAGGCCTATTACAAGCCCTTCACCAAGGAGACCGGGATCCAGATCAAGACCGTGGCGCCGGTCTCCTACGCCAAGCTCAAGGCGCAGGTGCAGACCGGCAACTATGAGTGGGATTGCTCGACGCTCAATGCCTCGGAGCTTTTCCAGGCCCAGAGCGAAGGGCTCCTCGAAAAGATCGACTGGTCGGTGGTTAACAAGGACGCTCTCTATCCCCAAGGCGGGGTGCTCAAGGACATCGGCATCGCGACCGCCGTCCTCTCCACCAACCTCTGCTATCGCAAGGACAAGTTCCCCAACGGCGGCCCCCAGAGCTGGGCCGACTTCTGGGACGTGAAGAAGTTCCCGGGCACCCGGGCCTTTTACGACCGGGCCTTCACCATGGTGAACTTCGCGCTGCTCGCGGATGGCGTGCCGCGCGACAAGCTTTATCCCCTGGACTTCGACCGCGCCTTCAAGAAGCTCGACGAGATCAAGCCCCATATCAAGGTCTTCTACAACCAGGGCACCCAGCAGCAACAACTCATCAAGGACGGCGAGATCGATCTTCTGCCCATGTGGAACGCGCGGGCCATCGAGCTCATCCACCAGGGCGTGCCGATCGAGATGGTCTGGAACCAAGCCGAGCACAGCCCGACCCATTGGTTCGTGCCCAAGGGCACACCGCGCGCGAAAGCCGCCTGGCAATTCGCCGAGTTCTGCGCCCGGCCCGACCGGCTCGCCGACTTCTGCCAGCGCATGGCCTATGGCCCGGTCAATCCCAAGGCCTTCGACTTCATGAAACCCGAGGTCGGTATCGAGTTGCCGACCTGGCCCGCCCACAAAGCCTTGGGCTATTCAGCCGATTCCGAATGGCTCGCGCCCCGGCTCGCCCAGTTGCGCGAACGCTGGGAGCAGTGGAAATCCGGCTAGGCCTTTAAGGGCGAGCCTTTGCGACGGACCTTGCCTTTGCCGCCGCGATCTTCACGGCGTCCATGATCTCTGGATAGGCGGAGCAGCGGCAGAGATTCCCGGCGAGACGATGCCGGATCTCTTCGTCGCTCGGATCGGGGTTCTCCGACAGGAGGTGCTTCACCATCATGATGAAGCCCGAGGTGCAGAAGCCGCATTGGAAGGCCCCGGCCTCGATGAAGGCTTCCTGGACCGGGTCGAGGGTATCGCCGTCGGCAAGACCTTCGATGGTCCGCACATCCGTGCCGTCCAGGAACCAGGCCAGCATCAGGCAACTCGAAACCGGATTGCTGTCGACATAGATCGTGCAGCAACCGCAAAGCCCCTGGCGGCAACTTTCCCGCGTACCCGAGAGATCGAATTTCCGGGTGAGGACATCGACGACGGTTTCGTGAGCCTCCACCACTTTGCTCACCTTCGTGCCGTTGAGCGTGAAGCGGATCGTGCGAATATCTGACATTCCCTGAGTCCTAAGCCTTTGCGCGCTTCAGCGCCTGAAAGATCGATTCCGCCGTGCAGGGTAGATCCATGAGCTGAACCCCGGTCGCATCGGCGATCGCATTGCCGATCGCGGGAGACAGCGCGATCGTGGTCGTTTCGCCCGCTCCCTTCCCGCCGAAGGGTCCGTCATGCTGGATCGAATCGGTGAATTCGTTGATCCATTCCCGGGGCATGTCCAAGAGGCCGGGGATTTTGTAGTCGGCCAGCGAGGCGTTCGTCAGCTGCCCTTCCTTGAAGATCATGTTTTCGGTCGTGGTAAAGCCGTATTGCATGATCCCGGCGCCGGAAAGCTGTTGCAGCGCGAGCTTCGGATTGAGCGGCCGGCCGATATCCGCCACGTTGACGAGCTTGGTGACGGTGAATTGGCAGGTCTCCATATCGACCTCCACTTCGGCCCCGTTCGTGCCGACGCCCCAGAAAGGCGTCACCTTCAAGGATTGGCCGGTCTCGGGATCGGGCTTCTGATATTCCGGGATGAAGCTTCCGACGCCGATCACATTGCCCGCGCGCATGCCATAGCGACGCTCGAAAATCTCGCTGATCGGCTGGTTGCTGCCCGGCACCATTCCGACCGAGGCGGCGAGTTCCGCGAGCTTCTTCTTAGCGTCTTCCGCTGCGAGCCGTACTGCCGTTCCCATGTGGAAAGTGGAGCGCGATCCCAGCGTCCCCATGTCATAGGGGGTGACGTCGGTATCGGAATGGATGACCTTGATCGTCGTGGGATCGAAGCCCAGGACCTCGCCCGCGATCTGCGCCATAACGGTGTCGGAGCCCTGCCCCATATCGACCGTGCCGATGAAGAGGCCGCAGCTGCCGTCCGCATAGAGGTTCACGATGGCGACCGAGGTCGTGGGCGAGGTGATGCCCTTGAAACCGACCGCGATCCCCCGGCCCCGGCGGATCCGTCCGCTGCCCCGGTCGAAAGGCTGGTTCCACTTCATGATGTCGAGCAGCTTGTCGAGCGACTTCTCGATAGCGGCATCGACCAGAATGGTACCCGACGCCTGGGGGCGTCCGTCGCGCAGCAGGTTCTGGCGTCGGAACTCGACCTTATCGAGGCCCATCTCCTCGGCGATCATGTCCATGTGCCGCTCATAGGCCCAGGCGGTCTGGGGCGCGCCGAAGCCTCGGAGCGCGCCCGCCGGCGGCCGGTTCGTATAGACAGCCGAAGAGCGGATCCTGACATTCTCGATGTCGTAGGGTCCGGCCGAGGTGAAGCCTGCCTTCTGCGTCACGCGCGGCCCGATGTCCGCATAGGCCCCGCCATTCCAGGCGATGTCGCAGGTGCGGGCAATGATCTTGCCATCCTTGTTGACGCCGCTCTTGATGCGAAAGGTGCAAGGGTGGCGCGTCACCATGAAGAACTGCTCCTCCATGGTCAGGGAAATCTTCACCGGCCGCCGCACGAGAAGCGATAGCGCGGTCACCAGCGCTTCGAGCTTGATATAGAGCTTCCCGCCGAAGCCGCCGCCCAGAAAGGGCACCTTCACCCGCACCCGGTTCTCGGGCCAGCCCAAAAGCCGGGCGATCTCGATGCGCACGAAGGACGGCCCCTGCGAGGCGGTATGCAGGGTCATCCGGTCTCCGGTCACATCGGCGACGGAAACGAAGGGCTCCATCGGCGTATGCATGACCTGCTGCGAGCGGAAGACATGCTCGAAGACGAAGTCCGACTTGGCAAAACCCGCCTCCGGATCGCCGCGCAGCAGCTTGTGATCGAGGGCGATATTCGTCCCCTTGCGCCCCTTCAGATGCTTCAAGTCGGCGAAGGTGGAAGCCGGCTTCAACTCGTCGTGCACCAGCACGTCGGAGGTCATCGCCTCGACCTCGTCGAAGACGGCAGGTATTTCCTCGTATTCGACCGTGATCAGACCCGCCGCCTCTTCGGCGATGGACGGATCCTCGGCCAGGACAACCGCCAGGGGCTCGCCGGAGAAGCGGGTCTTGCCGTCCGCCAGGATCGGCTGATCGTGAAAGGCAGGCCCATAATAAGGATGGGGAATGACCGTCCGGATATCGTCGATGGTGACGACGCGGAAAACGCCTTCGATGGCCTCGGCCGCCGACTTGTCGACGCTCTTTATGCGCGCATGGGGATAGGCGCTGCGGAAGATCTTGCCGTAGAGCATCCGGGGGAGCCGGAGATGATGCACGTACTCGGTGCGGCCGGTAACCTTGTCCCGGGCTTCGAGGCGCGGGATCGAGCGCCCGACGCTGGTAAAAACTTCGGTCATTTCGGCGCCGCCTCACTCACCAGATCTTGCAAAGCCCGCGTCACGTAAATGCGCAAGAGATGCGTCTTATATTCCTGCGAGCCACGGTTATCGGTCTCCAACTCGACCTCCTCGGTTGCGGCGTCCGCGGCCTCGCGCAGAAGCGCCTCGCCGATATCACGCCCCCGCAGCACAGTCTCCGCGGCCGTGAGGCGTGTCGGCTTGTCCAGGGCCGCGCTGAGCACGATGCGCAAATCCTGGATCTGACGACCGCTCAACTGAACCGATATCGCGAGGCCGATGGCGGGCCAGTCATGCGCCGCACGGGTCGTCACCTTCGTATAGCTCGATTTCCAGTCGGGTTTGACGGGAACCCGAAGCTCGGTGATGAGTTCGCCCTCCTCCAGGGTCGTCTCGTAATAGCCCTTATAGAGGTCGGCGACGGCGGACACCCTCTCGCCCGAGGGTCCGACGATCCGGACCTCGCCATCGAGCGCCATCCAGACCGGCGGCAGGTCGAGATGAGGATCGCCATGAGCGAGGTTGCCCCCCACTGAAGCGACGTTACGGACGCGCAGATTGGCGAGCGTGTTCATCGTCCGCGAGATGATGGGGAAGTGGCTCTTCATGAGCGGCGAGTGGTCGAGCATCGAGAAGGTATTGAGCGCGCCGATGCGAACCCATTTCCCATCCGCGCTTTCCCCAAGGCCGTGGAAAGGCTCACCGAGCTTTCGCAGGCTGACCAGCCGCGTCGGCTTGAAAAGCTCCGATTTCATCATGAGCATCAAGGCCGTACCGCCGCCCATCGGCCTCACCGCGGGATCGCCGGTGCCAAGGAGCCCGAAGGCCTCCTCCAGGCTCGACGGCTCTACTATGTCAAATCCTCGCAAGCCCGCGACCTCCATCCCATCCTGGATCACCGGACCGCGACCCAGCGACAACGCAGAAAATCATAAAGTGACCCTTATCCTTATTGGATAATAGCGGTTTCGACGCAACCCGATTGTATACATGGAAGGGCCAATCGATCTCGTTTGGTAGTGAGCAACACCCGTCAGGCTGCGATCCTGAGACGATCATATCAGGGTGTATCGCCCGAAAGCGGCAAGCTCAACTGGAACTTAGGAATATAGCGGTTCCCCCTCGCGGCCGCCGCCAAACCCGCTTGCCTTCGCGACTGCAAAAATGCAAGCATCCGCGGCAACCCGTCAGGGGCTTGACGAGATAATCCGACGATCCGGGAGGAAGAAGGCGTGAAAGCGCCGAAGTTCAACGACGCCCGGGCCGAAAGCGTCTGGCAGTTTCTGACGGAAGGGCAGACCTCATGAGCGGCAAGCCGACATTTCGGGGCAAGGGAAACCCGGGAACCCGGCTGGCCGAAGAGCCGCTCCCGCATCTCGACGCTTATAAATCGCAGCTCGTGCCCGATATGGCCCCCAACATCCAGGCCTTCGACAAGGCCCATGCGGTGATGCTGGTCGAGCGCGAAATCCTGCCGAAGAAGACCGGCGTCGCCATCCTGAAGGGCCTGCGCGCCATCGAGCGGGAGGGCGTATTGAAGGCCCGCGTCGAGGCTGGTGGCGGGATCCACTCCGGCGAGCATTACCTCACTCATAAGTATGGACCGGAGATCGGCGGCCGGCTCCACCTCGGCCGCAGTTCCGGCGACCTTCAGACGGTGGGGCTGCGCCTCACCATCCGGGATCAGCTCCACCGGCTGCTCGCCGCGCTCACCGAAACCCGCCAGGCGCTTCTCGATCTGGCGCCCCGGCATCTTGAAACCGTCATGGCCGGCAATACACACGGCCAGCATGCGCAACCCACCACCTTCGCCCATTGGCTCCTGATGTTCGAAGCGGTTTTCGCCCGGGACACCGAACGCCTTCTCTCCTTCCATACCAGGGTGAACCGGTCGCCGGCGGGTGCGGCGATCATGACCGGCAGCGACTTCCCCCTGGACCGCATCAGGGTATCGGCGCTTCTGGGCTTCGATGCCCCTTTGCACAACACTCTCGACGCGATCCTGAGCCACGACCTGGAGATGGAATATTCGGGTGTATTGCTGGTCGCGGCGCAAAGCATCAGCCGGCTCGCCGACGACCTGCTCCTCTGGTCCACCTTCGAATACGGTCTGGTGGAATTGCCCGACCGCTATTGCGGCACCAGCAGCATCATGCCCCAGAAGAAAAACCCCGACGGGATGGAGGATATCCGCAGTCTCGGCGCCCAGGCCCTGGCGACGGCCAGCATGGTGGCGATGATCGAGCGCGGCCCTACCGGCTTCCCCATAATGGAGCGGCGCAACAGCCATCATATGCTCTTCGACCTCGCCCGGGGGATGGCGCTCCGCTTCGAGACACTGCCCCCGCTTTTCCGAGATCTGAAAGTCAATGTCGAGCGCATGCGCAGACTGGCCGGCGCCAATTGGGCGCAGGCGACCGATATCGCCGGAGCGCTGGTCCGGCACGCGGGCATGGATTGGCGGACGTCGCATCATGTTATCGGCGGCTTCGTGCGCCGTAATATCGAGAAGGGCATCACGCCGGAAATCGCAACCTCCGCCGATCTCGACGCCGCATCGATCGCTACAGGCCATCGCGCACCTAAGCTCTCAGCCAAAATCTTCGCCGAGGTGATGGACCCGATGGAATTCGTCAGACGCCGACAACTCCTTGGCGGCCCCGCGCCCAAGATCGTCACAAAACAGATCGCCGGCTCCCGCAAGGGGCTCGCCGCCGATGCAAAGGCCATCGCGCTCCTGAAGGCTAAGGCTGCCACGGCGCATGAGACTCTCGAAACCGCCATCGACGGTGTTGTCAAAGCATGACTTTTATTCAAGTTGAAAGCGCCCGGATCGGGGACTCCGTCCACCGGGTCGAAGACCAAAGGCTGCTGACCGGCAAGGGCAGCTATACCGACGACCGACGCCTCCCCGATGCGGCGTATATGGTCCTCGTCCGCTCCCCCTATGCCCATGCGGCTATCGGGGGAATCGACGCATCGGAAGCGCTATCGATGCCCGGCGTGCTCATGATCCTGACCGCCGAGGATGCGGAACGCGACGGGCTCGGCTCCTTCTCCGTCCCGATCCGCCGCAAGGACGCCAAGGGCAAGCCGAATTTCGAGCCGATCTACGGCGTGCTCGCCATGGGGACCGTCAACCATGTGGGCGACCCCGTGGCCGCGGTGATCGCCGAGACCCTGGCCCAGGCGCTCGATGCGGCGGAAGCGGTTCTCGTGGACTATCGGATGCTGCCCTCCGTCACCGATGGCCGCGAGGCTTTGAAGGACGGGGCCGTCGCCGTCTGGCCCGAAGTGCCCGACAATCTCTGCTTCGTTCATGACGCGGGCGACCGCGCGGCCAGCGAAGCGGCGCTCGCGGCCTGCGAGCACGTGACCCGGGTCGAGATGGTGGTGACCCGCGTGGCCCCCGCCGCCATGGAGCCCCGCGTCTATATCGGCATCTGGGACAGCCGTGACGAGCGCTACATCCTCGAAGGCGGAATGCAGAGCGTCCACAACGTCCGCGCCGAACTCGCCAAAGCGATCTTCAAGGTCCCGGAACACAAAATCCGGGTGATCTCGCCCGACATGGGTGGCGGCTTCGGCATGAAGGGTGCCGCCTATCCGGAACAGGCCCTCGTTCTCTGGGCAGCCAGGAAGCTTGACCGGCCGGTGCGCTGGAACGCCACCCGCAGCGAGAGCTTCATCAGCGACTATGCCGGTCGCGACATGGTGGCCAAAGCCGCCTTGGGTCTCGACCGCGACGGCACCCTCCGGGCGCTGCAGGTCGAATTCACCGCCAATCTCGGCGCCTATATCTGCGGTTCGGGCATGCTGCCCTCGGTCGCCAATCTCGGCAGCCTGTCCGGGGTCTATCGCCAGATGGCGATCTCGGCGCGGGTCTTCGGCGTGTTCACCAATACGAACCCGGTGGCGCCTTATCGGGGTGCGGGGCGGCCCGAGGCGATCTTCGTCATCGAGCGCATGATCGACGCGGCGGCCGATGAACTGGGTCTCGACCGGGTCGAGATCCGGCGGCGCAATGTGATCCCGCTCGACGCCATGCCCTATCGCACCGGATTTCTCTTCACCTACGACAGCGGCGATTTCGCGGGCAATATGGATCGCGCGCTCAAGGCCTCGGATTGGGCGGGATATCCCGCCCGCAAGGCGGCATCGGCGGCGAAGGGCAAGCTGCGCGGCATTTCCTTCGTGAACGCCATCGAGATCGCGGGCGGCCCTTTTCCCTCCCCCATGGACGAGGGGGCCGAAATCCGCTTCAACCCCGACGGCAGCGCCACGCTCTTCGTCGGCGGCCACAACCACGGTCAAGGACACGAAACCGTCTATCGCCAGATCATGTACGAAAAACTCGGCCTCACCTTCGATCAAGTCCAGGTCGTCGAGGGCGACACCGACAAGGTCTTCCACGGTCGCGGCACTTATGGTTCGCGCTCGATGTCGGCTGGTGGAACCGCGATGATCCGGGCCTCCGATAAGATCATCGCCAAGGCCAAGCAGATCGCCGCCCATAGGCTCGAAACCGCCGAGGCCGATATCGAATTCGCGAGCGGGCGCTTCGTCGTTTCAGGCACAGACCGGAGCATATCGCTGCCCGAGATCGCCCGCGCCGCCTGGCTGCCGCAGCTCATGCCGCCCGATGTGGAACTGGGCCTCAACGAGAAGGCCATCGGCGTCGCGGGTGGCCCGACCTATCCCAACGGGACCCACGTCTGCGAGGTCGAGATCGACCCCGAAACCGGCGTCGTGACCTTCGAGCGTTATACGGTCGTGGACGATGTGGGCACGGTGCTCAATCCGCTGCTGGTCAAAGGCCAGATCCATGGCGGCGTGGTCCAGGGCTTGGGCCAGATCATCCTGGAGGACATGCGCTACGACGAGGGCGGACAGCTCCTCTCGGGCTCCTTCATGGACTACGCCATGCCGCGTGCGAGCGATCTCTGCTCTTTCGAGGTCCTGACCAATTCCCAGCCGACCGCCACCAATCCCCTGGGCGTCAAAGGCGCCGGAGAGGCGGGCGCGGTGGGGGCGCTGCCGGCCGGCGTCAATGCGATCATCGATGCCCTGAGGCCCCTCGGCATCCGTCATTTCGACATGCCCGCCACGCCCCACCGGGTATGGCAGGCGATCAACGCCGCAAAATCCCAAGGAGAAAACTCATGAGTGAATCCCTCGATTCTCGGAGCCTCGATCAGCTTTTCCGCACCGCGCGCACCCAGAACGGCTGGATCGACAAGCCGGTGCCGGATGCCCTGCTGAAGGAGCTTTACGACCTCGTGAAGATGGCGCCCACCAGCGCCAATTGTAATCCGCTGCGGATCGTCTTCGTCCGCACCCCGGCAGGTAAGGAGAAGCTGAAGCCCGCTCTCTCCTCCGGCAACCTGGAAAAGACGATGCTGGCCCCGGTCACCGCAATCGTCGCCTACGACCAGCATTTCTACGAGCATCTCCCCAAGCTCTTCCCCCATACCGACGCCAAGCCCTGGTTCACCAGCAGCCCGGCTTTCGCCGAGACGACGGCCTTTCGTAACGGCTCGTTGCAAGGGGGGTATCTGATCCTGGCGGCCCGCGCTCTGGGCCTCGATACCGGCGCCATGTCGGGCTTCAAGAACGATCTGGTCGACGAGGCCTTCTTCGCCGGCACGACCTATAAGACCAATTTCCTTTGCAATTTGGGCTATGGCGACCCGTCGAAGGTCTTCACGCGCAGCCCGCGGTTCGAATTCGACGAGGCCTGCCGCCTGGAATAGGTCACATGCGGCCAAAGACCCGGCTCGATAACGAGAACCGTTTCAAGCTCGGGCTTTTTGCTACCAATTGCTCCGGCGGCCTTGCCATGACCAAGGCCCCGGAGCGGTGGGACGCGTCCTGGGACAACAACCTCGCCATCGCCAGGATGGCCGAAGCGGCCGGACTTGAATTCCTGCTGCCCATCGCCCGCTGGCACGGTTACCGCGGCGAGACGGATGCCGAGGGCACGTCCTTCGAGACCCTGGGCTGGGCCACGGGGCTCCTGGCGGCGACGACGGAGATCTCGGTCGTCGCCACGGTTCATGTGCCCTTCATCAACCCGGTCTTCGCGGCGAAGCAAGTCGTCACCGCCGATCATATCGGACGGGGCCGCTTCGTGCTGAATGTCGTCTCCGGCGGCAATCTCGGCGAGTTCGAGATGTTCGGCATCGAGCTTCTGGAGCATGACGAGCGCTATGCCTTCACCGAGGAATGGCTGGCCATCGTCAAGCGGCTCTGGACCGAGGACATACCCTTCGACTTCGCGGGGAAATATTTCCAGCTGAAAGGGGTCTTGGGGAAACCAAAGCCTTACGGCGGCGGGCCTCCCCCGATGATGAGCGCGGGCTCCTCCCCCGCCGGCCGCGCCTTCGCCGCGCGCCATGCCGATTGCCTCTTCATGAACATCCCTCAGATCGAGACCCTGCCGCAGGATCTTGCGAGCTTGCGGGCCATGGCAGGAGACCGGCCGGTGGGTGTCTATGCGAGCGGTCATGTGATCTGTCGCCCGACGCGGAAAGAAGCCCTCGATTTCCACCGATACATCGTCGACGAGATGGGCGACTGGGCCGCGCTGGAGACCATCCTCGGCATTCGCCAGCAGCAGCAATCGATCCCGCCCGAAAGGCTTCTGCAGATGAAAGAGCGTCTCATCGGTGGGATCGGCACTTATCCGATCATCGGCGATCCCGACGAAGTCACGGCCACTTTCAAGCGATTGAGCGACGGCGGCCTCAACGGCATGGCCCTGGGTTTCGTGAACTACCTTAACGAACTGCCGTTTTTCCGGGACGAGGTGCTGCCCCGGATGCAACACTTGGGCTTGAGAAACGTCCGGTGACGGGACAAGAATAGCGATCAATAACGCCTGAAAATAAACCCAAGGGAGAAAACGACCATGACGGCATTAAGCCATCTGACGCGCCGCCGCATACTGCAGGCCTCCGCAGCCGGGGTTTTCGTCGCCACCGCGCCCGGTATCGTTAGGGCGCAATCCAAGACGCTCTTCGCCAATACCTATGGCGGCGTGTTGGAACAGTCCTGGGCCAAGGCGTTCTTCACTCCCTTCACCGCCCAGACCGGTATCCCGGTAAAGACGGTATCCCCCGTCTCCTTCGCCAAATTGAAGGCGCAGGTCCAGACCAAGAACTACGAATGGAACGTCACCGCACTCGGGGAAAGCGAATTCGCCGAGGCGATGCACGAGGGGCTTCTGGAGAAGGTCGATCTCTCCCTCGTGCATAAGGACAAGGTCCCGCCGGGCGTCGTTCTCGAATACGGCGCGGGAAATTATTCGCTCGGGACCAATATCTGCTACCGCAAGGACAAGTTCCCCAATGGCGGGCCGCAGAGCTGGGCCGATTTCTGGGACGTGAAGAAATTTCCGGGGAGCCGCTGCTTCTATGATCGTTCCTTTACCTGCCTCGCCTTCGCGCTGCTGGCGGACGGGGTGCCCATCGACAAGCTCTATCCCATGGACCTGGACCGCGCCTTCAAGAAGATGAGCGAGATCAAGCCTCATGTGAAAGTCTTCTGGACTCAAGGCAACCAGTCGCAGCAGCTCATCCGCGACGGCGAGGTCGATATGATCGCGATCTGGAGCGCCCGGGCCTACGACTTGATCGACACCGGCGTACCGCTAGAGGTCGTCTGGAACCAGGCCGAGAACTACGGCGCCTATTGGTGCGTGCCCAAGGGCGATCCTAATGCCTCGGTCGCTTGGCAATTCGTCGATATCGCGATCCAGCCCAAGCCCCAGGCGGATTTCACCACGCTCCTGCCCTATGGGCCGATGAACCCGGATGCGGTGCCGCTGGTCCCACCCGAACGCGCGAAGCTCACCCCCTCCTATCCCGACAATGCGAAGATCAGCTTCCGCCACGACTCGGCTTGGCTCGCCCCGCGCCTCGGCCAGATCCGCGAGCGCTGGACACAATGGCTGACGACCTAAGCCTGCGACCCTTAAACGCTTGAAGGAAGGCGCGGAACCCGCACAATCGGGTTCCCGTAGCCAAGCCGGTGAATGCGATGTCAACCAATGGAACCGAGACCGGGCAATATATCCTGACGCTTTCCTGCCCGGATCGGATCGGCGTGGTGGCGGCGGTCGCGACCTTCCTGACCGAGCAGGGCGGCGATATCGTCGACAGCGCCCAGTTCGGCGACCGGGTGAGCGGGCAATTCTTTCTGCGCACCGCTTTCCTGTCCACGAAAGGCGTGCGCCTCACCGAGCTGCGCGCGGCTTTCGCGCCTCTGGCGGCCCAATACGGGATGAATTTCGGCTTCCATGACGCGCGGACCAAGACCCGGACGCTCATTATGGTTTCGAAATTCGGGCATTGCCTCAACGACCTGCTCTATCGGATCCGGATCGGCGCCCTACCGGTCGAGGTGCCGCTCGTCGTCTCCAATCATCTCGATTTCGCCCAGACGGTCGCGGCCCAGGGCATCCGCTTTGAGCATATGCCTGTCACTCCCGACAACAAGGCGCGCCAGGAGCAGAAACTTCTCGAACTCGTCGAGGAAGAGCGCATCGACCTCGTGGTTCTCGCCCGCTACATGCAGGTGCTCTCGCCCAAGCTTTGCGAGAGACTGCCCGGCCGGGTGATCAATATCCACCACTCCTTCCTGCCGAGCTTCAAGGGCGCCCGGCCGTATAACCAGGCCTATGAGCGCGGCGTGAAGCTGATCGGCGCCACGGCCCATTACGTCACCAACGACTTAGATGAAGGACCGATCATCGAGCAGGCGGTGGAACGGGTGCACCACGCGCTCTCCGGCGAGGACTACGTGGCGATCGGGCGAGATGTCGAATCCCTCGTTCTCGCCCGCGCGGTCAAATGGCACGCCGAGCACCGGATCGTCGTCAATAACAAGCGGACGGTCATCTTCTCCTGACCGGTGCCGCTTGACTGTATACAAGTCCACCCGCACTCTCGGCGTCAGATAGATGTCACAAGCCAGAGGCGGTTCATGTTCAAGGCGACCAAGGATCTTATCCTTCCGACCACGGTAACGGGGAGCCTGCCCCGGCCGGTCTGGTTCACCCAGAACCTCAATGGCCGCGCGCTTTCCCACGCCATGACCGACATCACCTTCCGCGAGCAATATACCGATGCGGTGGCCGTGGCGGTTTCCGACCAGGAGCGCGCCGGCCTCGACATCCTGGTGGATGGCGACAGCCGTTTCGACATGGATGTGGCGGGCCGGTCCTGGTTCGCCTATGTGGGCGAGCGCACGGAAGGCATGGAGCCCGGCGAGGCCAAGTCCCAGCCGCTGGCATCCAATCGCGACAAGGTGCCGGGCGACATTCTTTTCGAGGTCATGGAAACGCGCCTGCCGCATAACGTGACGGCCAAGGTAGGACGCGGTCCCCTGGAATATGCGCGGCTTTGGAAAATCGCTCAGCGCTGCACCTGCCGCCCGGTCAAGCTCGGCGGAATCTCGGCGCAGATCGTCGAAGGCCTCATGGCGAACCAGCACTATGAGGACCGCCGTGACCTAGTGATGGATCTCTCGGACGTTATGAACGCGGAATATCACGAACTTGCGGATGCGGGTTGCCCCATCATCCAGGTCGAAGAGCCCTGCATCCATGAGACTGTCGGCATCGTGGAAGATCAGGTCATGAGCCCCGATTTCTACGTCGAGGCCTTCAATCGCGAGGTCAAGGGCCTCCGGGACAAGACCGAGGTCTGGTGCCACACCTGCTGGGGCAGTCCCGCCGCCCAGCGGGTCGAGCATGAGCATCACAGCTATGCCCAGTCATTGCCCTACTTCAACAAGCTCGATGTGGATGTGCTGACCTTCGAGACCGCCGACGACGGCGGCCAGGACTTGGAAATCATCGGCAAGGGCGTCTCCAAGGACAAGAAGATCTGCATCGGGGTCGTGAGCCACCGGCAATTGGCTGTCGAGCGGCCGGAGCAGGTGGCCGACATGATTCGCCGGGCGCTCAAATGGATCGAGCCGGAACGCCTGATCCTCTCGACCGACTGCGGTTTCGGGCGCCAGGGCATGAGCCGCATGCACGCCTTCTACAAGATGGTATCCATCGTGCGCGGCACGAACATCGTGCGGAAAGAACTGGGTCTCCCCGAAGCACCGATCCCCGCCGCCGATCCCAAGCTCGCCCTGATGGTGAGCTAAACCAGAAGACGCGCCATTTGGGTCCGACCCCAGGTTTCCTGGGGTCGAGCCTGGCGCCGCTTCTCAAGCAGCGATTTCCCGATTTCGCTGCGTCCGGCCTTGATCGCCGCATCGATCAGCAGGCGGTGAAAAAGATCACGCTGGGCATGGCTGCCGCCGATGCTCCTGACCTCAACCTCCTTCAACGCGAGGATATCGACCACCCGGCTCCATTCGCCCTGACGATGCGCGATGACGGCCTCGCCGAGATCAAGCCCGACCTCGGCCATGATCTTCGCTGCGGTCTCTCTCGATGAATCGCAGAACGAGCGGGCCGACTTCCGCCACGCATCGAGGGCCGATGTGTCGCCTATCGCCGCAAGTGCCATGACGTAGTGCATATCCGCGAAGACCAGGCAGTGATCGGCGAGATGGGCCACGGACCGCGCGGCCAGTTCCGCCCAGCGATCCCCGATATCGACGCCGAGCTGCTCCAGCCGCCAGAGCAGCGAGACCGCGTTCGAGATGTCGAACTGGTCCTCGGTAGACTCCGCCCGCACCTCGCGGTCGTAGCGCTCAAGCACCTCGTCGTAACGCCCCTTTGCCAGGAGGAAAAGGCATCGGTGCCAATGGACATGGAAGATGAAGTTATTGACCGCCGACCAGCCTGACTCCTGCTCACCGATCCAAGTGAGGCCCTCGTCGAGGCGGTCCTGCATTTCCATGACATGAGCGACTGCGTGACCCGCCCAGGCATCCGCGGGATTGCATCGGACAGCCTCGCGCCCCACCCGTTCGGCGTCCAGATAATCGCCCGTCTCCTCCAGCCCGAAGGCCCGGCAGCCGAGCACATATCCGTAGCCCGGAACTTCGGGAGCCCAAGCCTTGAGCGCGCGTTCCACCGATGCCCGCATCGCGCCGGCATCGCCAAGATAGAAATGCCCATGCTGGGCGAGTTTCAGCGCCAGCAAGTCCCGAGGCGCTTCCTCAAGGATTTTCTCCCACCAGCCGATGGCGCGCTTGAGATCGCCTTGGGTCCAGCGGCGCAGCGCCTCCAGATGGGCGCGTTCGCGGGGGGTCGCGCCCTCGATGAGCCGGCAGGCCTCCTCCAGCGAACGCTCCGCCTTGGGCACGAAATCGCGCCGCCCGAACAGCAGCATGAAATAGCCGCGCAGGATATGGCCCAGGGCGAAACGGAACTCGATCGCCAGCAGTTCCTTGAGACGATCGCCGGTGTCGAGACGAAACCCGCAATAGGCTTCGATCGTGGCGTCGAGGGCGGCGGCTGTCCTGGGATCCGCCGCCGTGATGGTGAGGCCGCGCACATCGGTCTGCATGCGTTACGACGCGAGCTTCGTCGGCACAAGCCGCGCGATCTCGGCAGGCCTCGCGTCCGAGGCTGGAGCGGGCCGGCTCTTCCAAGGCGTCCCCTTGAACCAGGCGACCCCATAGGCCACGGCGAAGAGCAGCGAGAAGCAGACGGCGTTGATCAGAACCTGCGGCATGAAGCCGGTCCCTACATGATCGAAGACCATGCTCGCCACATGCGACAGCACCATGCCGGAAAGGAAGACCGCCAGAGCTTGCTGACCGCATTTCACGAAGGGCTTCAAGGGAGCCGAAAGCAGGATCTCCTCCCGCCCCTTCAAGAGGACCACCAGGACATAGGCGAGTGACAGGAAATGAAAATATTCCAAAGGATCGAGATAGGTCTTGTCGCTATGGGCGATGATCCAGAGCCGCAAGGCATCGATCGTCATGCTGTTCTCGAAGACGACATGCAAGGAGATGAGAAGACCTAAGATCAGCACCGCGACAGCGGCGGTCATCAGAATGCGAGAGTCGAGGGGAACCTTGATCCACCCTCGCCGCAGCGAATATCCCGTAAAGAAGATGAGCTGCCAGGCGAAGGGATTGAAAAACCACTCCTTCTGCTCATCCGCATGGGCAGGCAGGTTGATCTGGAACGCCCAAGCCGCGCCATAGAGCGCCAGGGACGAGGCGACCACCAGCAGCGGGTGGATCCGCGCCAGCAGCATCGCGATCGGGACCATCGCCAGAACGACGATATAGACCGGCAGGATATCGAAATAATGCGGCACGTAGCGGAGCGTGAAGAGATCGAGAAGCGCGCCCGGCGTGTCGTCGAAGAAGCGATGAAGCTGAAGCTGGTCGATATAATCCCAGTCGCCATAGAAGCGTGATCCCGCGACCACGATTGCGGCGCAGGTGAAGAACAACCCCAGATGCGCGACCATGAGCTGCCAGCAGCGGTGCAGGATACGCGCGGTCCCGATGACGAAGCCCAGGCGCAGGAAGCTTCCCCCGAAAGCGATGGAAGCCGCCATGCCCGAGAGGAAAACGAACATATTGGCGGAATCGCTGAGCCCGTAGCGCGGCGGGATATAGTCCCAGAGGACATTACCCCGGCAATGGGCGATGAAGATCACGAACATCGCAGCGCCCCGGAAGAAATCGAGGCGCGGGTCGCGTTTGGCCGGAATAACCTTGGGTTCCGGACTGGCGAAGCCGCTCATGCCTGTGGAATTCCTCGCTGCCGGTCAGGATGAAACGCGGCCGGATCATAGGCGTTCAAAAGTAAAGAGAGCATCAAAGGCGCGTGAACTCGCGGTAAGCTGCTGTTATCTTTCAAGGGTGAAGATCCCGAGGACGCAAATGATCCGAGCGACGCGCATCCTGGCCACCATTCTATGCGTCACGGCAGGACTGCTCGCGACCGCCACGGCTGCCGAACCCTCAATCATCCGGGAAGAAAGCTTTCCCAGCCCGGCGCTTGGGACCCCGCTCCATTATTGGATCTATCTGCCGCCCGATTACGAAGCGACCAAAGGCCCTCTGCCGGTGGGCTATCTCCTCCATGGCGCCAAGGGTGAAGGCGCAGACTGGGTCCATGCGGGCCATATCCGCGAAGTCGCGGACGAGATGATCGCAGCGGGCCAGATCGCTCCCATGATCCTCGTCATGCCGGATGCGGAGAATAGCTGGTACGTGAATTCCCGCGCCGAGGGCGGAGCCGGAGACTACGAAACCGCCATCGGCCAGGACATCGCCGCCTGGATCGAGAGCCGCTACAAAGCCAGCACGCTCCGGTCGGGCCGCGCCATCGCCGGTATCTCGATGGGCGGGTTCGGCGCTTTCCGGCTCGCCATGATGCATCCGGACCGCTATGTCGCGGCAGCGAGCCTCAGCGGCGCCTTCTGGAGCCAGATGACCCCGGAGATCGCCAAAAATCCCCGGGTCGAGCGGATCTTTGCGAGCGCCTTCCCGGCCCCGATCGACGTGGAGAAATTCATCCGGTCGGAGCCGCAGACCCTCGCCGCCGGATTGAAAGGCATGCCCAATCCCCCGGCCTTCTACATCACTTTCGGCCGCCAGGACCTGGGCGGCGTGATGACCGAGGGGCCGAAGCTTTACGAGCAGCTGCGGGAAATCGGGGTGCCGGTCCGGGTCACTTCGGGAGATGGCGGGCACGAATGGGAGTTTTGGGGGAGCGCGCTCCCGGGAATGCTCGCCTTCTTCAGCGAGACATTCAACCGGCCTGCCGCGACAGTGAGGAGCGGCGGTTAAGGCCGCTTCCCCCTGCTTTATTGCGCCGGAGCCAATTCCGAGCGGTGCTTGACCGGATCGAATTGATAGAGCTGCGAATTGCGCAGGTAGACCGGCAGGACAGGACGGCCTTGCGGCACGTCGACCCAAAGCCGCAGCAGGTGCCGCTTCAGTTCCGGCTCGTCATAATCCTCGAAAGCGGTACGGGCGTGCAGGAGCGTGAAATTGTTCCAGATCGCCATCTCGCCGGGCTCGATGGTGAATTCCAGCATCAGGTCCGGGCGGTGGGTCAGTTCGGTGATGTAATCCATCGCCTCCCGCAGGTCGTCCGGCATCCCGCCCAGCATATCGGCCGCGCGATAGATGAAGGTATTTGTATAGGTGCAGCTCACCTTGCCATCGACATAGCAATAGAGCGGGACCTTGAACTTGGTGATCGGCTCCGAGGTGAGTTGCGCCTCGGTCGTGGCGTAATAGAAGCCCTCGTAAAGCACCTCCAGCAGTTCAGGCCGGGTCTTCAGGATCTCGTTATGAATGGCAAGCGAGCTGATAAGCCGGCTCAAGCCGCCCGATTTGGCCTTCTGGACGCTCATGAGACCGACGATCTCGTTGGTATCCGTATGGAGATCAAGCTCCCGGTTGCTGCGATAGGCGCGACCGGCGGGGTTGTCGGGGCCCACCGGCGTGAAGCGGACATGGCCCAGGCGGTCGCCCAGCGCGCTCTGGGTCACCGCAACGCCAAGATGCGTCCCGAAGCCCCAATAGATCCGCTCAAAATCTTCCTCGGAGTATTTTTCCCGCGTCACGCCCCGGACGATGGCGACGCCGACGCCGTTCTGGATCGTCTCGAAGAGGTTTTTCAGAAAGGGATTGAGGGCCGGATGGTCGAACTGCTCGCGGGTCACCGCCTGGGGACGCAGATGCCGGGTCTTGGCCAGCAACTCGTCGATCGCCGCAAGATGGGCGGGGGAAAGCCGTTGGACGAGGGCTTCCTTACCGCCGAGGCTCTGGCTGGTCCAGGCGCTCGGATGGTCGATGATTTCACGGCAGATCTTGGTCATGGGGTGTCTCCCGCCTAAGCGATATCTGACTTAATTTATATCACGGCGGATGGCCGGAGCCACCGCGAATATTCAGCCTGTCACATTCGCTTTACCTCTGAAGAGCGATCAAAGTAACTCGCTAGTATTAACTGTCGGGTTTCGATACGCTTGGATATCGAGGAAGTCACGGTGACAGATCTTGCCATAAAGTCAGTCGGTTAATCGTAAGGGCGAGACAAGCTCCGGCAACCGGCTGTGAAGGCCTGCATCTTTTTATTGCACCTTGGGAGAAGCTTGATGACGTCTATGGATAGTACCGTCGGATATGCCGAGCCGGGACTGCTCGACCGCGAAAGAATTATCGCCAAACCGGGGTTCAACCGCTGGCTGGTGCCACCCGCCGCATTGGCGATCCATCTGTGCATCGGCATGGCCTATGGCTTCAGCGTCTTCTGGTTGCCGCTCTCGCGGGCCGTATCGACCGCAACAGGCAAAGCGGCGGCGGTCTGCGACGGCCCGGCCACGACCTTCTGGGACAAGACCGCCGGCACCTTTGGCGCGCTCACCGCGACGAATTGCGAATGGTCGCAATTCGACCTCGGCTGGATGTACACGCTTTTCTTCGTGATCCTGGGGGTCTCGGCCGCGACCTGGGGCGGATGGCTCGAACGGGCCGGACCGCGCAAGGCAGGCTTCGTCTCCGCGCTCTGCTGGTGCGGCGGCCTCCTGATTTCGGCCCTCGGCGTCCATCTGCATCAGCTTTGGATGATGTGGATCGGGTCCGGCGTCATCGGCGGGATCGGCCTCGGCCTGGGGTATATCTCCCCGGTCTCCACGCTGGTGAAATGGTTCCCGGATCGTCGGGGGATGGCGACCGGCATGGCGATCATGGGCTTCGGCGGCGGCGCGATGATCGGCTCGCCGCTGGCCAATAACCTGATGGCTTACTTCAAGACCTCGACGTCAGTGGGCGTGGTCGAGACCTTCATCGCCATGGCCGTCATCTATGTCGTCTTCATGATGGGTAGCGCTTTCAGCTACCGTGTGCCGCCCAGCGGTTGGGTCCCGGAAGGCTGGACCCCACCCACGTCCCGCAGCGCGATGATCACCTCGGGCCATGTCCATCTGAAGGACGCCCATAAGACCCCGCAATTCTGGCTCATCTGGGCGGTGCTCTGCCTTAATGTGTCGGCGGGGATCGGCATCATCGGCGCGGCCTCTCCGATGCTGCAGGAAACTTTCGGCGGCAGGCTGTTCGGCGATGCCGGCGTCGGCTTCGCCCAATTCACCGATCCCCAGAAGGCGCTGGCGGCGGCGATCGGCGCGGGTTTCGTCGGTCTCTTCTCGCTCTTCAACATTGCGGGACGATTCTTTTGGGCGTCGCTCTCCGACAAGATCGGCCGCAAGGCTACCTATATGATCTTCATGCTGCTGGGGCTTGCCTGCTACGGCTCGCTGGTGACGCTGGCGAACTTCCACGCGCTGGCGATCTTCGCGGCAGCCTTCTGCGTCATCGCCTCGATGTATGGCGGAGGCTTTTCCACGGTGCCGGCCTATCTCGCGGATATGTTCGGCACTCAGTTCGTCGGCGCCATCCATGGGCGGCTTCTCACCGCCTGGTCCACGGCAGGCATCGTCGGGCCGGTGATCGTAAACTACATGCACGATACGCGCGTCGCGGGCGGGATTTCGCGGGACCATGTCTATGACCCGATCTTCTATGTGCTGGCCGCACTGCTGATCGTCGGATTCTTCTGCAACCTCATGATCCGACCCGTGGCGGAAAAGTGGTTCATGTCGCCCGAAGAAGTGGCCGCGCTTCAAGCCAAGACCAAGGCCACGGGCCTTGTGCAAAGCGGCTCTTTCGGCATCGACCGGGGCGGCTTCAGCTTCAAGGCGCTGGTGGCCTGGCTTGTTGTCGGGATCCCCGTCCTCTGGGGAGCCTGGATCACGCTTCGGACGGCCTTGGTCCTTTTTGGCTGATCCTTAAATCGGACAGGCCCTCGGCACCCTGTGCCGGGGGCCTTTTTCTTGTGCAAATCCGGTGTAATCTCCCGCCAGACGAATTCGTGCGAAGGACCAAAGATGGGCAAGACATATCGGATCGCCGTCATCCCCGGCGACGGGATCGGCAAGGAGACGGTTCCCGAGGGGATCCGGGTGCTTGACGCCGCGGCGACCCGTTTCGGCTTCCAGCTTTCCTATAAGGACTACGACTGGTCCTGCGAGACCTACCTCAAGACCGGCGCGATGATGCCGGCGGACGGGCTCGACCAGCTGTCCGAGAGCGACAGCGTCTTCCTGGGAGCGGTGGGCTGGCCCGGCGTCGCCGATCACGTCTCGCTCTGGGGTCTGTTGATCCCGATTCGCCGGTCCTTCGACCAATATGTGAACCTCAGGCCCTGCAAGCTGATGCCCGGTGTCCGCTCGCCCTTGGCCGGCCGCACCGAGGCGGATATCGACTTCCTGGTGGTTCGCGAAAACACCGAAGGCGAATACAGCAGCGCCGGCGGCCGCATGTTCGCCGGTACCGACCGGGAATTCGTGGCCCAGCAGAGCGTCTTCACCCGCCAGGGCTGCGACCGGATCATGCGCTATGCCTTCGAGCTGGCGATGAACCGGCCGCGCAAGAAGGTGACTTCGGCCACCAAATCCAACGGCATCACCTTCACCATGCCCTATTGGGACGAACGCTTCGCCGAGATGGCGAAATCCTATCCGGGGATCACGACAGACCAGTTCCACATCGACATCCTCTGCGCGCATTTCGTGCAGCATCCGGACTGGTTCGACGTGGTGGTAGGCTCGAACCTCTTCGGCGACATCCTGAGCGATCTCGGCCCTGCGGTCGCGGGCTCCATCGGCATCGCGCCCAGCGCCAACATCAATCCGGAGAAGAAGCATCCCTCGATGTTTGAGCCGGTCCACGGCTCCGCCCCCGACATCGCCGGAAAGTTCATCTGCAACCCGATCGGTCAGATCTGGTCCGCCGCCATGATGCTCGATCACCTGGGCGAAAAGGCGGCAGGAACCGCCATCGTCAACGCCATCGAGACCCTGATGCGCGAGAAAGGCCCCATGACCCGCGACCTCGGCGGGACGGCCGGCACGGCGGAGGTGGGCAAGGCATTGGCGGAGAGGGTCGCGAAAGCCTAGGGCTCCAGCGACGCCACCTCGCTCGCGCCGGGGACATAGATGCCGCCCCGGCGGCCGGCGCCGTAACGCTCGTAATACCACTCGCTGAGTTCCGGCCCGTCCGGCGTCACCAGCCAGAGGCGCAGCAGGTGCCGCTTCCGCTCGGGCTCGGGATAGTCCTCGAAGCCCATGCGGGAGTGCAGCACCGTGTGGTTGTTGATGAACTGCATGTCTCCCTGCTCCAACACCATCTGGAGGTGGAGATCGGGGTCGTTCGCCAGATCGTCGATGAGTTGCATCGCCTCCAGCTGCTTTCCTTCGAGCTGGGGCAACTCGGGGAAATTGGTGATGCTGCGCATATGGCCGCCGGAGTAATAGCTCAGCAGCTTGCCCGCGACCCATTGGAAGATCGGAATCTGGAAATAGGGGCGCTTGCCCGCCGGCACTTCGCCGCGCCGATCCATGTAGAAGGGCTCGTAAAGCACCGGCAGCAGGTCGGGCCGGCGGCGCATCACCTCGTTGTGGATAGCGATCGAACTGACGATGACGCTCTCGCCCCCGCTGCGGGAGGGATGCAGGCACAAAAGCCCGATGAGATCCGCGAAATCGACGTGATAGGTCAGCCGCTCGTTGCTGTTGTAGCCGCGGATCTTGGTGTGCAGGAAAAACGGCGCGTCGTGCTGCTTCCCGTCCGAGAGCTTGCGCTTGTCAGAACTGATGCCGAGGTCGATCACATGTCCCAGCATCTGCCCCCGCGCGTTCTGGCTCACGGGATATCCGAGATGCACGCCGATGCCCCAATAGAGAAGAGCGGCTTCCTCTTTCGCATGGTGATCGACCGGCAACCCCCGCATCAGGAAAAATCCGCGCCCTTCTCGAAGCTCATGGCGCAGTTCCACCAGCTTCCGGGAAAAGCGCGGCAGAGGGAAATCCTCGCGCCGGACATCGATGAGCTTCAGGCCTTTCCGCCTCACCGAAGCCATGGCGGCCTCGAGATCCGCGAGATCCGCCCCGTCGACCCGGTATTGCCAAGCCGTCGATCCGGCTAGATCCCGGCCCATCCAGGCCGCAGGACTGTCCACCGGTCCTTCCGGCATCCGAACCTCGCCGCTTTTCTCACGCAACGTCTTCATCGAGGGTGTTCCTCTTAGTCCCTGGCCCGACAGCAGCCCGTACCGCATCTTACCGCAAAGGCTTCTCAGTCGGACAGAGTGGCCATCCGGGCAGGTCGGGTAAACACTAGCCGCTTGCGGGAATCGAGCCTAAAATATCCAGCGGCCGGTGATGTCGCGGGGAACCGACATGGCGAATACGCTGCCCAATGAGAGCGGCGGTGCGATTGTAGGCCACGGATCGGCGCCGCAGTGGTGCTGATGGCGGCGTAAAAGTCTGCCAGTGGTAAGCCCATCGTTTCCGATTTGGGACGAGGGGCGGGAGCATGAAGCCCGTGGAGCTTTACTTGTTGGTGC